>JBKBLR010000146.1:0-501 GCA_046296195.1 Parvularculaceae bacterium | reverse complement strand
GCTGCTCTATCGGGCCCGCGCGCTGGTCAGCTTGGGCTTGCCCGATGCGGCGATCGACGTTCTCACGTTGGCGCTCCGGCGGCGCAAGGACCGCCCGGACGAGCTGCTGCGGCAGGTTCGATATGAGCGTGCGTTGCTCTACGATGGCCAGCGCCGCCAAGCACAGGCCCGACGCGAGTTCGAGCGCATTTATGCCGAGGATCCGGGGTTCGAGGATGTCGCCGAACGGCTCGGGCTTTGATGTCCGATTTCGACGCCGATCGCTTGCCGACGAGGATATCAATCGCCGCGACGGGACGTAGGCATTTTCACAATCTATTTCAATGAGATAGAATTCCGTACTGACGTCGGTTCAGTCCAGAGGTCGAGAGAAAAAGGGCGGAGAGAGAACGCTCGGAGCCGAGTGTGCCGATGTCACAGTACAGAGGTCTGCACCCGAACCGCGCGGTTCCTTAGCGTTTCAGCCCCGCATCCGCGCGCGGAGAACGTTCGACAGGGTAG
>JBKBLR010000145.1:0-502 GCA_046296195.1 Parvularculaceae bacterium | reverse complement strand
GATGCGGCGCGCGAGCAAATCCGTTTGCGCCAACATTGCGGAAGGCTACGGCAAGCAGAACATTTCCAAAGCCGAATTCAAGCGCTATCTGCTGATGGCGCTGGGCTCGGCCGATGAGACCCGGTTGTGGTGTCAATACTGCATCGACTTGGGGTATACCCCGGTTGAGGCGGGCGCGAATTGGCAAAAAACGTATCGTGACATTGCAAGAATGCTCAACGGTCTCCACGCCAAGTGGGGTCGTGAAACGTGAGCGATCTGTCCGCAGTCCCCTGTCCTCTGTCTCCTGACGGTAGAGGAGCGTTCTGTAAGTCTGCGAAGGTGTCCTGTAAGGGGTGCTGGAGATATCAGAAGTGCGAATGCTGACATGAGTAGCGATAAAGGGAGTGAAAAGCTCCCTCGCCGAAAACCCAAGGTTTCCTGCGCAACGTTCATCGGCGCAGGGTGAGTCGGCCCCTAAGGTGAGGCAGAGATGCGTAGCTGATGGGAAACGGGTCAAGAT
>JBKBLR010000144.1:0-503 GCA_046296195.1 Parvularculaceae bacterium | reverse complement strand
GAGGCCGACGGAGACCGTGACGCCCACTTCCCGCTCCACATTCCTGGCCAGCCGGGCGAGGCTCGCGGCGGGCGGGGCCCCGTGCAGGCGCTCTGTGCCGGAGAGATCGAGATAGGCTTCATCAATGGAAACCTGCTGCACGAGGGGGGTGAGAAGGTCCATTTCGGCGCGAATCGCTTTGGCTGCGTCCCGGTATTTCCGGAAGTCGGGGGGCACGACGACGGCGTCCGGGCAGGCTTTGAGCGCCTTGAACATCGGCATCGCCGAGCGCACGCCATAGAGCCGGGCGATGTAGCAGCAGGTCGTCACCACGCCCCGCTGGCCACCCCCGACAATCAGCGGTTTGTCCTTGAGCGTTGGATTATCTCGCTTTTCGACAGAGGCGTAGAAGGCGTCACAGTCGACATGGGCGATTGCGAGGCTGAAAAGGGCGCTGTGAGACACGATCCTGCGGCTGCCACAGGCGGGGCAGGCGGCGAGTTCGGCCTCGCTCCTGTACTGGC
>JBKBLR010000143.1:0-509 GCA_046296195.1 Parvularculaceae bacterium | reverse complement strand
CTCGCGCGACCCGGCGCACGAGCACAGGTTGCGCCAGCTCGTCCTCGCGAGCTCGGGCTTCCATGACTTCTGTCTGAGGCTCATCGGCGCGGGTTATGACCTGCTCGGCAATGGCGGCGAGCTCTTCGACATCGAAGGCGGGGCGCGCCGAATCCTCATGGAGGGGGCGGTCGTCGGCGTGCTCTTCGAGGGCGTTGGTCACCCCTCGACGCTGAGCTGGCAGCCCGCCGACGGCGAGCTCATCGGTGGGCCCGCGGTCGTGACCGCCTACGACGAGGGTCACGCCGAGGCGCTCCTGCACGCGGGGCGCCCGGCCGAGTCGTATGGGCAGGTCGTCGAGCGGCTCGAACGCGCGGGCTTCACGCTCGCCTGAGGTCGCCGCCCGGCGCGTGGCGTCGAGCACCGCGCCTTCATCGCGCGCAGCGGAAGCCGAGCCCGGTCGAGCGTTCGCCGTCGGCGAGCTCGACGCGCAGCTCGCGGTGCGGGTCGGGCGAGCCCCAGAAGCCGCC
>JBKBLR010000142.1:0-509 GCA_046296195.1 Parvularculaceae bacterium | reverse complement strand
GCCGTGCCAGCGGGCGATCAAGGCTTCGGTATCGCGCAAGGACTGCTCGGTGCGGTCGCGCACGCCATCGGGGCTGTGTCGGTCCTGCAGCACCTTGCCAGCGATGAAGCGCAGCCCGCGCGCCTCGGCCTCGGCCATCAGCGCGTCGACCGAGCCGGAGTGGGAAGTCGCGAATGTCAGCGCTGTGGTGACCCCGTGGCGCAGCAATTCGTCACAAAAAAAACGGGCCACGGCGCGCGCATGCGCCGGGTCGGCAAAGCGCGACTCGTGCGGAAAGGTGTAACGCTCCAGCCAGGGCAACAACCCGTCGGCCGGCGAGCCGATCACATCCGTCTGCGGGTAGTGGATGTGCAAATCGACGAAGCCCGGCGCGATCAACCGGCCGCGGCGTTCGATGAGCGGGACGTCCGGATAGGCCGCCCGCAGCGCGTCGAAAGCCCCCACGGCGACGACCCGGCGCACGCCGTCGGTGCCAGCGGCCGTGACCAACACACCATCGGCTTCGTACC
>JBKBLR010000141.1:0-511 GCA_046296195.1 Parvularculaceae bacterium | reverse complement strand
CCGCGCGGTGCGCGAATCACACGGGTTGGGTCGTAGCGGGGATCAAGGTTGGTAGTCATGGCGGGCTCCAGAGCAGGCAGTTGTGGGCGGTAAGGGTCAAGCCGGCATTGCGATCCAGCCGAAGGCCAGACCGGCGCGCAGCGCGACGGCACCGAGAACGATACTCAGCAGGCTGCGAAGCAGCCATATCACGAGCAGGTCGCGGAACTTGACGGGAATGCGGGTGGCCAGGATGCAGGGCACGCAGCCGGACAGGAAGAGCACCGTGCTGATTGAGACCAGGGCCACTAGGAAGCGCAGCAGGAACTCGGCGTCCTTGAGCAGGATGGCCGGCAGGAACATCTCGGCCAGGCTCGAGGCAAAGGCGCCGCTGGCGGCCGCTGCGTTCTCCAGGCCGAGCAGGGCGCCGGCGACCCACAGCGCGGGCTTGAGCGCCATACCGATCCACTCAAACACCGGCGTGAACTTGGCCAGGCACAGGCCGGCAAAGCCCACCGCGAGGATGCTGGGG
>JBKBLR010000140.1:0-512 GCA_046296195.1 Parvularculaceae bacterium | reverse complement strand
GGACATTACCGGCAAGCTGGTGTTCGGATCAGCTCTGTTCGGGATCGGCTGGGGCGTTGCCGGATTGTGCCCGGGACCTGCGGTCGCTGCGCTGGTGATCGAGCCGGGCCGCGCGGCGATCTTCGTGGTCGCCATGCTCGCCGGCATGGGTCTCGTTCGTCTGATCGAACGGTAAGCGAGGCAAGGCCGGGGCGGACATCGCCACCATGCAGGAGACCATTATGACAAGAACCAACCATCATGACATCGTGATCATTGGTGGCGGTGCGGCAGGGATCGCGGCCGCGTCATCCTTGCTCAAGCGGCGGGCCTCGCTCGACATCGCCGTGGTTGAGCCGGCGACCGAGCATTGCTACCAGCCCGGCTGGACGATGGTCGGCGGCGGCGTCTTCAACGCCCCGGTAACGCGGCGGCCCATGGCCAGTGTCATGCCGAAAATGGTCGAATGGGTGCGGCAAGCGGCGGCCAGTTTTCAGCCTGAACGCAATCAGGTGACACTGGCTGACGGATCA
>JBKBLR010000139.1:0-513 GCA_046296195.1 Parvularculaceae bacterium | reverse complement strand
CACTTCTCCGCCTATCACGCCGCCGAACCCGGTCGCCCATACCCGCCCATCCTGCTGGCCACCACCCGGCGCGACGACCGCGTGCATCCCGGCCATGCGCGCAAGATGGCGGCCAAGCTCCAGGCGCTGGGCCATGATGCCTGGCTGCTGGAGCCGGAGGCCGGCGGGCATGGCTACGGCAAGGACAATGCCGAGGTGGCCAGCTTCGCCGCCCTCGGCGCCGCCTTCCTGCGCCGGTCCATTGGCTGGGATGTGTAGAAGCTTCCCATGACCGGCCCTTGACCCGCCTCGCCACAGGCGCGACCAACGGCCCGGAGACTGGAGACCCATCATGCCCAACCGCGCCGCCACCGAACCCGCCGTCACCAGCTTCACCGCGCAGGAAGCCCTGGTCTGCGCCATGGTGCTGATGTCGATCGCGGATGGGCCGATGTCCGATTCCGAACTCGCCATGATGTCCCGCATGGTCCAGGACCTGCCGGTCTTCGCCGATTTCCACAGCGCGGATATCGA
>JBKBLR010000138.1:0-513 GCA_046296195.1 Parvularculaceae bacterium | reverse complement strand
ACTTTTGGGCTAGTCCGCTTTCGCTCGTCGCTACTGACGGAATCTCGGTTGATTTCTTTACCTCCGGATAAGTAGATGTTTCAGTTCACCGGGTTCGCTTCCTGGCCCTATGGATTCAGGACACTATACCCTAGCCGGTGGGTATCCCCATTCGGACATCGCGGGATCAAAGCTTCATTGCCAGCTCCCCCGCGCTTTTCGCAGGCTTGCACGTCCTTCATCGCCTGTGATCGCCAAGGCATCCACCACATGCACTTAGTCGCTTGATCCTATAACCTTGGGGTCTCGCGGGAGACCCGGCTACAGGCAACTCATTTGTGCTGATGATTCACTAGCTGTAATGAACCATCAGATGCAATCACAACGTGTATCCGCTGCTCATCACAGCGTTACACAACCTTCTTCCGTTTTGTTAAAGAGCGTAGCAATTGATTTCTCAAAAGCCAGTGTTAAACAATCTTGTTTAACACTGGTTTCTGGTGGAGGATGACGGGATCGAACCGACGACCCCCT
>JBKBLR010000137.1:0-513 GCA_046296195.1 Parvularculaceae bacterium | reverse complement strand
ATTGTCGGCGGCCTTCTGGTCGGCTACGTGCCGGCGAACATAATAAAGGTCGGGCTCGGAATTTTGCTGGTCTGGTCGGCATGGAAGGTGTTTGGCAGATGACCTTACCTTCAAATCCGGACACCAGACGGACACGAAAAAGCGCCTCGGAAACCGGTCCGAGGCGCTTGTCTGTAAGCCATTGGTTTGGCTTGCGAATTTGGTTGCGGGGGCTGGATTTGAACCAGCGACCTTCAGGTTATGAGCCTGACGAGCTACCGGGCTGCTCCACCCCGCGATAAATCGGGTCCATGCAAGGCGGTTTCCGGTGGCACCGCCTGCGCGGCCGCGCTTTGGGCGTCGGCCGCAGGAAATCGTGGCGCTATCTAGCAAGTGACGAAACGATTGCAAGCGAAAGATAGGCACGATCCGTCAAATAGTTAGAGCCCTCGATTTATTCAGGCTGGATGCCCGCCGCCTTGATCAGGTCGCCGCGCACCTTGATGCCATCCGCGATGGTCTTGCCAAGGTCCG
>JBKBLR010000136.1:0-516 GCA_046296195.1 Parvularculaceae bacterium | reverse complement strand
GCGTATTGGGCGGTCCTGCGCTCTGCGTTTCCGGACCGGGAAGTGGTGGCGGCGCTCTGCTGGACGGACGGGCCGCGCCTTATGCGCCTGCCGGAGGGGCAGCTTTTAGCTGTGCTTACAAGTGCGCGCGGGATGGTTTGACTCGCCCGAAGAGTTCCTATGTATCCCCTCTAATCTGAATGACGGCAAAAGGAGCCGACGATGGCAGCGATCAATGTAAATGAAGACGATTTCGATGGTGTCGTCACCGAGTCCGAGACGCCTGTTGTCGTCGATTTCTGGGCGGAATGGTGCGGCCCCTGTAAGCAGATGTCACCGCATCTGGAGGCTGTGGCTGAGGAAATGACCGGCAAGGTCAAGATCGTCAAAGTGAACGTTGACGACTATCCGCTGGTTGGCGCCCGGTATGGCGTACGCGGCCTGCCGACGCTGCTGATGTTCAAGGGTGGCAAGGTGACGGCTACGCGCAACGGCGCGATGAACCGCCAGGCCCTGACGGACTGGATCAAACAGAGC
>JBKBLR010000135.1:0-517 GCA_046296195.1 Parvularculaceae bacterium | reverse complement strand
ATCCTGAGGCATTGTCGTGATCGCAGACTTCCGGCTGGCGCGTGTTTGCGTGCAGAAACGGGGGCGTATTCATGGGAGTAAGGCCGATGGGCAGGTTGGCGGGCAAGGTAGCCATCATCACCGGAGCGACCGGCGGGATCGGCTCGGCCACCGCACGCAAGTTTCTCGAAGAGGGCGCGCAGCTGATGTTGGCCGGGCGCGATGCCGGGCGGCTGGAGGCGGCGGCTGCGGCGTTGGGTGCGCCCGACCGGGTGGCGGTCTGCGTCGGCCAGCCGACCGACGAAGCCGATGTCGCCGCCCTCGTTGCCGCCACGCGGGCGCGGTTCGGCGCGCTCCACGCCTTCGTTGCCAATGCCGGGTCGGAGGGCAAGGTGATGCCGATCACGCTCACCGAGCTTGCCGATTTCGAGGCGGTGCAGCGCACCAATATCACCAGTGTCTTCCTAGCGATCAAGCACGCCGCGCCCGCAATGCAGGCGGCAGGCGGCGGGTCGATTGTCGCGCTGTCATCGGTCGC
>JBKBLR010000134.1:0-519 GCA_046296195.1 Parvularculaceae bacterium | reverse complement strand
GCCGACGCCGCGCGCAGCGGCAAGGCGAGCCGCGAGGAACTCTCTGGCTCTACGCTCACAGTCACCAGCCTTGGCCCCTTGGGTGGCATCGTATCGACGCCGGTGATCAATTGGCCCGAGGTCGCCATCGTCGGCGTCAACCGCATCGTCGAGCGGCCGGTGATCAAGAACGGCCAGATCGTCGCGCGCCAGATGATGAACCTTTCGTCGTCCTTCGACCATCGCGTCGTCGATGGCATGGATGCGGCGAGATTCATCCAGTGCCTGCGCGGCTACCTCGAAGCCCCCGCGACGCTTCTCGTGGAGTAAGCCATGCTCACGGAATCCACCACCCTGCTCGTCATCGGCGGCGGCCCCGGCGGCTATGTCGCCGCGATCCGCGCCGCGCAACTGGGCATTCCCACCGTGCTGATCGAGGCCGGGAACCTCGGCGGCACCTGCCTCAATGTCGGCTGCATCCCGTCGAAGGCACTGATCCACGTCGCCGACGAATTCGCCAAGGCGCGCCATTTTGCCAGC
>JBKBLR010000133.1:283-522 GCA_046296195.1 Parvularculaceae bacterium | reverse complement strand
TTCAGTTCCGTGCGGGGTTGCAGAACGAGACGCTGTGTCAGCAGGAACTCATACTCCGCTTCGAAGCGGGCCGAGAGGTCGCCTTCCTCGCTGAGGAACACAGCGCCGCTGACTTCGAACCAGTAAGGTGCAAGGCCCTGAATACCGGCGACTGCATAAGTGCGGGACGGGCCAGGCTCAAAGTCATGACGCAGGCCAGCCTGCACGTCGAAATATCGTGCTATGGGGCGCGACCAGAG
>JBKBLR010000133.1:0-273 GCA_046296195.1 Parvularculaceae bacterium | reverse complement strand
CCTCAACACCTTCAATACTACTGGCATCCAGATCGTAATCGATCTCGGACTTAATCCAGAGCCGGTTCTCATCCGTGCCCCACCATCCCTGCCCCTCCAGAAGCAGAGCTGGTGAGCCCTCGCCTGACTGGTATTCAAGCCGGTCGGCGAGGATCATGTAATTTATCCCTCCACCATGTTCTTTTTTCAGGGCGTCCTGAGACGCCTTGAAGTCATCCTTGTCCCAATAGGCCTCGGCCTGCGAACCGGGAACGGATGTTTCCTGGGCAAAAG
>JBKBLR010000132.1:262-525 GCA_046296195.1 Parvularculaceae bacterium | reverse complement strand
ATCCTCGCGCAGGTCCACTGCTATACCGCGCAGGACATACTGACTTTTCTCAGCGTTGCCGAGGAGTTCGGCTTCAGGGTGCGCGCCTTCCACCACGCGCTCGAGGCCTACAAGGTCAGAGACCTGCTCGCCGAGAGACAGATCGGCGTCGCGACCTGGGCCGACTGGTGGGGCTTCAAGCTCGAGGCCTGGGACACGGTCGACGAAGCCGCGGCGCTGCTCGCGGTGAGCGGCGTCAAGGTGTCGATCCACTCGGACTCGGG
>JBKBLR010000132.1:0-252 GCA_046296195.1 Parvularculaceae bacterium | reverse complement strand
CCTTCGCGCGGGGCTACCGCTCAGGCGCGAGGACGCGCTGCGCTGGGTCACGGCGAACCCGGCCTGGCAGCTCGGGATCGAGACCGAGGTCGGGACACTCGAGGTCGGCAAACGCGCGGATCTGGTGGTCTGGGACCAGGACCCGCTGAGTGTCTACGCGAAGGCCGACCTGGTGTGGGTCGGTGGCGAGCTCGTCGTCGATCGCAAGGCCGGCAAGGCCCCGATCGTCGACTTCACCGTCGGGCTGCCGCC
>JBKBLR010000131.1:0-526 GCA_046296195.1 Parvularculaceae bacterium | reverse complement strand
AAACGTTATGCTCACCGACAAGGTGACTCTCGACGGGGAATGATCCGGCGGGTGTCACGGCCCTGAAGGTGGCGCCTCCAATCGACAGCCGAACGTTATCCGCCCGCAAATCGGCTTTTCCCCTAAGCCCGTAGGTCCAGACCGGCGCAGGACACAGCCGTGCGATCCGTTCTCCGGCCGGGTCATCGACGTTCACAATGGCCCGCTTATTCGATTTGCTCGTCCCCATCAAGCCGGTAAACAACCGCAATTTCGCCTCGAAATACGCTTCCATCGTCTTGTGAAAATCGAGATGGTCCTGCGTCAGGTTCGAAAATACGGCGACGTCATATTCACAACCGGCGGTACGATCTTGGGCAAGCGCGTGGGAGGACACCTCCATCACGACCGCCGCGCAACGATCCGCAACCATCTTGGCCAACAACTGTTGCAACTCCAGCGCACCGGGCGTGGTCTGAGAAGCCGGAACCGTCTGCTCACCGATTCGGTAGGCCACGGTACCAATCAACCCGACCCGGAGCCCCAT
>JBKBLR010000130.1:262-537 GCA_046296195.1 Parvularculaceae bacterium | reverse complement strand
CGTGCAGCACATCGGCGTGGCCGACACGATCGGCGTGGGAACGCCGCGCGCCGCGCAGGCGGCGATGGAAGCCGCACTGAGCGTGTACGAACTGGCCGACGTGTCGGGCCACTTTCACGACACCTATGGCCAGGCGCTCGCCAATATCTACGCCTGCCTGGAAATGGGCATCGCGACCTTCGACACGAGCGTGGCGGGGCTTGGCGGTTGCCCGTACGCCAAGGGTGCGACCGGCAACGTCGCCACCGAGGATGTCGTGTACATGCTGCACGGAC
>JBKBLR010000130.1:0-252 GCA_046296195.1 Parvularculaceae bacterium | reverse complement strand
GATCAGCGGCGTCCTTGGCCGCAAGCCCTTCGCGCGCGCGGGCAACGCGATCGCGGCGAAAATGGCGGCGTGACCCGGCCGTCGGGGTCTCGGGGCCGGCGCGGCCTGTGCCGCTCAGGCGGCGCGTCGCCCCGCCCGCGCCGCGGCCTTGCGGCCCCAGATCCAGACGTACTGCGCGCCCGACCCGACCACCGTCGCGAGCACGATCCACACCAGCACGGGCAGCCACGGCCCGCCGTCGACGTAACCGGC
>JBKBLR010000129.1:0-545 GCA_046296195.1 Parvularculaceae bacterium | reverse complement strand
ATGAAGGGGCGCACGACGCTGGTCATCGCCCATCGGCTGGCAACCGTGCTTGACTGCGACCGCATCGTGGTCATGGACCGGGGCCGCATCGTCGAGCAGGGCACACATGCCGAACTCGCCGCAGCGGGCGGGCTCTACGCGCGCCTCGCCGAGTTGCAGTTCAGGTCGGGGGCGGCGCCGCTGGACCCGGTTGCGGCCGCCACGCCATGAGGTCGATGGCGCGGCCCTGTTCGTTCAGGCGCTGGCCGGTCGCCGCAAAGCCCTGCCGCCGGTAGAAGGCGATGGCCCGCGCATTGTCGGCATTGACGTCGAGGGAGAGGCCGGCGGGCTGCAGACGCTTCGCCTCGTCCATCAGCAGGGCGGCGACGCCCGTGCCCTGATGGCCGAGACCGACCAGCATCTGGTCGATCCAGCCTGTCGTGGGATCGACCGTCACGAAGCCTGCGAGATCATCGTCCCGGAAGGCGAGGAGCACCACCGTGCCGCTCTCCGCCATGGCCCTGACCCGATCGCAGAACCATGAGTGCCGGGCGGTGAAGTCGATG
>JBKBLR010000128.1:0-553 GCA_046296195.1 Parvularculaceae bacterium | reverse complement strand
GCTCGCAGTGCTGCTTCCTGTATGGCTTCGCCGAGCGTCGGATGCGCGTGGATCGTGCCGGCGATGTCTTCGAGGCAGGCACCCATCTCGATCGACTGGGAAAATGCAGCGGCGAGTTCCGCGGTGCCACGGCCGACGGCCTGCCAGCCTAGGATCAGGTGATTGTCGCGACGCGCGACGACACGCACGAAGCCGGCCGACGATTCGAGCGTCAGCGCGCGGCCGTTGGCGGCGAAGGGGAAATGGGCATGGACGACGTCGATGCCCGACGCTGCGGCCTCTTGCGGTGATGGTCCGACGACGACGATTTCCGGATCGGTATGGCAGACGGCCGGAATCGCGGCCGGGACGAATTCGCGCCGCTTGCCGGCGATGAGCTCGGCGACCATCGCACCCTGTGCCATCGCGCGATGGGCGAGCATCGGCTCGCCGGTCAGATCGCCGATCGCCCAGACATTGCGCATCGAGGTGCGGCATTGGCTGTCGATCTCTACGGCGGCTCCGTTCATCGTCAGGCCCAGTGATTCAAGCCCCCAGCCCTCGCTGCGCGGTT
>JBKBLR010000127.1:0-554 GCA_046296195.1 Parvularculaceae bacterium | reverse complement strand
AAGCAGTGAGCCACCCGGCCTATGTGCTCGCCTCGGGCGCCGGGGAAATCAAGATCACATCTGGCGCGCGCGGCATTGTATTCGAGACCGACCCGATGCTGAAAAGCGTGATCCGCGATTGCTACCCTGATTTCGCAGCTGGCTTTGCCGCTGCTCCGGAGGCGGAGGAAGAGGCAGAGGATGCGCCGGCAGAAGAGGCCGAGCCCAACAGCT
The DNA here is from genome assembly GCA_046296195.1 of Parvularculaceae bacterium. Classification (GTDB taxonomy): domain Bacteria; phylum Pseudomonadota; class Alphaproteobacteria; order Caulobacterales; family Parvularculaceae; genus Amphiplicatus. The sequence goes on along the minus strand of JBKBLR010000127.1, from coordinate 341 downwards.
AAGCCTGCGACAATCGCAAATAATATTACGGCCGTCTGGGATCAGGCGGCCGTGTCTATTGCGGCAAGGTGGCGCTGTTTGTCCGCCTCCGGAAGGAAGCTGGCGGTGAAACTGTTGCGGGCAAGCTGGATGAGTTGCTGATCGGAGAGGCCAAGCGCGGCGGCGGTCTGCTCATAATTGCGGCCGATATAACCGCCGAAATAGGCCGGATCGTCGGAATTGACCGTCACCAGAAGGCCCGCTTCGAGCTGGGCCTTGACGGGGCTCTGCTTCAGATCGTCGATGACGCAGAGCGACAGGTTCGACAGCGGGCAGTTTGTCAGCGGCACCTGCATTTCACG
>JBKBLR010000126.1:0-555 GCA_046296195.1 Parvularculaceae bacterium | reverse complement strand
CCGCTGCGGCTGGTTCAGCGACTGCTGCTGACGATCTGTTTCCTGATGTTCGGTATCGGCGCGCTGTCGATCTGGCAGGGCGGCGATGCGGCCGAATCCTGGGCGGCGCCGACGCTTGCGATTTCGGCGATGATCGTCGCGACCGGCGGCTTGATCGTCGTCGATGGCGGCTCTCAGGACGCGACGGTGTCGATCGCGAAGGCCGCCGGGGCCACGGTTCTGGCCTGCGCCCCTGGCCGAGGCGGTCAACTGGCGGCCGGAGCTGCGATGGCGACGGCGCCCTGGCTCCTGTTCCTGCATGCCGACACCCGGCTTGACCCGGCGGCCTGGCGCGCCCTGGACTCGCATCTGGCCGATCCTGATCGCGTTAAAGTCGCAGCAGCCTTCCGTTTTCGACTGGATGATCGGGCCTGGCAGGCGCGTCTCTTGGAGTTCGGCGTCCGTCTGCGCGTGGCCGTGCTGGCCCTGCCCTATGGCGATCAGGGACTTCTGATCCATCGCGACCTGTATGGCGCGGTTGGCGGCTATGGCGCCCTGCCCCTGATGGAGGATGTC
>JBKBLR010000125.1:0-558 GCA_046296195.1 Parvularculaceae bacterium | reverse complement strand
CCGAGAAGGGCGCGGCGCTCGGCATGTGATCGGGGCTTCCGGTATCGCCGTGCGCGCATGTTCCGACCGGAGGGTCGTCCGATGACCGACACCGCCGTTGCCTCTCCGGTCGCCGCCCCGGTGGTGGAGCAGCAGTCCTCGAAGCTCGACGACATCATGCTCGCCATGGATGTCGTCGACACGCTCAGGCACGACCAGAAAATCACCGAGCGCGAGCTTGCCGAGGGCGACCGCGAGGTGGACCTGATCGAGCGCCTGCGCGACATCTACCGCAAGCAGGGCATCGACGTTCCGGACGAAATCCTCCGCCAGGGCGTCAAGGCGCTGCGGGAGGAGCGCTTCGTCTACAAGCCGCCGCGCGACAGCTTCTCCGTGAAGATGGCGCGGCTCTATGTGACCCGCGGCAGATGGGGCAAATGGGCGCTCGGGGCGCTGGCGGCGCTCGCCATTGGCGCCGGCGTGCTGTCCTACCAGGGCTATGTGGCGCGCACCGAACTGACGCAGACGATTCCGGCCGCGATCACGCGGCTCTCCGCCGACATCAACCGCGAGGCGACG
>JBKBLR010000124.1:0-565 GCA_046296195.1 Parvularculaceae bacterium | reverse complement strand
ATGTATTCGGCAGCCTTCTGCGCCTCCATCTCCGCGGCCTTGCGGAGGTTATCCTTTGCGCTCGGCAAAATGTCTTCGATACCAGCCATTGCTCTCTCCAGTCATTCCGATTTCGCTAGTCGATGATGTGATAGCCGCCGTCGACATAAAGCGTCTGGCCGGTGATCAGCTTCGCTGCGTCGTGCGCGAGGAAGGCGGTGGCGACTCCGACATCGTCGATGCTGACGAGACTCCGGGCCGGGGCTTTCTCCTTGGCCTTTTCCAGCAACTCGTCGAACTCCGGGATGCCGGACGCAGCGCGGGTTGCCAGCGGCCCCGGCGAGATCGCGTGCACACGGATGCCCTTGGGCCCCAGTTCGGCGGCGAGATAACGCACCGACGCTTCGAGCGCGGCCTTGGCGACGCCCATAATGTTGTAGTTTTTCACCACGCGCTCGCTGCCATAATAGGTCATCGCGAACATGCAGCCGCCGTTCTTCATCAGCGGCTCGGCCAGATGCGCCATGCGCAGGAACGACCAGCAGGACACGTCCATGGTTGCCAGGAAACCGTCCTTGTCGACATC
>JBKBLR010000123.1:0-565 GCA_046296195.1 Parvularculaceae bacterium | reverse complement strand
TGTTGATCTCGTCGTCGCCCGCCCGCTCGAAGGTCCAGTCGTTGACGGAGGCAATGCGTTCGACGACGTCGAGCGGATTGCCATGCGTCGTCCGGTCAATGTCGATCAATGCCATCTTCATCCGCCGCCTGCGAGGCTTCGCTTTTCACCAACGCACGCGCACTGAAAAACCACCGAGACCGGACATTCCGCCGCGGCACAATCCAGCATCGCCGGATTGACTCGCGATCGGCGAATCACTTCGCCTTCCGACTATAGCCGCACCGATTCCGGGCAACCAAGCCAAGAATTGACCGCAAGAGTCTCGTCGTAGATTTTTTGAATCGGGGCAACGCAGCCAGTGGCAATGTCCACAATCCGCACTGCGTCAGTTTGACTCAATACACAGATGATCGCGGCACAGGAGTCGTCGCGCCGTCTTTCCGGCGCAGCAAGGTTGCAATCAGTCGAACAGGCTCGACACCGATTCTTCGTGAGCGGTCCGGCCGATGGCTTCGCCGATCAGATGGGCGATCGGCAACACGCGGATGTTGTGCGCGTCCTTCACCGCCTGGGTCGGCTGGAT
>JBKBLR010000122.1:0-566 GCA_046296195.1 Parvularculaceae bacterium | reverse complement strand
CTAGTCGAGTCGTCCTGCGCGGAAGATGTAACGGGGCTCAAACTGTGCACCGAAGCTGCGGATATCGAAAGATATGGTAGGGGAGCGTTCTGTAGGTCTGTGAAGGTGTCTTGTAAAGGATGCTGGAGATATCAGAAGTGCGAATGCTGACATGAGTAGCGATAAAGGGAGTGAAAAGCTCCCTCGCCGAAAGCCCAAGGTTTCCTACGCAACGTTCATCGGCGTAGGGTGAGTCGGCCCCTAAGGCGAGGCTGAAAAGCGTAGTCGATGGGAAACAGGTCAATATTCCTGTACCGATTCTAGATGCGATGTGGGGACGGAGAAGGTTAGGTCAGCCACCTGTTGGAATAGGTGGTTTAAGCGTGTAGGAGTGTCCCTTAGGCAAATCCGGGGGAATTATCTGAGGCGTGATGACGAGGCACCACGGTGCCGAAGTGATTGATACCAAGCTTCCAGGAAAAGCCACTAAGCTTCAGTCTAGAATCGACCGTACCGCAAACCGACACAGGTGGGCAGGATGAAAATTCTAAGGCGCTTGAGAGAACTCAGGAGAAGGAACTCGGCAA
>JBKBLR010000121.1:0-565 GCA_046296195.1 Parvularculaceae bacterium | reverse complement strand
ACTGATCGAGTCGTCCTGCGCGGAAGATGTAACGGGGCTAAGCCAGTTACCGAAGCTGCGGATGCACAGCAATGTGCGTGGTAGGAGAGCGTTCTGTAAGCCTGTGAAGGTGGCTTGTAAAGGCTGCTGGAGGTATCAGAAGTGCGAATGCTGACATGAGTAGCGTTAAAGCGGGTGAAAAGCCCGCTCGCCGTAAGCGCAAGGTTTTCTACGCAACGTTCATCGGCGTAGAGTGAGTCGGCCCCTAAGGCGAGGCAGAGATGCGTAGCTGATGGGAAACAGGTCAATATTCCTGTACCGATCAATAGTGCGATGTGGGGACGGAGAAGGTTAGCTCAGCCAACTGTTGGATATGTTGGTTCAAGCCTGTAGTCGTGCCTGGTAGGCAAATCCGCCGGGCTTAGATGAGGGGTGATAACGAGTCTGCTTGCAGACGAAGTGAGTGATACCCTGCTTCCAGGAAAAGCCACTAAGCTTCAGCTATTGACGACCGTACCGCAAACCGACACTGGTGCGCGAGATGAGTATTCTAAGGCGCTTGAGAGAACTCAGGAGAAGGAACTCG
>JBKBLR010000120.1:0-571 GCA_046296195.1 Parvularculaceae bacterium | reverse complement strand
AATACCAGATCGACAGACTACCCTCGCGCGCACCGGGACGCGTCACCGTCTCATCGTAACCGAGATTGAAACCTGCGATCTGCAGCTTGACGTCGTATTGGTCCGACCAGAACCATGGCTTGGGACGATAAGGCTCCGAGCCACCGGCGAGTACGGCTGCAACCGCCTCAGCCTGATCGACGGCATTCTGGACCGATTCGAGCCGCACCTGCTGCCCCTTCCAGTCCTGAACGGCGCAATCACCCATGGCGAAGACAGCAGGATCATTCGTGCGACCGAACGCATCCACGACGATGCCGTTTTGCACTTCCAGCCCGGCGTCTGCCGCCAGGCGATCATTCGGGGTCACGCCGATGCCCACGATGACCATGTCGGCGTCGATCACGCGACCGTCGGAAAGCTCGGCCGCCTTGATCCGCCCTTCGTCGCCGATCAGCCGCGTCAGGCCCGTTTTCTCGAAGATCAAGACGCCCTCGGCCTCGTGGATCGCGCGGATCGCGTCGGCCGTTGCGCGGGCAGCCACCCGGGCGAGAATGCGGTCGGCCATTTCGATCAGCGTCACATCCAGGCC
>JBKBLR010000119.1:0-572 GCA_046296195.1 Parvularculaceae bacterium | reverse complement strand
AAGCGTAATAGCTCACTAGTCGAGTCGGCCTGCGCGGAAGATGTAACGGGGCTAAAACTATATGCCGAAGCTGCGGATTTGCAATTTATTGCAAGTGGTAGGGGAGCGTTCTGTAAGCCGATGAAGGTGTATTGAGAAGTATGCTGGAGGTATCAGAAGTGCGAATGCTGACGTGAGTAACGACAATGCGAGTGAAAAACTCGCACGCTGAAAGACCAAGGGTTCCAGTCCAACGTTAATCGGGGCTGGGTGAGTCGACCCCTAAGGCGAGGCCGAGAGGCGTAGTCGATGGGAAATTGGTTAATATTCCAATACTTCTATGTAATGCGATGAGAGGACGGAGAAGGTTAAGTCAGCCTGGCGTTGGTTGTCCAGGTGGAAGGTTGTAGGCATGTATCTTAGGCAAATCCGGGGTACTCTATGCTGAGAACTGATAGCAAGCTGTACTTGTACAGTGAAGTGGCTGATACCATGCTTCCAGGAAAAGTCTCTAAGCTTCAGTTACATAGGAATCGTACCCGAAACCGACACAGGTGGTCAGGTCGAGTAGACCAAAGCGATTGAGAGAACTC
>JBKBLR010000118.1:0-573 GCA_046296195.1 Parvularculaceae bacterium | reverse complement strand
ACGACCTCTTCGACGTCACGGCCTCGGCGAAGAAGGACGGCGCCTCCTACATCCTCGACGGCGAGAAGGCGGTGGTCGTGAACGGCGGCACGGCCGACCAGATCATCGTCTCGGCGCGGACCGCCGGCTCCCGCCGCGACCCCGGCGGCATCGGCCTGTTCATGGTGGCAGGCGATGCGCCGGGAGTCGGTCGGCGCTCGTCTCCGACGCAGGACGGGACCCACGCGGCGGAGATCACTTTCTCCGGCGTGCGCGTCGAGCCGGCCGGCGTCATCGGTGATCCCGAAGGCGGCCTCGCCGTCCTCGAGGCCGTGGCCGACGAGGCCATTGCGGCGATCTGCGCCGAAGCGGTCGGCGCGATGAGCGAGCTGACCGACCTCACCGTCGACTACCTCAAGCAGCGCAAGCAGTTCGGCATCAACATCGGCGCATTCCAGGCGCTGCAGCATCGCGCCGCCGAGATGTTCGTGGCGCTTGAACAGGCGCGCTCCATGGCGATGTTCGCCGCGATGACCGCCTCCACCGAGGATGCGACCGAGCGGCGGGCGCTCGCCTCCGCCGCCAAGGTGCAGA
>JBKBLR010000117.1:260-574 GCA_046296195.1 Parvularculaceae bacterium | reverse complement strand
CAAGGTCATCGGCTCTGACGGGTCGGAAGCGGACGCGGTCATCGTCGGCATTGCGCCCCTGGCGCAGGGCGCGACTGGCGCGGCCGTGGTCCGCGCGCGGCCGAGCGGCGGGCGCCTGACGCCCGGCGCGGCCGTGAGCGCCTCCATCGCGACGGAAGCTGGCGGTTATCCGACTGTCCCCTCGGAAGCTGTGCAGACGGTCGCCGGCCGCTCCGTGGTCTTTGTCGCGGAGGACGGTGGGTTCCGAGCGCAGCCGGTAACCCCCGGACGCTCCGGCGCCGGCTTCACCCAGATCGTGCAGGGGCTGAAGGGTG
>JBKBLR010000117.1:0-250 GCA_046296195.1 Parvularculaceae bacterium | reverse complement strand
TCGATACCGCAATGACCGCGAGCCACCGCATCCTTGTCGTGCTCGTCACCGTGCTGGTGGGCGCCTTCGGCGTCTCCGAGCTCTTCCGGTTGCCCATCGATGCGGTGCCGGACATCACCAACAAGCAGGTGCAGGTCACGACCATCGCGCCCGCACTGTCGCCGGAGGAGATCGAGCAACGCGTCACCTTCCCGGTGGAAACGGCCCTCGGCGGCATCCCCGGCCTGCTGGAGACGCGCTCCATTTCCCG
>JBKBLR010000116.1:0-575 GCA_046296195.1 Parvularculaceae bacterium | reverse complement strand
TTCACAAGGACTGGCAGGGTTTCAATGCCCTGCCCGACTACAGGCGGGTGGAGTGGACGATGGATCCGCTGCGGCTGGGGTTCAGGCTCTATCGCTATGTCGAAGGGGGCATCCTCAAGGCCATTCGCCTCAGGAAGCATCGAACGCTCGAGGTGCACGCCGAGGACCATGCGATCCTGATGCATGGTGCGCATGATTTCGGCATCATGGTGCATGCGACGACGCGCCAACATCTTCTGGATCAGCTCGGACAAGCGGGCTTTGCCGGCGACCCGCTGCTCATGGACAGGGACGGACACGTCCTTGGGCACCAGTGGCCCAACAGCTTGCATTTTCTATACGTGGCGGCCCAGAAACCCTTGCAGAACTGAGGGCTGCACATTCCAGCCTGTGGATGGCTGCCCTGTGCGCCCGCCTTGGCGGGCAAACGCCGACGTTCGTACACATGCGGCAATACCGCGTGCAGCTTCAGGTTCGTCTGTCAAAAATATTGAGAAGAGGAATGGCGCACCCGAAGAGATTCGAACTCCTGACCCCCAGATTCGTAGTCTGGTGCTCTATCCAGCTGAGCTACG
>JBKBLR010000115.1:305-581 GCA_046296195.1 Parvularculaceae bacterium | reverse complement strand
CCGATTCCGGACGCCGCCCGCGCGGCGCCCCGGGGCGAGCGCCCCAGCCGCAGTGGCCGTCGGGACGGCGCGCGTGGCGCGGGGTGTCGATGGGCCGCTGCGGCTCCAGGCCCGGGATCGTCAGGGCCGGGATCGGCTGGCGGCTGAAGGCCTCGATCGCGCCGATGCGGCGGCGGTCGCGCGGCTCGGCCATGGTGACGGCCAGACCACGGCGGCCAGCGCGGCCGGTGCGGCCGATGCGGTGCACATAGTCATCGGCCTTCAACGGCAATCCGT
>JBKBLR010000115.1:0-295 GCA_046296195.1 Parvularculaceae bacterium | reverse complement strand
CCTGCCCTTTCCGCAGCGCCTGCAGCCGACGATTGCTCAGCCCCTGGCTGAGCGCCCCGTGCAGGGCCACGGCAGCAAAGCCCGCCTGCCGCAGATCTTGCGCCAGTGCATCGCACTCGATTTGCGTGCTGGCAAACACGATGGCCTGCTCGATCGCCTCGTCACGCAACCAATGGTCCAGCACACGGCGCTTGTGTGAAGGACTGTCGCACCAATACAAGCGCTGCTCGATGTGGGTGTGGCGGTCGTGCGGAGTCTCCAGCGCGACGCGCTGCGGCTCGCGCATGATGCGCGC
>JBKBLR010000114.1:0-583 GCA_046296195.1 Parvularculaceae bacterium | reverse complement strand
TATCCTTCTCGATCGCCATAGCCGGCTTCCTTTCTTCCCACCTCTATGGCCCCCCGCACAAGATTCCTGACTGTCCCTCTGCTCGAGACGGGCCCGGAAAGATCCTGCTCGCCCGTCGTCTCCCGCTTCCCTGGCCGCATCGCGTCACCTCCGATGCCGTCAGAGAATCACACGTCGCCCATCGCCAGAAGCCAAAAAACGCCGTCCCAAATCGCAAGCTTTCGAGATCCAGACGTAGCCTTTCCTGCAAAATCGATTACTGCGAAAAAATGGAAAAACGAAGCCGCATCAGGCGTTCAAACGTTTTTCACAGACAACTATTGCGCCTGGGCGGTCTCGCAAGGCTACACCGCCCCCGGCAATCCGCAGAACTGGTCCGTGCGCGCCGGCAAGCTCTATCTCAACTATAATGACAAGGTGCAGGCCGACTGGCTGAAGGACCCGGACGGGTTCATCCAGAAGGCGGATGCGAACTGGCCGGCGGTGCTGGACAATTAGAAGCGGCTTTCGTCGGGCGCCCGCGTTTGTGAAAAGTCTCGCGGCGTCGCGTTTCCCTGCGACGCCGTTCCCTGCGCCGCCCATT
>JBKBLR010000113.1:0-594 GCA_046296195.1 Parvularculaceae bacterium | reverse complement strand
CGGGGCAAGGGCGTCGTCGTCGACGACCGCGAGGCGCGCGACACGATGGTCATCACGCGGGCGGTTTGCGAACGCCTGTTCGACTTCTCCTTCCGCCTCGCGCGCGAGCGGAAGGGCCGCGGCGGCAAGGGGGTCGTGACCTGCGTCGACAAAGCCAATGTGTTCGCAAGCTTCGCCTTCTTCCGGAAGGTCTTCGACGAACGGGCGGGGCTGTTCCCGGACATCCGCGCAGAGCACGCCTATATCGATGCCACGGCGCTCAATATGGTCCGCCGGCCATGGGACCTCGATGTGCTGGTCACCGAGAACATGTTCGGCGACATTCTTTCCGACCTCGGCGCCGGTCTGATGGGAGGGATGGGCTTTGCCCCCTCGGCGGATATCGGCGACCGCCAGGCCGTGTTCCAGCCCTGCCATGGCACGGCCCCCGACATCGCCGGCCAGGACAAGGCGAACCCGACCGCGATGTTCCTGTCTGCCGCGATGATGCTGGAATGGCTCGGTGCCAAGCATCAGCGGCCCGAAGCCATCATGGCGGGAGGGCTGATCCGCTCGGCTGTGGACATGGCCTTCGCCGACGGCCTCCATCCCTAC
>JBKBLR010000112.1:0-597 GCA_046296195.1 Parvularculaceae bacterium | reverse complement strand
GTGTTTCTGCGGGGAAAGCGCGGACTGAACCACGTGCATGTCGGGTCACTGCGTGCGGCGGACGATCAGATGGCCCTACGCCACGCGCGCGACGTCTACACCAGACGTAACGAAGGCGTGAGCATCTGGGTCGTGCCTTCCACGAACATCGTGGCTTCGAGTCCGGCGGAGAAGGATCCGTTCTTCGCGCCGAGCGGGGACAAGGTCTACCGGCACCCGACCTTCTACGACATCCCGGACTCCGTTCCCCACATGTGAGACACCACTTCGACTTCGAGGACCAACAGATGAACGATCACGACAGTGCCTACGACGGCCTGGTCGACGGCGACGGCCACGGTCAGTGGGCGTTCGGAACCAGCTTCGACGACCCCCTCGCCGGAGTCGACACCACGGTGCCGGATGACGTCGATCTCGGTGCTCTGGCGCGCTACTGCCTCATGCTCGGCGACGACGCGCTCGTCAGTTCGCAGCGCCTCGCCGAATGGTCGACGCGGGCACCGGAACTCGAAGAAGAGGTGGCTCTCGCCAACGTCGGCTTGGATCTGATCGGACAGGCCAGGCTGCTGCTGGCTCGCGCAGCAGCAGCCGATTCCA
>JBKBLR010000111.1:0-600 GCA_046296195.1 Parvularculaceae bacterium | reverse complement strand
GATGGGCATGGCGTTCGCGGCCGTCCTCGGCGGCGTGGAAGTGCATCCGACAGACGGCCTCGCGGTCGCGCGTCTTCACGGAGCGCGCCGCCTTGGCGTCGCCGCACGGGCTGCCGCGGCGGCCCGTCGAGTCGGCGTGGAGGACGATACCGAAGGTCCGGCGCGGCTGTTCGCCGATGCGGGCCCGCCACCGGCCCAGGCGGCATCCGCACCCGGCGTTGCGAAATCGCTCCGGGGCGCTGGACAGCCCGATTTCTCGTGCTATAAACCGCGCGCATTCGCGGGGCGGCGCTTGCCGTCCGCGGCGTTCCGGTGCGGCAGACGCCGCATCGCGACCGGATGCCCAGGTAGCTCAGTTGGTAGAGCAGCGGACTGAAAATCCGCGTGTCGGTGGTTCGATTCCGCCCCTGGGCACCATGGCCCCGGTCGCAGATGTTCGCGGTCGTCCGGAAACGCTTTGAATTTCAAGGATTTCTCGCATAATCTCGGTCGCGAGCGTCCGCGGCCAATCGTCGAAAGCCGACAAATTTGTTGGCCCTTTTGTTGGCCCAGGACAAGGCCGACAGAAAATGGGCTGACCTGCCACTGAACTGTCATCCA
>JBKBLR010000110.1:0-604 GCA_046296195.1 Parvularculaceae bacterium | reverse complement strand
GATATTCCTGCGCGTGTGATCGTTTCGGAATATGTCGATGTGGCTAATGCCTTCGTCGATCGCGACGAGACCGGCCTGGTGAATGCCGTGCTGGATATGCTGGCACGCAACGCGCGCGCTGAGGAGTTCGGACCAGCGCGCGGCTGAAACACGGATTGTTGTTGTATGCCATCGGGCGAAGACCGGCTGATCGCCAAGTATTTCAAGCCGCTGGCGACCGCGCCGGGTGCGCTCGCCCTGAGCGACGATGCCGCATTCTTGACTCCGCCCGACGGCCATGACCTGGTTCTGACGACCGATGCGATCGTGTCGGGCATCCATTTCCTGCCGGACGATCCACCGGAGACGGTGGCGCGCAAGGCGCTGCGGGTCAATCTTTCCGACCTCGCTGCCAAGGGCGCGCATCCTGCGGGTTGCCTGCTGACGCTCGCAATGCCCGAAGGAATAGGGCACGGCTGGCTGCATCCTTTCGCGTCGGGACTGCAGTCGGATTGCGATCTATTTTCCTGCCCGCTCTATGGCGGCGACACCGTACGCACCGACGGACCGCTCTGGGTGTCGATCACCGCGTTCGGAATCTTGCCGTGCGGCACAATGGTGAAGC
>JBKBLR010000109.1:0-606 GCA_046296195.1 Parvularculaceae bacterium | reverse complement strand
ATAGCTGTCGCGCGCCGGGGCCGGGCCGATCGGATAGGCCTCGTCCGCCAGCCTCACATGCATCGCGCCCGCGTCGGCCTCCGAATAGACCGCGATGGTCCTGAGGCCCAGGCGCTTCGCCGTCTTGATGACGCGGACGGCGATCTCGCCGCGATTGGCGATGAGGACGGATGACAGCATGCAGGCCTCGGGCAAGGATGAGGGGCGGAGAATGTAGCCTGTTCGCACGCCGATGCCAGCACGACGAAGGAGCGACGACGATGCATGGCTTGGGTTCCCCCGCCATCCCTTGCGCAGATCGCGCGGCGGCGGGACAAGGATCGCCAGCCGTTCGGAGCCGACCATGACCGATCTCGCCGACCTCTCCGCCGCCGCCCTGTCGAAGGCCTACAAGGCGCGGAAGCTCTCGCCGGTCGAGGTCACCCGCGCGGTCCTCGCCCGCATCGAGGCCTGCGAGCCCGCGATCAACGCCATGTACATCGTCTCGTCCGAGGCGGCACTGAAGGCGGCGAAGGCCGCCGAGAAACGCTGGGCCAGGGGCGCGCCGCTCTCGGCCCTCGACGGCGTGCCGGTCTCCATCAAGGAGAACATCGGCACGAAGGGCGA
>JBKBLR010000108.1:0-607 GCA_046296195.1 Parvularculaceae bacterium | reverse complement strand
GCGGATCGTCTCGATGTTGCTGCCGGTTGCGCGGGCAAGTTCGCCGCGCGACAGGCCGCTCTCGCTCTCGTGACCGGACATCGCGCAGAATTCCCTTGAGCCTGTAGTTGCTACAGACCGTACACCGATCCTCGATGAGAGACGAGAGGTGAAGCGCATGAGCGTTGCGGAAGACAAGACAGGGCGCACGGTCGCGGGCCGCCCGGCGCGCAAGGGGTGGCTCGCGGCAGGTGGTGTTGTCGGGGCGTTTCTCGCCTCGGCCTGCTGCATCGGACCTCTGGTGCTGCTGACACTGGGGATTTCCGGCGCGTGGATCGGCAGCCTCACGGCGCTGGAGCCCTACAAACCGATCTTCGCCGTCATCGCGCTCGGCTTCATCGGCGCGGGCTTCCGGCAGGTCTACTTCCGCCAGCCCACGGTCTGCGAGCCCGGCTCCTACTGCGCGCGACCCAATTCAGGCCGGATCACCAAGATCCTTCTCTGGGCCTCGCTCGCCCTCGTTCTTGCCGCCCTCACCATCGATTGGTGGGCGCCGCTGCTCTACTGACCCCGAAGGAGAACCCGATGCAGAAGATACTTGCCCTTGCCCTGTTTGGTCTGACGGCCG
>JBKBLR010000107.1:0-607 GCA_046296195.1 Parvularculaceae bacterium | reverse complement strand
ATCGTTGAGGCCTAGCACTTCGGCGAACGGCACCCCGACCGGGGCATCGGCCGGCATTTCGATGATGCCGGAATGATCGTCGTTGAATTCGATCTCGGCGCCGGAAATCAGCATGCCCTGACTTTCGACATCGCGGATCTTGCCGACCTTCAGCGTGATGTCCTTGGATGGGATATATGTGCCAGGCAGACCGAGCACGGCCTTCATGCCGGAGCGTGCGTTCGGCGCGCCGCAGACGATCTGGAGAGGTTTGCCCTCTCCGGTGTTGACCATGCACACCCGCAGGCGATCGGCATTCGGATGCTGCACGGCGGAGATGACTTCGACAACCTTGAACGGTGCGTATTTTTCCGCCGGGTTCTCGATCTTTTCGACCTCGAGTCCGATCATCGTGAGCTTGTCGGCGATCGCGGCGAGCGGCTCGTCGGTATCGAGATGTTCTTTGAGCCAGGACAGTGTGAATTTCATCGGATCAACTCGTCGGCCGTATCCAGAGCAGGAGCGGCAAGCTGAAGAATACGAGGATGGTGAAGTAGATCGAAATCTTGTTGCACAGCCGGTACAGCTCGTGCCGCACAATGAGTTCGCGCCGCATGATGACGCGCGT
>JBKBLR010000106.1:0-610 GCA_046296195.1 Parvularculaceae bacterium | reverse complement strand
GCTCGGCAGTGCTCTCGGCACTGCAGGCACTGGACGCCGATCCGGACAAGGCCTCGCTCGCCGTCTCGGTGGCCAAGGCCAAGGCGGCGCAGGTCGCCCGCCTCGCGACCCAGGAGGCGATCCAGATGCACGGCGGCATCGGCATGACCGATGCCATCGACATCGGCCTGTTCATGAAGCGCATGCAGGTGGCGTCAGAGCTCTATGGCGATGCCGATTTCCACACCGACCGGGTCGCGCTGGCGCGCGGCTTCTGACCGATCAACCGGAGCACTCAGACCATGGCGACGATGACCATCGAGGAACTGGCGGGCAAGGTGGGTCAGGAGGTCGGGCTGTCGAAGTGGATCGACATTCCGCAATCGGCCATCGACGCCTTCGCCGACCTGACCCACGACCACCAGTTCATCCACATCGACGTGGAGAAGGCGAAGGAGACGCCCTTCGGCGGCACCATCGCCCACGGCTTCCTCCCCGTCTCCCTGCTCTCCGCCATGGCCTATGACGCGCTGCCGGAGATCATCGGGCGCAGCATGGGCGTCAATTACGGCTTCGACCGCCTGCGTATGATGAGCCCGGTGAAGGCGGGGGCGCGCATCCGCGGCCGTTT
>JBKBLR010000105.1:0-612 GCA_046296195.1 Parvularculaceae bacterium | reverse complement strand
ATCGGCCAGGCCTATCTCGAAAAGGTGCTGGAGCCTGCCCTCAATGCCGTCTCAGACAAGCTGCGCGCCACCCCCGGCGCCCCGCAGGATGAGGCCCAGCTGCGCGCCGCCGCGCTCGCCGCCCTCTCGCCCCTGCTCGTCATGAGTCTCCACCAGGAACTGCTCGGCGGCGCCCAGACTGCCCCCATCGACTCCGGCAAAGTAATCAGCACCCTGCAATTCTGGCTCGGCAAGGCCCTCACGCCGTAGGGTGCATTAAGCGCAGCGCAATGCACCATCTCGCAACGGTTGTTTGGTGCATTGCGCTGCGCTTAATGCACCCTACTTCCGCATCGCCCGCCTGAGCGTTTCGCGCACGCCCTCGATCTCCGCCTCGGTCGTTGCCCAAGAACAGACAAACCGGCTCGATCCGCCCGGCCAGTCTGCATAGAAGGCCGCGCCGTCTTCCTGCAGCTTGTCGATGTCATACGGGTCCAGCAGCGCAAAAACCTCATTACCCTGAACATCAAAGGCAAGCTCGATCCCGTCCTCGCGGAACACCGCCGCCAGCTTCTGCGCCATTGCGTTGGCATGGGCGGAGAGGCCCAGCCACAGCCCGCCCTCCAGCATCGC
>JBKBLR010000104.1:375-615 GCA_046296195.1 Parvularculaceae bacterium | reverse complement strand
CGCCTCCGCCGGTGCCGTGAACGCTGTCATGCTCGCCGATGGCCTTGCGCGCGGCGGTTCCGCGGAGGCGCGCAAGCGCCTTGCCGAATTCTGGCGTGCTGCAAGTCTCGGTGGCGACCTGCCAGGCCCGCAGCGCGCCGTGCTCGACCGCATGCTCGCGTTGTTTCCGGTCGGCGGCTCGCCGCTGCAAATGTTCGTCGATGCGATGTCGCGGTTCATGAGCCCCTATGACTTCAACCC
>JBKBLR010000104.1:0-365 GCA_046296195.1 Parvularculaceae bacterium | reverse complement strand
GACGCCTGCGCGTGTTCCGCAGAGAGGACATCAGTGCCGATGTAGTGATGGCCTCCGCTGCCCTGCCGCATGTGTTCCGCGCGGTCGAGGTCGAAGGCGAGCCCTATTGGGACGGCGGCTTCACCGGTAATCCGCCGCTCTTGCCGCTGATTTCGTCCAACAGCGACGATGTGCTCCTGATCCAGATTGCGCCGCTGCGGCGCGACGATGCGCCGACCTCGGCGCGCGACATCCTCAATCGCGTTAACGAAATCTCGTTTTCTTCGCCGCTTGCCGCCGAATTGCGTGCGCTGGAATATGTCGCGCGCGGCACCGGCCGTAACGCCCCCGGCATCAACGTGCATCGCATCCAGCTCGACGGTCTC
>JBKBLR010000103.1:0-615 GCA_046296195.1 Parvularculaceae bacterium | reverse complement strand
GTGTCGGTTTGCGGTACGGTCTTCGTCATCCTGAAGCTTAGAGGCTTTTCCTGGAAGCAGGGTATCACTCACTTCGCGCTCAAAGAGCACTCGTCATCACGCCTCATCTCAGCCCACCGGATTTGCCTGGCAGGCACGACTACACGCTTGAACCGGGACGTCCAACACCCGGCCGAGCTAACCTTCTCCGTCCCCCCATCGCAGATGACAAAGGTACAGGAATATTGACCTGTTTCCCATCGACTACGCCTTTCGGCCTCGCCTTAGGGGCCGACTCACCCTGCGCCGATGAACGTTGCGCAGGAAACCTCGGGCTTTCGGCGAACGAGCTTTTCACTCGTTTTATCGCTACTCATGTCAGCATTCGCACTTCCGATACCTCCAGCAGGGTTCCCACCCCACCTTCACCGGCCTACGGAACGCTCCCCTACCATTCAGGAATCAGAGGTCAGGAATCAGGGATCAGCCAGACCCTTTGTCAAGGGCCTTGCCCAGTCCCTGCAGCATCTTGGCGATTTGCTCATACTCCTCACGCCAATGCTTCCATTGCCCTTCATCGATGTATCCCAAATCAAGACAGTATCGACCCCACACACGCATCTCGTCCGCGGAGCC
>JBKBLR010000102.1:364-618 GCA_046296195.1 Parvularculaceae bacterium | reverse complement strand
ATGGCGGATGAGGTCCACCAGCCCGTTCACCACGGCGCCCATGCCACCCATGGCATAGTGCACGCCATGCAGGCGTTCGAGATGTGCGATCAGGCAGTAATAGGCTGTGGTGTTCAGCGGATTGCCGCCGATCAGCAGCGGATGGAAGCTGAAGGCGATCCGCAGCTTGTCATTCGAGAAATAATCGCTGACCTTGCCGTAGACCGTGCGGTAGCCCTGAAGCCGCAGCATGTCCGGCACCGCGCGCAGCAGCG
>JBKBLR010000102.1:0-354 GCA_046296195.1 Parvularculaceae bacterium | reverse complement strand
ATGCGCAGGCGCTCGTCCTTGACGTAACGGCTGACGAGGTGGTGCACGGAGTGATGCCCGGACAACCGGATGAGATCCGGGGCGACACGGATCATGTCGAGAATGGATCCGAAGGGCACGTGGCCGAGCTGCTCGAACCCGATCCGGCAGATCTCCTCGCTCTTGACCATGAATCGGTCGTAACCGGCGACATCGTCCGGCGCGATGCGGGCGATCTCGGCGCGTGTCGCGGCGAGATCGGCGCTGCAATTCATCACCGTGCCGTCGTCGAAGCGGATGCGGTAGAAGGGGTTCATCGCACGCAGGTCGAGGTCATCCGCCATGCGGCGTCCGGCCAAAGTCCACAATTCTTCC
>JBKBLR010000101.1:0-619 GCA_046296195.1 Parvularculaceae bacterium | reverse complement strand
GAGGAAGGCCCGGCGAGCTATGTCTGGGAGGCGCTCGACAGTCTTGGCGTCATGCGGGTCGACCACGGCAACCATGCCATGGACGACGACGCGCTGGTACACCGGCTGGCTCGTGAGAAGATGGCGCTGACCGTATGCCCGCTGTCGAATTTGCGGCTGCGGGTCGTCGACGATCTCAAGCATCATCCGTTGCGGCGGATGATGGACAAGGGACTCATGGTCACCGTCAATTCGGACGATCCGGCCTATTTCGGCGGCTACGTGAACCAGAACTACCGCGCCGTCTCGGACGCACTCGCACTCGGACGCGATGAGATCGCCGCCATCGTGCGCAATGGCTTCCATGCCTCGCTCCTGAGCGAGTCCGAAAAGGCCAGTTCACTCGCCGAGATCGACAAGGTGCTGGCGGCCGCATCGTGAGCGGCAGCCGTAGCGCTCAGAATTCCTTGCGCGCACCGACAACGCTGCAATCGATGCCCTTGGCATCGCCGCTGACAAAGCCAAGCGACACGTCGCGGATCAGCCGCTCGGTGCGAGGCTGGACGATGTCGTAGACGCCCTGTGCGTGGTTTTCAATTGCGCCATCCCTGGTTCGGAAGCGGCAATTGATGCGATCGAC
>JBKBLR010000100.1:0-615 GCA_046296195.1 Parvularculaceae bacterium | reverse complement strand
GAACCGATGACCTGATGCTTGCAAAGCAACCGCTCTCCCAGCTGAGCTAAGGCCCCCAAAAAGGGAACTCGACCGAAGCGTTGCGCCTGGCAGAACCAAACGCACGTCGCGCTTTGCTGCGCCGTCAGTCGCGGCAAAGCCGCGCCCTATGGCGCAGCTTTTCCACGCTGGCCGATCTTGTCGCTCGTGGAATTAGCTTCGCTAATTCCTGCGGCGACTGCGATCTGGTGGGCCGAGGAGTTGAACCTCCGACCTCACGCTTATCAGGCGTGCGCTCTAACCACCTGAGCTACCGGCCCCAACCAGTCCCGAACCGCTCGAACCCGAAGGTGAGCCGCAGGCGGCTGTGAGCCAGCTCAGGCGCTCAGCAAAGCACTGCACTGATCTCCAGTGATGAAGGGACATGAGGACGACGGCATGTTCTGTAGACCGGAAGAAGCCCTTCTGCCCATAAAGAACAGCGCTTTCTGCCAAATCCTTAGAAAGGAGGTGATCCAGCCGCAGGTTCCCCTACGGCTACCTTGTTACGACTTCACCCCAGTCGCTAAGCCCACCGTGGTCGCCTGCCTCTCTTGCGAGTTAGCGCAACGCCTTCGGGTGAACCCAACTCCCATG
>JBKBLR010000099.1:0-625 GCA_046296195.1 Parvularculaceae bacterium | reverse complement strand
ATCGGAAACCAGCGCCATCCTTTCGCCGCGTTGCAGGCGTTCCATCAACTGGGGACGCATCTCCTCGGCATTGTGGTCGTGATAGACGATGAGCGGTTTCTTGAGCCCCAGATGCTGCAGGAGGCGCAGCGTCACCCGGCTGTCCTCGCAGGCGATGCAATCGGCTGCCTGCAGGTATGCGGCAGCGCGCCGGGTGAGGTCGCCGAGATTGCCGATCGGCGTCGCCACCAGGGCGAGCTCGCCGCCCGCCCGCGGCGGGTCGGTTTCGGCAGGGCTCGGTTTACTTGGCGGTGGCGGATCGCTAGGCTTCGGGCTCATTTCGCGCGTTCATCCAGTGGAGACATCATGATGGGTTCCCGGCAATCCGGCATCCGGTTCATTCCTGCCCTTGCCGGCCTCGTCTTGTCGAGCCTGATCCTGGGCGCCTGCGCCCCCAGCGCGCCGCCGCCGAAGCCCTGGACGATGCGCGCGCCGATCAGCGCGGGAAGCCCCGGTGCCAGCGCGCAACCGAGGCAGCCCGCCGCATAGACCCCGAGCGCCACGAACAGCAGCCGCCGCCGCCCGAAGGCATCGCCGAGCTGGCCGAAGACCGGCGCCGCGCAGGTGGCGGCGACCAGATAGGCGA
>JBKBLR010000098.1:0-629 GCA_046296195.1 Parvularculaceae bacterium | reverse complement strand
GCCTTGCGTTCGGCCTGCGCGCTGCTCGACGTGCGGTAGCCGCTCGCCTCGACCGCACGCCGCAGCGCGGCCGGCGAGCTGCGCTGCGGATCGAACGCGACGTACGCGCGCCGCGCGCCGAAATCGACGTGCGCGGACACCACGCCCGGTTCGTGCCGCAGGCGGTGCTCGATCAGCAGCGCGCACGCGGCGCAGACCATGCCGTGCACCTCGATCTGCTCGCGCTTCAGCGCGCCCGCGACGGGGGGCTCGGCGGCGCGGCGCGCGCCGCCGAGCGCGGCGTCGAGCGCCGCCAGATCGCGGCTGGTCGCGCGCGCGAGATAGAGCTGTTCGGCGATGAAAGCGCAGCCCAGACAGCAGAACGACTGCTCGCTCGCACCGATGCGTCGTCGCACGACCTTCAGACCGGCCAGCGGATCGCCGCAGTGTTCGCAGTGCGAGGCGGTTGCGCGCGCGTCCGCGGCGAGCGCGGTCGAGTTGCCCGTCGCTTCGTCGGGTGTCTTCGATTTTCGCGGCGCCTGGGTCATTGCGAGGCAAGCGACGAAAGAAAAAGCGGCGGTCGCAAAAACGCCATGCGCGCCGCGCGTCGTTGACACGCCCCGCGCACGGCGCCCCTCCCATGCGACGCC
>JBKBLR010000097.1:0-633 GCA_046296195.1 Parvularculaceae bacterium | reverse complement strand
GGCGACGGCGGTGGAGACGGCGAGGTCGCCGGTGATGTTGGTAACGGTGCGCATCATGTCGAGGATACGGTCGAACGGGAACAGCACGGCGATGATGAGCACGATCTGCTCAGGGTTTGCGCCGACGATGCTGAGTGTGGTGGTGGCCAGCAGCAGGCTGACCGAGGGCACGCCCGCTGTGCCGATGGAAACCAGTGTCGACATGATGATGATGGTGAAATACATGCCCGGCTCCATCGGGATGCCGAGCGCCTGCACCGCGAAGAGGGCGATCAGGCCCTGATAGAGCGCGGTGCCGTCCATGTTGATCGTGGCGCCGAGCGGCAGGACCGAGGAGGCGACCGGCTTGCCGATACCAAGGTTCTTGGTGGCGCAGGAGATGCTCATCGGCAGGGTGGCGTTCGACGATGAGGTCGAGAAGGCGACCATCTGCGCGTCGAACACGCCGCGGAAGAAGGGGATGAGCGGCAGGCGCAGCATGCCCTTCACGATGAAGCCATAGGTGATGACCATGTGCAGGATGCAGGCGGTATAGTGGGCCAGCGTCATCTTGCCGAGGACTGTGAGCACACTGAGCCCCCGGTCGCCCATCACCCAGGCCATCAGGGCGAGGACGCCCAAGGGGGCGGTCTC
>JBKBLR010000096.1:0-641 GCA_046296195.1 Parvularculaceae bacterium | reverse complement strand
GTCACTAGGGAGTACTTAGCCTTGGAGGGTGGTCCCCCCGGATTCAGACAAGGTTCCACGTGCCTCGTCCTACTCGGGATACGTCTAGCGCCTCTCTATTTTCGCCTACCGGGCTATCACCGTCTTTGGCCCCTCTTTCCAAAGGGTTCGACTAACAGTCGGGCTACATGTCGACGTCCCACAACCCCTGCACACCGTAGTATACAGGTTTGGGCTATTCCCTTTTCGCTCGCCACTACTAAGGGAGTCTCGTTTGATTTCCTTTCCTGGACTTACTTAGATGTTTCAGTTCAGTCCGTTGGCCCCCTTGCGGGTCATGGGCCATTGTGCCCATGGGGTTTCCCCATTCGGATATCTCCGGATCAAAGCTAATTTGCCAGCTCCCCGAGGCTTATCGCAGGCTATCACGTCCTTCGTCGCCTATCATCGCCAAGGCATCCACCACATGCTCTTGTTCACTTGACCCTATAGCTTTGCCGCCTGAAATGCCTTCAGGCCGCACATCGCCAGCCGGATCCGTGAACACTGCTTACGCGTTCGCCGTCTTCAACTCGTGACCACCGCGCCCTTGTCGGACACCGCGGTCGAAACCCGTTGAATGTGTGCTTTGACGCAAATCTTTCGCAATGCACCGCTGCGCA
>JBKBLR010000095.1:0-644 GCA_046296195.1 Parvularculaceae bacterium | reverse complement strand
GCCGGTGCCGAAGAAGGACTCGATGGGCATGGACTACATCCCCGTCTACGAAGGCGACGAGCAGGAAGCCGCGAGCGGCGTGAAGATCGGCCCCGAGAAAGTGCAGAAGCTCGGCGTGCGCACCGCGAAAGTCGAGCGGCGCGCGCTCGACGCGGTCGTCCGCGCCACCGGCCGGATCGAGATCGACGAGCGGCGCCAGTTCACGATCGCGCCGAAGTTCGAGGGCTACATCGAGCGGCTGTACGTCAACGCGACCGGCCAGTTCGTCGCGGCCGGCGATCGTCTGTTCGACGCGTACAGCCCGGAGCTGCTCGCCGCGCAGCGCGAGTACGCGGTGGCCGCGCACGGGCCCGCGCAACTGAAGGATGCCGATCCCCAGACGGTCGCCGGCATGCGGCGGCTCGCCGACGCTGCGCTGGCGCGGCTGCGCAACTGGGACGTGAGCGAGGACGAGATCGCACAGCTCGCCGCCGGCGCAGAGCCGCGCCGCACGCTGACGTTCCGCGCGCCGGCGCCCGGCGTCGTGCTGGAGAAAAAAGCCGTGCAGGGCATGCGCTTCATGCCGGGCGAGATGCTGTATCGGATCGCGGACCTGTCGCGCGTCTGGCTGATCGCCGACGCCTTCGAGCAGGACATCGGCCGCG
>JBKBLR010000094.1:0-650 GCA_046296195.1 Parvularculaceae bacterium | reverse complement strand
CAAGTCCGACCGTGATCAGGAAACGGACTGCGTCCGGTTGCGCGATGAACCGCCGCCACGCCATGGCAAAATCCGGCCGCGGCCGCGCCGGATCAGTGAGCGCCGGGTTGCGCGCCTCCTGCTTCCACAACGCCACCATGTTCAGCAGCATGGTCGCAAGTCCGGCGCCCTGGATCACCTGGATCAGGCGGATCTGGCTGAACTGGTCCAGCAGCGTGCCGAACACCAGCGACGCCAGCACCATGCCTGCCAGCAGCATCACATAGAGAAGCGCGACCACGCGCGGGCGCGATCCGGGGGGAGCCAGATCGGTCGCCAACGCGAGGCCGGCTGTTTGCGTCGTATGCAGACCAACGCCAACAAGAAGGAAGGCCAGCGCCGCCCCGGCGTGGCCCAGGAAGGCGGGACCGTGGGTGTCGCCCGATAGCACAATCAACGCGAATGGCATGATTGCCAAGCCGCCGAATTGCAGCAACGTGCCCATCCAGATATAGGGTACCCGTCGCCAGCCGAGCAGCGACCGGTGCATGTCCGAGCGATGGCCGATCAGGGCACGAAATGGTGCGAAGAGCAGCGGCAACCCGACCATCACGCTTACCAGCCAGGCCGGAACCGACATCTCAAGGATCATCACGCGATTGAGGGTGCCG
>JBKBLR010000093.1:363-656 GCA_046296195.1 Parvularculaceae bacterium | reverse complement strand
CATTGGTCGGCGGGTTTCCAGCATTTCTGGCTCGCGGCGCGCGCGAAGGGCTATCCGCACAGCTACGACGACTATTGTCTCGAGCTCGTCGCCGGGCTGCAGGGCAAGTTCGCGCATCTGCCCGAAGACCGGATGAATTACGCCTATCACGTCGATGCAACGCTCTATGGCCGCTACCTGCGCAAGCTCGCCGAGGCCGATGGCGCGAAGCGCGTCGAGGGCAGGATCGAGAAGGTCGAACTCGACGGCGAGACCGGCAATATCGCCGCGCTGCTGCTAGACGGCGACCGCCG
>JBKBLR010000093.1:0-353 GCA_046296195.1 Parvularculaceae bacterium | reverse complement strand
ATGCGGGGTTCGAGGACTGGTCGCACTGGCTGCCCAACGACAGCGCGATCGCGGTGCAGTCGGACCATCTCGGCCCGCCGATGCCCTATACGCAGGCGATCGCGCACGATGCCGGCTGGCAATGGCGC
This sequence comes from Parvularculaceae bacterium, assembly GCA_046296195.1. Lineage (GTDB taxonomy): Bacteria > Pseudomonadota > Alphaproteobacteria > Caulobacterales > Parvularculaceae > Amphiplicatus. Next base: position 225 of record JBKBLR010000093.1, on the reverse strand, counting down.
ATTCCGCTCCAGCACCGGATGGGCGCGGGGATCGTCTATTCGAGCGGCTATCTGTCGCGCGACGAGGCGCTCAACCGCCTGATGTCGAGCGTCGGTACGCCGCGGATCGAACCCTTCGACATCAAGTTCAAGGGTGGGGTGCGGCGCAAGCAATGGTATCGCAACTGCGTCGCGGTCGGGCTGGCGGGCGGCTTCGTCGAGCCGCTCGAGGCGACGACGGTCCAC
>JBKBLR010000092.1:0-657 GCA_046296195.1 Parvularculaceae bacterium | reverse complement strand
GATGCGGCGATCCGGGCCGGAATCGGCCCCAAGACGTTGACTTGGACGGGCCATATCGCTTATACACCCGGTCAGACAGCCGTCGGGTGGCAACGCCTGCGGCTCTTGTTTTTATTGGCATGCGAGGCAGCCCTTGATGGGCGCCCGAAACTGGCCAGGATCCGCCGGAGAAGAGACGTGAAACGGACCTATCAACCGAGCAAACTCGTCCGCAAGCGCCGCCACGGCTTCCGTGCACGCGCCGCAACCGTTGGCGGCCGCAAGGTACTGGCCGCGCGCCGGGCCAAGGGACGCAAGCGGCTTTCCGCCTGATCCCAGCACCCGTGACCTCCGGCGCCGTGCATCAAGGCCCGGCCTCACGGTCCCCTGCAGTCGAGGCTTTCCGATCAGGCGCGGTGCCACGCGCCTCTGCGAGCAGCCAGATGGACCGCCAGCCGGACAGATTGCGAAAGCGCAAAGACTTCCTTGCCGCAGCCCGCGGGCGCAAGCGCGCAGAACGCGGCCTCGTGCTTCAGGCCAATTTCCGCAACGATGAAAATCCACCCCGCGTTGGCTTCACCGTCACGCGAAAGGTGGGCTGCGCCGTTGAACGCAACCGGGCGAAGCGGCGGCTGCGTGCAGCTGCATCCGAAGTGCTTTCCCTCTTGGCGAAAGACG
>JBKBLR010000091.1:0-664 GCA_046296195.1 Parvularculaceae bacterium | reverse complement strand
CAGAGCGGGCGCTACCCTGACCATGCGTTCCCGCAGCGGCTGGAGCACACGCGGGATGGTCAACTCTCTCACAGGGACGAATGTCGTCCATTTGGTAGCGGGAGGCCGAGTCGAACTGCCGACCTCAGGGTTATGAATCCTGCGCTCTCACCAACTGAGCTACCCCGCCCCAAAGGGCTGCGCGCCGGCGAACCGGCTCGCGAGAGCGCGGATATAAGGTCCCGGCCAAAGGGGTGTCAAGCACTCCGCAAGATCGCCGACGCCGACGTGAAAGAGCGTGGCGGATGGTGCGACCGCGGACTTGAGGCGCCTCAAGGGCCATACGCCCTACATCGGGCAGTGTCGTTGCTGTTGACGCGGAGGACACGCGATGAAGGCGAAGATGCTGGCGCTCGGGATGCTGATGCTGGCGATCGCGCCGGCGGGCGCAACTGACGCCCCGAGCCGCGGGCGCCGCGTCGTCGACGAGTGGTGCCGCCTCTGCCATCTCAAGGCGGGCCAGCCGCCGCGCCGGGGCATGGCGGCGTCCTACGAGGAAATCGTCAGGCGGCCGGGGCGGGACGAGGCCTATTTCAACCGCCTGCTGCACGAGGATCACTTCCCCATGACCACCTTCCGGCTCTTCGAGCACGAGAAGCAGGACGTTCTCGCCTATCTCATGTGG
>JBKBLR010000090.1:0-668 GCA_046296195.1 Parvularculaceae bacterium | reverse complement strand
GCGCGGTACGCCCGGGCGATCGCCTACTACCGCCTGAAGGACCTGGATCGCGCGTTGAAGCTGGTCGACGCCCTGCTCGTCGAGCAACCCGAGAACGCCTACCTCTGGGAGCTCAAGGGCCAGATGCTGTTCGAGTTCGGCCGCACCGCAGAGGCGGAATACCCGCAGCGCCGCTCGGTCGAGCTGAAGCCCGACGCCGCCCTGCTGCGCATCAATCTCGGCCAGACGCTGATCAACCTCGGCGACGCCAAGAAGCGGGACGAGGGCATCGCCGAACTGCGCCGCGCGCTGCTGCACGAGGACGTGCCGGACGCCTGGCGGCTGCTGGCCCAAGCCTATGACGCGCGGGGCGACGAGGGTCTCGCCCGGCTGGCGACGGCTGAATACTACTATGGTCTCGGCGGCATGAACGAGGCGCGCATGTTCGCCATGCGGGCGCGTGAGATGCTGGACAAGGACAGCGTCGGCTGGCGCCGCGCCACCGATATCGTCCTGGCCTCCAACCCGAGCGACCAGGATCTGCGCGATCTGGCGCGCGAAGGCTCGATCCACCGACGATGATGCTCTCGTCGTCCGGGCCGGGTCTGGCGGCGTCCGCCAACCCGGCTTACATCTGACAAACCATCACTGACCCTGACCGCTGAAAGGCGCCCCGCTGCATGCGTCGC
>JBKBLR010000089.1:340-669 GCA_046296195.1 Parvularculaceae bacterium | reverse complement strand
AAGACCACCGGGGAGGTGCTGTAATGCTCGACGCATCGAAATACACGCCCCGCCTCAAGGCCGTCTACGCGGACAGGATCCGCGCGGCGATGAAGTCGGAATTCGGCTACAAGAACGACATGCAGATCCCGCGTCTGGACAAGATCGTCCTGAACATGGGTGTCGGCGAAGCGGTCAAGGACACCAAGAAGGTCAAGCAGGCCTCCGAGGAACTGTCCCAGATCGCCGGTCAGAAGGCCGTCATCACCAAGGCCAAGAAGTCGATCGCCGGCTTCCGCGTCCGTGAGGAGATGCCGCTGGGCTGCAAGGTCACGCTGCGCGGCGACCGG
>JBKBLR010000089.1:0-332 GCA_046296195.1 Parvularculaceae bacterium | reverse complement strand
CCGAAATCAACTTCGACAAGGTCGACGAGGTTCTGGGGATGGACATCATCATCTGCACCACCGCGAAAACCGACGCGGAAGCCAAGGCGCTGTTGAAGCATTTCAACATGCCCTTCACGTCGTAAAGCCGCGAGGAACCTGAGATATGGCAAAGAAATCCATGGTGAACCGCGAAGTGAAGCGGGCGAAGCTTGTGAAGCAGCATGCTGCCAAGCGCGCCGCACTGAAGGCGGTGATCAACGACCAGTCCAAGCCGATGGAAGAGCGTTTCAAGGCGACTCTGAAACTGGCCGAACTGCCCCGCAACTCGTCGGCGACGCGGATCCACAACC
>JBKBLR010000088.1:0-683 GCA_046296195.1 Parvularculaceae bacterium | reverse complement strand
CATCACGCGCAATAAAAGACCGCGCACGCCCCCGAACAGGATCGCCCCGACGTCCTGACCCGACGCGAACAATGGTTCGAGGAGCAAATCGAGCTCGATCCCGAGCGCCTCGTCTTCATCGACGAGACCTGGGCCTCGACCAACATGGCGCGCCGCCATGGGCGCTGCCGACGCGGCGAGCGGCTTCGGGTGGGCGTGCCGCATGGCCACTGGAAGACCACGACCTTCGTCGGCGCACTGACCCTCCGCGGCTTCATCGCTCCCTTCGTTCTCGACGGGCCCATCAACCGGGACGCCTTCGAGACCTATGTCGCCAAGATGCTGGTCCCGGAACTGAGGCGCGGCGACATCGTCGTCATGGACAACCTGTCCAGCCACAAGGGGCCGCGCGTGCGCCAGATGATCGAGGCGGCAGGCGCCGAGTTGCGCTACCTTCCGCCCTACAGCCCCGACTTCAACCCCATCGAGAACGCCTTCGCCAAGCTCAAGGCTCTGCTCCGCAAGGCGGCCGCACGCACCGTCTCCAGCCTCGAACGCGCCATCGCTGACGCCATCGACACCTTCACGCCGAGCGAGTGCGCCAACTACTTCAAGGCCGCTGGCTACGATGCATACTGATCGGAATCTGCTCTAGCGAACGGCTTATCGGGTTTTCCTGACTACGAACTCGTCCGCTCAGCCTC
>JBKBLR010000087.1:0-690 GCA_046296195.1 Parvularculaceae bacterium | reverse complement strand
CCGACGAACAAGACGATGACGCCGATCCCGGTCGCCACCAGCCGCCGCATGGCGGCGGTCTGTGCAGCGGCATCGTCCGCCTTGCCCGTCCGATCCATCGGCACCCCGGTCATGATGGCATCTGTCCGCGGGGCGGCGCGAGCACGCGCTTCAGCACCTCGTCTCGCGGTCCGAAGGCCTGCATGCGCCCGTCCTTCATCACACCGACCACATCCACGGCGGCGATGGCGCTCGGCCGGTGGGCGATTACGATGGCGATGCCCTGGCGTTCACGCACGTGGCGGATCGCCTGCGTCACCGCGGCTTCGCCCTCGGCGTCGAGATTGGCGTTCGGCTCGTCGAGGATCACCAGGAACGGATTGCCGAACAGGGCGCGGGCCAAGGCGACGCGCTGGCGCTGACCGCCGGACAGCGTCATCCCGCCCTCCCCGATCCGGGTCTCGTAGCCAGACGGGAGCTTGCGGATCATCTCGTCCGCACCGGCGGCGCAGGCCGCGGCGACGATGTCGTCCGATGCGGCGTCGTGTCGGAAGCGGGCGATGTTCTCGGCTACCGTTCCCTCGAACAGCCCGATGTCCTGCGGCAGGTAGCCGACGAAGGCGCCCCGCGCGGCATCGCTCCATTGCTCCAGCTCGGCCCCGTCGAGCCGCACAGAACCCAGCAAGGGCCGCCAAGCGCCGCTCAGCACTC
>JBKBLR010000086.1:0-731 GCA_046296195.1 Parvularculaceae bacterium | reverse complement strand
GCCGTCAGACAGGGGGCTGAATGGATCGTCGTGGATGCACCGCCGACGAACCGGTCACGGGCCGGCCTTGCCTTCGTGTCGCAGGCGGATGCTGTGGTGCTGGCCGTCAAGGCCGACGAGACGCCTGCGGCGGCTGTGGCCGAACTGCGAAGGGATGTGGAACTGCATGGCGGTAAAGTGCTGGGTGTCGTGCTGAACGGTGTCAAGAATGACGCGTGGATCTGCAGCCGTCTGTTCGGGCCTCAAAAGAGCGGCTGATCAAAACACAACTGAAAACAATATCTTGTCTGCACGCCGGGTTGATGGAACTCACCTCCGCCTGGCGATGACCGGTGCCTGTGCGGATTTCGGCGGCGGTCGGGGCTTGCGAAGGCCGGAGGCTTTCAATAGACCACCGGGCTTGCGCTGGAGAGGTGGCCGAGTGGTCGAAGGCGCGCCCCTGCTAAGGGCGTATGGGGGAAACTCCATCGAGGGTTCGAATCCCTTCCTCTCCGCCACTTGCCTGCCGAACGGATTTCTCTGCCTAGGTGCGGGCAGCGATTTTCCCGTTGTCTTCGAGGGTTATATAGGTGGGGCTGAGCACTGGCTCCGGGGTATTGTCAGGGGGAACCGGGGTTGAGACGCTGATTTCGCAGGTGCAGCCCCGAGAAAAGGGTATGAGCCCGTTTCGCTGTTTCAAAACTTGACCCGAGATCATCCAGCTGGGCGTGCTGGTGTACGTCCGTTTTCCC
>JBKBLR010000085.1:0-737 GCA_046296195.1 Parvularculaceae bacterium | reverse complement strand
GTCGACCCCTGGGACGACGACTTCTGATCACAGCGAAGGATATTCGCCATGAAGGACATCATGGGCCTGATGAAACAGGCACAGGCCATGCAGGCCAAGCTCCAGGAGGCGCAGGCCGACATGGAGCGCACCGAGGTGCAGGGCACGGCCGGTGGCGGCATGGTCACCGTCAGCCTCACCGTGAAGGGCGACCTCAGGAGCATCTCCGTCGATCCGTCGCTCCTGAAGGCCGACGAGAAGGAGATCGTCGAGGACCTCATCGTCGCCGCCCATGCCGACGCCCGCCGCAAGGCCGAGGTCGTGGCGCAGGAGAAGATGAAGGGCGTCACCGGCGGCCTGCCGCTGCCGCCCGGCATGAAGCTGCCGTTCTGAGGGTCTGCCGATGCCGCCGCGCCGCGTCGCGATCGCCGACATCAAGCCCTTCGACTACCGGTTCGAGGCCGGCATCGGCGGGACCATGACGGATGTCGGCAGCACGCTCGGCAGCGACAGGGTCGGCCTCATCATCCAGACGGTGAAGCCGGGCGACCGGTCGTCACGGCGACACCGGCACCTCTTTCAGGAGGAAATTCTGATCGTGATGGCGGGAACCGCGACGTTGCTCCACGGCGACGAGCGCATCCCGGCCAGGACGGGCGATGCCTTCTGCTATCTGGCCGGCGATCCGGAGCCGCACTGCTTCGAGAACACCGGCGCCGAAGACCTCGTCATCTGGGCCTTCGGCAACCGCTTCGACC
>JBKBLR010000084.1:0-742 GCA_046296195.1 Parvularculaceae bacterium | reverse complement strand
TTTCATGGTTTTGCGGGAGCGCCCTGGCTGAACTCGCCATTATGCTCGCCAAGCTCGGGCGCCCGTGAGGTGACGGGGCGTTTCCCGTTCACACGGAAAGGCGACGCCAGGGTACGCAGACCTTCCGGTTTAGAGGGATGGGCAACAACCTCGAGCATCTCGGTTTCAGCAAGGTAGGGATTGTCGAGCGCGCGTGGGATATCCAGCACAGGCGCAAACGGAACCTGCCCGGCAAAATGGTCCACCCATTCTTGGCTCGTCCGCTGGCTGAGTATTTCGTCAACCACTTCCGTGAGCTGTGCAAGGTTCTTGTGGCGCGCCGGATTGGTGGCAAAACGCGGATCTGTCTTGAGATGCTGAGCGCCTGCAAGTTCGCAGAAAAGATCCCAGAATTTCGGCGTCTGGCACATCAACAGGCCCCAGCCATCCTTGGTCTTCACCAGCTGGCTCGGGGCGATGGAGGGATGCGCGCCGCGCGGCAAGCGTTCGGTCGCGTGACCGCGATTGAGATACCAGGTCGCCGGATAGGACAGTTGATGCAGCGCCGTATCAAACAGGGTCACATCGACATCACAGCCCTTCCCCGAACGCTGCGCGCCGAGGATTCCGGCAAGGATAGCGGTGGCGAGATGGCTGCCGGTGTGGAAGTCAATGATGGAGAGGCCGCAGCGGATCGGCGGGCCATCGGGCTCTCCTGTTGCCAACATGAAACCGGCTTCGGCCTGCATCAGGTAGTCATAGC
>JBKBLR010000083.1:0-769 GCA_046296195.1 Parvularculaceae bacterium | reverse complement strand
GATCGCCGAGGGCGGCCGCGACGTCTTTTACGATGGCGAGATTGCGCGGACGATCGACGCCTATTTCCGGCGCATCGGGGGCTGGCTGCGCCGCGAGGATCTGGCCGCGCACCGCTCCGAATGGATCGAGCCGCACCGCACATCCTACCGCGGCACCGACGTCTATGCACTCGGCGCCAACACGCAGGGCATCGCGACGCTGCAGATGCTCAACATCCTCGAAAATTTCGACCTGAAGGGCGCGGGGTTCCAGTCGGCGTTGTCGATCCATCTTCAGGCCGAGGCAAAGCGCCTCGCCTACGAGGATCGCGCGCGCTACTACGCCGACCCGCATTTTTCGAACGTGCCGGTCGAATGGCTGATCTCGAAGGACTATGCGGCCGAGCGCGCCCGGCTGATCCGCCCCGACCGCATCCTGACCCCGGTCCATCCGGGGCAGGCGCCGAGCCATGGCGACACCACCTATTTCAGCGTCGCCGACAAGGACGGCATGATGGTGTCGATGATCCAGTCGAACTTCCGCGGCATGGGGTCGGGCCTTGTCGCCGACGGGCTGGGCTTCATGTTCCAGGATCGCGGCCAGTTGTTCAGCCTGCAAGACGGCCACCCGAATATCTATGCCCCCGGCAAGCGCCCGTTCCAGACGATCATCCCCGGTTTCGCCGCGCATGGCGACACGCCGTGGATGAGCTTCGGGGTGATGGGCGGCGACATGCAGCCGCAGGGGCAGACGCAGATCATGGTCAACCGCATCGATTACGGCCTCGAA
>JBKBLR010000082.1:0-771 GCA_046296195.1 Parvularculaceae bacterium | reverse complement strand
CTTCGGCGGCGACGCCCCCAAACTTCCGCCCCGCGAAACCCCCAAAGGCGAAACGCCCCGGCCGCCGCCTGTGTTCGAAGAGCTCCCCGAAGCCCCCGAAACTGGCGAAGAAGCCCTCGACACGCCCCGCAACGCGAACGATGAACTCAACGACCTCCTGAACGCGGCGGACGATACCTTCCGCAATCCTCCGGTGACCGAACCGGCACCGGACACACCCGCCGAACTCACCGAAGAGCCCGTCGCCGAAGCTGAGCCTCTCCCGGAACCCGACCCCACCGATCCGCCCCCGGAAGAGCCAATCTCAACTGGCCCAAGGGAACTCCGCCCGCCAGAATGATCTGGTAGCCGTAGGGTGCATTAAGCGCAGCGCAATGCACCAAACTGTCCCCAATTGTCCTGATCTGTCCCAAACTGTCCCGGATTGTCCCAATCTGTCCGCAAATGCCGTTGGCGTTCCCTTGGAGGAAAATTGGAGTTTTCCCAAAAAAACTCCAACCATCCCCCGTGTCATCCGGACGGCCCCCTTTTTTTATCCGCTCACCCCCGCGAAGGCGGGGGTCTGGCGCGGCATATCCCGAGCCTCTGCCGTCTGCAAAACCGGGGATAAACCCCGCCCTCTCCAACACCCAAAAGCCCGCCGCCACAGCACAACACACCCCAAATCCCCCCTCCAATCCACCCGGCTCCACGCCCGCGCTATTCTCCCCCGCATGACTTACGCCCTCGCCACCCCGCTCCCCGGCCTCAGCCTGATCCAGCGCCTCCTCT
>JBKBLR010000081.1:0-779 GCA_046296195.1 Parvularculaceae bacterium | reverse complement strand
TCGCTCTTGCCGGCGCCTGAGGGGCCTTCGATCAGGACGCCGCGCCAGCCGCCGGGGCCTGGGCGGGCGATCAAGCCCGCGTGCAGGATCACCGGCGGGCCTCGGGCAGGACCACGGTGAAGCGGGCGCCGGCGATGTCCCCAGCCTCCGCCGAAGGGGCGTCCCCCGCCGCCGACGGCGAGGGGCGGTTCTCCGCCCGCACGGCGCCGCCATGGGCGAGGATGATCTGGCGGACAATGGACAGGCCGAGGCCGGAATTGCCGCCAAAGGCGGTTCCCTTGGGGCGGGAGGTATAGAAGCGCTCGAAGATGCTCTCGAGGTTTTCGTGCGGAATGCCGGGCCCGTCATCGTCGACGATGATCAGAGCCTGACCCTTCTGCCGCCCAAGCGAGACCCGCACCACCCCGTCGGGGGCGCTGAAGGATCGGGCGTTGTCGATCAGGTTGCGCAGCACCCGGCGCAGCAGCATCGGGCGCGCCCGCACCGCCGCCTCGGCGAGCGCGCCCGCCGCGACATCCTTGCCCTGCTCGCCATAGTCAGCCGTCAGTTCGCGCAGCAGCAGCGGCAGCGCGATCGCCTCGGGCGCCTCGGTTCCCGCCCCCGAGCGCGCGAGCGCCAATATGTCGGCCAGCATCGCGGTCATTTCCTCGATCGAGGCGATCATTTTTTCGCGCAAGCGGTCGTCGTCGACCTGCTCGACACGGACGCGCAGGCTCGCGAGCGGGGTGCGCAGATCGTGGCCGACCGCACCCAGCATCCGGTCCTTGTCGGCGAGCATG
>JBKBLR010000080.1:0-803 GCA_046296195.1 Parvularculaceae bacterium | reverse complement strand
ATACTAACTCGCGCTGATCGTGACTCATTTGGGATTCACAGCGCTCGCGAATGCTGATTCGATATGGCGAACGAGGGAGGTTCGCGATGGGACGGCATGCGGTTGGTCTTCGGGGTGATTTTGACGGTAAGGCGCTGCGGCGTCTGGCGCGGCGAACGAAGGACGCGTCGCAGGCCCGGCGATTGCTGGCGCTGGCGGCGGTCTATGACGGCTCGACCCGGAGCGAGGCGGCGCAGATCGGCGATGTCTCGCTGCAGACGGTTCGGGACTGGGCGCTTCGGTTCAATGAGCGCGGTCCTGATGGGCTCATCGACGGCAAGGCGCCTGGCCATCCTTCGAAGCTCAACGGCGACCAACGCCGCGCGTTGAAGGAGATCGTCGAGGCGGGTCCGATCCCGGCGATCCATGGCGTCGTTCGCTGGCGGCTGATCGATCTGGCGCAATGGCTCAATGACGAGTTCGGCGTGTCGTTAAGCGAGACGACAATGAGCCGGGAGATGCGCGCGCTCGGACTTCGCAAATTGTCGGCGCGCCCGCGCCATCATGCGCAGAACGAGCTCGCCGTTGACGCGTTTAAAAAAACTTCGCCGCCAAGGTGGTGGAAATCAAGGCGACCCTCGATCCCGGCGTAGAGATCGAGGTCTGGTTCCAGGACGAAGCGCGCATCGGCCAGAAGAATAAGATCACGCGCCGATGGGCGAGGAAGGGAACGAGGCCGCGCGCGCCGAAGGATCAACGCACGCAATGGGCCTATATCTTCGGCGCGATCTGTCCGGCGAAAGGCAAAGGCGCGGGCCTCGTCC
>JBKBLR010000079.1:0-804 GCA_046296195.1 Parvularculaceae bacterium | reverse complement strand
GGTACCACCATGGTCGCCATCTGTTTTGGCCTCCTGATGGGCACGCTGGTCCAGCCGGGCGCAGGCTTTGACACCTCCATCGCCTCAGCCGCAGACATCGAGGAAACCCGCTCGCGCCTCGCCGTCAACGCGCCCGCCGGCAGCGTCGGCGAACAGCTTGTCCGGACCCTGCTCTCCATCATCCCGTCAAACCCCATCGACGCCTTTGCGCGCGGGGACGTGCTGCAGATCATCTTCTTCGCCATCCTCCTCGGCGTCGGCATCATGATGACCGGCGAGATGGGCAAGCCGTTGGAGAAGCTGTTCAACTCCGGCGCCGAGGCGATGATGAAGCTGACGCTGATCGTGATGGAAACCGCGCCTTTCGGCGTCCTCGCCCTGATGGCGTGGGTGATGGGCGATCGCGGCCTCAGCGTGCTCACCGTGCTCGGCAAGATGACGCTCGCCCATTACACGGCCTGTATCCTGCATATGCTGTTCACCTACGGCTTCATCGTAAAGGGCGTCCTGCGCCTGCCGCTGATCCCCTTCTTCCGCGGGGTGTTCGACGCGCAGATGGTCGCCTTCTCGACCTCATCGTCGAACGCTACTCTGCCGATGACCATTTCCTGCGCCACCAAGAATCTTGGCATCGGCAAGCCGGTTGCCTCCTCGGTCCTGCCCCTTGGCGCCACGATCAACATGGACGGCACCGCGCTCTATCAGGGCCTGATCGCCCTCTTTGCCGTTCAGGCGCTCGGCATCCCGATGGAGCCGGGCATGTATCTCACCATCATCATCATGGCGACGCTGGTCTCGATCGGC
>JBKBLR010000078.1:248-822 GCA_046296195.1 Parvularculaceae bacterium | reverse complement strand
GAGAGCCGCATATTCTTGGCGCAGGGCGTCATAGGCGGCCTGTTCCTGATCGCTCAGCGGGCTGGCCGAGGCGAGACGGCGCAGGCCGTGGGTGTGGCCGTAGGCGAAGCCGACATCGACGCTGACCCATTTCCAACCCTCGGCGGCGATGGTCTCGGCCGCGGCGGCGAGCTTGTCAGCCACCAGCCGGTCGAGCAGGGCCGGATCCTGGAACCAGCCGCCGTCATCGGCCTGGAACAGGTCGCGCGAGACGACGCCGCCGGCCGCTTCATAGGCTTCGGCGCCGATGAACTGCGCACGCCTGTCGGCGGCGCGGACCGCTCCTTCGGTGAGCATCCGCCGGATCTGATAGGCTTCCTTGTAGGGATTGCGGGCGAGCGCCTCCCAGACCTGCTCCTGACGGGCGTGATCGTTCGTCACCGTGAACGCCATCAGCTGGTCGAGGGTCAGCTCGTCCTCGGCATAGAGGGCGAGCAGCTTTTCGCAGACGGCGGCGAGCTTCAGGCGCTGCCGCACGAGCGCCGGGGTGACGAAGAAGCGCGCGGCGATCGCCTCCTCCCCCTGGCCCTGGTCG
>JBKBLR010000078.1:0-238 GCA_046296195.1 Parvularculaceae bacterium | reverse complement strand
TGGAAGGCGCGGAACTGATCGAGCGGATGCAGCGGCTCGCGCTGGCTGTTTTCCGCCAGCGAGTCCTCCTCGGCCGAGATGTCGCCGCCCTCGCGCACCACGCAGGGGACCGGAGCGGTGCGGGCCAGGCGCTTTTGCTTCACCAGCCGCTCGAGCGCGCGATAGCGGCGCCCGCCGGCGGGCACTTCGAACATCCCGGTCTCTTGGCCGTCGGCATCGAGCACGGGGCGGACGTTGA
>JBKBLR010000077.1:0-870 GCA_046296195.1 Parvularculaceae bacterium | reverse complement strand
GGGCGCGCAGTCGGGGCGGTTGTCGCCATTTGGATCTCCATCCTCACAGATGAGCGTGCCCCGTTGGGGGGGCATGTCCCGCGGATGGGGATAGGACCAATGGTGAGTCAGGTCAAGGAGGTGCGTGTTAGTGCTGAGGGTGCCGTCAGTGGCCGCCGACGCCGAGCCCGTCGCCGAACATGTAGCGCAGCCCGATGCGGAATTCATGCGCCGCCACCGTCGTGCGATAGGCGCCGCCGCCCGTATCGGCAAAGGACAGGGCGCCCATGTGCATGTAGCGGTAGCCGACGTCGATCTTCGTCTGCGGCGTCACGTCGATGGTGACGCCGGCCATCGCCGCCCAGGCGAGGGTCCACTTCACCGTATTGGTCAGCGCCGGCGTGACCGTCATCTCGCCGAGCAGCGCCGCGGCGGGCACCGGCGTCGAGACGTAGTTCGAGGCGGCGAGGCGGGCGACGCCGACGCCGACGCCGACATAGGGCGTCACGCCGCCCCAGCCGCCGAGATCGACATAGGCATTGACCAGCGCCGAATGCGCCGTGACGCCGAACCGGTCGATCCGGGAGGGATTGGGCAGCGGCCCCGCATAGCCCCAGTTGCCCTCGGGCGGCGCGAAGCCCGCCACACGCGCGGTAGAACGGATGTCGAGGGTCGTGTCGAGCCGGAGCCACTTGTATTTGAATCCTGCGCCGAGGCTGCCGCCGAAGGCGTTGGCGCCGCGTGTGTCGCGCAGTTCCACCCATTGTCCCGGCGCGAAATTCGCGACGTCGAAGTAGCGGGCCGAGGGTCGCCGGAAGAGACTGGCATTCACGTCTCCCCGGACATCCCAGCCGGACGAGAAGTCCTCCGCCAGCACGGGCGGCAGCAAGG
>JBKBLR010000076.1:0-897 GCA_046296195.1 Parvularculaceae bacterium | reverse complement strand
AGGAGCCGACTGGAAACACTGGAATCCGCTAGCCCGTAACCGTCCACGAAACCGGGGGAAGTCCAATCTATCCCTATAGCTTAAGCTAAATGAGCATTGCTTTCCATGTAGCACTTCGCTCTGTAGAAATGAAAATAGAAAGGATTCTCAATCCCCTTGACCTAGAGGCTATCGACAACCGCTACTGCTCGAACAAAATTAGGGAAATTTTGGCTACGAATTTTCGATCAATTTGTTCAAGTCTATTGCTGTTGGTATCAAGCTAAATCCTATAAACGCCGCTATAACTCGATACGGAAGACGCGGGCGGCCCCCTTCGCCCCTAACTTAATATTCGAGCGTGCTCCGCATCAACGCCCTGCGCACCGCCTCGATCTCCGCCTGATCTGTTGCCTAGGAACACACAAACCGGCGCCCTCCGCCCGGCCAGTCGCCATAGCCCTCCGCGTAGGGTGCATTAAGCGCAGCGCAATGCACCGCACAGATCACCGCGCCTCATACACTCTTGTCAGAATGTCCCACGCCTCGTTGAACCCGTAGAGGTCAACCGTCACGTCGATATTGGTCTCGTAGGGCCATTCCTGGTACCGGGTCAGTGCCTTCTCTCCGCTTCTGAAAGACGAAAGGATTCCGGAAACCTGCTTTCCGCTGAAGCCTGCCGCCTCATTCGCCGTATAAGGCGTATTCTTGTCGATGCGGATGGCAATCTGCGAAGAGGGGAAGTGATCATGGCCAACATTCACGAATGTGGAGCCATCTTTCCAGATGCCGATCATCAGGTCTTTCTTGGTCAGAGCGCACCAGCGTTCATCATCCATCCCGTCAATCTCGCATCTCGTGCTCCAGTTGGTGAGCTGAAGATCCTTGATCGTGTCGAGCGTCGCCGCCGCATCTCCC
>JBKBLR010000075.1:0-990 GCA_046296195.1 Parvularculaceae bacterium | reverse complement strand
ACGACCCCCGCCTCGACGCTGCGCGCCCGCGTGCTCGACGTGCTCCTCTCGGAAGGCTACATCCGTGGCTACGAGAAGAACGAAACGGCCAACAAGCAGGGCGAATTCACCATCAGCCTGAAGTACTACGAAGGCGAGCCCGTGATCCGCGAAGTGAAGCGTGTCTCGAAGCCCGGCCGTCGCGTGTACATGGGTGTGAGCGAGCTTCCCTCGGTCCGCAACGGCCTGGGCGTCGCCATCGTCTCGACCCCGAAGGGCGTTCTGTCGGATGCAAATGCACGCGCTGCCAATGTCGGCGGCGAAGTGCTTTGCACCGTGTTCTAAGGGGGCTCTGATGTCTCGTATCGGCAAGAAACCCGTCACGCTGGTCAAGGGCACCTCTGCCTCGATCAGCGGTCAGACCATCGAAGTGAAGGGCCCGAAAGGCACCCGCAGCTTCACCGCGGGCGACGACGTGACGATCACCATCGAGGGCGACACCGTCAAGGTGACCCCGCGTGGCCTGTCCAAGCGTGCGCGCCAGCAGTGGGGCATGACCCGCTCGATGATCGACAACCTCGTCACCGGCGTTTCCACCGGCTTCAAGTCGGAGCTGGAGATCCAGGGCGTCGGCTACCGCGCCGCAATGGCCGGCAACACGCTGAAACTGTCGCTGGGCTACTCCCATGAAGTGAACTTCGAGGTGCCGAAGGGCGTGACCGTCTCCGTCCCCAAGCAGACCGAGATCGTCGTGGAAGGCATCGACCAGCAGCAGGTCGGCCAGGTGGCAGCGAACATCCGCGAATGGCGTGCACCCGAGCCCTACAAGGGCAAGGGTATCCGCTACAAGGATGAGTACATCTTCCGCAAGGAAGGCAAGAAGAAGTAAGGGTGGCGAACATGGCAAACAACAAGAGAGAGTTGTTCCTCAAGCGCCGCCTGCGCGTCCGGAACAAGATCAAGGCGACCGCGCATGGCCGCCTGCGGCTGTCGGTGCACCGCTCGTCGAAG
>JBKBLR010000074.1:0-1393 GCA_046296195.1 Parvularculaceae bacterium | reverse complement strand
CCAAGCCTAAGTACTCGCATCTGACCGATAGTGAACCAGTACCGTGAGGGAAAGGCGAAAAGAACCCCGGGAGGGGAGTGAAATAGAACCTGAAACCGCATGCTTACAAAAAGTCGGAGCCCTTAGGGGTGACGGCGTACCTTTTGTATAATGGGTCAGCGACTTACATTCAGTGGCAAGCTTAACCGAGTAGGGAAGGCGCAGGGAAACCGAGTCCGAACAGGGCGAATAGAGTCGCTGGGTGTAGACCCGAAACCAGGTGATCTATCCATGGCCAGGATGAAGGTGCCGTAACAGGTACTGGAGGTCCGAACCCACTGCTGTTGCAAAAGTAGGGGATGAGCTGTGGATAGGGGTGAAAGGCTAAACAAACCTGGAAATAGCTGGTTCTCTCCGAAAACTATTTAGGTAGTGCCTCACGTATTACCTTCGGGGGTAGAGCACTGTTTTGGCTAGGGGGTCATGGCGACTTACCAAACCAAGGCAAACTCCGAATACCGAAGAGTAGCAGCGTGGGAGACAGTGCACCGGGTGCTAACGTCCGGACACGAGAGGGAAACAACCCAGACCGCCAGCTAAGGTCCCTAAAACCGGCTAAGTGGGAAACGAAGTGGGAAGGCTAAAACAGTCAGGATGTTGGCTTAGAAGCAGCCATCATTTAAAGAAAGCGTAATAGCTCACTGATCGAGTCGTCCTGCGCGGAAGATGTAACGGGGCTCAAGCCGGTTACCGAAGCTGCGGATGCGTGGCAACACGCATGGTAGGAGAGCGTTCTGTAGGCCTGTGAAGGTGGTCTGTAAGGGCTGCTGGAGGTATCAGAAGTGCGAATGCTGACATGAGTAGCGTTAAAGCGGGTGAAAAGCCCGCTCGCCGTAAGCGCAAGGTTTCCTACGCAACGTTCATCGGCGTAGGGTGAGTCGGCCCCTAAGGCGAGGCAGAGATGCGTAGCTGATGGGAAGCAGGTCAACATTCCTGCACCGGCTGCAAGTGCGATGTGGGGACGGATCAAGCTAGGTCATCCGGCGGTTGGAAGTGCCGGTTGAGGCGGAAGTAGGCGACACGTAGGCAAATCCGCGTGTCATATACCGAGGCCGTTGCTCGAGCGAGCTTGCTCGCGAAGTGACCGAATGGGGTCCCAGGAAAAGCCACTAAGCTTCAGCTTGCAGCTGACCGTACCGCAAACCGACACTGGTGCGCGAGATGAGTATTCTCAGGCGCTTGAGAGAACTCGGGAGAAGGAACTCGGCAAATTGACACCGTAACTTCGGGAGAAGGTGTGCCCCGGTAGGTTGTAGAGCCTCGCGCTCGAAGGCCGATGGGGTTGCAGTGAAATGGTGGCTGCGACTGTTTAATAAAAACACAGCACTCTGCAAACACGAAAGTGGACGTATAG
>JBKBLR010000073.1:0-1988 GCA_046296195.1 Parvularculaceae bacterium | reverse complement strand
GAGCAGCGCCTGCTGGCGCATCGCGCAGCCTTCGAAGGTTTTCGTCAGATCGCGGAGCTTCTCGAACAGCGGGGCGGAAGCGCCGGCGATGTTCCCCCGGTCGGCGGCGATATCGCGGATCGACCGGGCGTAGGCGGCGGCGAGGCGCGCCTTTTCGGCCTGCAGCGGCTGCAGATCGCGCGGGCGGCGCGTCGTCAGGATGTCGTTTTCCTGCGCGACGATGGCGCTGAGGGCCTCGGTGAGGTCGATGAGCGCGCGCACGCGCGCTTCGGCGGCGATGGTGTCTGTCATCAGCGGTTCTCCCTCGGGCGCGCGGTGCGCGCCTGGATGTCGATCAGGGCGGCTTTCACATGATCTGCGACGCCGAAACCGCCGCGCTCGGCGACGGCCTTGGCGTAGTGTTCCTGCAGAAGGCTCTTGAAGAAGGCCTCGCTCTTGCCGCCGCCTGCGATTGCGGGCGCATCGACGGACGCAAACAGCGGCGCCAGCATCTGCGCGATGAAGACGGCTTCGAACTCCTTTGCGGCCGTCTCGGCGCGCGCGAGGTCGCGCGGGGAGAGGTTCGGCGAAGCGGCGAGGGCCTCGATCATCACATCACCTCGATGTCGGCCTGCAGCGCGCCAGCCGCTTTGATCGCCTGCAGGATCGAGATGAGGTCGCGAGGGCTGACGCCGAGCGCGTTGAGCCCGTCGACGAGGTCGCGCAGGCGCACATTTCGCTCGACGATCCTGAGGTCGGCCGGCTGGTCGTCGGCGCCGACGCTCGTCCTCGGCACGACGACGGTCTCGCCGTTGCGCGAGAAGGGCGTCGGCTGGCTGACGAGCGGAGTCTCGCCGACCGAGATCGTCAGATTGCCCTGCGCGATGGCGACGGTCGAAACCCGCACATCGTCGCCGATGACGACGACGCCGGAAACCTCGTCGATGATGACGCGCGCCCGCGTGTCGGCGTCGACCGACAGCCGCTCGATGTCGGCGAAGAGATTGACCATGTCGCCGCCATAGGCGCTGGGGCGAGTCACCGTCACCGTGCCGGGGTCGGCGACGCGCGCTGCGCCGGCGCCGAGCTTTGCATTGATCGCGGCGCTGATGCGGCTTGCGGTGGTGAAGTCCGGATTGCGGAGCGCGAGGCGCAGGGAGGACTGGTCACCGAGACCGAAATCGATCTCGCGCTCGACGATGGCGCCGTTGGCGATCCGTCCGTTCGTCGGCACGCCGCGCGTCAAGGAAGCCGCCTGACCGCGCGCGGCGAAGCCGGCGACGGCGAGCGGCCCTTGCGCGACGGCGTAGGCTTCCCCGTCGGCGCCGTAGAGTGGCGTGACGAGAAGAACGCCGCCGCGCAGGCTTTTCGCGTCGCCGAGCGCCGAGACCGCCACGTCGATCCGCGCGCCCTGGCGGGCGAAAGGCGGCAGGTTCGCCGTCACCATCACCGCGGCGATGTTTTCGGTGTTGAGCTGCTCGGAGCGGATGTTGACGCCCATGCGTTCGAGCATGGAGACAAGGCTTTCGCGCGTGAACGGCGTGTTGCGGATGCGGTCGCCGGTGCCGTCGAGACCGACCACGAGACCGTAGCCGATTAGCATGTTCTCCCGCACGCCCTCGACATCGGCGAGGTCCTTGATGCGGGCGGCCGCGCGGGAGGGCTCGATCGTCGCCATCAGCGCGAAAGCGAGCGAGAACGCGAAGAGGAAGACTCGGACGGCGGCGAGGGGCATGAACCTTTTCCCAACAGGCCCGCAAGATCGGGCGAGCGAGAAAAGCGAAGCCCGTGCCAGTTGCGGCGGCGCCCTGACGGGCGCGAAAAGCGCAATGATTTCAAACGACAAAAGAATTGATGAGCGCTTGCGCGGGTTCCACCGACAAGCCGGCCTCAGCGCTTTCTGCCGGGAAGAAGTTGCCGGATTAACGGAACCTTAGCGCGGCGATGGTTATTGTCGTGAACGGAATTTGATTGGTGTAGGGATGATTCGCGTCGCCGGACCGGGCGGC
>JBKBLR010000072.1:0-2049 GCA_046296195.1 Parvularculaceae bacterium | reverse complement strand
GCGCCCGCCGTTCGCGACGAGACCGCCGCCGCCGCCAACGACCTCGTGCGCCCGCGCGAGCTTTATCTTAAGAACATTACAGCGCTCAAATCGGCGGAGACGGACGCGCAGGCGAAAGCCGCGCTCGCCGAAATCGAGAAGGCGGCGGCGCTCGGCCATCCGCCGGCGCAATTGCAGCTCGGCGAACTCTACAAAATGGGGCAGATCTACCTGAAGGATCTCGTGAGCGCGCGCGCCTGGTTCGAGCGCGCGGCAAACGGCGGCAATGTGCTCGCGATGCACCGGCTCGGCGTAATGGCGGCGCGCGGCGAAGGCGGCCCCGTCGATCCCAAGCTGTCGATTTCCTGGTTCGAGAAGGCCGCTTCCTTCGGGCTTCTCGACAGCCAGTACAATCTCGGCGCGACCTATCATCCGACGACGGAGCGCCAGGCGGACGGCGTCCAGAACGCCGGGCTCGCTTATTTCTGGTATTCGGTCGCGGCGAAGAACGGCGACGCGCAGGCGGCTGAAATGGCCGCCGGACTCGCCCAGACGCTGCCGCCGGCCGAGCGCGCCGCCCGGGACGCCGAAGCCGCGGCCTGGCGGGCGCTGCCCGCGGACCCGATCGCCAACGAGCTGCTGCCCGCGAGCTGAAGAATTCCCCCTTTCGGGGCGCCGCGCCCCGATGGCTTCCCGCACCGCCTTTTGGCATTCTGTCAGCCGCTGAAGAGCGGGGACCGGCATGTTGCGTGACGAAGAGGAAATGACTCGGCTCGGCTTTTACGGCGTGGCGCCGTTCGTGTCCGGCGCCGCCGTGATGTGGATGTCGCCCTTCATCATCCCGCAATGGGCGGCGCTCAACATCCACACGATCGTCCTCGCCTATGCCGGTGTCATCGCCTCGTTTCTGGCGGGAACGGGCGCGGGCGCATCGCTGAAGGGCGGCCATGACGCCTATGAACCCTTCCTGCCACGGATGATCGCCGTGCTGATCGCCTGGTTCGCGATCTGGCCCGGCGGATTTCTGACGTTCTCGGTTCCCGCGGTCTGGCGCTATGTCATCATCATCGCCGTCTTCGCCTGGCTGTTGATTCGCGACCTCGCGACGGCGGCGAAGGGCGGCTTTCCCGCCTGGTACGGCGCTCTGCGCACGCGGCTGACCTTCTGGGCATGCGTGTCGCTGATCCTGATCATGAGCCGCCTGATCGTCTGGCGCTATTATTGAGGCGGCGCCTCCGCCGGGGCCTCGCCCGAAGGCGGCGGTGGCGGCGGACCCTCGCCGCGCCAGCGCTTGTGACCGCGGCGCCCCTTGCCGATCAGATCATCGGCCATGCGCCGTTCGACGAGCGCGGCGAGCGCGCGCCGGTCCTTGAGCGAAAGCCCGTCCATCGTCTCGATGACGAGGCGCGGCGTCGACGGCCGGCGCTCGCGCTCGAAGGCCTCGATCCTGGCGGCGACCGCTTCGGCGGCGGCGCGGTCGAAGGTCTCGGCGGTCAGGACGGCGATGAATTCCTGATGCAGCGCGCGCCCTTCGCGGAAGGTCTCGGCGAACCGCCCGCGGTTCTCGCGGATGAGCGCTTTCAGCCTGTCGCGCGCCGCCGGCGGCAATCCTTCAAGCTCCGCATGCGGATCGCCGCGGTCATGGCCATGGCGCACGCCGCCCGGGCGCTCGAAGCCCGGAAGGTTCGGGCCGGCGATGCGGCCGGCGACGAAGCCGCCGAGAAAGACGTTCGCTGCGAGCGAAAGCGCGAGCAGGATCGTCACTGTTCGGCCCATGAGGCGACCTCCGCGCTGAAGCCGCCGGCGGGGTCGAGCCCGGCGGCGAGATAAACGTAAGCCTCGAGGTCGCCGGCGGCCGGCGCCGTCGCCGCGCCAAGGACGCCGCCGACCGCGACCATCACGGCGCCGAGCGCCGCCGGCGCCAGCGGCCGCGCGAGAGCCCGCCAGCCGAAAGCGTCGGCGAGCGCGGGGGGCAGAGAGATCGCGCCGACGAAGGCGGTCATGTGGGCATCGATGCGTGGCGTCGGCGCGGTGACGAGAGCCGGCGGCTCGGCGGGGTGCTCCGATCGC
>JBKBLR010000071.1:0-3435 GCA_046296195.1 Parvularculaceae bacterium | reverse complement strand
GCGCATCGACGCTGACCTCCATCGCCGCCGCCGCCTCGATATTCGTCAATTCCTGGTAATGGCAGAGCACGATCGCGAGCCGCTGGCGATCGGGCAGGGCCGACAACGCGGACGCGACCGCACGCCGGCGCTCCGCCGCGATGAGGCCCTCTTCCGCGAGCGGCGTCTCGTCGGCGAGGTCGGGCGCCTCCTCCGCCGGCGATTCGGGGCGCCGCTGGCGCAGCCGGTCGATGCAGGCGTTCGCCGCGACGCGACAGAGCCAGGTCTCGAACTTGGCGCGCCCCGGCTTCCAGCGGTCGGCGCTGCGCCAGAGCTTCAGGAACGTTTCCTGCGCGGCGTCTTCGGCGCTGGCGCGATCGCCCATCATCCGCAGGCAGACGGAAAAGACCCGCGGCGAATGGCGCGCGATGAGGCGCGAGGCCGCAAGCCGGTCGCCCCGGCCTGCGCGCATCGCCAGCGCATCGTCGCTGTCCTCGCCCGCGTCCAAATCCGCGCCCTGCCTGTGTCAGCGCCGGCGGCCCCTGACCGCCGCAGGCGCCGTCTGATTCAGGGGCGGCCGCGATGGCCATGACCGCGCCTATGGCCGGCGCGCATTTCCTCTTCCGAAAGGCGGCCGTCTCCATTCTTGTCAAGCTCCGCAAAGCGGGCGCGCGCCGCGTCTTCAAATTCACGCCGGTCGACGAAGCCGTTCTTGTCGGCGTCCGGGAACGTCTTCGCCTTCATTTCGGCCCTCTTCGTCTCGCGGAACGCGTCCATTTCAGCCTCGCTGATAAAGCCGTCCCGGTCGGCGTCGGCCTTGGCGAGGAATTCGCGGTGACGCTGGTCGAGTTCGGACACCGACACCCGGCCGTCGCCGTCCTTGTCCGCTGTTGAGAACTTGCCGGTCCCTGCGAAGGCCGCACCGCCGGCAAGCGCGATGATGGCCGCCGCGGCCGCGATTCCGGTTCTGATCATTGCCTGTCTCCTTTGGGGTTCATCGCTCGCCCTCTGGGTCTTAAACGGGCGACCCGCCTCAATCCGTCGCGCCGCGAAGCGCCTTCCGGAACGCGCCGGCGAGGCGGCTTTCGGCGGTTTCCCTGATCGTCGCTGCGATCCGCGCCCCATCCGCCAGCCCGATCTCGAGCGGCTCCGGCCCGAGAGCGGCCGGAATATCGGCGAAGCAGAGCGCGCGCCGCAGCTCCGGCGAATAGGCGGCGGAGGTGACGCGCCCCGCCGGCGCGCCCTTGACGAAGACGGTCGCCCCCGGCGCGACGGCATCGGCGTCGGCGGCCAGAACGGCGAGCTGGCGGCGCGGCGCGGGCGCCGCCGACATCGCGCGCCGGCCGCTGAACCAGGCGCGGTTCGGGGGCGCAAGATGCGGCAGACCGATCTCCGCCGGCGTGCGGCCAGCGCCCGGGCGCGCGCGATCGGCGCTCTCAAAATCAACGCCGATGCGCGGCGTGCCGCCTTCGATGCGCAAAATGTCGAGGGCGTCGAGACCGGCGGCGATGAGTTTGCCGGCGCGGCGCAGCCGCTCCCACAGCGTCAGCGCCTCGTCTGCAGGATAGACGATCTCGAGCCCCGGCGCGGCGCCGAAATTGATCGGGCGCACCGCAAGCTCGACGCCGCGCACCCGCCCCTGCGCGGCAAGATCGGCCGATTGCACGTCGAAGCCGGCCGCGCTCGCCGCCTCGCGCGCTTTCGGACCGACGACGCCGAGCGCGGCGACATCGCGCCCGACATTGGCGAGGCTGACGTCGAAGCCGCGCTGGGCGAGCTGCAGGCGCCGATCCGCCGGCGCCGTCGTCGTCAGCAGGTAAAGATCGCCGCCGAGGCGGGCGATCTCCGCGAAATCGACGACATCGCCGGCGCCGTCGAGAATGAGTCCGCGCGCGCTTTCACCGAGGCGAAGCTCGGCGACGGGCGTCGTCGTCAGCCGCGCCAGCATTTCCGGCGCGCGCGCGCCGCGCACCGTGTAGCGGCAGAAGGGCCCGAGATCGACGAGCGCTGCGCCCTCCGAGGCGTGGGCGTATTCCTCCTCGACCGTCGTGTAGACGCGCGCCGCCGCCCAGCCGTTGACGCTCGTCCAGCTGTTGGAAGCGCTGAGCGAGGCGGCCGCCGCATAAAGCGGCGTCGCGCGCGGCTCGCCCGGGAGATCGGCGGAGGCTGAAAAAATCATCGCCCGCTCCGTTGCCTGACATAGGTGAGCGCGCGTTCGGCCGCGCGCCGGCCGGCGCCAAGCGTCAGACGCGCGCCGGGCTGGACCTCCGGCCCGCAGAAAAAGAGGCCGTCGACGCCCGAGGCTTCAGTGAAGAGCCGCCGGCGTTCGACGCAGATCGCGATCGGCGCCGCCGCCGGCGACAGGGGTTCGATGTCGATCGCCGACGCCGCCGCCGATGCGCCGGGCATGAGGCGATCGAGAACGCCGGTCGCAGCGGCGGCGATCGCCTTGCGCGCCGCCGCATCGTCGAGCGCATGGCGCCCGACCGGATGGAGGAGCATGGAGATCGTCGCTCCCCCGTCGGGCGCGAGCGCCGGATCGATGGCGCTCGGGATCATCGCTTCGGCGATCAGGACGCCGGCGGCGGCGCCGTCGCCCGCCGCGCGGAAGGCCTGGTGCGTTTCGAGCGCGCCGGGCGCAAGAAGAAAGCGCCGGTCGGGACGCGCGGCGGCGACCTCGTCGGCGGGGGCGCGGTCGAGCGCCACATGGACGCGCGCCGAGGCAAGACGCGCGCCCGGCGCATCGGCGAAATTCGCGAATTCGATGTCGAGGCGCGCGCGGCTGACCAGCCCGAGAAAGGTTTCGCGCGCGCTCGCTGTCGAAACGACCGCAGGCGCGCGGATCTGGCCGCCGTCGTCGAGCGCGAGGCCTTCGACCCGGTCCCATTCAACGACGACGCCGGCGATGCGGTCCGTCTGCCGGAAGGCGACGCCGAGCGCCTGGCAGGCGCGGCGCAGCGCGGCGAGGAGCGCGCGTTCGCCGCCCTCGATCGCCGCAAGCCCCGCCTGGAGGCCGGCGGCGTCGCCGGAAAGGCGATGGAGGAGCGCAAGCCAGCCATAAGGTTCGGTCGGCCGTACGGCCGCGCGCAGCAGCGCTTCGGCCCGCAGCCAGTCTTCAAGGCGGGGATCGGCGAAGCGGCCCGCAAGGCGTTGATCGAGGGAGGCGGCGATATCGTCCGCAGACGGAGCGGTCGCCCGCTCCTCGCCGGCGAACCAGGGGGCCAGCCGGCGGGCGTCGTCGAGCGCGCGCTCGAGAAAATCGCGGAACCGGTCGGCGTCGGCCGCGCTCATCGCCGCCGCCGCTTCCGGCGCCAGCGAGGGGTCGCCGCCGATGATCAGCGCGGCGCGATCTGAAAACCGCACCAGCGTTTCGAGCCGGCGCCGGGCGAAGGAAAGGCCGTGCCGGTAGAGATCGAGCGCCTCGATGACGCCGCCGTCGAGCGCCGCCGCGATCGG
>JBKBLR010000070.1:0-4288 GCA_046296195.1 Parvularculaceae bacterium | reverse complement strand
GCGGGGCGTTCTTACTGCCCCGAGTCCTGCCGAAGGCTGCCTCTATCGCATGAAGGCCGGCCAGCAGATCGGCCGGCGGAGGCGCTCCGGCGAGGACCGCGGCGGCGTTGACAAAGGGCGGGTCGGACGGATCGGGCCAGGCTGGAAACACATAAAACCCTGACCGGCGCGCCACGCCGAAATGCGCATCAAGCGCGGCCAAGGCAAGGCCGATCACGTCTTGCGGCGGTCGGCCGCAGAACGCGAGGCTTGATCCTAACCCTATCAGAATCATGTATTTACCCTGCGCCGTCGGCGCGCCGGCGGACGATCGCCTATTCCGTATCCTTCGGGCTGACCTGAGGCTTCAATGAACGCATTTCTGGGTATGCGCGAGTCTGAAAAGACCGCGCTCTTCATCGACGGCGCCAATCTTTACAAGGCCGCTCGGGCCTTGGGCTTTGACATGGATTACAAGAACCTGCTGGCGAAGTCCCGGGCGGCGAGCCGTCTCGTCAGGGCCTATTATTTCACCTCGATGCAGGAGGACCGCGAGCAGGATTATTCCCCGCTTCGACCCCTCGTCGATTGGCTCGACTACAACGGCTACACCATGGTGACGAAGCTCGCGCGGGAATTCACGGACGCGACCGGCAAGAAGCGTTTCAAAGGCTCGACCGACATCGAACTCGTCGTGGAGATGATGTCGCTTGCGCCGAAGATCGACCACATCGTTCTTTTCTCCGGCAATGGCGATTTCCGGCGGGCGATCGAGGCGGTGCAGGCGCAGGGCGTCAGGGTCAGCGTCGTGTCGACCATCAAGTCCCAGCCGCCAATGGCGTCCGACGAGCTGCGCCGACAGGCGGACCGCTTCTTCGACCTCGCCGACCTCGAGAAGGACATCGGCCGAACGGGAAGCGCGCCCAAACGGACCCGGCCGGTTCAGGACGACGCCGGCGAGGATGATTTCGAAGGCGATTACGAGGACGACCTTGAAGACGTCGACTGACGCGCGCCCGCCGGCATGAGCACGGCGGCTGCGCCTCGATTGCGTGCGGAGCCGGCGACAATCTCGCCGGAGCCGCCGACGGGCTGCGTCCTTTGCTCAAGACTCGCCGCCTATCGGTCGGCGAATGCCGCCGCTTACCCCGCCTATTTCAACGGCCCGGCGCCGTCCTTCGGCGCGGAGGATGCAAGCCTGCTGATCGTGGGCCTTGCGCCCGGGCTGCACGGCGCGAACCGCACCGGCCGGCCGTTCACCGGCGATTACGCCGGGGATCTGCTTTACCGCACCCTGATCAAGTTCGGTCTCGCTCACGGCGTCTATGACGCAAGGCCCGACGACGGCCTCATTCTTTCGAGGACGATGATCACCAACGCCGTCCGCTGCGCGCCGCCGCAGAACAAACCGGCGCCTGATGAAATCAAGCTCTGCCGACCTTTCCTGTCGGCGCGGATCGCGGCGCTGCCGAAGCTCCGAGCGATTCTTTGCCTTGGCCGCATCGCGCATGAGTCGACGCTGGCGGCGCTCGGACTGCCGGCCCGCGCCGCGGCGTTTTCGCACGGGGCCGAGCACGCCCTGCCCGGCGGGATTTTCCTGTTCGACAGCTATCATTGCTCACGTTACAACACCAACACTGGGCGCCTGACGGCGGCGATGTTTGAAAGCGTTTTTGAGGCGGTAATCCGACGGCTTGATCGACCCGGCGCCTGACAGGAGCAACGCTTGACGCGAAACTGGGGCATACCAGCGAAGGACGTCGCCTTCCGTCGGGCGCGGCACGCCAAGCCGCTGATGTCGCTCGGCATCACCGCCGTCTATGGCGTCATCGGCGCGGGCCTTGCCGCGCTCAGCTTCACCGAAGCGCGCGAAATCCTGGTCGGCCTATTCCGTGGATGGTCGCTCGCCCCGGCGATCATCGCCGCCGGGCTCGGATGCTGGCTTTACATCTATATCGCCTGGCCGCGTTTCGCCGCGCAATTTCAGGGCGGCGATGAATTTCCCGATCTCCTCCGCTTTTACGCCCGGGCGGCGATCGCCCTCATCGTCCTTCTGCTGGCGGCGAAGTTCGCGAAGATCATCGTCGGACCGACGATCGGCGGGATGCTTCTCTGCCTGTCGGGCGGCGCCGCCGCAGCGGCGGCCTTCCAGACCGTTCTTCTCTTCGTGCCGCCCGGCGACACCGGCGCGGGCGCGCCAAAGGCCTGATCATGAGTGAAACAGCTGCAACGGACGCCGCGGCGGCGCGGGCCGACGCCGATCGCGGATCGCGCTTCGCCGCCGACCTCGCGCGGGACGCCGAGCACCGCGCCAAGGCGCGCAGCATCAAGCCGCTGGCGCGCCTTGCGCCCTTCGTGCTGCGCTACAAAGGGCTTCTCGCCGCTTTCGCGCTTTTTCTCATTCTCGCTTCGTCGCTGACGCTGGTCCTTCCCGCGGCGTTCCGCCTTGTCGTCGATTGCGGATTCGCCTCGGCGCCGGGCGAGGCCATCTGCAAGAGGATCGCCGTCGGCGACGACCTCACGGGCTATTTCCTCGCCGGCTTCGCCGTCGCCGTTCTGCTCGGGCTTGCGAGCGCCATGCGCTACTATTTCGTCAGCCGGCTCGGCGAGCGCGTCGTCGCCGACATCAGGATGCGCGTTTACGATCACCTTCTGGGACTGAGCCCGTCCTTCTACGTCAACGTGCGCACGGGCGAGGTTCTGTCGCGCCTGACGACCGACACGACGCTGATCGAAACGCTCGTAGGCTCGTCGATTTCGGTCGCCCTGCGCACGACGGCGACGACGATCGGCGCCATCCTCCTCATGTTCCTCGTCAGCTGGAAGCTCGCGCTGATGATCCTCGCCGTCGGACCGCTGATGCTTGCCCCGATCATCCTTTCAGGCAGGCGCGTCCAGCGCCTTTCGCGCGCCAGCCAGGACAGCCTTGCAGGCGCGTCGGCGCGCGCGAGCGAAAGCCTCGGCGCCATCGAAACGGTGCAGGCCTTCACGCGCGAACGCGAGGAAAGCGCCCGCTTTCGCGAGGCCGTCGAGAAGACATTCAAGGTCGCGCTCGACCGCATCACCGTTCGCGCGATGCTGACCGGCGTCATCTTCACCTTCATCCTCGGCGGCCTGATATCGGTTCTGTGGTTCGGCGCGACGCAGGTGCAGTCGGGCGCGCTCACCGCCGGCGCGATGACGCAATTCGTCATGTATGCTTTCGTCGCCGTCTCCGGCGCCGGCATGCTCACCGAGACTTACGCCGAAGTCATGCGCGCGGCTGGCGCGACGGAGCGCCTGATGGAGCTTCTCAGCGCGCAATCAGACATCAAGGCCGAGCCGCCGGCGCTGAAGCCGCCCTCGCCGGTGAAGGGCGCCATTCGTTTCGAGAACGTCGCTTTCGCCTATCCGACTCGGCCGACCATGCCGGCGTTGAAAGGAGTGACGCTCGATTTCGGCGCCGGCCGGACGACGGCGCTTGTCGGTCCGTCGGGCGCGGGCAAAAGCACGATCTTCCAGCTTCTCTTGCGCTTCTACGATCCGCAGGACGGCGCGATCACGATCGACGGCGTCGACATCCGCAGGGTCGACCCGACGCTCTTGCGCCGCCAGATTTCGATCGTGCAGCAGAACGCGCCGCTGTTCGCCGGAACGGCCGCGGACAATATCCGCTTCGGGAGGCCTGGGGCGACGGATGATGAGGTGCGCGCGGCCGCGGTCGCCGCGAACGCCGA
This sequence comes from Parvularculaceae bacterium, assembly GCA_046296195.1. Classification (GTDB taxonomy): domain Bacteria; phylum Pseudomonadota; class Alphaproteobacteria; order Caulobacterales; family Parvularculaceae; genus Amphiplicatus. Next base: position 593 of record JBKBLR010000070.1, on the reverse strand, counting down.
TGAGTTTATCCGCGCGTTGCCGCAGGGCTACGACACGCCGCTCGGGCAAGGCGCCGCGACGCTCTCCGGCGGCCAGCGCCAGCGCCTCGCAATCGCCCGTGCGATCCTGCGCGATGCGCCGATCGTGCTTCTCGACGAGGCGACGAGCGCGCTCGATTCGGAAAGCGAGCGCCTCATCCAGATCGCCTTCGAGCGCATCTCGCGGGGCCGCACGACGATCGTCATCGCGCATCGGCTGGCGACGGTCCTCAAGGCCGACCGGATCATCGTTCTCGATCAGGGACGCGTCGCCGATCAAGGCACGCATGGCGAGCTGCTCGCGCGCGGCGGGCTCTACGCGCGCCTCGCCGAGCTGCAGTTCGCACCAGCCGCGACCGCGGCCGAATGATCTTTTCCGTGTCCGGACGGTTTTCTCGGCTTTTCCGGGGCGGCGTGCGCGGTCCGGCGCGAAAACGCCGCGATAGGCAGGAAACCGGATCGAGATCGCGCTCGCGACATCACGCATCCTGATCGAAACCCCCCGACCCCCCGCGCCGCCTGGGCTTTTGGCGGGCGCGGGGGCTCGTCATCGCGGGGCGATCGCCCCCGAAGGT
>JBKBLR010000069.1:0-5164 GCA_046296195.1 Parvularculaceae bacterium | reverse complement strand
GTCGTCGACCGCATCAAGGACATGATCATCTCCGGCGGCGAGAACATCTATCCGGCGGAGCTCGAGAACGTGCTCGCGGCCCATCCGGCGATCCTCGAAGCCGCGATCGTCGGCGCCACTGATGAGAAATGGGGCGAGGTGACGCGGGCCTTCATCGTCAGGCGTCCAGGCAAGGATCTCACGGCGCAAGAGGTGATCGACTATCTCCGACCGAAAATCGCCAGCTTCAAGCTGCCGCGCCAGGTCGATTTCATCGACGCGCTGCCCCGCAACCCGTCGGGAAAAATCCTCAAGACGACGCTGCGGACGATGTAAAGCGCGGCGGCGGCCTTGCGCGGCGGCGGGGTTCGGCTATTTAACGCCCCGAGCGCGGGTATAGCTCAATGGTAGAGCCGTAGCCTTCCAAGCTAAAGACGAGGGTTCGATTCCCTCTACCCGCTCCAGCCCTTGCGCCGGCGCTTGTCTGCCCGGCGGGCGATGCTAGGCTTTGCTGCGATGCCTCTCCCCGCCGCCAATCCGCTCGATTTCTCAGGCAAGGCCGTGATCGTCACCGGCGCCGCCGCCGGCATCGGCGAGGCCTGCGCGCGCGCCTTCGCCGCCGCGGGCGCCGGCGTCGTCCTCGCCGATGTCAACGAGGACCGCAATCGCGGCGTCGCTGACCTCATCGCCATCGACTTCCGCGTGAGGGCGGTCCCGATCGCCGCCAATGTCGCGAGCGAGGCCGATTGCGAGGCGATCGTGCTGCGGGCGCTCGATGAATTCGGCCGCATCGACGTGCTCGTCAACAATGCCGGCGTCACCGCGCCGGGAACCATTCTCGATCTCGATCCGAAGGAATGGGACCGGGTGATGGACATCAACCTCCGGTCCTATTTCATCCTGACGCAGATTGCGGCCAAGGCGATGATCGAGCGCGGCGTCCGCGGCGCCATCGTCAACATGTCCTCGATAAACTCCGATCTCGCGATCGCCAATCAGCTCGCCTACACGGCCTCGAAGGGCGGGGTCCGCCAGCTGACGCGCGCCGCAGCGCTCGGACTCGCCTCATACGGAATCCGCGTCAACGCGATCGGTCCCGGCTCGATCATGACCGACCTGCTGAAGGGCGTGATGCAGGATGAGGAAGGGCGCCGCCGCATCCTCTCCCGCACGCCGGCGGGCCGCGTCGGGGAACCGGCCGAAATCGCCGCCGTCGCGCTGTTCCTCGCCAGCGACATGGCGAGCTACATCACCGGCCAGACGATTTTCGCCGATGGCGGCCGCTCGGCGCTCAACTACACCGTGCCGGTCGAATGAACGCGAAGGCGCGGCTCGCTGTCGACATCGGCGGCACTTTCACCGACATCGCGCTTGAAAGGCCCGATGGCGCGCGCGTCACGCTCAAAACGCTGACGACGCCGTCCGCGCCGCAGGAAGGCGTCCTCAGCGGCGTTGCCGCTGCGCTGTCGCAGGCCGGCCTCTTGCCGGAAGAGGTCGGCCTCATCATTCACGGCACGACGCTGGCGACGAATGCGCTCATCGAAAAGCGCGGCGCCGTCACCGCGCTCATTACGACCGAGGGCCATCGGGACTCGCTCGAAATGGCCTATGAGCACCGCTTCGAGCAATATGACGTGATGATCGACCGGCCCCCGCCGCTCGTTCCACGCTGGCTGCGCCTTCCCGTCAGGGAACGGATGAACGCCCGCGGCGAGGTCGTGCTGCCGCTCGACGAGGCGACGGTCGCCGCCCTCGTGCCGGCGCTCGAACGGGAAGCCGTTGCGAGCATTGCGGTCGGCCTTCTCCATTCCTATGCAAATCCGGCGCATGAGCGGCGCGTCGGGGAGATCCTTCAGCGGTCGATGCCGGGCGTCTCGATTTCGCTGTCGAGCGAAGTCGCGCCGGAAATCCGGGAATATGAACGCCAGACGACGACCGTCGCCAACGCCTATGTGCGCCCGCTGATGGAATCCTATTTGCGCGCGCTCGAAGCCGCGCTCCAGGCGAAGGGTTTTTCCTGTCCGTTCCTGCTCGTCACCTCGGGCGGCGGGCTCTGCACGGTGGAGACGGCGGCGCGGTTCCCCGTCCGCCTCATCGAATCGGGGCCCGCCGGCGGGGCGGTGCTCGCCGCATCAATCGCGCGCTTGCTCGGCCTTCAGTCCGTGCTGTCGTTCGACATGGGCGGCACGACGGCGAAGATGTGCCTCATCGACGACGGCGCGCCGGCGACCGCGCGGGTCTTCGAGGTCGACCGCAGCTACCGCTTCAAGAAGGGATCGGGAACGCCGATCCGCATTCCAGTGATCGAGCTCGTCGAGATCGGCGCGGGCGGCGGCTCGCTCGCCCGCGTCGACACGCTGAAGCGTATCGTCGTCGGGCCGGAAAGTGCGGGATCGGAGCCCGGGCCGGCCTGCTACGGGCGCGGCGGCGCGGCGCCCGCCGTGACGGATGCGGACTTGATCCTTGGGCGGATCGATCCGGCGCATTTCGCCGCCGGCGCCATTCGTCCCGATGAAAGCGCCGCAAGGAAAGCCATGGAGGCGGCGGTCGGCGAGCCCTTGTCGATGAGCGCCGAGGACGCCGCTGACGCCGTCAGCGAAGTCGTCGATGAGAACATGGCGTCGGCGGCGCGGGCGCATGCCGTGGAACAGGGCAAGGACATCCGCCGGCGCGCGCTGGTCGCCTTCGGGGGCGCAGCGCCGCTGCATGCGGCGCGTCTCGCCGAAAAGCTCGGACTGACGACCGTCATCATCCCGCCCGGCGCCGGCGTCGGCTCGGCCATCGGATTCTTGCTGGCGCCGCCGGCCTATGAAATCGCCCGCAGCCTGCCGATGCGGCTTGACGCGTTCGACGCTGCGCGCGTTGACGCGCTTTTTCAGGACCTGCGCGCCGAGGCGACGGCCGTCGTGCGCGCGGCCGCGGGCGAGGCGCCGCTCAAGGAGGAGCGCGCGGCCTATATGCGTTATACGGGGCAGGGGCACGAAATCGCCGTGCCTGTCGAGGGCGCAATCACCGCCGAGGCGCTCAAGCACGGCTTCGAGCAGGTCTATTGCTTGCAGTTCGGCCGCATCATTCCGGGCATGGCCGTCGAAGTCATGAGCTGGTCGCTGCGCGTCGCGGCCGCGGTCCAGCGGGCGCCGCAGAAGGCGCTGACCGAAGAGCGGCGGGCGCCGAAAGACAGCGCGGACGGAAGGAGAATAAAGTCGGTCTTCGACGCCGCGTCGCGCCGGCGCCTCGACCATCAGCTGGTCGGGCGCGAGAGCCTGTCGCCAGGCGACCGCGTCGCCGGGCCTGCGCTCATCCTCGAGCCGCAGACGACGACCGTCGTCACCGCGCGCTTCGACGCCGCGATCGACGCCGACGGCAATATCGTCCTGACACGGAACGCTTCGCCATGAGCCGACCGGACCCCGTAACCCTTCAGCTCCTCTGGTCGCGGCTGATCGCGATCGTCGAGGAGCAGGCGCAAACGCTCGTCAGGACGGCGTTCTCGGCGACCGTGCGGGAGGCCGGCGACCTTTCCGCGGGCGTGTTCGACACGAGAGGCCGGATGCTCGCGCAGGCGGTCACCGGCACGCCGGGGCACGTCAACGCCATGGCGGCGAGCGTCGGCTTCTTCCTGAAGAAACATCCCGCCGCGACGCTGGCGCCGGGCGACGTGCTCGTCACCAACGACCCCTGGGAGGGGACCGGTCACCTCAACGACTTCACCGTGGCGACGCCGGTCTTCAGGGCCGGGCGGATCGTGGCGCTTTTCGCCGCGACCTCTCATATCGCCGATGTCGGCGGGCTCGGCTTCGGGCCGGACGCCCGGCAGGTCTATGAAGAAGGGGTTCTCGTTCCGATCTCTTTCCTGTTCCGCGCCGGCGCGCGGAACGCGACGCTGATCGAGCTCATCGCCGCGAATGTCCGCGATCCCTACGCCGCCGAGGGCGACCTTTATTCCCTCGCCGCCTGCAATGAGGCCGGCGCAAGGCGGCTCATCGAAACGCTGGACGAGTTCCGGCTCGATGGGCTCGATGAGGTCGGCGCCGTGATCGTTGAAAACTCGCGCGCCGCGATGCTGGAGGAAATCCGGCGGCTTGCCTTCGGCGTTCATGAAAATTCGATGCGCATCGACGGCTATGACGCGCCGGTCGATCTCGTCTGCAAGCTGACGATCGGCGAGAGCGGCGTCGACGTCGATTTCAGCGGAACCTCGCCCGTCTCCTCGCGCGGGATCAATGTTCCGCTCACTTATACGCAGGCCTACGCCTCCTTCGGCGTGCGCTGCGTCATCGGCAATGACGTGCCCAATAACGCCGGATCGCTGGCGCCGGTGCGGGTCTTTGCGCCAGAAGGCTCGATCCTCAACGCGCCGCGGCCCTGCGCCGTCTCCGCGCGCCATACGGTCGGGCAAATGCTGCCTGACGTGGTGCTCGGCGCCCTCTCGAAGGCGATTCCGGACCGGACGCCGGCCGAAGGCGCCTCCTGCCTTTACCTGCCGGTGCTGCTTGGCGGGCGAAGCCTCGGCAGCGCGGGCGCGGATTTCGTCGTCAATCCGTTCTACACCGGCGGCGCGGGCGCGCGGCCCGGCAAGGACGGGCTTTCGTGCACGGCGTTCCCGTCAGGCGTCCGCAACACGCCGGTCGAGATCAACGAAGCCGCAGCGCCGATCATCATCTGGCGCAAGGAATACCGGACCGATTCCGGCGGCGCCGGGCGTCTGCGCGGCGGCCTCGGCCAGACGCTCGAATTCGCGCATGCGGAAGGCGCAGCCTTCGCGGTATCGAAGATGTTCGATCGCATTCGCCATCCGGCGCGCGGGCGCGACGGCGGGCAGGCTGGCGCTGCAGGCGCGGTGCGGCTCAGCGATGGAACGCCGCTTAAGGGCATGGGGCGCGAGATGATTCCCGCCGGCAGCCGGCTCATCGTGGAAACGCCCGGCGGCGGCGGAATCGGCGATCCAGCCGATCGCGATCGCGCGCTTCTGGCCGACGATGTGAAACGCGGCTTCGTCAGCGCCGACGCCGCGGCGCGCCTCTATCCTCCGAAATCGCGATAAGCCGCCAGCGCGTGCGTCTGCGGCGCGATTTTCGGCCTGCAGCACGGACCTTGCGGACGTGTTTCACCATCGGATCGCCTTGTCTCCCGAAGGATCGGTCGGCGGAGCGTTTTCCCCAGCGAACGCGGAATCGGGCGGAAC
>JBKBLR010000068.1:0-5834 GCA_046296195.1 Parvularculaceae bacterium | reverse complement strand
CCGCCGTCCCGCCGCTACACGCGCGCCGAGGAGAAGGCTGCCGCCCCCCGTCAGCACGGCGCGGCGGCCGGCGCGCCGGCCGCCCGCCCCGCCCGGCAGGGCGGCGAGCGTCAATTCGAGCGTCTCTTCAAAGCGCGGGGCGATCACCTGCGCGAGCTCCGCCTTCGAATGGCGCGCGATCTCCGCGCCGTCGCCGAGCTGCGGAAAGTCGAGCAAGCGGTGCTCGTCGCCGGGTCCTGTCAGCACCGAGCCGTGCAGCGTCTTCATGCGCTCGGCGTGCGCGATCGGCGAGCCGAATATCTGCGCGATGTCGCGCGTGACATGCTCGCCCCCGAGAGCAACGCCGCCGCAGCCGATGAGCGCCCCGCGTTCGAACAGCGCGAAATTCGTCGAGCGCGCGCCAAGGTCGAGGAGGAGGACGCCGAGATCCTTTTCATCGTCGATGAGAACCGCCTCGGCGGCGGCGAAGGGCGCGGCGACGACCTCCTCGAGGTAGAGCCCGGCGCGGGCCAGCATCGATTCGATATTGGCGAGATAGCTGTCCTTGACCCCGACGCCGAAAATTTCCGCATTGAGAACGCCGGCCGAAAGCCCGACGGGATCGTCCGGCGCCGGCTCGCCGTCGAGAGCGAAGCGGATCTTGAAGGCGTGGACCGCCGTCGCGCCCTCGGGCGCAGCCGCGCCCGCCCCTTGCGCAAGGCAGTCGGCGACATCCTCGCGGGTGACGAGCCCGCCTTCGATGTCGAGATCGACGCCGACGCGGCGCGTCGTCAGCGACCGCCCTCCGGCGGCGACATAAACATGCCGGATACGCTCGCCGGCCATACGCTCGGCCGCGTCGATCGCGGCGCGGATCGCGGCGTCGAAATCAGGGGCCTTGTCGCGCAGCGCTGCGCCATGCTGGCCGACGCCGACGACATCGACCTCATATTCGCCCTCGAATGCATCGGACAGTTGCGCAATCACGCACGCGACCTTCGACGCGCCGATGTCGAGCGCGGCGACGAGCCCCTGATCGGGTTTGCGTTTGAAGTCCTTCGGCATCGGCGCCCCGCCAGTCCGCAGGCTCCCCGAGAGAGCCGGCGAAACCCATCGTCGTCAGCCGGCGCTGATCCGTTCGCGCGCCTGCGCGGCGCCGACGCTCTCGCCGGCCTCGCCGCGACGCCGGATGATCAGGCGGTCAGGATCGCGAAGGTCGATGTATTCGAGCGGCTGGTCAAGCGTCGACTGCGCCGCGTGCATCAGCGCGATGTCGGCGACCGCCTTTTCAAATCCGGTTTCGGGCAGCCTGATTTCGACATTGTTCCGCAGTCGCAGGTCCCAGCGGCGCTCGCCGACCCGGATCAGCGCATAGGTGCGCTTGTTGAGCTCCTCATGCGCGCCGAGCGCCTGAAGGAGGCCGGCGGCGGCCTCGGCGGCGCCCGACCCGACGATGAAAGGCAGGTTCGAATATTCATAGGCGCTGACGTCGCGGATGACGGCCCCGGCCGCGTCGATGAGGCGGAGATCGCCGTCTATCTGCCAGACTGCCGCCGGCTCGCGCTCGCGAATGGCGACGACGAGCGTGTCGGGCATCAGGCGCGTGACCGCTGCGGCGCGCACCCAGCCGAGCGCTTCGACGCGCGCACGCGCCTCTTGCAGCGACACCTGAACGATCGGCGCGCCGATGACGGGGCCGAGGGCCTCGAGGATCTCATCATGCGCGGTCTGGTGCGCGCCGCGCAGCAGGATGCGCCGCACCTCGAGCCCGGCCGAGGCCGTCGCCGCGCCGGCGGCGCGGTCGGCGGCGCGCGCCATCATGCCGAAATAGCCGCCCGCCCACAGAACCACCGCGATCAGCGACAACAACACCGCCGACCCGGCGACGCCGGCGATGGTGTAGTTCTGGAAGATCGCCGCGGCGCGCGCGAGCAAGGAGGGCGCCTTCTTCTTCGCTTTCCTCTTCTTCACCGCAGGCATGAGGCGTCCTCGATAATCCACTCGCAAAGTTCGGGGAAGGAGACCCCGCAATGGGCCGCCTGCTCCGGCGTCAGCGACGTCGCGGTCATGCCGGGCTGGGTGTTGATCTCGAGGAAATAGACTTGCTCGTTCGCGCTCTCCGGATCGTAGCGGAAATCCGAGCGCGACACGCCGCGGCAGCCGAGCGACCGGTGCGCAAGGAGCGCAAGGTCGAGGCAGCGTTCCTCGATGACCGGCGGAATTTTCGCCGGCAGGACATGACGCGAGCCGCCGGGCGCGTATTTCGCCTCATAATCGTAGAAGGCGAGGTCGGTCGTGATCTCGGTGACGCAGAGCGGCCGGTCGCCCATGACGGCGACGGTGAGTTCGCGGCCGGGGATGAATTTCTCGACGAGCACCTCGTCGCCGAGCGTCCATGCGTCGGAGCAGAGCTCCGCCGGCGGACGGTTGTCGCCCTTGCGGATGATGTGAACGCCGACGGAGGACCCTTGCGCGTTCGGCTTGATGACATAGGGCGGCTCCATCGCATGCCCGCCGGCCGCTTCGTGACGCGACATCACGCGCCCTTCGGGCGAGGGAACGCCGGCGCTCCTGAGGACGAGCTTCGTGCGCTGCTTGTCCATCGCGAGCGCGGAGGTGAGCACCCCGGAATGGGTGTAGGGAACTCCCATTACCTCGAGGAGGCCCTGCACGCAGCCGTCTTCGCCCCACTGGCCATGCAGCGCGTTGAAGGCGGCGTCGGGCTTCAATTCCATAAGGCGTTGGGCGAGATCTCGGCCGACGTCGATCTCCGTGACGTCATAGCCCTTTTCGCGCAGCGCTTTCGCGCAAGCAGCGCCCGAATTGAGCGAGACCTCGCGCTCCGGCGACCAGCCGCCTTTCAGGACTGCGATGCGCTTGTGCTTCACGCCGGCTCTCCGATCCGTCTGATTTCCCAGCGCAACTCAACCCCGGTCTTGTTAAGGACTTCTTTACGAAGCCCCTCGACCAGCGTTTCGATGTCGGCGGCGGTCGCCTTGCCGCGATTGATCATGAAATTGCAGTGCTGCTCGGAGACCTGGGCGTCGCCGACGACGCGCCCGCGCCCGCCGATTTCGTCGATGAGCTGCCAAGCCTTGCGCCCGCCGGAGAGCGCCGGATCGGGATTGGCGAAGGTCGAGCCGCCGGTCTTTTCGCGGATCGGCTGGGACTTTTCGCGACGTTCCATGATCGTCGCCATGCGCGCCTCGATCGCCGCGGGGTCGTCCTTTCGTCCCTCGAACAGGGCCTCGGTGAAAATGAGCCCTTCGCCCGCCCCGCAATGGCGGTAGGCGAATTTCATGTCGGCGTTCTTGAGGACACGGCGCCGTCCCGCACGGTCGAAGGCGATCGCCTCGACGAGCACGTCCTTCGTCTCCTGCTCATAGGCGCCGGCGTTCATGGCGAGCGCGCCGCCGATCGTGCCGGGCACGCCGCGGTAGAATTCAAGGCCGGCGACGCCGGCGCGCGCGGCTTGCCGCGCGACCTGCGCATCGAGCGCCGCCGCGCCCGCGCGCACGCGAAGGCCGTCGATGGCGACTTTCGCGAAGGACGCGCCGAGCCGCACGACGACGCCCCTGACGCCGCCGTCACGCACGAGAAGGTTCGAGCCGACGCCGACGGGATGGACCGGAATGGCCGGCGGCGTCGCCTTCAGGAAGGCGGCGAGGTCGTCTTCGTCCTCCGGCGCGTAGAGCACGTCCGCCGGCCCGCCGACACGGAACCAGGTGATCGCCGACATGTCCGCGCGCTCGACATAGCGGCCGCGCACCGGCGGGAGGTCGGCGGCGGAGACCTTCGAGCTCACGCGCACCCCCGCAGCGTCAATTTACGGCGCATCTTCTTCACGGGCGCGCCTTCGCCAGCGCGTCCGCCAGCCCATAGGCGTGCTTGGTGATGTCCCCGGCGCCGAGCATCACGACATAATCGCCCTTCTCGGCGAGCTTCGCGATTTCAGCAGGAAGGTCGTCGAAGGATTTCAGCGCGCGCACGTCGCGGTGCCCTTGCGCCGCCGCGCCGGCGACGAAGGCGTCGCGGCTGACGCCCTCGATCGGCGCCTCGCCCGCCGCATAGACGTCGGTCACGAACGCGACATTCGCGTCATTAAGGCAAGAACAGAACTGGTCCATCAGGTCGCGAAGACGCGTGTAGCGGTGCGGCTGCACGACGGCGATGATCTTGCCGCGGGTCATCTGGCGCGCCGCGCGCAGGACCGCCGCGATCTCGACCGGGTGATGCCCATAATCGTCGATGATGGTGACGCCGTTCCATTCGCCGGCCTTGGTGAAGCGGCGCTTGACGCCGGCGAAGCCCGCAAATCCTTTCCGGATCGCCTCGTCGCTCGCCCCGACCTTGCGCGCGACGATCGCCGCAGCGAGCGCATTCGAGACGTTATGGAGGCCGGGCATCGGCAGCCTGACGGCGTCGATGCGGCTGTCGGGCTTGCCGCGCGCGCGGAACACGATGTCGAATCGCGACGCGCCGCCGTCGAATGAGATGTTCTCGGCGCGAACATCCGCCTGCGGATTGGTTCCATAGGTGATGAGCCGGCGGTCGGTGACGCGCCCGACGAGCGCCTGCACCTCAGGATGGTCGAGGCAGACGACGCCGAAGCCGTAGAAGGGCGTGTTCTCGATGAACTGGTCGAAGCCTTTCTTCAGCGCCTCGAAGCCGCCCCAATGGTCGAGATGCTCGGGGTCGATGTTGGTGACGACCGCGACCGTCGTCGGCAGGCGCAGGAAGGAGCCGTCCGACTCATCCGCCTCAACGACCATCCAGTCGCCCTCGCCGATGCGCGCATTCGCGCCGTAGGCGTTGATGACGCCGCCATTGATGACGGTCGGGTCGAGACCCGCCGCATCAAGGAGCGCAGCGACCATCGTCGTCGTCGTCGTCTTCCCGTGCGTGCCAGCGACCGAGATCGTCCATTTCAATCGCATCAGCTCGGCGAGCATGTCGGCGCGCCTGACGACCGGAATGTGCCGCGCGCGCGCGGCGAGGATTTCCGGATTGTCGCGCTTGATGGCGGTCGAGACGACGACGGCGCCCGCCCCTTCGACGTTGCGCGCGCCATGGCCGATGACGACGGGAATGCCTTTTTCGCGCAGTTGCTGCACGGTCGCGCTTTCGGCGACGTCGGAGCCGCGCACGTCATAGCCGAGATTCTTCATCACCGCGGCGATGCCCGACATGCCGATGCCGCCGATGCCGACGAAATGCATGACGCCGACATCGAACGGCAGGCGGACCTTGATGTTTTTCGCTTCGCTCATGCGGCGGCCTTTCGCGTTCCGGCCGTCATCTTATCGACAAGATCGGCGAGCGCCGATGCCGCGTCTGATTTAACCCGGCCCTTGGCCGCGGCGGCCATCGCGGCGAGCCGGCCGGGCTCGGTCAACGCCGCTTCAAGGACGCGGGCGAGCGCTTCCGGGCTGAAATCCTTCTCGGCGATGCGGATCGCGGCGCCGGCGTCGGCGAGGGCGCGGGCGTTGCCGGTCTGGTGGTCGTCCATGGCGATGGCGAGCGGCACGAGGATCGACGGGCGCCCGATCGCCGCCAGTTCCGTCACGGTCGAGGCGCCGGCGCGCGCAATGACGAGATGCGCGCCCGCAATGCGCCGGGGAAGATCCTTGAAGAACGGCGCGAGTTCAGCCTCGACGCCAGCAATGCGATAGGCGGCGGCGGCGGCGTCCTCTTCGGTCTCGCGCGCCTGCTGCGTGATCCTGAGGCGCGCGCGCAGCGATGGCGGAAGCGCGGCGACGGCCGCCGGAACGACGGTTGAGAACAGCGCCGCGCCCTGGCTGCCGCCGAAAACGAGAAGAGCGACCGCCATCGGCGGCAAAGCGCGGAACATGCAC
>JBKBLR010000067.1:0-7082 GCA_046296195.1 Parvularculaceae bacterium | reverse complement strand
CGATGGACGAGGCGGGCGCGGCGGCGCGCGCCCCCCCCCCCCCCGCCCCCCCGCCGATTCTTCGGACCAGAGGGGGGGGGAGTCTCAGGCGCCGAAGGAAAGCGCTGCCTGCGGGATAGACTGGCCGAGCGCCTGGGCGAGCGCCGTCCAGTGCATGGTCTCATCCGCCGCAAGGCGCGCGGACACTTTCGCCAGATCCTTGCTCATGAAGGACGGAATGACCCCGAGATAGGCGTTCGCGGCCCCGAGTTCGAGCTTTGCGGCAAGTTTCAGGACATCCGCTTCCGACTTCAGCGCGGCGACGTTCAACGATTTCTCATAGTCGGCGCGTTTTTTGGCGCCGACCGGCTTGCCGCCGAGCTGGCCGATGGTTGCAACCAGCGCGTCGCGATGCGCCTTGTGATGGCTCTGGAACAGCACCGCCGTCGGCAGGACGGCCTGGGTGACGAGCCCGCTCTCAGCGCCGATCTGATAGGCTTCGATCGCCTCGTGCTCGAGCGCCAGCGCGACATTGAGAATCGCGACATCGGCCGACGAGGCGTCCTTCTTGGCGCCCATCGGCGCAGCGAGCGCCGGCGCGCCGGCGATAAGCCCCACCGCCGCAGCGGACAGGAAGCCGCGGCCGACGACGAGACGGCGCGACGGATTAACGACATTGGACATGACTCATTCCCTGTTTGACCGGATCGCCGGCCTGTTTCGTGACATCAGGGAATACGGCGGGCTGGCGCGACGGCGCGTCCGGCGCCGGAAAAATGCCTCCAGCGTCGGCGTTCTCGCGAAAGCGTGACCGGCGTCAGCGGCCGAGAAAGAGCTGCGCGAGTCGGGCGGCAAGGCCGGTCGGCGCCGGCGGCTTTTCCGACACGACGAGCGCGATGCATGGTTCAGGGCTGATGATAACCGGCTGATGCGGCGCGCTTTCGTCGCCGCACTGGACGTCGCCAGTGCGATAGACGCCCGTTTCGTCCTCGTAGGCGCCGGAGAGGACATAAGTGATTTCGTCCGACCGATGACCGTGGTGCGCAAGCGTGGCGCCGGGCTGCGACCTCAGCAATTGCGCCGTCGTTCCATCGGCCCCCGTTTCGATGACCGCCCGTTCGACGCCCGGTCCATAAAAGCGCCAGGGCAGCCGCTCGACATCAACCATTCCCGTGCGCGCGGCGATGAAATCCGCCATCGGCCGCGGCGTGAGGCGATGAAGCGTGCCCGTCGCGCGCGGGGCCGGCGCCTCTGGGCGCATCGCGGCCGCCATCGCCGCCTCGGCGCCGGAAAGGTCGGGCGCCGTCGGAACGGCCTCGCTCTCGAGCAGGGCCCCGCCGATGTGTTCGAGGCGCGCCACGTCGCGCCGACAGGCGGGACACAAGGTCAAATGCGCAGCAATCACGGCGTCGGCGGCTTCCTCGATCGTCCCTGAAGCGTAGCTGGCGAGCCATTCGAGGGTCGGGTGATTGCTGGGCATCAATCGGACTCCATCGCCCGGCGCAGACGCTCGATTGCGGCTCGCGCGCGGTATTTGACGACTGCGAGCGGCAGGCCGAGCGTATCGGCCGCCTCGCGATGGCGACGGCCGCCGAGATAACAGAACCTGACGATCTCCGCCTGATCGGGCGGCAGCGCCTCGATCGCCGCCGCCAGGCGGCGGGCGAGGCTTTCCGCCGGCGGCGCATCATCAGGCGCGGGACCGGGATCCGGCACGAAGAAAGGGTCGGTCAGATCCACCGACCGGCGCTTTTCCTTGCGAATGAGATCGATATGGGCGTTACGCGCGATGGTGAATATCCAGGTCGATGCGGTCGCCTTTGAAGCATCAAAGGTTTCCGCCTTCCGCCACACCGTGACCATAACCTCCTGAGCGATCTCTTCAGCTATACGTTCATTTTCGCCCCTGTTGCGAAGGAATTTCGCAACGCGCGGGCGGTAATGCGCATAAAGGCGCCGGAAGGAATCAGGGCAGCGGCGCGACGCGACAGCACTCAGCCATTCCGATTGGGGATCTTCGCTGCGCGCCATATCGCTGTTCTCGCCGCGCCCTCCTAATATGCGGCGCCGGACAATGAAAGCCCAGCCCTCGTGCGCTTTATTTCCGCGCGGCGGGCCTGATGTTCCGGCCATGCCGCGCGCCAAGGTTCAGCTTCCCCGCAATTGAACCAGCGCAGAATTTTGCGAAAACCTCCAAAAGGAATACCCCGCCCGGTCGCCCGAGCGGGGTCACGTCGGTTAATTCCGAATCCTTCAGTAGAAAAACTACTTTGCCGTGGCTTTCCTACCGACTTCCCAGTGCGCAAGAGCATTGAATAACAACGCTCGTTTGTCAATACTCGCGGAGGGAGATCTTAATAAGCGAAAAAGAGATGTCGGAACGGGTGCTCGGGCTGGATATAGGAATCGCCTCTTGCGGCTGGGGCGTCATCGACGCCGAAGCAGGCGCCATTGTCGCCACGGGCGTCCGCTGTTTCGATGCGCCGCTGGTCGACAAGTATGGCAAGCCGAAAAGCGCCGTTAGACGGGACGCGCGTGGCCAGCGCCGCGTCATCCGCCGGCGCCGGCAGCGGATGAACGCTATCCGCCGGCTGCTGGCTGAAGCGGGCCTTCTGGCGTCCTCCGACTCCCAAGCGCTGCATGTGGCGGCGCGGGAGGTCGCGCCGCCCTCGCCATGGACGCTGCGCGCCGCCGCGCTGGAACGGAAACTGACGGCGGCCGAATGCGCCGTCGTTCTTGGACACATCGCCCGCCACCGGGGCTTCCGCTCAAACGCCAAGACAGTGGCCGGCAACGCGGCCGACGAAGCGTCAAAAATGAAGAGGGATATGGCAAGAACGAGCGAAAAACTCGCTCAATACAGGTCCTTCGGCGACATGGTGGCGAACGATCCTGCGTTCGCCGCGCGCAAGCGCAACCGCGATGAGGATTTTTCACTGACGCCCTATCGAAACGATCTCGAAAAGGAGGTGAGTGCGATTTTTGCGGCGCAGAGGCGATTTGGCGTTACTGCGATGACCGAGGATCTGCACCAGCGTTTTGCAAAAATCGCCTTTACACAGCGTCCCCTGCAGGACAGCGAGAAGCTTGTCGGCGCCTGCCCCTTCGAGCCCGGCGAGATGCGCGCCGCGCGGCGCGCGCCCTCGTTCGAGATGTTCCGCTTCCTGTCGCGGCTCACCGCGCTGGAGCTTTCCGTCGGGCGCTCGACCCGCCGCCTTGAGCCCCATGAAATCACCGCCGCCGCTGCGAAGTTCGGCGAGACCAAGACCTTCACCTTCAAGGCCCTTCGCAAGCTGCTCGATATCGATCCCAACGCCCGCTTCTCCGCGCCGGAGACGGACCGCGCCGGCAAGGATCTCGACGTCGTCGCACGCACCGGCGGCGCGGCTTACGGCACAAAGACGCTGCGCGACATTCTTGGCGAAGCCGCCTGGGCGTCGCTGCGCAAGACGCCGGAGCGGCTCGATCGCGTCGCGGAGATTCTGTCATTTCGCGAGGACCTTGATCGAATCCGTGAGGGCCTTGCGGAAACGGGCGTTGAGACCGCGATCATCGACCGGCTCGTTGAAGCGGCGGAAGCGGGCGAATTCAAGGAGTTCACCCGCGCAGGCCATATCTCGGCGAAGGCCTGCCGCGCGATTATTCCGTATCTAATGGAGGGCCTCGTCTATTCCGAAGCGTGCGCGCGCGCAGGTTACGACCACGCGGCGCGGCCACAGACATCGTTGAAGGACGTCAACAGTCCTGTCACCCGCCGCGCATTCCTTGAGACGATAAAGCAAGTGAAGGCGATCCTTCGCGAGCATGGTCCCATTGACTATGTCCATATCGAACTCGCACGCGACGTCGGCAAGAGCGCGGAGGAACGGACAAAGCTAAGGGACGGGCTTGAAAAGCGCACGGCGTTGAAGGAAAGCGGGCGCAAGGATGCGTCTAACATTCTCGGCCGACGGGCGACTGACGATGAACTGCTGCGGTATGAGCTGGCGCTCGAACAGCAGTGGAAATGCGTCTATACAGGCGACCCCATCGCGTGCGACGGCTTCGCGGCGAACGATGCGCGCTATCAGGTCGATCACATCCTGCCCTGGAGCCGTTTTGGCGACGATTCATTCCTTAACAAGACCCTGTGCACGGCGAAGGCCAATCAGGACAAGCGCGGGCGCACGCCGTTTGAGTGGTACAGCTCTGACAAGCCTGAGGCCGACTGGATTTCCTTCGAGGCGCGAGTCGAGGGGCTGAAGGAGGTCAAGGGCCGCAAGAAGCGCAATTACCTCCTGAAGAACGCCGAAGCGGTCGAGGAGCGATTCAAGGCGCGCAATCTGACCGATACGCAATGGGTGACGCGCCTGCTCGCGGACGAACTGAGGCGCATGTTTCCGCCCCGCCCCGAGCGGCGCAAAGGCGACGTCGAGGAGCGGCGCGTCTTCACGCGGCCGGGCGCCATCACCTCGAAACTGCGCCGGGCGTGGGGGCTTGACGGGCTGAAGACGGACGCCGACGGCAAGCGACTGCCCGACGATCGCCACCACGCAGTCGACGCCCTCGTCCTCGCCGCAACGACGGAGTCGCTCTTGCAGCGGATGACGAGGGAGATACAGAAACGCGAGCGAGAGGGGCGCGCCGACGATATCTTTCACGTCGGGCAGCCCTGGCCCGGCTTCCGGATGGACGTTGAAAAATCCGTTTACGGAGAGAACGGCGTGGGCGGCGTCTTCGTCAGCCGGGCGGAGCGGCGCCGCGCGCGCGGCAAGGCGCATGACGCCACCATCAAGCAGGTGCGCGAGGTCGATGGCAAAAAATCCGTTTACATTCGGAAAAATGTCCTCGATCTGAAAGAATCGGATCTTAACCTCATTCCGGTCCCGTCTCCTTACGGAAAAATCGCCGACCCGCAGAAACTGCGCGATGAAATGGTGGAGACGCTGCGCGCCTGGCTCGCCCTTTCCCCGGCCGAACGCAAGAAGACCCCGCCGCTGTCGCCGAAGGGCGATCCGATCCGCAAGGTGCGCCTCCGCTCGACGGACAAGGTGGCGCTCGAAATCAATGGCGGAACGGTCGATCGCGGCGAGATGGCGCGGGTCGACGTGTTCCGGAAGAAGAACGCGAAGGGGAAATGGGAATTCTACGTCGTGCCCATCTATCCGCACCAGATCGCGACGATGGCTACGCCGCCGATGAACTATGTTCGCGGCAAGGCAAACGAGGCGGGTTGGCCGGAAATAGGCGCCGAATTCGAGTTTCTGTGGGCGCTGAACCCGATGGATTATCTTGAGCTTACTAAATCGAACGGAGAGGTTGTCGAGGGCTATTTCCGAGGGCTGGATATAAATACTGCTGCTGTTAAGCTTTCTAAGTTTTATTCAAATAAAGAGATCATAAAAAGTCAAGGAGTAAAAACCCTATCTTCATTACGAAAGTTCAGGATCGACCGCATGGGCCGAAAGACCGAAGTGTTGCGTGAGGTCCGCACATGGCGTGGAAAGGCCTGCACCTGACGAAACCGGTGCGCCTGTCGCTCGCCGGCGGGCAGATCGTGGCGGCGCTCGACGAAGGCGAGGTCCGCGCGCCGCTCGAAGACGTCGCCTATGTCATCGTCGACACGCCGCAGGCGACATTCTCGAGCGCGCTCGTCGCGGCCGCGATGGACGCCGGCGTCGCCATTCTGTTCGCGGACGCGAAGCACCAACCCGCCGGCCTGTTGCTGCCCTTTCACCGCCACCACCGCCAGGGCGCGGTCGTCCGCTTACAGATCGAAGCGCGGGAGAGCCTGAAAGGCCGGCTATGGCACGACATCGTGCGCGCCAAGATCGTCAACCAGTCCCAGGCGCTCGCCTTCACCGGGCGCGACGGCGCGGCGATGCTGCGCGAGACCGCGCGGCATGTCGAACCGGGCGACCCTGGCAATGTCGAGGCGCGGGCGGCGCGCAATTACTGGGGGCGCCTGTTCGATGACTTCACCCGCGAGAATGAGGCCGACCTGCGCAACAAGCTGCTGAACTACGGTTACGCGGTCATCCGCGCCGCTTTGGCGCGCGCGCTCGTCGCGTCGGGCCTCGTCCCTGCGATCGGCCTGAAACATGATGGCGCGGCCAATGCCTTCAACCTCGCCGACGACATGGTGGAGCCTTTCCGTCCCTTCGTCGATCTTCTGGCGTATTAGACGGCGACGGGGCGCGAGACAATCGGTGAGCTGACCATCAATGACCGGCGCGCGATGGCCGGTGCGCTGATGCTGAACGCCGCCATGCGCGACGGGACGATGACGCTGCTCGCCGCGGCGGAGGCGGGCGCCGCGAGCCTCGTGCGCGCGCTCGAGGCCGGACAGCCCGCATTGCTCGACCTGCCCGCGCTGGAGGCGGCGGCGTGAAAGCGGAGGAAGCGCGGTTCATGTGGCTGTTCGTTTTCTTCGACCTGCCCGTCGGCACAAAGTCCGACCGTCGCAATGCGACGCGCTTTCGCAAATTCCTGAAGGATGACGGCTTCATGATGCTGCAATGGTCCGTCTACGCACGGGTCGTCCGCGCCGAGGAAGGCGCCGAAAAACATGTCGGCCGCGTGACCAGGAACTTGCCTCCGCGCGGCAGCGTTCGTACGCTTCAGGTTACGGACAGGCAGTATGCACGCATGCGCCTGTTGCTCGGCGAGGCGACATTCAATGAGAAAAAAGCGCCCCAGCAGCTTGTTCTGCTCTGAAACCCGCGCCGGCAAAAGCGCAGGTTTCAGAGCAGGAACAAAGGCTTCGGCGGTTCGGAGCCTACCACTGGGAAATCGGTAGGGAAGCCACGGCTCAGCGCTCGACCCCGCCCGAAACCCTCGCAGCCTACCACTGGGAAATCGGTAGGGAAGCCACGGCATCGTTTCGATGGCCCTGTCGGAAAATTGCAGCCTACCACTGGGAAATCGGTAGGGAAGCCACGGCCATCCGGATCAGTTTGACCTTCCCGCAGACAGCCTACCACTGGGAAATCGGTAGGGAAGCCACGGCTTGAGGCGGGCAAGGCGCTTGCGCTTCAAGCCAGCCTACCACTGGGAAATCGGTAGGGAAGCCACGGCCCGTCTTTGCCGAGTTCCCATGGCTGGGCAAAGCCTACCACTGGGAA
>JBKBLR010000066.1:0-7085 GCA_046296195.1 Parvularculaceae bacterium | reverse complement strand
CAACGGCTCGGCGAGCGTCAGGATCGGCGTCGTCAAGCAAGATGCGGCGATCCCGGCGACGGTTTCGGTGAACGATCTTTTCTCCCGCCATTGCGCGGTTCTCGGCACCACGGGCGCCGGCAAGTCTTGCGCGATCACGCTGATGCTGCTGGCGGTCCTCGAGCGCTACAAGAACGGCCACATCGTCATTCTCGATCCGCACAATGAATATTCGCATTCCTTCGGCGACCGCGCGGTCGTCTTCGACACCTCGAACCTGACGCTTCCCTACTGGATGCTGACCTTCGAGGAGCTGGTCGAGATTCTCTATCCAGGGCGCGTCAACTGCGCCGAGGAGATCGAGATCCTCGCCGATTTCATCCCGACCGCGAAGAAAATGAACCTTTCGAATTCGGCCTCCGGCGTGAAGCTGCTCGCCGGCGGACGCGGCGACGGATCGGCGGTCACGGTCGACACGCCGCTGCCCTACCGCATCTCCGAGCTCCTTTCGCTCATCGACAAGACGCTCGGCTCGCTCGACAATTCACGTTCGACCGCGCCCTACAAGCGCCTGCGCGCGCGCCTTCACGGCATCAGCCAGGACGCGCGCTACAATTTCATGTTCGGCGGCCTCACCGTGCAGGATTCGATGGCGGACTTCCTCGGCCAGCTCTTCCGCATCCCGGTCCAGGGCGCGCCGATCTCGATCATCGAGCTCGGCGGGCTTCCGGTCGAGGTCGCACAGGTGATCGTCTCCGTGGTCACGCGGCTCGCCTTTGAATTCGGCCTGTGGAGCCATGGCGCGACGCCGCTCGCGATCGTCGTCGAGGACGCGCATCGCTACGCCCCCTCGCAGGAAAACGCCGGCTTCGGCCCGACGCGCAAGGCCCTCGTGCGCATCGCCAAGGAAGGCCGCAAGGTCGGCGTGTCGCTATGGGTCGCCTCGCAACGCCCGACCGAGCTCGACGCGACGATCCTCTCCCAGTGCAACACGATCTTCGCGATGCGGCTGGCGAACCAGGCGGACCAGGAAGCGCTCAAAGCGGCCATCCCTGACGCTTCGACGAGCCTCCTTTCCTGCCTTCCCTCGCTCGGCCTCGGCGAGGCGATTGCGGTCGGCGAGGGCGTGCCGCTGCCGACGCGCATCCGTTTCGATGCGCTGCCGCGCGAGGCTGTGCCGCGCAGCCTCACCGCGAGCTTCACCGACGGCTGGTCGGTCGATGTCGATGACAAGGCGTTCATCGCGCGCATCGTCGAACAATGGCGCGCGCAGAAGATGCTGATCCCCGAGGTCTGACGGCTTGCGGAGGACGCCGCTCGCCCGCATCTTGAGGGCGGAGGGTCCCCATGATTCGTGCCTTCACCGTTGCGATCGCGTTTCTTGCCGCGGCGCCGGCGCTCGCCGGGGCGCCGCTCACGCTCGTCATTCATGGCGGCGCGGGCGCGCTCGAAAAGGGCCGCTACAGCGAAGCGGAGGAGGAAGCCTACAAGAGGACGCTCAACGCCGCGCTCGACGCCGGCTACGGCGTGCTCGAAGCGGGCGGCTCGGCGCTCGACGCGGTCGAGGCGGCGATCGTCCTCCTTGAAGATTCCCCGCTCTTCAACGCCGGCAAGGGCGCCGTCTTCACCTATGACGGCAAGAACGAGCTCGATGCTTCGATCATGGACGGCGCGACCGGCAAGGCGGGCGCGGCCGCCGGCCTTGCGCATGTGAAGAACCCGATCCGCCTCGCCCGCGCCATCATGGAGGACTCCCCCCATGTGATGATGATCGGCGAGGGCGCGGAGGAATTCGCCAACGCGCAACGGCTCGTGATGGTGAAGCGCTCCTATTTCCGCGCCGAGGCGCGCTGGCGCGCCTACAAGGAGGCGCTGGCGGCGTCGAAGGGGAAGAAGGGCGCGGGCCTGCCGCACGATTTCAAATATGGAACGGTCGGCGCCGTCGCGCTCGATTCCAAAGGAAACCTCGCCGCCGGAACCTCGACCGGCGGCATGACGCTGAAGCGCTGGGGCCGCGTCGGCGATGCGCCGATCATCGGGGCTGGAACTTTCGCCGACAACAAGTCCTGCGCCGTCTCGGCGACCGGCTGGGGCGAATATTTCATTCGCCTCACCGTAGCGCGCGATATTTGCGCCCAGGTCGAATATGGCGGGCGCACCATCGCCGAAGCGACAGCGGACGTCATTCATAACCGGCTCCAGCGATCCGGCGGCGACGGCGGCGTCATCGTGCTCGCGCCGGACGGCGATTACGTCATGGACTTCAATTCCGCCGGCATGTTCCGCGCCGCGCGCCAGGGCGACCGGCGCGAAGTCGCGATCTATCGCGAGTGACGATTTGGTTCGAAAGTTTCAGACTTTCATCTGATTTTCAGAATCGTCCCGCGCATTCGGCGGATCGTTTCGCTGAGGCTTCGACATCGCCGTTACAATCCGTTAACGGCCGCGATTGAGACTGCGGCGCGGTGGGGCGGGTGATGAAGCTTGCATTTCGCTTGGACGGCAGGGGCGGCGAGAACGGAAACGTGGCGCTTGCCTTCGGCCTCCTGCTGCCGGTGCTGCTTGCGGCTGGAGGCGCGGCTGTCGACGCGGCGCTTTTTGCAGCCGCCCGGCAGCAGCTTCAGGAAATTTCCGATGCAGCAGCGCTCGCAGGCGGCCGTGAGTTTCTCTTGAACAAATCTCACTCCAATTTCGCGCGCGAACGCGCGGCGACTGCTTTCAGCAAGCTGGTCGCCGTCGACCCGAAGCTCGCTGGCGCAAAAGCGTCGATCGCCGTCGAAGCCCGGGAACGCAGCGTGCGCGTCAACGCCAGCTACGGATACCAGCCGACGCTGCTCGTCGCGCTTTTCAAGTCGCCGATCATGATCGACGTTTCATCGACGGCGCAGGTCTCGGGCGGCGCGAACATCTGCGTTATCGCACTTCACCGGGATGGCGGCGGCGCAGTGAAGCTCGATGACAAGTCGCTCCTGCGCGGGAGCGATTGCGCCGTCTTCTCCAATTCCGTCGATCCCCACGGCCTCGTCGTCAATGGCGGCGCGCAACTGCGAAGCGCATTCACCTGCTCGTCGGGCGGCTTTGCCGGGCCGGCGACCGGTTTCGACCCGCCGCCGTTGACCGACTGTCCCCGCCGCGAGGATCCGCTCTCATCCTTTGTCGAGCCCGCGGTCGGCGCCTGCACGCACGCCGATCTCACCTTGCTCGACTTCTCGGGGCGGCTGTCGCCCGGCGTCTACTGCGGCGGGCTCGTCATCGACGGTCAATCGCTGGTGACGTTCGATCCCGGGATCTATGTAATCAAGGACGGCGAGTTCCAGGTGAAGGACCGCGCGCGCATTTCGGGCGAGGGGGCCGGCTTCTTTTTCGTCGGCGAGGGCTCCCGCCTCATGTTTGAAGACCGCGTTTCGGTGTCCCTGAGCGCGCCGGAGAACGGTCCCATGGCGGGCATTCTATTCTGGCGCAGCAGGCATGCGACCGGCCCCGGCGTCTTTGAAGTGAAGAGTAACTTCGTAGATCGCCTCGTCGGCACGATCTACCTGCCGAACGATGTCTTTTATGTCTCGGTGACAGACGAAGTCGCCGAAGCATCTGCTTACACCGCCATCATCGCCGAGCAGATCTGGCTTGTCGGGCGCTCGAGGCTCATCTTGAACGCCGATTATGAGCTCAGTCCCGTGCCGCCTCCGTCGGGCCTTGCGAACGCAGGCGAACAGGTCCGTCTCCGCGGCTGATGACGCCGGCCGGCGTCTGGCGCTTTCCACGGCGCGCATGCTACGCGACCTTTCGGCGGCGCGCCGGAGGATTCGCATGGACGTCAATCGCAGGATCTTCCTCGGCTCGGCGGTCGCCGCCGCCGGGGTTGTCGCTTCCGGCGCCGCCCATGCGGCGCACGCCGCGCAGGTGGAAGGCGGCGGCAAAGGCGAGAAGCGCGCGCTGAACGCGATCGAGGCCTATATGGCCGAGCATCGCGCCCGCTGGGGCCTTCCCGGCATGACGCTCGCCGTCGTCACGCGCGACGGCTTCACCGGCTATGCGCAGTCGGGGCTTGCCGACATTGAACGCGCGATTCCAGTGCGCCCGGACCATCTCTTTCAGATCGGCTCGATCTCGAAGATGGTCACCGCGCTCGCCGCGTGGTCGCTGATCGATGAGGGCAAGCTCGCGCCGGAAACGCGGCTCACCGATGCGCTCCAGGGAATTTCCGTGCGCGGCGGGAAAGCGATCACGCTGCAGATGCTGCTCAATCACACGGCCGGCCTGCCGGCGGATTCGGCGATCTTTCCTGACGGCGGCCTCTGGATCGGCTTCGCCCCCGGGACAGGCTGGTCCTATTCAAATTGCGGCTATGCGCTTGCCGGCATGATCGCGGCGGCGGCGGATGGGCGGCCTTTTCCCGACATGGTCGAGGCGCGCGTGCTCAAGAAGCTTGGACTGGCGGGCGCCGTTCCCGCGCTGCGTGTCGCCGACCGCGCGCGTTACGCCCAAGGTTACGAGCCCGCGCTCACCGACCGCCTTAATCCGCGCCCCGGCCCGATGTCGCCGGCCCCGTGGGTTGAGTCCGACAGTCCCGCCGGATGCATCGCGGCGACGCCGGCGGACATGGCGCGCTTCATGCGATTCCTCTTTGATCTCGCCGACGGCAAGGGCGGCGAGGTTTTCTCCGATGACGCTGCGAGGCGGTTTCTCGCCGATCCCGCCGACGGCTGGGGGCCGGGCGCGAAATATGGCAACGGCGTTGCGCGCATCGAGGTCGACGGGCGCAAATATTTGCACCACACCGGCGGGATGGTATCGTTCTGCTCGGCGATGCATGTCGACGCTGAAGCGGGCGTCGCCGCCTTCGCCTCGGCCAATGTCCATTATGCGCTCAACTACAGACCGAACCGCGTGACGACCTACGCCTGCGAAATGCTGCGCGCCGTGCGCGCCAACCTCTCCGCCCCGGCGCCGAAGCCCGCAAAGCCGCTGCTTGAAAATCCTTCGCGTTTTGCAGGCGTCTTCACCGATGCGGCAGGCGATCGTTTCGAGATCATCGCCGGCGACGGCAAGATCAGCCTCAAACGCGGCGGGCGCGAGAGCGCGATGGAGCTCGCGACGGGAACCCTGTTCGCGACGACCGAGCCCGACTTCGCGATCACCGGCGTCGCCTTCGACCTTGCGGGCGACGGGGCCGTCCGCGCCTGGATCGGCGAGCGGGACTATGTGCGCGATCCGGAGGCGGGCTTCCGACCGCCGGCGCCGGCGGACTTGCGCGCGCTCGCCGGGCGCTATGACAATGACGACCGCTGGGCGGGGCCGCTTTATGTCTACGCCCGCGACGGCGCGCTCTTTATCGGCAACGCCGAAAAGCTCACCCCGCTCGGCAAGGGCGAATGGCGCCTCGGCGATAAGGCCTCCCCCGAAAGGATCCGTTTCGGCGGCGTCGTCAACGGCCGGCCGCAGATCCTTTATTTCTCCGGAACGCCCTATTACCGGCGCTTCAGCTGAGCCGGCGCCGGGCGGGTCGCGCTTTCGGCGGCGATCCCGTCGCCGACGCAGTCATTCATATGCATACGGAGCATGAGGCGCCGCCGTCCGCCGCCGGACTGGCGGGCCGGCGGGCGCCGGGCCTGCCATTTCGGCGCCGCGGCGCTTTTCGTTCCAGGGGGCGCCGCCTGCGGGTCGAACTGCGGCGGAGCCTTGACTCGGAAGGGGGCTCTTCGGCCATTAGGAACGCTGTTTCTTCGCCGGTGAGAGCTCCGCCGACCATGCCCCGTTTCCAGTCGTCGATCGACGTCCGGTCCGAGACCTTCGCCTCGAACCGCGCCCATCACCTGAAGCTGATCGAGGAGTTTCGCGCGCTCGAGGCGAAGATCGTCGAGACTTCGGGCCGCGCGCGCGCCAAGTTCGAAAAGCGGGGCCAGCTCCTGCCGCGCGACAGGCTGGCGCTCATCCTCGACCGCGGCGCGCCCTTTCTCGAACTGTCGACGCTGTGCGGCTACAAAATGCATGACGATGACGGCGACGCCAATATTTCGGGCGGCGGCGGCATCTGCGGCGTCGGCTTCATCGCTGGCGCGCGGTGCATGGTTTCGGCGTCGGACGCCGGCATCAAGGGCGGCGCCGCGACGCCGATGGGCGTCCACAAGGCGCTGCGCGCGCAGGAGATCGCGCTGAAGCAGAAGCTGCCCTTCGTCCACCTGATCGAGAGTGCGGGGGCGAACCTCTTCCGCCAGTCGGAGATGTTCGTCGCTGGCGGCCAGACCTTCGCCAATCTCGCGCGGCTGTCGGCGGCGGGTCTGCCGGTCGTCGCGGTGGTGCACGGGTCTTCGACGGCAGGCGGCGCCTATCAGACGGGGCTCTCCGATTATGTCGTCGTGGTGCGCGGGCGCTCGAAGGTCTTTCTCGCCGGCCCCCCGCTCCTCAAGGCCGCGACCGGCGAGATTGCAACCGACGAGGCGCTCGGCGGGGCGGAGATGCATTACCATGTCTCCGGCACCGCCGAATACATGGCGGAGAACGACGCCGACGGCGTCCGCATCGCGCGCGACATCGTCGCCAAGCTGCAATGGAACAAGGACGCGCCGGGGCGAGGCGCCTCGTTCCGCGAGCCCGACTATGACCCCGAGGAAATCCTCGGCGTCACGCCGGCGGACTACAAGACGCCCTATGACGTGCGCGAGAACATCGCGCGCATCGTCGACGGCTCGAACCTTCTCGGCTTCAAGGACGGCTATGGCGCGGCGACGGTGTGCGTGCACGCCGAGATCGCCGGCCACGCCGTCGGGATCATCTCCAACAACGGCCCCATCGACGCCGACGGCGCGGCGAAGGCGGCGCAGTTCATCCAGCTGATGTGCCAGGCGGGAACGCCGGTCGTCTTCCTCCAGAACACGACGGGCTATCTCGTCGGCACGGACGCCGAGCAGCGCGGCATCGTCAAGCATGGGTCGAAGATGATCCAGGCGGTGACGAACATGACCGTGCCGAAGATCACCGTGCATATCGGCGCCTCTTTCGGCGCCGGCAATTACGGCATGTGCGGGCGCGCTTTCGACCCCGCCTTCATCTTCGCCTGGCCGAACAACCGTGTCGCCGTGATGGGCGGCGAGCAGGCGGCCAAGACG
>JBKBLR010000065.1:0-7338 GCA_046296195.1 Parvularculaceae bacterium | reverse complement strand
GCATTGTGGTGGGCGCCCTGTTCGCGGACAGAACGATGCGCTGTCGCATATTCTTAGGAGATGGGCCAATTGATCAAACGTTGTGTCAACCTGCGGGCGCTTCGTCCTCCAACGCCGAACTCGCACGGCCAGGGTGAGCGTTGCGGCTCAGCGGTGCCAGAGGTAAGAATCGGATTGACTGGGCGTCAGCGCGGGATCGTGGCGGAGCGAGAATGCCACTCCGCTTCCATGGTCGCGCCAACCTAGATCCCAGTCGTCGATCTCCCATATTCCACGCGACAGCTCGCTGGCGTAATTGAAGTTATAGGGCGAACTCAAATATTTCTGGAGGGGGTCGGCAGGCGAGCCAAGGGCCGGCATTCTAAAAAATGCGCAGTGCAGCGCATATCCGGCCAGATAGTCGCGCGCTCGCTGCATCTCCCGCGGCGGACGGTTCACATTGAAGCGCTGTTGTTCCAGGTTGAGGACGTGGGTAGCGTAAGCATCCGCCAGCCAGAACGCCCTGAACCAAGGCGTCAGGCCGTTCAGGAATGTCGGATTGTAACGGATCGCTCCGCTTCCTGATGAGTTGTACGCGACTGTCTTTCCTCCTGCGGCAAGCGCCGGACTCTCGTAATAGGTAAGGCCGCTCGCCTTGTTCTGGAGGCACGCATCGATCGCGGCGGCGAAATTGGCTGCCGTCAGATCCGGCGATGTCTGATCGCCCGGCGCGCCGGTCCGGACAATCGACTTCCCCCCGCCCTGTTTGGGCGGCTGTAAAATTGGCGGACCTGACGGCGGCCGCCGCGATCCGAAGAGGCAATGGTAAGAATCGGGGCTCCTGGCGCAAATGTCGCTGACGCCTTTATCGCCGCTGCTGAAAATTTCGCCGGTCGACGGCGATGGGACGCGACGGGTCGTAGGCGGCGGCGCCCGGTCGGGGCCGACGCCAAAGACATCCCCCGCGCCGGCTGATGAATATTCCTCAAGAGCGTAAACCTGTCTGACGCCGTCGCAGGCGGAATATCCGCCGAGGAGATTGCGCGAGCGGGGCGGCGTATCGCTCGCGTGCTTCAGATTGTATGACTGGACTTCCCGTAGCTTCGTTTCAACTTCTTGGATCGACAACGCTTCAAGCGTGCAGGTCGCGCCATTAGTGGAACACCCGCCGCGCTCCCACTCCTTGAGCCGCGCCTTGTCCGCAGCTGAAATCTTGAAGCAGGAAGACAGATCAGCGGCGGCGGCCGGCAGTGCGGTGAAAACAGTTTGACAGAAGAAGAGGACGACAAGGCTTAATCGCCAAAGCTTCGAGGCGCCATTTGAACGCGCGTCAGTCATGTCACCACTTCTCGCTTCGGATCATCAGCGCGCTTAAGGTTATGGCGTTGGAAACGCAAGTCGCTGGTAAAGATAGCCTGCGCAAGCGCCCGCAACACAATTCGCCACGAAAAACGCCGCAACGACGCATAGCGTTCCCGACGCAGCGAAGGCTCGCGAGCCGTCCGCAAAAAAACCGGCGACCATCGCACAGACCACGGCCGACAGAACGAGAGCGATGATTGCGCCGGCGATTGCGTCGCCACGCCCGCGCGGCGCGGCCCGCCAACGAAGCACGAACACCGCCGCCATCGAAGGGAGCGCCGCAAGAATGATCGTCGATATCGTCGTCGTCGCGACGACGCGCAGGGCAGGCGGACCGGGATCGGGCGCGGCGATCAGATGAAGAGCGGCCGCCCAAGCAAGACCGAGACACAGGCCGGCAAGACCCGCCGCAGCGAGATAGGCCCTCAGAGCGGTGAAAATCGTTCCACCTGACGGCACGGGCGAACGCCTCATCGCATCTGCGCCGGCCTGCCGGGGTAGAGGCAGGAAGCGGGCGGCGGCCCGAAAAGGTCGATGGGCCAGAACAGGATTCTGTACAGGGCGTTCCTGTCGATCGAATAACCCTTCGCATGGGCGCATATCGCCTCGTCCGCGCTCCCTCTCGGACCGAAGAACCAGTTCCACGCCCCGACCGAGAGATAGAGGATAAGAGCGTAGGCCAGAATGTCGCTCGCTCGACGTTTCACGTCACTCCTCCTAACCTCTTGCGCAGCCTAGCGATCCGCCGCCTTGCGCCAGACGCCCGCGCCGTAGCGGCCCTTGAGTACGAGCGTATCGGCGGCGATCAGGCTATAGGCGCCGTCATCGGCGAAAGGCGTCCCCGGCGCGAGAATCGGGTTCTTTGTCCATTTTCCGGACAAAGACCATTTGCCAGCGGAGGAATTATAGCGCCCCGCATGGCTCGCGCCGTTCGATTCATCGGTGAAAACATAAGAGCCGTCGCGTCTGAAATCGAGCACCCAGCGGGAAAAGCCGCCTGCGGGCGAGGGCGCGTAAAGCTCCCAGCGCCCGGCGATGTCGACGCCATAGGCGCGCGCGGCGTTCACGGCGTCGATCAGCGCGCGCAGATCATCCGCGAATGCCTCGCACGCCGCCTTCGTTCCACATTCGAACGTGATGTCGGTGAGTTTGACGCCGCTCTTCGGGATGTCGGTGAGTTTGACGCCGCTCTTCGGGCCTGTCGCGTCATCGGGGGGATAAATGCCATATTCGCCCTGCAAGATGAACTGGCCGCCCTGCGGAAAAGGCAGGACGCCTTCCGCCTGAAGATGGACAAAGAAGGACTCGCCCGGCGGGTCGGAGTCCCGAAGGAAGTAGAATTCCGCGCCTCCATCATCTTGAGTTATCGTTCCAACGCTGTCGGCGCCGAGCTTCGTCAGATCGATGGCGTAAGGCAGAGCGCCTCCCGCGCGTTCAGACGCCAAAGCGCCGTCCTTTAGGAAGAAAGCTGGCGCCATATATTGACCGCGTAGTTCTTTGCCGAAGTTCGCCGTGAAGAGAATATAACGGCCCTTGATCGCCGCATTGACGCGAGCGAGGATTTCGTCGGCCGATCCGCCGCGCGGCGATTGATTGCGGCGATCAGCGTCGCCGCGCGATGAAGGCGGCGGTTCGCTGCGCCCACCGCCGGCGAGCAGTTTCAATGACGCCGCCGCTTCCGGGCAGCGCTTGACGTCGCAAGGAATGCGGATCGCCGGAACCGGATCATCGCCGATGCTGACGGCGATCGGCTTTGGCGGCTCGGCGCCCGCGAAGACCGCGCAGGGACCCGGTCCAGCGCAATCGGCGACGATCCACGCGCCGGACTCGCCGAGACTAGACTCGCCCATCCGGATGCGCACGGTAGCCGGTTTCACCTGTTTCAGGTCGATGCGGAGGTCATAGGTCTGCGCCGTGCCGGCGCCGGCGCATTCTTTTGACTGATCGACATGTGGGGCGAGCAGCGCCTTGCAGATGGTCCGGCTGACGATCAGCGCCCCATCCTCGCCAAGTCTTGCGTTGGTCGAGCGCAGGCGGCGTAGCGCAGTCCCGCCATCCGCCGCAATGTCCGCCACACCGCCCCAGATCAGTTCACCGAACTGCTTTGCAATTTCGTTTCGATTCTTCTCGATCTTCGCGAGGATCTCGGAGAGCGTTTCGGCGGATGCGTCAATGCAATCCCAGCCGTAACAGGGCCTTGACTCGTGGACGGGCGCGGGGACGGAGTGGTCGCGCGGCGATTCCAGCGGGACGTCCGGCCCCGGCTTGCCTTTGTCGCGCGGCGCCGGCTTTGCCATCACATCGATGTCAACGGGCTCAAGCGGCTCCGGCCCAGCCCGGCGCCGCGCATCGATCTCGGCATCGGTGCGCGACAGCATTTCGTCCTTTGCGATGTTTTTCGCGAGATCGGTAAGGTTGACGGATGGCTTGACGGTTGGGGGGAGCGTGTCAGGATCGACCGACGCGCGCCTGATGACGGCTTTGCGTTTTATCGCAGCGGCGATCAGGCGCTTGGCGTTCTTCGTTATGTGCACGCAGGCTTTTTGCGATGAGCACGGAAGGGCGGCGGGACCGCTCTCAGGCGAGGCCGCCTCGAACAGCCGCATGTAGTCCTGGTCGGGCAACTTAAACGGGTCGGACTTTGCCCAAGGGTCGATATTGTTGTCTGTGCCATGGCGGGAGGAGATCACCTGCTTGGCCCACATTTCGGCAGCCGCGCTGGCGAGGTAGTGATTAATGAAATCCCCCGGCGCGAGATCCTTGTCGGGCTCGCCCGGCCCCTCAATGCAGTCGCTGTCCTTGCGGCATGGCAAAACCACCATCAGGCCGTCGCCCCAGCCAGGCGCGACCTTGTCGAGACCGATCGATTCCGCATCGACCTTTTCGGGATCAATGCGGATCTCAAAGCGCCTCCAGCCATCGCCGCCCGCGCATGGGCCAAGCGCGTCCTTGAATATGCAGAAGTTCTGCTCGACAAGGACAGCGCCCGTCGGCTCTAGCGAAACCGAGGCTACCTTCAGGTCGACTCCGATCACCGGAGGAATGCCGCGCCTGGCGACGGCGCCCTTTGCATCAGAGGCGATGCGCGCGGCGACTTCGTCGGCGCCCTCGCCAGCGCCGCTACAGGCGCCGAGCGCCAGGGCGACAGCGGCGACTGCAAAATTGACGCCCCCCTGAGATTTCACCTCAAGTTCCCGAATGTGGCGGCGAGCGGCCGGGCGACTCGAAAACAGTTAGAACTCTCGGCTACCTCGCTCGAGCACGGTGCAAAATATGCCATTCGTCCGGGCACATGTCACGCGCGTGCTGACGGTCCGTGCAAGTTCATTGTTCCAGAGTTTCGCGGGCAAGAGATGTCCGTTTTCGCGGTCTTCCGGCTTCTAGCCGGGTCTGTGCCGCCCTTGTTGCATTGCGGCGAATTCCCGCCAAACCTTTCACGCACGCTCAACGACAGATTTGGGCCAACCCGGACAGAGATATGCAGAACCTGAGCGGTCGTGACCAACTCGTGGCCAAGACTGTCGCGGCCCGTCGTGATAACCTGGACACCTCCAACAACCCCCTGAAATTCGGGGTTGATGTTGGCGGTATGGTTTGGCCGATCGACATCCGCCGGTGACACCGTCATTTCGTCGGTGTTCTGATCTGCGCGGAGGCGGCGTTTTGGCCTCTTGATCATGCGGACGCTGCCGCCTGTCGGCGGTGAAAGACGAAGCGGCGCATATTGTAGGCGATGTTGGCGAGGCCGATTTTGATCTTGGCGCGGGCGAGGCCGATGGTCCTGACCTTGACCCCCATGCGATGCTTCTGATCGGCGAAGACGTGTTCGACGAAGGCGCGGACCTTCCACATCGCCCTGTTGCCGCGCCGGATATTTTCCGGCATCGGTCGTCCCTTCGGCTTTCGGCGATGGATGTGCGAGGAAAGGC
Organism: Parvularculaceae bacterium; assembly: GCA_046296195.1. Lineage (GTDB taxonomy): Bacteria > Pseudomonadota > Alphaproteobacteria > Caulobacterales > Parvularculaceae > Amphiplicatus. The sequence goes on along the minus strand of JBKBLR010000065.1, from coordinate 2,068 downwards.
CGTGGCGAGCGAGCCATTGCTCGTTCGCCTGCGAGCGATAGGCCGTATCGGCCCAAACGCCCGCCGCCATGATGTCCGTGCGCACAATGTCCTTCAGCTGCGCGCCGTCATGCCTTGCCGCGTCCGTCACCTTGAAGGCGCGGATGAAGCCGTGGGCGCGATCGGTCATCACGTGCGACTTGTAGCCGAAGGTCGGGATCGCGATGTCGACCTGGCCCTGTGGCGCCGTGTCCTTTTTCTTCGAATATTTGATCGTCCAGCGCGCATCGTTCGACGCAGCGCTCGGACCGATGGCGCGCCGCGTCTCACCTTTCTGGGCCGCCTTATGCGGGTTATCCCAGATCTCGTCGGCGGACTTGCCCGCCTTGATCGCGGCCTTCTCCTCATCGGTCATGTGCTGCCTGGGCGCGGCGATGAGGCTCGCATCGACGATCTGGCCGTGCGTCGCGCGATAGCCCGAATGGGTGATCGCGCGATTGAACGCCGCGAACAGATCGTCAATGACGCCGGCGCGTTTCAGCGCCTCGCGGAACGTCCAGATGGTGTTGCGGTCCGGTGCCTTGTCGCCCAGCACCAGCCCCAGAAAGCGCATGTAGCTGAGGCGATCCGTGATCAGGAACTCCGCCCGCTCGTCGGAGAGATCGTTCAACGCCTGAAGGATCAGCACCTTGAACATCATGACCGGATCGAAGGCGGGCCGCCCGCCCTTCGACCCGTCCGAGCGCTTCAGCGCCTCGTCAAGGATCGGCCGGAACCCCTCGAAATCAATCACCGCCGCCATCGCCTCCAGCGAGTCGCCCAAATCGCTGACCCGCTTCAGCCGCTCATCAACGTCAATAAATCCGCGCTGCTTCATCCCTAAAGGGAATCATAATTCAACGGCTCGCTGTCGCCGCTTAAGTCCCCGCAAGCGGCACCAGTACAACTGGCGAACCATTGAAGCCTCCACGCCCCCAGCCAGTTGCAGCCGGCTGTCGTAAAGGCCCTCACAAAAGGGTGATCCCGCGCCGGCGACGGAAACGTATCGCTGCTTTCGTTGGGATTTTTTAGGTCGTTCACGATACAACGATGCTTGAACCCCCGTCGCCAGCCCTCCGCCGGACAGGAGCCCGATCGATGCCGCTTTCCCGCACATTTCTGGCTGGTGCGGCGGCGGGTGCGGCGCTCGGCGCCCTTGCGGTCGGGGTCATCCTGGCGTCGAAACCGGCCGAGGTCCCGGCCAGTCCGGCCGCTGGCGCGGGTGGTCCGCGCGCCGGCGGGCCGCCGGGCGGCGGTCCGGCCGGCGGAGGTCCCCCAGCCTTCGCACGCGGCGGCATGGCGCCGGCGGTCACCCTCGCGACGGTCGAGCCGGCGACGGTCGGCCGCACGATCGAGGCGATCGGCTCGGCCCGCTCCTCGAAGGCCGCGACACTCGTCTCCGAGACGGCCGGCCTTGTGATCGCGGTCGAGATCGCCGCCGGCAAGCAGGTGAAAGCAGGCGATGTTCTCCTGCGCCTCGACGACGAGGCCCAGCGCATCGCGCTTGCCCGCGCCCGCGCGCAGTTTCCGGCGGCGAAAGCCAATGCCGAACGGTTCGCGGCGCTCGCTGCTGAAGACGCGGCCTCGCGGCTTGAGGCGGACAGCGCCTATAATCAATACCGCGCCGCCGAAGCCGATCTGCGTGCGGCGGAATTTGCCTTGTCGCAGCGGACGATCCGAGCGCCCTTTGACGGCGTCATCGGCCTCACCACCATCCAGCGCGGCGATTATCTTCGCGTCGGCGACCAGGTGACGACGATCGACGATCCGTCCTCGCTCGTCATCGAATTCACCGCGCCGCAGGAAAGCGCGGCGTCAATCAAGATCGGCCAGCCTGTCGAGGCGCGTCTTGCCGGCGCGCCCGGCGCCGTCCTCACCGGCGCCGTGTCGGCGATCGACAGCCGCATCGACCCCGTCAGCCGCACGCTGAGAATCGAGGCGAGTTTCGCCGGCGGCGCTGGCATCCTTCCCGGCGCGACCTACGCTGTGAAGACGACGAGCGAAGGCTCGCCGGCGCTCGCCGTGCCGGGGCTGGCGGTTCAGTGGGACC
>JBKBLR010000064.1:0-7673 GCA_046296195.1 Parvularculaceae bacterium | reverse complement strand
GCGCATCGGCACGCCACCCGCTCCGGTGCCGTACGAGGCGACGGTCAGATGCGGTTCGGTCAGCTCCTCGCCGAGCGCGTCGGTCAGCGTGCGCGGCACGCCCGGGTCGAGGTCGACCTCGTCGAGCGCGTCGCGCCGGCGGTCGTCAGCGTTCTCGTCGAGCGCGAGGTCGAACGCCCGCGGATCCCCGACGAGCTCCAGCAATTCTTCCAGTTCCGCTTCGGCGCGCCGCCCGAGCAGTTCGACGGCGAGCCCGACGTCGCCGAGGCGCAAGGTTCCGGCTTCTTCATCGACACGAACGGCCACATCGTCACCAACAACCATGTCGTCGAAGGCGCGAAAGCGATCCGCGTCTCGCTGTCGAACGGAACGGAACTGAAGGCGACGCTCGTCGGCGCCGACCCGCTGACCGATCTCGCGGTCCTCAAGGTCGAGCCGCCGAAGGGCCAGGCCTTCGTTCAGTTTGCGGATGATGTGAATCTGCGCGTCGGCGACTGGGTGGTGGCGGTCGGCAACCCGTTCGGGCTCGGCGGCTCGGTGACGTCCGGCATCGTCTCGGCGATCGGCGGGGAAAGCCGGCAGGGTGCCTTTCTCGACTTCATCCAGATCGACGCGCCGATCAACCGCGGCAATTCCGGCGGTCCGACGTTCGACCTCAACGGCCGCGTCGTCGGCGTCAACACGGCGATCTATTCGCCGAACGGCGGCAGCGTCGGCATCGGCTTCGCCATCCCGGCGAAAACGGCGAAGGAGACCGTCGCGCAGCTCATCCGGAACGGCGCGGTGACGCGCGGCTGGCTCGGGGTTTCCATCCAGCCGGTCGACGACGGCATCAAGGCCGCGCTCGGCCTCAAGGAGAAGAAGGGCGCGCTTGTCGCCGAGGTGCTGCCCGGCACGCCGGCCGCGAAGGCGGGCGTCGAGGCGCAGGACCTCATCCTCAAGCTCAACGGCCGCGACATCGCCGATCCGCGCGACCTGACGCGCTCGATCTCGGCGCTTCCGCCAGGCGAGAAGGCGCGCCTCACCGTGCTGCGCGGCAAGGCGGAGCAGACGCTGGTCGTCACGCTCGGAACCCGCGACGCCGACCCGCAGGTCGCGTCGGCGGAGACGCCGCAATCGAGCGAGGACGTTCTCTCAAGCGAGGCGGGCGTCCGGGTCGCCGAGATCACCGACGCAGCGCGCCGCCAGTTCCGGATTCCCGACGGCGTCAGCGGCGTCGTCGTCACCGCGGTGAAGCCGGGAAGCCCCGGCGCCGACGCCGGCCTTCAGCCGGGCGTCGTCATCCTGCAGGTCGACGGCGCGCCGGTCGTCTCCACCGCGGGGCTGAAGAAGTCGCTCGCCGACGCCAAGAAGGCGGGCAAGGACGCGGTCCTGTTGCGCCTCCAGGTCGGCGAGGCGAAACAATTCCGCGCCCTGACGATCAAGAAGTGAGGGCTTGGCGCGCGGCGCGTCAGGCGCAGGATCGGCGAGGATTTTCCCTGCTTCTCCTGCGCGCGTCGCGATCCGCGCCTGAGATTTGAAAGGAGCGACCCGATGCGCATTCTCGTCATCGAAGACGATTCGGAAGCGGCGGCGCATGTCTCGCGCGGCCTGCGCGAGGCCGGTCATGTCGTCGATCATGCGCTCGACGGCGAGGTCGGCCTCAACATGGCGGGCGCGGGCGACTATGACGCCTATGTCATCGACCGCATGCTGCCGAAGCTCGACGGCGTGACGCTGCTCGCGCGGCGTCGCTCCGGCGGCGACGAGACGCCGGCGCTGTTCCTCTCCGCGCTTGGCGAGGTCGACGACCGCGTCATCGGCTTCAAGGCGGGCGGCGACGATTATCTCGTCAAGCCTTACGCCTTCCCGGAGCTGCTGGCGCGCGTCGAGGCGCTCGGGCGCCGACGCTCGGCGCCGCCGAACGTGACGACGCGCTACGCCGTCGGCGACCTCGAGATCGACGTCATCACCCGCACGGTGCGTCGGGCGGGCCGCAAGATCGACCTGCAGCCCCGCGAATTCCGCCTGCTCGAATATCTGATGCGCCACGCCGGCCAGGTGGTGACGCGGACGATGCTGCTCGAGAACGTCTGGGAATATCATTTCGATCCGCAGACGAACGTCATCGACGTCCACATTTCGCGTCTCCGGTCGAAGATCGACAAGGATTTCGACAAGCCGCTCCTGAAGACGATCCGCGGCTCGGGCTATACGATCTCCGATCAGGACTAGCGCGCGGCCGCCGGCGGCAGGTTGCAGGTCGAAGGGCGCGGACTCTAAACTGCGTCTTGCAATCGGGCTGGCGCCGCTTTCCCCATGTTCCGCATCCTTCGGACCACGACCTTCTCGTTCACGATCATCTATGTGTTCGTGTTCGCGATCGCCGTCGGGATCTTGGGGCTTCTCTTCTACCAGAACACCTTCGGCGAAATGTCGAAGCAGACCGACGCGATCGTCGACCAGGAAATCGACGTGCTGTCGGAAGCGTTCTCCACCGAGGGCGCCGGCTTTCTCCGCCGCGCCGTCAACGACCGCGCGGCCTGGCGGGACGACGGCATCTATCTCCTCATCGCCGAACCCGCAGGCGCCGTGCTCGCCGGCAATCTCTCCGCGCTGCCGCCGCAGGCGGTCAACGCCGGGGAAGGCTTCATCGACTTCAGTTTCGAGCGCCCGCTGCTTGACGCCGCCAATCGCGAGATCGGCGTTGAAAAGCGCATGGCGCGCGGCAAGATCCGGCGCTTCAAGGCTGCGCCCGACGCCGACCAGTCCTTCCTCGTATTCGTCGCGCGCGACATCACGACCCGCGAGGACCTGCGCCGGCGCACGCAGTCGATCATGGCGCGCATCGGCATCGCGACGATCGCGCTCGGCATCATCGTCGGCCTCGTCTTCAGCCAGGCGCTGCTGCGCCGCGTCGACAGCGTAAACCGAACGGCGCGCGCGATCCGCGACGGGGACATGTCAAAGCGCATCGCGCTCACCGGCGCGGGCGACGAGCTTGAAAGCCTCGCCATCAATCTGAATGCGATGCTCGACCAGATCGGCCGCCTGATGGAGGGCATGAAGGAGGTCTCCGACAACATCGCGCATGACCTGCGCTCGCCGCTCAATCGCATCCGGGGCCGCCTCACCGAGGCGCTGAAGGCGGGGCCTGAGGAAAAGGACGCCGCGCTGCGCGCGACGCTCACCGACGCGGAGAACATGATCGCGACGTTCAACGCGCTGTTGTCGATCGCGCGCATCGAATCGGGCGAGGGCGCGGGCGCGATGGAGGCGGTCGATCTCAAACCCATCGCCGAAGAGATGGTCGAGCTTTACGAGCCCGCCGCGCAGGAGGCGGGTTTCCGCCTGCAGCTCAAGGCCGCGCCGACCCCGCCGGTGCGCGCCTCGCGCGAGCTCATCAGCCAGGCGCTCGCCAACCTTCTCGACAACTCGCTGAAATACGCCGCCGGCGGCTCGACGATCCGCATCGACATCCGCGCCGGCTCCGGCGACCGCGTGCTGCTGTCGGTGCTCGACGACGGGCCCGGCGTGCCGCCCGAGGAGCGCTCGAGCGTCGTCAACCGCTTCGTCCGCCTCGAGCAAAGCCGTTCGACGCCCGGCAGCGGCCTCGGCCTCAGCCTCGTTTCGGCGATCGCCCGCGCCCATCGCGGGGCGCTGACCCTCGGCGACAGCTTCAGCAACGCCGCCGAGCGGCGCGGCCTCAAGGTGACGCTGGCGCTGCCCGCCTTCGGACGGGCCTGACGACGATCCAGCGGCCGCCTCAACGGAAAGCTAAGGCGGTTGCGGAAAGGTTCTCCCACAGGATGACGACATGACCGAGCCCGCGCCCCTCGCCGCCAGGATCGGCTTTGCGCCCGCCGCCTTCGATGGCGCGGCCGCGCGGCGCGCGCTCGAGGCGTTCCCCGATCCTCCGCCTACGGACATCGCCCGCTTCATCGCCGGCGTCGCCGGATGCTCGCCCTTTCTCGCCCGCCTGATGACGCGCGCGCCGGGGCTGACCCTCTCCCTTTTCGACCAGCCGCCGGAGGCGGCGCTCGCCGCAGCGGGCGCGTCGGCCTTCGGCGCCGCCGACGCCGACGACCTTGCGGGCCAGATGAAGGGGCTGCGCGCGGCGAAGGCGCAGGCCGCGCTCGCGCTCGCGCTCGCCGAGATCGGCGGGGCCCTGACGACGATGGAGTCCGCGCGCCTGTGGTCGGACTTCGCCGACGCCGCCATCGCCGCCGCGACGCGCGCCGCGCTCAAGGGGCTCGAGAAGACAGGCTTTCTCCCCGCCGATCCGGCGCGGCCCGAGGACGGCTCAGGCCTTGCGGTCATCGCCATGGGCAAGCTCGGCGCGGGCGAGCTCAATTTCTCGAGCGACGTCGACCTCATCATTCTGTTCGACAGCGCGGGCCGGGCGCTCGGCGGCCCCGACAGCGACGTCGGCGAGGCGCGCCAGCGGGCGATCGCGGCGGCGAAGACGATCGTCAAGCTTCTCAATGATCAGACGACGGACGGGTACGTCTTTCGGACCGATCTTCGCCTCAGGCCCGACCCCGGCGTGTCGGCGGCCGCGGTGTCGGTGAATGCGGCGGAGGCCTATTACCAGTCCTTCGGCCAGAATTGGGAGCGCGCGGCCTTCATCAAGGCGCGCGCGGCGGCGGGCGACCTTGCGCTCGGCCGCGACTTCATCGAACGGCTCAGGCCGTTCATCTGGCGCAAATATCTCGATTTCGCGCAGATCGACGACATTCATTCGATCCTCCGGCGGATCCGCGCCGCGAAGGGGCTCGATGGGGCGAGCGCGCGCGGCGCCGACTTGAAGCGCGGGCCGGGCGGCATCCGCGAGATCGAGTTCTTCGCGCAGGGCCAGCAGCTGATCGGCGGGGGCAAGAACGCCGCCCTGCGCGCCGCGCCGACGCTTGATGCGCTCGCCGCGCTCGCGCGCGCCGGCGTCATCGGCGAGGGCGCGGCGCTGGAGCTGTCGGAGCGCTATCGCTATCTCCGCCGCGTCGAGCACCGGCTGCAGATGATCGCCGACGAACAGACCCACCGCATCCCGGCCGATGACGAGGGTCTTGCGCGGCTTGCGGCCTTTCTCGGCGAGGAAGGCGCGGCCGCGTTCGAGGCGCGTCTTATTGAGACCTTCCTCGCGGTGCGGTCGCTGACCTCGCCCTTCTATGACTCGCGGCGCGCCGGCGGGCCGTCGGCGCTCAGTTTCGACGGCGTCGAGAACGACGCCGACACGCTGGCGACGCTGACGGCGATGGGCTTTGAGCGTCCGGCGCAGGTGCTCGACGCGATCCGGCGCTGGCGCGCCGGAGAAACGCGCGCGACCCGGTCCGAGCGCTCGCGCGCGCTCATCGCGCAGATGACGCCGACGCTTCTCGCCGCGCTCTCGCGCGCCGGCGCTCCGGACGAGGCCTTCGCCGCCTTCGACGGATTCGTGCGCAGCCTGCCGTCCGGCGTGCAGATCTTCGCGCTGTTCGTGAACCGGCCTGAAGTCTTCGACCGGCTCATCCGCATCATGACGGCCTCGCCCTTTCTCGCGCGCGAGGCGGCGAGAAAGCCGCATCTCGTCGAGGCGCTCCTTGAAAGCCGCTGGCCCGATCCCGCGCCGACGCGGGAGGGACTCGCCGCGCGGCTCGGCGTTAGGATCGAGGCGAGCGCCGGCCATGAAGGCGCGCTCAACGCCGTGCGGCGCTGGGCGTCGGAGGAGAACTTCGCCGTCGCCGCGCAGCTCCTCATCGAGGCGATCCCGCCTGAGGACGCCGGGCGCCGCTTCACGCTCATCGCCGAGGCCGCGATCGACGCGCTCTTTGCGGCGGCCTTGCGCGAAACCGAACGGCTTTACGGACCGGCGAGCGTCGACGTCGCGGTCGTCGCGCTCGGCCGGCTCGGCGCGCGGGCGATGACGGCGGCTTCGGATGTCGATCTCCTCGTCATCTACGACGCCGCCGCGGCGGCCGCAGGCGGCGGCGTCGACGCCGTCACCTGGGCGAGCCGGTTCGTGCGCCGCCTCCTTTCGGCGATCGCGACGCCGACCGAGGAAGGCGCGCTTTATGAAGTCGACATGCAGCTTCGGCCCTCGGGCGCGAAGGGGCCCGCCGCGGTGTCGCTGTCGGCGTTCCGGAAATATCACCAGGGCGAGGCGTGGACCTGGGAGAAGATGGCGCTGCAGAAGGCGCGCGTCATCGCCGGCGCGCCGCGGCTCGGCGCTGCGGTGACGGCGGAGATCGAAGCGATCCTGCGCCGGCCGCGCGATCCCGCGGCGACCGCGCGCGACGTCGCCGCCATGCGCCGGCGCCTCGCCGAGGCCAAGCCCGCCGCCGGCCCCTGGGACTTGAAGACGGTCGAGGGCGGGGCGACCGATGTCGATTTCATCGTGCAATATCTGACGCTCGCCGCCGCCCCGAAAGGCGGTATCGCGCTCCATTCTGAAACCGCCCTTGCGATCGCGGCGCTCGAAGCGGCGGGCGCGCTCGCGCCGCCGCACGCAGACCTTCTCAAGGAGGCGCACCGGCTTTTCGACGCGGCCGCGCAACTAGCGCGTGCTTCCTCCGGCGGAGCGTTCGCGCCCGGCAGCGCGGCCGAGCCCGTGCGGCGGATGATGGCGGCGCTCTTCGGCGCGGCATCTCTTCAGGATGCGGAACAACGGTTGATCGGCCTCGAAAACAGGGTCAAGGCGGTCTATGAGGAGATCGTCGTCGCTGCGGGGGTGGAGTGAGAGGCGTTAGGGATCATGGCGCAGCGGCCGTCCTTTGATCTCGTCGTCATCGGGGCGGACGCCGCAGGGCTCGCCGCCGGCGCCGCCGCGGCGAGGCTCGGGCGGCGGGCGGCGGTCGTGCGCGCCGGCGTCGAGCCGAAGGCCGCCGGCCTCAAGCCCTCGCCGCCGAATTTCGTCTGGCGGCTCCTCGATTTGCACCGGTACGACCTTGCGACGACCGATGCGGGATTGACCCTCACCCACCTTGCCGAGGGCGAGGGGATCGCGACGCTCGCCGATCCGGTGAAGACCGCGCGCCTGCTCGCCCGCCGCGACCCGGCGCTCGAGCATTACTGGCCCGACTACGTCGCGGCCATGGCGCGGGCGGGGAGCGGCGGCGACGGCGCGGCCGCCGGCCGCGACCGGCGCGAGACGCCGACCGGCCTTGGTCTTTCCGAGCCGCCATGGGCGTGCGCGATCGACCTCCTTGATGATCGGTTCACGGATGAAGGGGTGAAGGCCCACATCCTGATGTCGGCGCTGGCGCCGCTCGGCCTTGCGGGCGACGAGCCCGGATCGGCGCAGGCGCTGTTCGACATCGAGGCTTACGATCCGCCCCGGCGCGTCGACGCCGAGGCGCTGGCGGACGCGCTCGCCGCCGCGGCGAAAGACGCCGGCGTCGTCGTGGAGGCGGACAAGCTCGTGCGCCTGACGCGGGAGGGCGAGCGCGCCTTCACGGCGCATCTTGAGGGCGGCGGCGCGCTGCGCGCCGCGCGCATTGTCGCCTCGTCCGCCCTTGTCGCGGAAGCGGCCGGCCTCATCGTCGAGGCGGGCGGCTCGCCCCTGCGGCGCCAGGCGGGGGCTGAAGCGATGATCCGCCTGCGTTACGCCAGGAAGCCGCGCGTCAGGGCGGGCGCGGGCGGCCAGCTTCATCACATCGTCGCCGACAAACGCTCGCTCCAGCGCGCGCGCGATGCGATGCTCGAGGGCCGTATCGACGACG
>JBKBLR010000063.1:0-8077 GCA_046296195.1 Parvularculaceae bacterium | reverse complement strand
CCCCCGCCGGGCGGGGCGGGCCCCCCCCCCGCCCCCCGCGCCCGCGAGACGGCGGCCGCGCTGCCGATGAACGCGCTGACCCGCGCCTGGTCGCTGCTGCTCAAAGGCCTTGGCGAGACGCAAACCGCGCCCGACCCCGTTTCAGCGGGAGAAATTGCGCTCATCCGCCTCGCCTTCGCCGCAGACCTTCCGACCCCGGACGAAGCGCTGCGCCTGCTGAAGGGCGAGGCTGGTTCTTTCGCTCCGTCCGCGCCGCCGCTGCGCCCGCAAGGGGGCGGGGGTCCAGGCGCGGCGCTCGCCGAGCTGGTCGCGCGCGCGCACGCCGCGCCGGCGCCGATGGCGGGCCCGCGTCTCGACGCCTTCACCGACGTCGTGCGCCTCGCCGAAGCAAAGCGCGACCTGCGCCTCAAGGTCGAACTTGAAAGCTATGTGCATCTCATTGCGTTCGAACCTGGACGCATCGAAATGCGCTTGCATGACAAGGCGCCCGCCGATCTGCCGCAACGCCTGATGATGCGCCTCAAGGAATGGACGGGGCGGGTCTGGGCGATCAGCGTCAATTCGGGCGAAGAAGGGCGGGAAACGCTGCGTGACGCGCGCACCGCCGAAGTGATGGCGCATCCGCTGGTGAAGAAAGCGTTCGAGGTCTTTCCGGGCGCGGAGATCCTCCTCATCCGCGATCCGCAGCCCGAGGCGGCGCCGGCGGCGCCCGACGACGAGATGGAGACCGAATGAAAGACCTCGGCGAACTGATGAAGCAGGCCGGCGCCATGCAGGCCAAGCTCGCGAGCGCGCAGGAGAAGATCGCCGCGCTCGAAGTCGAAGGCCAGGCCGGCGGCGGCATGGTGAAGATCATCATCAACGGCAAGGGCTATGTGAAGGGCGTCGCCATCGAGCGCGCGCTTTTGAAGCCCGAGGACGGCGAGATCGTCGAAGACCTCGTCGCCGCGGCGATGAACGACGCAAAGTCGAAACTTGACGTTCGCGCGGCCGAGGAGATGAAGGCGCTGACGGCGGGCCTGCCCCTGCCGCCCGGCATGAAGCTGCCGTTCTGACGCCGAAGCCCGCTCAATGCCCGCCGCCAATATCGGACCCGAGCTGCAACGGCTCATCGACCTGCTCGCCAAGCTCCCGGGGCTCGGACCGCGCTCGGCCAAGCGCGCGGCGCTGCACCTGCTGAAGAAGCGCGATCCGTTGATGCGCCCGCTCGCCTTTGCGCTCGATGATGCGGCGGATAAGGTGAAAGCCTGTGGGACATGCGGCAACTGGGATTCAATCGACCCGTGCGCGATCTGCGTCGACGGCGCGCGCGATCCTGCGATCCTCTGCGTCGTCGCCGATGTCGGCGATCTCTGGGCGCTTGAACGCGCGGGCGCCCATCGCGGGCGATATCATGTGCTCGGCGGGCTTTTATCGCCGCTCGACGGCGTCGGCCCCAAGGAGCTCTCGATCGGCAGGCTCGTCGACCGCGCCAAGGCGGGCGGGGTGAAGGAGATCGTGCTGGCGCTTCCTGCAACCGTCGATGGGCAGACGACGGCGCATTATCTCGGCGACCAGCTCGCCGGATCGGGCGTCGCCGTCACGCGATTGAGCCAGGGCGTGCCGGTCGGCGGCGAGCTTGATTATCTCGATGAAGGAACGCTCGCCGCCGCCATGAAAGCGCGCCGCCCGCAATGACGGAACCGGCGCCGCTGCAGAACCTCTGGTATCTCGCGGGCCTTTCGCGCGAGGTGAAGCGCGGCGCGATGGTCCGGCGCATCCTGTTCGGCGAGCCGGTCGTTCTCGGCCGCACGAAAAGCGGCGCCGCTTTCGCCTTGCGCGATGTCTGTCCCCATCGCGCCGCGCCGCTCTCCGCGGGCCGCATCGAGGGTGAAACGGTGGTCTGCCCCTATCATGCGTGGACGTTCGACGCGGCCGAGGGGCGCTGCGTCCGCGTGCCGTCGCTCGCTTCCATAAGCGCCGCCGATCCGTCGTCGATCCGCGTCGCGCGCCGCGCCGTCGCCGAACGCAGCGGGCTTGTCTGGATCTGGCATGGCGCCGGCGAGCCTGCGGCGCCGCCGCCCGACATCGGCGTTCCCGAGGACGAGACGCCGAAGACGGCGACGATCGTCGACGCCGAAGGGCCGTTCGACGAAGCGGTCGTCGGCCTCGTCGATCCCGCCCATACGCCGACCGTTCACAAGCAATGGTGGTGGCGCGAGGGGCGACCGCGCGCCGACAAGACGAAATCCTTCGCGCCGACCGACCTCGGCTTCAAGATGACGGCGCACGCGCCCTCGTCGAATTCGCTCATCTACAAGGCGATCGGCGGCGCGCCGACGACCGAGATCGAATTCCGCCTGCCGGCGCTGCGGCTCGAACATATCCGCACCAAGACCCGGCGCGTGCTGGGGCTGACCGCAATGACGCCGACCGAGGCCGGCGCGACGCGCATCACCCATCTCATCTACTGGAATGGGGCGGTCTTCGATCTCTTACAGCCATTCGTGCAGGGCATGGCGGATGATTTCCTGCGCCAGGACGGCGTCATTCTCCGCCTGCAGAACGAGAATCTCAAACGCGGCGCGCATCGCGCGCTTTATTTCGGCGCCGCCGATGAGCCCGCGAAATGGTATTTTGCGCTGAAGCGCGCCTGGGGGCCTGACGGCGCCGGTTTCGTCAACCCGTTGCAGCCGGCGATCTTGTCATGGCGAACCTGACGCCGGCGGCGGGAAGCGCGCGCCGCGCGACGATCAGGAAGGCGAGGAGCGCGGCGAGCGCGCCTGGCGACAGCGCGGGAACGCTTGCCGCGCCCGGCGCCTGCAAGGCGAGAATAAAGAGCGCGATGAACGACAGTTTCTCGCCCGGCAGCCAATGGGTTTCGGCCGCCCGCTTTGCGATCAGAAGGATCGCCGGCAGCACGATCACGACCTCATAATAGAAAGCGTAAGGCGTTGCGAGGACGGCGGCGGAGGAAAGCGCCGCAAGCCGAAGGCCGGCGTCGCCGACGCGCTTCCAGACGATGAAAACATAGGCGGCGAGCGCCAGCGCGGCGGCGATCTGAACCGTATGGGAGAGCGGCGCGGGCGCGCCGAGCATGGTGACGAGACCGAACGGCGTCACCAGCTTGTGGAAGGGGAAGCCTTCCGCCGCCATGCGTCCGCCATGCGCGAGGAGGCCGTCGATGAAGGCGAGCCAGAGGTCTGCCCCGAACGCGACGACGCTGAGGCCGGCGAGAGAGAGCGCGGTCGCGCCGGCGATGAAGAAGGCGCGCCAGCATCCGGCGGCGGCGAAGGCGACGGGAATGAGAAGCCCGAGCTGCGGCTTGACGGTGAGAAGCCCGGCGGCGAGGCCGGCGAGGACCGGGCGCTCTTTTGCATGGCCGCCGGCGAGCGCGATCAGCGCGCCGGTTAGAAGCCCGTTCTGCCCGGTGATGATCGCCTGGAAGAAAGGCGGCGCCGTCACGGCGAAGAAAAGCGCCCTGGGGCTCGCCCACAGGCGATGGAGGACGATGAGGAAGATCGCGCCGAAAGCGAGGACCCAGATCGAAAAAGCAGCGAGATAAGGCGCCTCGCCGAGGGGCGCGAGGAACAGGAACATCGTCGGCGGATACATCCAGCCGAAATTCATCTCGCCGCGCCCCGGATAGCGCGCCATCAATTCGGCCTTGAGGGTCTTCATCTCATAAAGGCCCGCGAGATCAGCCTCATCGGCCCGCGCCGCAGCGTGCTGGAAAACGATGAAATCGCCGCCGATGATCGGGCCCGCGCGGGTGAACAGATCATCCGACGTCGCGATGAGGTTCGCCCACATCGAAGCCGCGACGAGGAAATAAAGGCCGGCGAAGAGCCCGAGAACGAGGCCGAGGCGGCGCGTCCCGAGGTCGTAAAAGAGCGGGTAGCGTCGCTCGATCAGGCTGATGACGGCGTTCATCGCGCCTGTTTACGAACGTGCAATAAACGAACCGTTATCTATGCGCGGAAACCGGCGCCGGCGGAGATGATGGCCGACTTTGCACAAGCGACAGGCGCTGCCGCGCCCGCCCCGCGCGCCGAGGCCCGTCCGGCGCTCCTCTCGATCGTCTGTCCCGCCTTTAACGAAGAAGAAACCCTCGGCGGGTTCGCCGCCAGGGTCGAAGCGGTGATGCGCGTCCTCGCCCAGCCCTTCGAGATCGTCTTCGTCAATGACGGCAGCCGCGATGCGACGCTCGCGCGGATGATGTCGATCCGGGCCGCGCGCGGCAATGTGACGATCGTCGATCTTTCGCGCAATTTCGGCAAGGAGATCGCGACGACGGCGGGCCTCGATCACGCCCGCGGCGACGCCGTCGTCGTCATGGACGCCGATCTGCAGGATCCGCCCGAGCTGATCGCCGACATGATCGAGGGCTGGCGCGAGGGCTATGACGTCGTCTATGCGCGCCGGCGCGCGCGCCATGGCGACGGCCCGGTGAAGCGGGCGACGGCGGCGCTCTTTTATCGCCTGATGAAACGCATCGGCTCCGTCGACATGCCGGAGAATGTCGGCGATTTCCGCCTGATGAGCCGCAAGGCCGTCGATGCGGTGTGCGCGCTGCGCGAACGCCACCGGTTCATGAAGGGCATCTTCGCCTGGGTCGGTTTTCCGTCGAAGGAAGTCGTCTATGACCGTGCGCCGCGCAGCGCCGGCTTCACCAAATGGAATTACTGGCGGCTGCTCAATCTCTCGATCGAGGGGATCACCTCCTCGACGATCGCGCCCTTGCGGGTCTCGACCCTTCTCGGCTTTGCGACGGCGCTCACGGCTTTCCTCTTCGGCGCCTTCTTCATCGCCAAGACGATCCTCTTCGGCGATCCGGTCGCCGGCTTTCCGACGCTCATCATCGCGATGCTGTTTCTCGGCGGCGTGCAGCTGATGGTTCTCGGCGTGATCGGGGAATATCTCGGGCGCATCTTCAACGAGACGAAGCAGCGCCCGCTCTATTTCACGACGTCGGTCATGCGCGCCCAATCCGCGCATGACGCCTGCGCGCCAGCGGACGGCGCGGCGCCCCGGCGGATGGGCGCTTTTTAGCGCAGCGGAAACAGCGGCCGGGCGGGCGGGGTATCCGCCAGCGGTTCGCTCTCGGCGCCAAGATCGCCGAGCCGCTCGGCCGGCGTGGGCCGCGGCGGCGGCGGCGCGCTTCGTCCGACAGCGGAAAGTTGGAAAGTGTTCCGGGGCGGCGCCGGCGGGCGCGGCGGGGCGGCAGGCTCGGCGGGGCCTTGCGTTCGCGCCAGCAGCTCCTCGAGCGCGGCGATCCGGCGGCGAAGCTCCGTCATTTCGCCCGCCATGCGCGGATCATCGCCCGCCAGGAAGGCCCCGCCGCTGCGCGGTTCGGCGGCGGTGAGCGCGGCCTGGATGGTGTGCAGCGTCGCCATCAGCGTCGTCGGCGACACGATCCACACCCGCGCGCGCCAGGCGTCTTGCACGACGTCGGGAAAACGATGGTGAAGCTCCGTATACATCGCTTCGGAGGGCAGGAAGAGGATCGCTGAATCCGCCGTCTCGCCGGGGGAGATGAGCCGCTCGGCGATGTCGACGACATGGCGGATAGCGACGCGCCTGAACTCGCTTTCCGCCTCGACGAGGCGGCGGGCGTCCGCCGTCCTGAGCATGGCGAAGGCTTCGACGGGAAAGCGCGCGTCGATCGCGATCGGCCCGGCCGGCTTCGGCAATCTTACAAGGCAGTCAGCCCGGCGGCTGTTCGACAGGCTCGCCGGCATTTCATAGGCGCCGGGCGGCAGCGCGTTGCGGATGACGTCGGCGAGCTGCACCGCGGGCGAGGCGGCGTCGCGCGGGCCGGTGATCGCCTGCCGCAGCAGCATCAGTTCCTGCTGCATCATGGCGGGATCGACGCTCGCCGCGCGGTCGAGGCGCTCGCGGACGATCGCGATGTCGCGGGCGATGTCGGCGAGCGCCGCCGACGGCGCGCCGCCCGATGCAGCGCCGCGCTCGATGGCGGCGATGATGGAGTCGAGCCGCTGCGACAGGCGCTGGCTGAAGGCGTCGAGGAGCGCGCGCGTCTCTGACTGGATCGCCTCGCGCTGCACCGCCATCGCTTCTTCAAGCTCGGCGAGCGTGCGCGCATAATCCTCGCCGGTCGCGGCGGAAAGCCGCTGCGCGGCGAGGTCGGCGGCGACCTGCGGGTTGAGCGCTGCAGGGTCGGCGAACGCCGAGGCGCGCCGCGGCGGCGCCTCGAACCGGCCTGCGTCTTCGGCGCGAAGCCGTTCGGCCCGCCTCTCGGCTTCACGGCGGCCTTCCTCAATGTCGCGCAGCCGCGCTTCCTGCTCGCGCCGTTCGCGGTCGCGCTCGGCGGCGGCTTCCGCGGCGCGCTGGCGCGCTTCCGCTTCGCGCAGAAGGCGTTCGGTCTCCGCCGCGCGGCGCTGGGCCTCGCGCTCCGCCTCGATCTCGTCGAAGAGGCGCGCATTGATCGCGGCGGCCGCATCACGCCCGGCGTCGGCGCCGCGTTCGATCCTGACGGTCGCAAAGCCGTCATCGGCGTTTTCGCGCGCAGGATCGTCGATGTCGGCCGGCGCGGGTGCGGCGGCGGGCGCCTTGCGGTCGTCCTGCTTGAAGAGTCCGGCGAAGGCGCTCGGCTTTTTCTTCGGCTGCGGCTCGGCGCTGCGCCCCGGCGGCGCAAGCTCCCCCTGAAGGGGCGGATCGTCGAAGGTGATCTCCGCGGCTTCGCCGGCGGGCTTGAAAAAGTCGGCCTCCGCCTCGCGCAGCCGGCGGCGCTGCGCGGCCCGCGCCCGCAGCAGCAGCACGAAGACGATCGCCATGATGAGGAGGACGGCGAGGGCGAGAAGCCACAGCATCTCGACCGGCCCCGTGATCAGCGGCGCCGGCGCGGTCGTCACCGCGTCCGTTGCGAGACCCTCCGTGGACGGCGCCGGCGAGGCCTGCATGGATGCTCCCCGAATACTCAACAACACACGGCGTTTACGTTAGTCGAAAGGCGCGCGGCTGGCGAGCGATCGGGCGCGCGGGGGCCGCCTTGACGGGCTGCGGACCCCGCCATAACTGAGCCCGCATGGCCATCAGAGAAATCCTCACCGCGCCCGACCCCCGCCTGCGGCAGGTGTCGCTGCCCGTCGCCCGCGTCGACGACGAGACCCGCGCGCTGATGGATGACATGCTCGAGACCATGTACGAGGCGCAAGGCATCGGCCTCGCCGCGATCCAGGTGAACGTTGCAAAGCGCATCATCGTCATCGACCTCGCCAAGGAAGGCGAGGCGAAGGCCCCGCTTTATTTCGTCAACCCGGAAATCGTCGATCCCTCTGAAGAAACAAGCCTTTATCAGGAGGGGTGCCTGTCGGTTCCCGACTTCTACGAGGAGGTCGAGCGCCCCGCCCGCTGCCGGGTCCGCTTTCTCGACTATCGCGGCGAGCCGCAGACGCTCGATGCCGAAGGACTCCTCGCCACCTGCATCCAGCACGAGATGGATCACCTCAACGGCGTCCTCTTCATCGACCATATCTCGCGCCTCAAGCGCGACCGGATCATCCGGAAGCTGAAAAAGGACCAGCGGCTCGCGCAGCCCGCCTGAGCGCATTTTAACCATATGCTGCGGCGCCGGAAACACGCCTCTTTTGGAGAATTCCTCGCGTGCGATTCACCTTTATGGGGACTCCGGCCTTCGCCGCGACCGCGCTCGAGGCGCTGGCGCAGACAGGCGCGGAGATCGCCGCCGTCTACACCCGCCCGCCGCAACCGGCCGGACGCGGCCGCAAGGAAACGCGCTCGCCCGTCCATGAAGCCGCGCTCGCCCGCGGCCTTCCCGTGCGCACGCCGAAAGGCTTCAAGCGGGAAGAGGTTCGCGCCGATTACGCGGCGCTGCAGGCGGACGCCGCGATCGTTGCCGCCTATGGCGTGATCCTACCGCAGGCGGTGCTCGACATGACGCGGCTCGGCGCCTTCAACATTCACGCCTCGCTGCTGCCGCGCTGGCGCGGCGCTGCGCCGATCCAGCGCGCGATCATGGCCGGCGACGCCGAGACCGGCGTCGAAATCATGAAAATGGAAGCGGGGCTCGACACCGGGCCCGTGGCGCTGTCGCGCCGGGTTCCGATCCGGGACG
>JBKBLR010000062.1:0-9222 GCA_046296195.1 Parvularculaceae bacterium | reverse complement strand
CGCCGGCGCCTTTTCAAGCACAGGAAAGCCATGGGCGAGAAAGGCGGCCGCGCCGATCGACATCCGGTTGGCGCGCCCAAGCACGCCGTTTTGCTCGTGGACGCCGTGCGGGATGCGCAGCATCGCCGCCGCCCGCATCGCCGGGAAGCTCGGATAGCCGCCGAAGCCGACGACGGCGGCGGGCCTCAGGCGCCGGAATTCCGCCAGCGCCTTCATCACCCCGCCGGCGAGCGACAGGGCCGCCGCCGCCTTGGCGATCGGTCCGCCCACGGAGGGACTCGCCGCCGAGAGGAGGATCTTCTCGTCCGCCGGAAATTGCGTCGCATAGCGATCGCCGCGCGCGTCGGTGACTAAAAGCACCCGAAAGCCGCGGCGCTTCAGCTCCTCGGCGAGCGCTTCGGCGGGAAACATGTGCCCGCCGGTGCCGCCAGCGGCGAGCGCGATCAGGGGCGGCGCGGTCACGGCATGACGTCCTTACGGCGGTCGGCGAACGACTGGCGGCGCGTCAGCGAAAGGATGAGCCCGATCGTCAGCGCCGCGGCGATCAGCGACGAGCCGCCATAGGAGATGAACGGCAAGGTCATTCCCTTCGCCGGCATCGCGCGCAGATTAACGCCGATATTGATGAGCGCCTGCAGCCCGATGAGCGCGGCGAGTCCGGCGACGGCGGTCTGCGCAAAGACGCTTTTGAGGGCGCCGGCCTTGACGCAGGCGCGCATGACGAGCCCGGCGAAGAGCAGGATGATGAGCGAGCAGAAAACCATTCCATATTCCTCCGCGGCGACGGCGAAAATGAAATCCGTCTGCGCGTCAGGCAGCGAGAATTTCACCGGCGCGGCGGCGTCCGGCCGCCCGGCGAGGCCGCCATTGGCGATCGCTTCGAGCGCCTTGTCGACCTGATAGGTCTGCGCCGTGCCGGGATTGAGAAAGCCGTCGATTCTGGCCGCAAGGTGCGGCGACAGGAAATAGCCTGCGGTGAAAAGACCGAGCGCGGCGGTCGCCGCCGCGGCGAGGAGCAAAAGCCCGCCGCCGGAAACGAAGAACATCGTCATGAACACCATGGTCAGGAGAGCCGCCTGTCCGTAATCGGGCTGCAGCGCGAGGAGCCCGGCGCAGACGATGAAGAGCCCGCAGGCGATCGCTGCGCCCGGAAAACTTGGATTGCGCGCGCCCTCGGCGAGCATCCAGGCGGTGACGACGACGAAGCCCGGCTTCAGGAACTCCGACGGCTGGAACGACAGCGGCCCGAACGCGAACCAGCGCTTGGCGCCGTTGATTTCCGGCGCAAAGGCGAGCGCGGCGACGAGCGCGAGGAGCATGACGACGAAGAGGACGGACCCGGCGCGCCGCGCCTGCAAGGGCGTCAGCGCCGATCCGACGACGATCACGGCGAGCGCCGGCGCGAGGAAGAAAATCTGGCGCAACGGAAAGTGAAAGCTGTCCTCGATGCCGAGCCGCGCGGCGGCGCCGGGCCCTGCCGCGAACAGCAGCACGACGCCGATCATCATCAGCGCGACGACGACGCCGAGGAGCGCGTGATCGACCGACCACCACCAGCGCGCAAGCGGGGAATCATCGATGCGGCTGAGCCCCTTCATGCGGCCGCTCCATTGGCGAGTTCGACTTCGTTCGCCAGCTTGCGGAAGACCTCGCCGCGCTCTTCGAAATTACGGAACTGGTCGTAGGACGCGCAGGCCGGGGACAAAAGGACGACGGGATTTTGAAGGCCGCTCGCCGCGGCATCGCGGGCGGCGCGCCGGACGGCGCTGGCGAGGTCGCCGCATTGAATGCAGGGAACCGCGCCTGAAAGCTGCGCTTCGAACTCGCGCGCCGCCTCGCCGATGAGATAGGCGCCCTTGACGCGGTTCATCAGTGGGCGGAGCGAGTCGACACCGCCTTCCTTCGGCTTGCCGCCGGCGATCCAGAAAATGTCAACGTAGGATTTGAGCGCGCGGCTCGCGGCGTCGGCGTTCGTCGCCTTCGAATCGTTGACGAACAGCACGCCGCCCCGCTTTGCGACCGCTTCCATCCGGTGCGGCAGCCCAGCAAAGCGCTCCATCGCGCGCACAGCGACGTTCGGCGCGACTCCTTCCGCAATCGCGGCGGCGAGCGCGGCGGCCGCGTTCTGCCAGTTGTGCTGGCCGCGGAGCGCAGCGATCTCAGAGATGTCGCCCGCCTCGCCGGACTTTTCGGGCAGGCTGAAAAAGAGTTTGGCGTTGAGCGCGAAGACGCCGCGGCCAAGCGCGCCTTCGGCTGAAACCGGCGTCACCTTTCGAAGCCCCGAGGACATCAGCCAGGCGCAGACGCCCTGCGACCACACGTCGTCGACGCCGATGACCGCCGTGTCATCGCGCCACTGATTGAGGAAAATGCGCTTCTTGGCGGCGATATAGCCGGCCATGTCGCCGTGACGGTCGATGTGATCCGGCGACAGATTCAAAAACACCGCCGTGTTGACGCGCAGCGACTTGGCGAGGTCGAGCTGGAAGGAGGAAAGTTCGAGCACGTAATACCGCGCCTTCACGATCTCCGGCAGCGACAGAACCGGCTTGCCGATATTGCCGCCGACGACGGCGTCGCGGCCGGTCTCCTTCAGCATGTGCCCGATGAGCGCGGTCGTCGTCGACTTCCCGTTCGAGCCGGTGACGGCGATGACGCGCGGCCGCAACGCAGGATCGAGCGCGTTCACCGCGCGTGCGAAAAATTCGATGTCGCCGATGATCTCGACGCCAGTCTGATGCGCTTTCCGGACGATCGGGTGCGGCGCCGGGTGGGTCAACGGCACGCCGGGGCTGAGCGCGAGCGAGCGCAGTTCCTTCCACGGCCAGGATTTGGGGTGCTCGGCGCGGTAGCGCGTGTTCGCCGTCCGGGCGCGCGCTTCCTCCTTCTCGTCCCACGCAAAGACGTCGGCGCCGGAAGCGACAAGCGCCTCGCAGGTCGCAAGTCCGGTCGCGCCAAGACCATAGACGCCGATCTTTTTGCGCTCGATGCCGGGGACAAGGATCATGGTCTAGCGGAGCTTCAATGTGGAGAGGCCGATAAGGGCGAGAATGACGGCGATGATCCAGAAACGGATGACGATCGTCGATTCCTTCCACCCCAGCTGTTCGAAATGATGGTGGATCGGCGCCATCTTGAAGACGCGCTTACCGGTCAGCTTGAAGGACGCGATCTGGATCATCACCGAGAGACCTTCAAGCACAAAGAGGCCGCCGACGATCGCGAGCACGATCTCGTGCTTGGCCGCGACGGCGATCGAGCCGATCGCGCCGCCGAGCGCGAGCGAGCCGGTGTCGCCCATGAAGATCGCTGCGGGCGGCGCATTGAACCAGAGAAAGCCGAGGCCGGCGCCGATGATCGCCCCGCAAATGATCGACAGCTCGCCGACGCCCGGCACATAGGGAACGCCGAGATAGCCCGCGAAGTCGATGCGCCCGACGAGGTAGACGATAAGGCCGTAGGTTCCCGCGGCGATCATCACCGGCACCGTGGCGAGGCCGTCAAGACCGTCCGTCAGATTGACCGTATTCGAGGCGCCGACGATGACGATGGCGGCGAACGGCACCATCAGCCAGCCGATCGGCACGCCGGTGGCCCCGTCGCCGAACCATTGCTGAAAGAACTGCAAGGGCACGAACGGCGCCGCGACCGAAGTCTCGATTCCCGGCGGCGCGTCCGGCGCCGCGCCGAGAGTCCTGACGCAGAGATATCCTGCGAGCAGCGCGACGCCGAACTGCACGATGAGCTTCATCGACCCGACGACGCCCGACGCCGTTTGTTTGGTGACCTTGAGATAATCGTCCCAGAAGCCGAGCGCGCCATAAGTGAGCGTGACGCCCATGATGATCCAGACGTAAGGGTTGTCGAGCCGCGCCCAGAGAAGCGTCGCGACCGTCATCGAGACGAGAATGAGCACGCCGCCCATGGTCGGCGTCCCCGCCTTCGAAATGATGTGGCTTTGCGGACCGTCCTGCCGGATGGGCTGGCCGCGCCCCTGTTTGCGGCGCATCCAGCGGATGAGGCCCGGCCCCATCCAAAACGCGATCAGCAGCGCCGTCATGATCGCGCCGCCTGCCCGGAAGGAGAGATATTTGAAGACGTTGAACAGCGCGAACTGGTCTGAAAAGGCTGTGAGGTAATAGAGCATGGATGTTGAAGCCGGAGATTGATGGTTCAGGCGGCGGCGGCCTTGAGCGCCGCCACGATTTCACTCACTTTAGAAGCGTTCGACCCTGTGACCATGATGATATCGCCGTCCTCGACCGCAGCGAGGACGGCCGGCGTCAGGGATTGCGCATCGGACGCAGCGGCGGCGCGAATCGAATGAGGGGCCTGGTCCCATAGGCGCTGCATCAGCGCGCCGGCGACAAAGAGGCGGTCGACGCGCGCGGCGGCGAGCGCGCCGGCGAGCCCGGCGTGAAGCGCCGGCGCCTCCGCCCCGAGCTCCAGCATGTCGCCGAGGACCGCGATCCGCCGCCCCTGGCCCTTCGGCTGAAGCTGGCCGAGGAGCGCGAGCGCCGCCGCCATCGAGGTGGGGTTGGCGTTGTAGCTTTCATCGAGGATGAGGACTTCCGCGCCCGATTTCAGGCGCACCCGCGTCTGCGCGCCCCGCCCTGCGGCTGCGCCGAGGCCCTTGAGCCCGGTCGCCGCCTTCGCCGCCGGCAGCTCGAGCGCGCGCGCCGCGCCGATGACCGCGAGCGCATTCATCGCCTGATGCCGGCCGGGCGCGGCGAGGGAAAATTCGAACGGCGCGCCGAACACCGTCGCCGCGACCTCGCCGCCGTCGGCGCGCATCGCATAACCGGTGAGCCGGATATCCGCCTCTGGCGATTCGCCGAAGGTGATGATGCGCTCTAGGCCCGCGCTTTTCGCAAGATCCCGCAGCAGCCCGAAATAGTCGTTGTCGATCGGCAAGACGGCGGCGCCGCCGGCCTCGACGCCGAGAAAGATCTCCGCCTTGGCGCGGGCGATGTTCTCGCGGCTGCCGAGATTTTCGATATGGGCCTCGCCGATCGTCGTGACGACAGCGACATGCGGACGGACCAGTTTCGTCAGCGGCGTGATCTCGCCGGCATGGTTCATGCCGATCTCAAAGACGCTGAAATCAGCGTTCATCGGCATGCGCGCCAGCGTCAGCGGCACGCCCCAGTGATTGTTGAAGCTCTTGTCGGAGGCGTGGACGCGGCCCGCGGCGGCGAAGGCGGCGCGCAGCATCTCCTTCGTCGAGGTCTTGCCGACGCTGCCGGTCACGGCGACGCGCTTGCCGAAATTCCTGAGCCGGGCGGCGCGCGCGAGGTCGCGCAAGCCCTCGAGCGTGTCGCCGACGACGAGCAGCGGCGCGCCCTCCGGCGCGTTCTGCGGCGGTCGCGCGACGAGCGCCGCCGAAGCGCCGCGTTCAAAAGCCGCGGCGACGAAGTCGTGGCCGTCACGCGCATCAACGAGCGCGACGAACATCTCGCCGGCGCCGAGCGTGCGGGTGTCGATTGAAATGCCGTGGGCGGACCATTCCTCCGCGATCCAGCGGCCGGGGTCGCCGCCGCGCGCGCAGAGCGCCCCGCCGGTCGCCGCCGCCGCTTCGAACGCCGTCCACAGGCTTGCATTCATCGCGGACCTCCCTGCGTGGCGGCGGCGCGGCGCGCTTCGAGCGCGTCGTCAAAAGGATGCGTGACGGCGCCGACGGTCTGCCCGGTTTCATGCCCCTTCCCGCAGATCACAAAGACGTCGCCCGGCCGCAGGAGCGCGACGCCCGCCGCGATCGCTTCGCCGCGGTCGCCGATCTCGCGCGCGCCGGGGCACCCGGCGAGCATGTCGCGGCGGATGGCGGCGGGATCCTCCGTTCGCGGATTGTCATCCGTGACGATGACGATGTCAGCGCCGGCGGCGGCGGCCTTTCCCATCAGCGGGCGTTTCGACCGGTCGCGATCCCCGCCTGCGCCGATGAGCGCCACGACGCGCCCCCTCGCGTGCGGCCGGATCGCGGCGAGCGCCGTCGCGACGGCGTCGGGCGTGTGCGCGTAATCGACATAGACGCCGGCGCCCCTGACGGTCGCTGCATGCTGCATGCGCCCCGGCACGCCCGGCAGCGCGTCGAGAAGGGGCAGCGCTTTGTCGGCGCTGAATCCCGAAGCGATGACGAGGCCGGCGGCGAGGCAGGCGTTCTCGGCCTGAAACGCGCCGATGAGCGGCAGCGAAAGCGGCCTGATCTTTCCTCCCGCTTCAAGATCGAGATCGATGCCAGCGGGCGTCGGGACGACCTTCAAAATCCGCAGCGCGCGGCCGCGCCGCCCGGTCGTCAGGAGCTTGACGCCGCGCCCTTCGACCGCCGCGGCGACCTCCTCGGCGCGCGCGCCGTCCATGTTGACGACCGCGGTCCCGCGAGCGGGCAGAAGGTCGACGAAGAGGCGCAGCTTGGCGTTGAAATAGGCTTCAAGGCTTCCGTGAAAATCGAGATGGTCCTGCGTCAGGTTTGAGAACGCGGCGGCGGAAAACCTGACGCCGTCGGCGCGGTGTTGTGACAGCGCGTGGCTCGAGACTTCCATCGCGAGATGCGTGACGCCCGCGCCCGCCATCGCGTCGAGCGTTTCGTGCAGGATGACGGGTTCCGGCGTCGTATGGCCGAGCGCGCGCGCGAAGCCTTGAGCCTGAGCGCCGAGCGTGCCGAGGCTGCCCGACCTGCATCCAAGCTTCTCCCACAACACCGCGGCGAAGACTGCGGTCGAGGTCTTCCCGTTGGTGCCGGTGACGCCGGCGATGACATCCGGCTGGCGCGGGTGGAAGCGCGCCGCGATCTGCGACAGCCGCCGCCGCGGCTCTTCATCGGCCACGAGCGGCAGGCGGGTCTTTGCGCCCGGCCGCGCCAGCACGGCGGCCGCGCCGCGCTCCTCCGCCTGCGGAATGAAGGCGGCGCCGTCGGCCTTCGCGCCTGGCAGGGCCGCAAAAAGATAACCCTCGCGCACGGCGCGGCTGTCCGGCGTGATCCCCGTGATCTCGGGATCGGGATCAAAGCATTCCGCAGCGAGGACGGATAGTCTCACCTTGCGTCCCCCGTCGCCGTCCCGTCGAGCGAGGCGCGGCGCGCGGCCGCCGGCGCGGCGAAGGCGGCTTCCGCCGCTTCCGGCGTCGCCGGCGTCACGCCAAAGACGGGCGCAAGTCGCGCGGCGATGCGCGCATAGGTCGGCGCGGCGTTCCATCCGGCCGTCGCATAGCCATGGGTGCCCTCGACCGCCTGCGGTTCGTCGAGCGTCACCAGCACCGCGTAGCGCGGCGCAAAGCCCGGAAAGGCGCCGACGAAAGTCGACATGCGCGCATTGGCGTCATAGCCCCCGCGCGCCGGCTTTTCCGCCGTCGCCGTCTTTCCGATCGAGAAATAGCCCGGCGTTTCCGCAAGGCTTGCGGTGCCGCCGGTTATCACGGCGCGCATCACCCGGCGCATCACCGCGCTCGTCTCGGCCTTGAAGACGCGGCGGCCTTCCGTCGGACCGTCCTGTTTGAGGAAGGTCGGCGCGCGCCAGACGCCGCCATTGACGATGCTCGCCGTCGCTGCAAGCAAGTGCAGCGGCGTGATCGAAATGCCGTGGCCGTAGGAGACCGTCGCCGTTTCGACCGGTCCCCATTGCCAGGGCGGTTCCGGCGCGCGGCGTTCGGCGAGTTCGATCGGCAGCGTGTCAAAAAGCCCCGCCGACTTCAGCGCCGCCTTCAAATTCTCCGTTCCGAGTTCCTTCGCCATGCGCGCGGCGCCGATATTCGACGAATACTGAATGACTTCCGAAAAGGTGAGGACGCGGTTCTCGCCGTGAAAATCGCGAATGACCTTGTCCGCCACCTTGTAGACCCCGCGCGCGTCATAGGTCGAGCTTTCGCGCGCCGTCCCGGCGTCGAGCGCCGCCGCGCCCGTCAGCAACTTCAGCGCCGACCCCAGCTCGTAGCGGTCGTAGACGGCGCGATTGCGGCGGTTTTCAGCCGGCGCGGCGCCCGGCCGGTTGGGATCGAAATCAGGAAGGCTCGCCAGAGCGAGGACCTCGCCCGTCTGAACGTCCATCACGGCGGCCGTCGCCGCCCTGGCGCGAAACTTCTTCATCGCCGCATCGAGCTCCTGCTCGACGATTTCCTGCGCCCTGACGTCGATCGAGGCCGCCAGCGGCCCCGCGCCCTGGCGGCTGTCGAGATAGCGTTCGAGGCCGGCGACGCCGCCCTTTCCGGCTTCGAGATGCCCGACGACATGCGCCGCCGTCGCGCCTTGCGGATAGAACCGATCGACGCGCGCGGTGAAACGCACGCCAGGCAGACCGAGTTCGAAAACGGCGCGCTCCTGGTCCGGCGTCAGACGCTCGCGGATTTCGATGTAACGTCCCTGCCCGAGCTTGGCGGCGAGGCCGGCGGCGTCGACCGACGGAACGATCGCGGCGATCTTCGCCGCCGTCTCGTTCGCGTCCCAGACCTCGCCGCCGGCGATCTCAAGGGCGCGCAAGGGCAGGTTGGCGGCGAGCAGAACGCCGTTGCGATCGACGATCTCGGGCCGGTCCGCCTCGGCGCCGAGCGCGGCGAGGCGCGGGCCGCGCGCATGATCGGGGCCGAGCGCCACCGTCGCGAGGCGAAAGCCCATCAACGCGAAAACGAAGCCGAACGCAACGGCGCCCATCTGCACGCGCCGCCGGCTCTGCTCGACGGCGCGGCAGCGACGGCTCGTCGCCGCGATGCGCTCCGGCGCGGACTCGGCTGGCGCCGATCCGTCTTCGACGATGTAGAGGCGCGCCGCAGGCCGCCTTTTCCGTCTCGGGAAAAGCGCGCGCATCATTCAAGACCGGCGACCGCGAGCGGCGCAGCCCGCCGCGCCGCCGCGATCGGCGCATGCGCCCCGTCCGCAGCGAAGGCGATCTCGAAATCCTCCGCGGTCATCAGCTGCGCGCCGGTCAAGGGCGCAAGGTCGGTGAGGCTCGCTGCGATCCCGGCGAGGCGCTCCGGGCGTTCAAGGAAGGCGACTTCGGTCCGCAGCACCTGGATGCTCGACAATTCCTCCGCCTTCTGACGTTCAAGCGCGCGCAGTTCGCTTCTGGCGTCCCGCATCGCGACTTCAGCCTTGTAGCGCCCCGCCGCCGCAGCAGCGAGAATGAGACAAAGGAGAAAGGTCGTCAGCCGCATCATCCGTGCGCTCCCATTCTGGCGAAGGCGCGTGAAACCCTGAGCGCCGGAAGGAATTCCTTGGGGTCGCCGCCGCGGGCCGGG
>JBKBLR010000061.1:0-10208 GCA_046296195.1 Parvularculaceae bacterium | reverse complement strand
GTTCGATATGTTCGGCAAGCGCCGCGAGGCGCAAGCGAAGATCCGCGAGAGCCTAATCGCCTGACCCAAGACAAAGTCAGCGCTTGGGCTGCGGCTTCAGTCCGGCCTTGACCTTCAGCGTCGGGGCGGATCCGGTTTTTGGGGGCCCTTTCGCGGCGGGCTTTTCAGCGCCGTCGTTCTTCGGCTTCGAGGCGAAGAGCGAAGCGGCGGCGACGGCTCTGATGGCGATGCCGCCCGGCGCGCGGATTGAGTGTGACATGGCGTTCTCCCGAACTGTCGCGCCCGTTTCCCGGACGTCGGATTGTCATCAATATAGGTGCGCCGCGCCGGCGCGCAAAGCAGCCCCGCTCGCATCTTTTCGATGACGGCGCTGCATCGCAGCAAGTCAAAGCCGGATGACGTATTCCTTGCGCGTCGTTTCGACGACTTCCCACACGCCTTTGAAACCCGGCCTGATGATCAGGCTGTCTCCGGCGGCGAGTCTGCGCGCTGCACCGCCTTCCTCCGTCACGATCGAGACGCCGGAGAGCAGCCGACAATACTCCCATTCGTCATACTCGACTCGCCACTTTCCGGGCGTCGATTCCCAGACGCCCGCGTAAAGCCCGCCAGGCTGCGCGTCGATTTCCCAGCTGCGGAATCGCGGCGCGCCCGCAAGGACGCGGTCCGGCGCTGGCGCGCTTTCTTCCGGGATCAGGTCGTCGATCGAGAAGGAGAGGGCGAAAGGGATTTTCATGCGTCGCTGCGCGATTGAGAAATAAAGCCTCGGCGCATCAGAGCGCCATCACGTCGCGCGCCGCGATCACTATAAGGGCGATTGTTCCGAGCGAGAATAGAGCAAAGCGCAGTGCGACGCGCTTAACGACGATCTGGGCCAAGGAGTGCGCGATGCGAAGCCCGACATAGGCCCAGGCGAGCATGACGTTCACCGGGTCCGCTGCGCCGGCGAGATGCGTGTAGAAGACAAGCGCATAAAAGATCGTCGGCTGTTCATGCAGGTGATTGTAATTGTCGGCGACGACGCGCGCCGAGGTTGGCAGCACGGACAAGGAGCCTGGATGGATCGCCGATTGCGGGTCGATCTTCGCTTTCTGCATCGCAGGGATGCGCGTTGCATACATCCAGACCCAGACGACAATCGTCCAGCAGACAAGGGCGAGAGCGGGGGTGAGGATCGACGTTTCCATGCTTCACGCCGCGTTCGAATGCTTCTTGAACTCCATGCGGGCGATGGCGCGGCAATGGACCTCGTCGGGGCCGTCGGCGAGGCGCAGAGTCCGGAGCGACGCGTAAGCCCGCGCAAGGCCGAAATCGGTGGTGACGCCGGCGCCGCCATGGGCCTGGATGGCGTCGTCGATGATGCGCAGCGCCATGCGCGGGGCGGCGACCTTGATCATCGCGATTTCCGCCTGCGCCGCTTTGTTGCCGACGGTATCCATCATCCACGCGGCCTTCAGCGTCAGCAGGCGAGACATTTCGATGTCGATGCGCGCCTCGGCGACGCGCTGCTCCCAGATCGAGTGCTTGTAGATCGGTTTGCCGAACGCCTCGCGCGTCAAGATTCGCTTGACGAGCTTTTCAAGCGCGACCTCCGCCGCGCCGATTGTGCGCATGCAGTGATGGATGCGCCCCGGGCCCAGCCGGCCTTGCGCGATCTCAAAGCCGCGCCCCTCGCCGAGGAGCATGTTCTCCTTCGGCACCCGTACGTTTTCAAGCTGCACCTCCATGTGGCCATGCGGGGCGTCGTCAAAACCGAAGACGGGCAGGTGCCGAAGGATCTTGACGCCTTTGGCATTCGCCGGAACGAGAATCATGGACTGTTGATGGTGCACGTCGGCGGTCTTGTCCGTCTTGCCCATCACGATGAAGATCTTGCAGCGCGGATCGCCGGCCCCTGACGACCACCATTTGCGTCCATTGATGACATAATCATCGCCGTCGCGACGGATGTCGGTTTCGATATTCGTGGCGTCCGACGAAGCGACCTGCGGCTCGGTCATCAGAAACGCCGAGCGGATCTTCCCGTCGAGCAGCGGCGTCAGCCACTCCTCCTGCTGCGCCGGGGTGCCGTATTTCATCAGCACTTCCATGTTGCCGGTGTCGGGCGCGGCGCAGTTGAAGACTTCGGGCGCGATGTGGCAGCGGCCGGTAAGCTCGGCGATCGGCGCATAATCGGCGTTTGAAAGGCCGGGGCCGAATTTGGGGTTGGTGTGGAACATGTTCCACAGTCCCTCGGCCTTAGCTTTCGCCTTCAGCTCCTCGATGATCGGGGGCACTTTCCAGCGGCCTTCGCCGGGGCCGAAGGCCTGATGCTGGCGCTCGTAGAGTTCATCGCCCTCATAGACATGCTTTTCCATGAAGGCCGAAATGCGGGCGAGATAGTCCTTGCAGCGGGGCGAGTAGGCGAAATCCATGCTGGGGCTCCCTTTATTGCGGCCATGATAGCCCGGCGCGCCGGCCGGGGAAGGGCGACAGGCAGCAAAGGCGCCGAAACAAGTTTCGCCGGGACGCGCAAACTGCCAGAAGTCGGAATGCAGGCAGGCCATCGGGGGCTCATTGGCTGAGACAAGCGCCGCCGGACTTGTTTTCGCCGATATCGCGCGCATGCTCGTGCATGCGCCGCGCCCTTTGGTTTACGGTCTTTCGGGGGCGCAAGGATCGGGAAAATCCACGATCGCGCGCGCGGTTGTCGCCCGCCTTCGCGCCGATGGGTTGAAGGCGGCGGCGCTGTCGATCGACGATCTCTATTACGGTCGCGAGGATCGCCGGCGGATCGCCGCGCGCACACATCCGCTGTTCATCACGCGCGGGCCGCCCGGCGCCCATGACGTTGATCGTGGAATGGCGATCCTTGACACGCTGAAGTCCCTCCGCACGGTGCGCCTGCCGCGATTTTCCAAGGCGCTCGACGAGCCCCTGCCGATGGCGGAATGGGAAGAAGCTTCCGGCGATCTCGACCTTCTCCTCTTCGAAGGCTGGTGCCTCGGCGCCCAGCCGCAGGACGCCGCCGATCTCGACCGGCCGATCAACGTGCTTGAGGAAGTATTCGACGCCAATGGACACTGGCGGCGCGCCGTCAACGCCAATCTCGCCGGGCCCTATCAAAGGCTCTTCGCACGCATCGACCGCCTCGCTTATCTGAAGCCGCCGACCTTCGACGTCGTCAGGCGCTGGCGCTGGGAAGCGGAGCAGGCCGCCGCCGCGGCTGACCCGGGCCGCGCGGGCCCGGGCCTGCTCGATGAGGACGCTGTTGATTTTTTCGTCCAGCATCACGAGCGAATCACCCGCCGGATGATGGAAGACCTTCCTCCGCGCGCGGCCCTGACGATCGAGCTTGATGAGCGACGCGGCGTTGTTAGCGCCGCGGCGCATCAGGCGACGCCGCGGCCGGATTCGACATCATAGGACGTTTGTCCTAATATTGGCGACGCTTGCGCGGGAGGAAAAATGACCAAGCCGTTCGCGTCGTCGGCCGATCTTGAGCCGAAACAGGAGACGCTCGAGGTTCTGGGCTCCGGCGTTTATGCGCTGACCGCGGAGGGCGACCCCAATGTCGGCGCTGTCGAAGGCGAAGACTTCATTGTCGCGATCGAAGCGCGGGCGACGCCCGCCGCCGCGCGGGACTGGCTGGCGCAATTGCGCCGGCACACCGACAAGCCGGTGCGCTACCTGGTCCTGACGCATTACCATGCCGTCCGCGTCCTCGGCGCTTCCGCGTTTGAGGCCAGGGAAATCATCGCTCATGACCTTACCCGTGCGCTCATCGAGGAGCGGGGCATGGAAGACTGGGCGTCGGAATTCGGCCGGATGCCGCGCCTCTTCAAGGAGCCGGCGGGCGTTCCCGGGCTTACACATCCGACCCTGACCTTCGCCTCGTCGATGACGATCCCGCTCGGCGGGTCGCGCGGCGATCTGGAGCTTCACTATTGCGGACGCGGTCATACCGCCGGTGATATCGTTGCGTGGCTGCCGAAGGACAAAGTCATGTTCGCCGGCGATCTCGTTGAATCGGAGGCCGCGCTCTACACTGGGGACGCTTTTCACATGGACTGGTCGACATCGACGCTCGACCGCGTCACCCGCTTCGGCGCCGAGGCGATCGTCGGCGGACGCGGCCGCGTCACCAGATCCCGCGCGGAGTCGCAGGCTGCAATCGATCAGACTCGGCATTTCCTCAACGAGATGCGCCGCACGGTGAAGGACGTGCATGGCCGCGGCGGAACGCTCAAGGACGCCTTCGCCGCCGCGCATTCAGCGCTGGCGCCGCGTTACGGCAAATGGCCCATCTTCGAGCATTGCATGCCATTCAACGTGCAGCGGCTCTGGGACGAATATGATGGCGTCGACTGGCCGCGTATCTGGACGGCGGAGCGTGATCGCGCGGTCTGGGCGGCGCTGCAGGGCTGAGGGAGCAGATGCAGACGACCAACGGAGTTCCGGTCTGGAAGAGGATGGACCGAACGCCGCGGCCCTCGTCGAGGCGCGACAAGGCGAACGTCGTCATCGTCGGCGCGGGGCCCGTCGGGCTGTCGCTGGCGCTTGATCTCAGTCGGCGCGGCGTGCCCGTCGTCGTCGTAACGGCGCTTGATTTCATCGCGCGGGGCTCGAAAGCGATCTGCTTTTCCAAGCGGTCGCTTGAGATTTTCGACCGGCTCGGCGTCGGCGACCGCGTTCGGGAAAAGGGCGTTCGCTGGGACAAGGGGAAGGTCTTCTGGGGGAGCGATCCCGAGCCGATTTACGAGTTCGACCTCTTGCCGGTGAAGGCGCAGAAGAACCCGGCCTTCGTGAACATTCAGCAGTATTACGTCGAAGAATATCTCGTCGACGAGGTCAGGAAACACCCGTCAATCGACCTCCGCTGGGGGCACCGAGCGACCGGCGTCCGCCAGACTTCTGACGCCGCCGTGCTCAGCGTCTCGGCGGACGGCGCCGACTACGAAATCGAGGCGGATTATGTCGCCGCCTGCGACGGCGTGCGCTCGACCCTTCGCAAGACGATGGGCCTCGACTTCGAAGGACGGATCTTCGAAGACAATTTCCTGATCGCCGACGTGCGTCTCGCAAGCGACCGCCCGGCCGAGCGGCATTTTTATTTCGATCCGCCCTGGCCGGGTTGGTCGAGCCTTGTCCACAAACAGCCTGATGGCGTCTGGCGGCTCGATTTTCAGCTCGGCTGGGACATCGACCGCGAAGCCGCAGTTCGCCCGGAGAACGTCGATCCTTTCGTCAGGGGAATGCTCGGATCTGAAGTCGAGTACGCGTATGAATGGATCTCCGTCTACACCTTCCAATGCCGGCGGATGGTGCGTTTCCTTAATGGGCGCGTGATTTTTCTCGGAGATGCGGCGCAGGTCGTCTCGCCGTTCGGCGCGCGCGGGTGCAATGGCGGCCTTCAGCAGGCGGACAATCTCGGCTGGAAGCTCGCGCGCGTTCTCTCCGGAAAATCACCCGCGTCCCTGCTTGAAAGCTATGATCTGGAAGCGGTCGCCATCGCCGAAGAGAACATAAAGATTTCATCCCGCTCGACGGACTTCATGACGCCAAAGTCCAAGGCCGCGAGGCTCCTGCGCGATGCGACCCTTGAGCTTTCGCGGCGGCATGCATTTGCGCGGCCCTTTGTCAATTCCGGCCGCCTGTCGGCGCCCGTGCCTTATCGCGAGAGTCCGCTGTCAGCTCCCGACTCGGACTTTTCCGGCGGCCCCGCGCCGGGCGCCGTCGCCGTTGATGCGCCAGTCGCCGCGCGATCGGGGGAGCCTTGGCTGCTATCGCAGCTTGGCGATGATTTCGCGCTGCTCCTTTTTGGCGCGGCGGCGTCGCGAAAGAAGGAGCTGTCAGCCCGGTTTCGAGAACGCGCGCGGCTGATCTCCATCGCCGGCCCAAGCGCAGATCTGCACGATATCGGCGGGCTTTGCGCAGAACGCTACGCCGCCGCGGAAGACGCAGTTTATCTTGTCCGGCCCGATCAGCACATAGCAGCGCGATGGCGCCATCCGACAACGGACCAAGTCGCCGACGCGCTCGCGCGGGCGGCGGGGACGGGTTAGGGCGCTGTTCAATGCCGCTGATCACATCACCGAACGCCGCCGCCCCTGACGACATCTACGAGGCGCTCATTCGCCTTCACGATGGCCTCAGCGAGGAGGAGAGCGCGGCCGCCAATGCGCGCCTTATTCTCATTCTCGCGAATCACATCGGGGACCTTGAAATCATTCGCGAGGCGGCGAGGCTCGCACGGGTGGGCGCGGGCGACCAATAAGCGTTCCCATCGCCGTCCGCCGACGGCGTGCATGGCAGGACTGACGGCGCCTTTCCAGCGTTTCCTTGCCGGTGAGGCCGGATCGGCCTTGACCAATCCGTGCGGCAGGCGTTCACTCCGGTTTGGGAATGGTGGCAGTCGCCGGCGCTGCAAGGAGGCGTCGGCCCTGGGGCAGGGGCGCGCTCATGAGTTTGTTGCTTGCAGGCGGAGGCGCGGCGCTTTTCGCGGCGGGCGCCGTGGTGGGAACGTTGGTCACGCTGGCGGCGGCCAAGCGGAAATTCGCGGCGATCACGGAAGCAGCGGAAGCCGCGAACGCGATGATCGCGGCCGAATCGGAACATGCGATCAAGGACCTGACCGACGCGCACGCGCGCGCGGACGCCATGATCAATGCGATCGAAACGGCGAAGCTCTCGACCGCAAAAGCGGAGGAAAGCGTCGCAGGCCTCATTCAGAAGATCAATCTTAGCCGAGAAAAGCTCGACAAGGTTTCGAGATTGTCCTGGTTCGCACGGAACGACGGCGCAGAGGAGCGTCAGCGGCAAAGCGGCAAGCGCGGGCCCGAATTCTCGGCCGGCGACGACGCCTTCATACCGCCCTCGACGGAATAGATTTTCTCATACGTCTTTCGGAGAAAAGCGCCGATGGCGCTTAAAAAGGCGGTATTGCGCCTGATGTCTCCGCCTCTGCATTTCCGCACAAGTCGAAAAGAGCTACGCCCTGCTGAAACCATCTCCCGCCTTGGGCGCATCAATTGTTGCGGACCGGCAAGGCCGCCGCGCCTTGTGAGGCAAACTTCGCGCGCCGCGATTGCGTCGGTGAAGCCGTCGCTCTCGCTGGCGAAACCATGCTGCATTGCGGTTCGGATGAAGCGACTGCAAGCTTTTGGTGTAAATAGACCGTAGAATAAGCCAACCAATAGGCGTGTCAAAATTTTCAGGACGCCGCAGCTTTACAAGATTGGAGGGCGTCAATAGCATCAAAGTTCTGTCGAGGGCTCGGGGGAGGCCCCGCCCCTCATCACAGCGTAACCAGGAGACCAGCATGCTTATGAAGAAGCATCGCGCGGGGTTGCTCGCGGCCGGCGCGCTCGCCGTCCTCGCGACGAGCGCCTCGGCGACCACATTGTTGCAGATGAGCTTTGAGGATCTCGTCGCGAATTCAGACGTGATCGTTGTCGGCGAAGCGGTGTCCTCGCGCGTTGAAAGAAGCGCGAGCGGCGGCTTGGTGACGATCACGACGTTCAACGTGGAGGAAAGCATCGCTGGCGAGGCTCCCACGAGCCTGGAAGTCGAAGTGTCCGGCGGGACCTTCAGGTCCGGCAAGTTTCTCCTTCGCGAATCAACGCCTGACGCGCCGGTCTTCGCGGATGGGAGCGAACATATGTTGTTCCTGAAGGACGGGCCTTCGGAGGCTTTCGCCGTCGTCGGCGTCAATCAGGGCTCTTCGCCAGTCTTCAAGACTAAGGATGGCCGCGCCGTCATGTTGCCCGGCGGTCCCGGCCCGCAGGCCATCGGCGCCGCGACGGCGCGTGTCCGCAAGGAGTGGGACTCGGCGCTGAGCCGCGGAACCAAGCCGCGCCGCGAAACCGGCGAGTGAGCCTGCGAGATTGAAACGGTCAAATCAGGAGTTATCGATGAACAGAATTCTCATATGCGCGAGCGCCCTTGCGATGGTTGCGTCGCAGGCCGCCGCGGGCGGCCGTCTCGACACGTTCAAATTCACCGGCGAGTCGAACTTTTTCCCCGGATTTGAAGATGTGGAGATCGTGCCGATCTTCTGGGACGATCGCTGTACCAACGTCGTCTACGTCGCCGACAACACACCCGCAATCGGCGTCAGTGGGTCGACTATCCCCGCCTCCACCTGGGTCAAGGAAATGCGCCATGCGTTCAACCAGTGGAACAACATCAAGACCTCTTACATCAAGATGACGGTTCCGACCGTCAAGACGCTCGGAAACGGCCTCAGGACGTTCGACTT
The DNA here is from genome assembly GCA_046296195.1 of Parvularculaceae bacterium. Taxonomy (GTDB): domain Bacteria; phylum Pseudomonadota; class Alphaproteobacteria; order Caulobacterales; family Parvularculaceae; genus Amphiplicatus. The sequence goes on along the minus strand of JBKBLR010000061.1, from coordinate 1,969 downwards.
CATCAACGAGCTCACCTTTGAGACGCCGGCCGGGTCCGGGTTCCTCGCGTCTTCGCCCTCCGTCTCTCTTCAAGAAGATGCGACGTTCCTCCCGGGCGACGATATCGACGGGGACGGTGACAGCGACGTGTTCGACACCAGCGCAACCTCGGTTTCCACCTGCCATGACTTCGACGGCGACGGCGATATCGAGTTTCCGGACGGCGACTACAAGGCCGGCACGATCCTCGACAATGACGTGCAGTTCAATAACCTCCTCGCCCCCGCGATCGTGTGGGAGCTTACGCCCACTTCGACACTCGCTGGCGAGCCGCAGCGGCGCACGGACATACGGACCGTCGCTGTGCATGAATTCGGGCACAGTCACGGCCTCGCGCACAGCTTCATCAACCAGATCTCGATCAACGACGGCACCGGCGCCACGATGTTCCCGTTTATCGACATCGACGACCGCTTCAGCGAGGCGGGCGGCCGCACGTTGCATTCTGACGACATCGCTTGGTCGTCATTCATCTATCCCGTCGGAAAAGACGTGACCGGACCCAGCGTGCCGGGGCCGGGCGACGTCAATTTCAGCGACGTCTATGTGACCATCAGCGGGGCGTATCTCCAGGACGGCTTCGGCGTGCTCGGCGGGAACATTCTCGCCAAGCAGCCCGGCAAGCGCGGTCGGGCGATCGTCAGCGCCTATTCCGGCACGGCCCGCGCCTTCAGCCCGGACGGCTTCAACGTCTTTGTCGGGCCAGTGGAGGCCTCGGTCATCTCGAATCAGTATGTGATCCCGGTGCCGAAGGGGCGCTACGAGCTTGCCATGCAAGCCCTTGACGGCGATCCGGCGGCGACGGGCAACATCTCCATCACGGCTCAGATCGGCGGCATTCTCGGCCAGCACGGCTACCCGGAGGAATTCCGCTCTTCAGACGCGCTTGAAGGCGCGCTCGAAATGAACCCAGGCCAAGTCACTGTGGTGAACGCTTCGCTGTCGAGCGTGACCAACGCCGACGTCATCACCAACATTGACGTGACTCTCCGCAACGCCGGCGCCCTGACGAACATCGGGACCGGCGCCGCCATCGGCGTTCTCGACGTCATCTACGCCGAGCGGTTCACGAACGCTGACGTTTTGGCGCTGCTCAACCGTGGCGCCAAGATGACCACGGCGACCTTCCGCACCGGCGTCTTCGACGCTTCCGTCGTCAGCGTCTGGAAGCGGGCGGGCGTGTTCCTCGGGCGGGTCAACCCTGATGGGTCGGCGTCGATCGACCTCAACGCGCCGCTCTACGCCGAAACGGAGTTTGTCGGCCAGGACGCCGACTCAACGCCGCTGTTCTTCCTCAATCCGACGAGCGTTTCGGCGACGGCGCGCGCCGCGCTTGAAGCCGATCCGACGCTCGACGTCTTCGCCGTGCTGGAAGCGAAGAATGACTTCCCGCGGGCGGACGACCCGCGTCCGCCGCTGCTCGGCCTGCAGGCGACCGCGGTCGGAGCGTCGACCGGCAGGTCGTATCTGTCAGTCAACGGCGGGCCTTTCGCGCCGCGCACGAACGCGAACTGGATCGTCGAGCTCAATTTCACGCCGAGCTCGCTGCCTTGATCCTCTGACGATGATGACCGGCGAAATGGTCGGCAAAGAAGGCGGCGGAGGCGACTCCGCCGCCTTTTTGCTCGTGAGGGCGGGGCAGCGAGCGAGGTATGAGAGACAGCCGCTCAGCCGCGGTCGCTGCGGACCCCCATCCGAAGGCTCAGCAAAAAAAGGCCGCCATCGGCGGGCGGTCCGACGGCGGCCTGGGTCGCATGCGATCCGGAAGGGGGGAGAATCCCCGGACCGCTATCGGGAGAACGCAACGGTCGAATTACGGGCTTATCCGTCGGCCGGATCACACTCTGAGTTCTAGGGTGTAGACTCAAATCAGGAACCACATTCTGACGGCGACGAGGGCGACGGCGGCCTCGAAGTTCCGTTTGAGCT
>JBKBLR010000060.1:0-10293 GCA_046296195.1 Parvularculaceae bacterium | reverse complement strand
GTCCTGAAACAAAATGTGATCGACGGGCGCAAGAGCCCGCCGGCCGGCCATGATTTCGCCGGTCTTCCGTATACGGATCGCCTGCCAATCCCCGCCCTCGCGCGGCACGCCCCGCGGCCGGCCGGCCTTTCATCTGTATAAAGATTAAACCAGGGTGCGATGACCTTGACCCATCGCCCCCTGGCGAGCGCGACCGCGCGCCCGCGGCGACGCAAGGCCGCCTTTCAGCGACCGGTTTCCATCACTGACAGCACCTATTCATCGTCCGCCGCGCCGGGGGGAGCGTGCCGCGCCTCACCAGTCGAGGACGACTTTGCCGGACTGGCCGGAGCGCATCACGTCGAAGCCCTTCTGATAGTCATTGGCCGGGAAGCGGTGCGTGAGAATGGGTTTGAGATTGAGGCCGGCCTGAATGAGCGCGCCCATCTTGTACCAGGTCTCGAACATGCGCCGGCCATAAATGCCCTTGATCTCGAGGCCCTTGAAAATCACCTTGTCCCAGTCAGCGCCGGCGCCGTTCGGCATGATGCCGAGCATGGCGATCTTGCCGCCGTGATTCATCGCATCCAACATAGAGGCGAACGCCGCCGGCACGCCCGACATTTCAAGGCCGACATCGAAGCCTTCCGTCATCCGAAGCTCGCTCATCACGTCTTTCAAGCTCTCACGGCTGACATTGACGGCGCGGCTTGCGCCCATCGTCTTTGCAAGATCGAGCCGGTAGTCGTTGACGTCGGTGATGACGACATGGCGCGCGCCGACAAAGCGCGCCACCGCGGCCGCCATGATGCCGATCGGCCCGGCGCCGGTGATGAGCACGTCCTCGCCGACGAGATCATAGGCGAGCGCGGTGTGCACCGCATTGCCAAAGGGGTCGAAGATCGCGCCCATCTCGTCCGGGATGTCGTCGGGCAGGCGATAGACGTTGAAGGCCGGCGCCGCGATGAACTCTGCGAAGGCGCCGGGGCGGTTGACGCCGATGCCGGCGGTGTTGCGGCAGAGATGCCGCTGGCCGGCGCGGCAATTCCGGCAATAGCCGCAGGTGACATGGCCCTCGACCGAGACGCGGTCGCCGATCTTCATCTTCGAATGTTCGGGATGAACCTCAGCGCCGATCTCGACGATCTCGCCCATGAATTCATGGCCGACCGTCATCGGCACGGGGATCGTCTTCTGCGCCCATGAATCCCAGTTGTAGATGTGAATGTCGGTGCCGCAGATCGCGGTCTTCTTCACCTTGATGAGGACGTCGTTCGGCCCGATCTCGGGGCGCGGCACGTCCTGCATCCAGATGCCTTCTTCGCGTTTGGCTTTGACAAGGGCGCGCATGATTTCCTCGCAACGTCCCGGCCCATTTAGCGCAAGCCCCGGGGGCTCGCCAGCGGGCGTCAAGCGGCGAGGAGCCGCGCCGCCTTCGGCGCGAAATAGGTGATGACGCCGTCGGCGCCGGCGCGCCGGATGGAAAGAAGGCTTTCAAGGACGGCGCGGTTCTCGTCGATCCAGCCGTTCTGCGCCGCCGCCATGATCATCGCGTATTCGCCGGAGACCTGGAAGGCGAAGGTCGGCATGGCGAAGGCGTCCTTCACCCGCCTTATGATGTCGAGATAGGCGCCGGCGGGCTTCACCATCACGCTGTCGGCGCCCTCGGCGATGTCCATCGCGACCTCGCGCAGCGCTTCGTCCGAATTGGCGGGGTCCATCTGGTAGGTGCGCTTGTCGCCCTTGAGCACGCCGGACGATCCGATCGCGTCGCGATAGGGGCCGTAAAAGCACGAGGCGTATTTCGCCGCATAGGACATGATCTGGACGTTCTGGAACCCTTCCGCGTCGAGGCCCTTCCTGATCGCGCCGACGCGCCCGTCCATCATGTCCGACGGCGCGATGATGTCGAAGCCGGCGCGCGCCTCGACGACCGCCTGGCGAACAAGCGCCTCGACCGTGCGGTCATTGACGATCTCGCCGTCCTCAAGGAAGCCGTCATGGCCATGATCCGTGTAAGGATCGAGCGCGACGTCCGCCATCAGCCCGATATCGGGGACGGCGTCCTTAATCGCGCGCGCCGCGCGGCACATCAGGTTTTCGGGCGCGAAGGCGAGCCGCGCGTCCGCGCTGCGGTCCTCTTTCGAGGTGAAGGGGAAGAGCGCGAGCGCCGGGATGCCGAGCGATTTGGCTTCATGCGCGGCCTTCGCCGCTTCGTCGATGGAGAGCCGGAAGACGCCGGGCATCGAGGCGACGGGCTCGCGCACGCCCGCCCCTTCGCGCAGGACGATCGCCCAGATGAGGTCGGACGGGGAAAGGCGCGTTTCGGCGACCAGCGCGCGCGACCACGCGCTCGCCCGCGGGCGCCTGAGGCGCGTTCCAGGAAAGGATTGGGTAACAGAGGTCATCGCCGTCTTACCGTCGCCGCTTGCCGTTTCGTAATGCCCGGTTGCGCCGCAATTTTCAATTTGAGCGCAAATTGATCGGCGGCATTTAACGCGCCTTTTAGGGACTTTGTTCTAGCGTCGCTGGAGGTTCCGGGTTCTGGCGAGGCGATTTCATGGCGGCGGTCGAGCGGGCGAACGCAAGCGTAGGGGGCGTGCGGGCTGAAAAATCGGCTGCGGGCGAGGGGTTGCGACCGGCCTATCTTCAGCTTCTGCACCTCGTCGAACGGCTCCATCGCCAGCTTCTCGACGTCATCAAGGATGAGCTCGAGCGTCTCGGTCAGACCGACATCAATTCGGTGCAGGCGCTCCTTCTCTACAATATCGGCGAGGCGGAGCTGACGCCGGGCGAATTGCGCTCGCGCGGGCATTATCTCGGCTCGAACGTTTCCTACAATCTGAAGCAGCTCGTCGATAAGGGCTATATCCGCGACGTGCGCTCCGACATCGACCGGCGCTCCAAGCGGGTGTCGCTGACGGCGGCGGGCCTTAACGTGCGCGACCGCCTGTCGGAGCTTTTCGACCGCCAGCTCGGCTCGGTCGAGCAGGTCGGCGGCGTCGACCAGGCGATGATGGAGCAGACCAACAAGTCGCTCCAGCGCCTCGAGCGCTTCTGGGCCGACCAGGTCCGTTACCGGCTGTAATCTTTCCTTCAGTCCTTCGTCAGCGACACGGTCGTCGCGTCGGAGAAGGCTTCAGCGTTCTCGCCCGCCAGCATGTCGCCGCGGCGTTCATGGCTTACGGCGAAGCGCCTGCAGGTATCGCCGAGGCCGGCCTCGCGCCGGCACGGCATCAGCGCATAGGGCGCGCCGGCGCCGAAGGCGGGCGTGAAGCGCTCGGGCGCCGCCGCAGCGCGCGCCGGAGCCGGGGGCGAGGCCGCGGCGCGCGATTGCGGCTTTTCGAAAACGGCGCAGCCGCTGGCGGCGATCGCAACAGCGGCGACAGTCAGAAGTCTCATGAAGCCCCCACGGCGTTGAAACGGTCAGGATTTACGCGGGGAACAAACGGGCCCTCTCCCGGCGGCGAACGCTACCTGCGCCGGCGGTCTTGCGCAACGCTGAAATGACGCTGCGGCTGCGAACAGTCTACGGCGCCTTCTTCGTCCACACATAGCCGCGGCGGAGCGCATCGGCGACTTTCGCCGTGCGCCTGCCCCCGGTCGGGTGATGCGCCCAGTAGGCCTTGTCGAACGGGGCGGCCCCATGCTCGCGGTAGATGACGCCCATCGCCATCGGAAACGCGGGATGCTTCATCTCGACGAGGAGATGAGCGAGCGCCTTGTTCTTCTCGTCATGAATGAGGACGTCGGAGGGGTCGACGCCGCCGTTCCCGACCGCGACGACTTCGAGCGCGATGGTCTTCGGGTTGAACCGCAGGCCCTTCTTGCCGCCCGCGAACAGCATCGGCTTCCCATGTTCGAGATGCAGCTGGTGATCGTCGGCGACCTTCTTCTCGGTGAAATCGGCGAAGACGTCGGCGTTGTAGACGATGCAGTTCTGGAAGATCTCGACGAAGGAAGCGCCCTCGAAGGCGTGCGCGGCCTTGAGCGTTTCGGTGAGCGCCTTCGTCGCCGTGTCGACGCCGCGCGCGACGAACTTCGCGCCCGCGCCGAGCGCGAAGGCGCAGGGGTTCACCGGCGAATCGACCGAACCCTTCGGCGAGGACGGCGAGCGCGTGCCGACGCGCGAGGTCGGCGAATATTGCCCCTTGGTGAGGCCGTAGATCTCGTTGTTGAAGAGGAGGATCTGGAGATTGACGTTGCGGCGGATGACATGGAGGAGGTGGTTGCCGCCGATCGACAGGCCGTCGCCGTCGCCCGTCACCATCCACACGTCGAGGGCGGGGTTTGCAAGCTTCAGACCCGTGGCGAAAGCCGGCGCGCGCCCGTGGATCGTGTGAAAGCCATAGGTCGCCATGTAATAGGGAAAGCGGGAGGAGCAGCCGATGCCCGAAATGAAGGCGGTGTTGTCAGGGTCTGCGCCGATGTCGGCCATCGTCTTCTGCACGGCCTTCAAGATTGCGTAGTCCCCGCAGCCGGGGCACCAGCGCACTTCCTGGTCGGTCTCGAAGTCCTTGGCGGTCAAGGGGGCGTTCATTTGTATACGTCCTTTTTGGCGCCGGCCGCGGGCTCGACATCCGTATGGCGGAACTCGTCGCCCTTGAAGAGCAAAGGCTGGTTCTTATCGCGGGCGAGCGCATAGGCAAAGCCGTCGCCGAAACTGGGCCGGGCGGGATGGCCGGCGCCGCGGCCGAAATCTTGACAGGCCTCGCGCGCGATCTCGGCTTGCCGGGGCGTCACCGCCTCGACGGCGATCCGGCTGTCCTCAAGGAAGCGGCCGAACGCCCGGCCGAGGGCCGGATCGCGCCGCGCATCGACGACGACCGCGATTTCGACATGGCTCGCGGCCGACAGGGCGGGCGCCTCCTGGCGCGCGATCGCTTCGACGAAGATGTCGGCGTCCGGCGCCCCGATAAGGACGGCGGTCAGCGCCGAGCTGTCGACGATCATGTCGGCGATCCGCGGTCGTCATGGAGGAGGGCGCCGGGATCGGGCTTGCCCTCGGGCCCGATCATCGTCGTCAGGCGCTGCGCCGCCCGCTTGACGCCCGCATGCGCGCGGATGGCTTCAAGGATTTCCGCAATCTTGAACGGCTGGCCGGACACTTTGGTCAGCGACTCGACCGGAATCTCGAAACGGTCGCGCAGCACGGTCGCGAGCTGGCCCATGTTCATTTCCGGAACGAGCACGCAGGCGTAGCCGCGCAACAGCGCGCCGAGATTGTCCGGGAACGGATTAAGCCAGCGCAGGTGGATCTGCGCCGCGTCGACGCCCTCTTTGCGCGCCGCCTCGACCGCGCGCCAGATGGGCCCATGCGTCGAGCCCCAGCCGACGACGGCGAGCGGGCCGGAGGCCGGGCCCTGTTCGACCGTCTGTGCGGGCAGGAATTTCGCGACCGAGGCGACCTTGGCGAAGCGCAAATTCGTCATCGCCTGGTGGTTCTTGGCATCATAGGAGATGTCGCCGGTCGCGATGTCCTTCTCGAGCCCGCCGATGCGGTGCGCAAAGCCTTTCGTGCCGGGCGGGATCCACGGCCGGCCATAAGTCGCGGCGTCGCGCTTCCACACCGCGCGCTTGACCGCCTCGCCGTCCGCCGGCGCCGGCGGGGCCGTGTTGGTCTAGATTTTATCGAATGTCGCCATGTCGGGGATCGCCCAGGGTCCCGCGGCGTTGGCGATATAGCCGTCCGTCAGCAGGAAGACCGGCGTCATGTGACGCAGCGCGACGCGCGTCGCCTCGATGGCGATCTCGAAACAGTCCTCGGGGCCGGAGGTCGCGACGACCGGGACCGGCGCGTCGGCGTTGCGGCCATAGATCGCCTGATAGAGGTCAGACTGTTCGGTCTTCGTCGGCAGGCCTGTCGAGGGGCCGCCGCGCTGCGAATTGATGATGACGAGCGGCAGCTCCGTCGCGATCGCAAGGCCGATCGCTTCGGTTTTCAAGGCGATGCCGGGCCCCGACGAGGAGGTGACGCCGATCGCGCCGCCATAGGAAGCCCCGATCGCGGCGCACGCCGCCGCGATCTCGTCCTCCGCCTGGAAGGTCGAAACGCCGAGTTCTCCGAGGCGCGACAGGTAATGCAGGACCGGCGAGGCGGGCGTGATCGGATAGGAGGCGAAGAGGACGGGCCGGTCGGCGAGCTCGCCCGCCGCCGCAAGGCCGAGCGCGAGCGCTTCGGCGCCGGTGATCGAGCGGTAATCGCCCGCCTCCATCGGCGCCGGCCCGATCGCATACTGAGGAATTTCCGCGGACAGCTCCGCCGTTTCGGCGTAAGCGTGGCCGGCGGCGAGCGCCATCATGTTGCCGGCGAGCACGGCGGGCTCGCCCGCGAATTTGCGGTTGATCCAGGCCTCGATGGGCGCGCGGTCGCGCCCGAACATCCAGAGCACGCAGCCGAGGCCCCAGAAGTTCTTGCACTGCTCGGCGTCGCGCTTCGACAGCCCCGACGGCTTCACCGCCTCGAGCGTCTGCGTCTTGATGGCGATTTCGATGACCCGGTAATCGGCGAGCTCGCCGGTCGTGCGCGGGTCGGCCTTGATGTGCGCCTTCTGGAAATTGCGCTCGTTGAACTCGTCGGTGTTGAGGATGACGAGCGCGCCCTTGGGCAGGATCGGCAGGTTCACCTTCAATGCGGCGGGGTTGAATGCGACGAGAACGTCGGGCGCATCGCCGGCGGTCGCGATCCGGCGCGAGCCGAGATTGATCTGGAACGCCGAGACCCCGAAGGTCGTGCCCACGGGCGCCCTGATCTCCGCCGGGAAGTCGGGGAAGGTTGAAAAGTCCGAGCCCGCGACCGCGGTCGAATCCGCGAACTGGCTGCCGAGAAGCTGGATGCCGTCGCCGGAATCCCCGGCGAAGCGGACGACGATCGACGTCTCCTGGATCGGTGTGGTCATGGTCTTCTGCGCGCGCCCGCTTGCGCCCCTTCCGGGAGCGCCGTCCTTTCATTGCCGCCGGGCCGGATCGCCGGCCGCTGATCCGCGGAGTGAGGGCGCGTTCTAAGGCGAGGGGCGACCAGGGGGCAAGGGACGAACGGGGCGCTGAGCCGCCGGGGCGGCGCGGGCGTAACCGGTCCGTCATGCGTAAGAAATCCGACCTGCCCACGAAGATCTGCGCCGCCTGTGGGCGGCCGATGGTCTGGCGCCGGCGCTGGGCGAAGGTGTGGGACGACGTCAAATACTGTTCCGACCGCTGCCGGGGCGAGCGCGGGAAAGCCGGTTTGAAGCCGGGGGCTCAACGCCGCTAGAAGAGCGGGGCGAGTCGCGCCAGGTCCGGGCGCGCCCTGAGCCCGCAAGGAGCCGCCATGAAATTTTTTGTCGACACCGCCGACGTCGCCGAGATCAAGGCGCTGATCCCGACCGGGCTCGTCGACGGCGTGACCACGAACCCGTCCCTCGTCGCCAAGTCGGGGCGCAATTTCCGGGAGATGATCGCCGAAGTCTGCGCGCTCCAGCCGGGCCCCGTCAGCGCCGAGGTGACCGCGCTTGAAACCGGGGAGATGATCGCCGAGGGGCGCTCGCTCGCCAGGATCGCGAACAACGTCGTCGTCAAACTGCCGCTGACGCTGAACGGCGTCGCCGCCTGCAAGGCGCTGACCGGCGAGGGAATCAAGACGAACGTCACGCTGTGCTTCTCGGTCAATCAGGCGCTGATCGCGGCGAAAGCGGGCGCGACCTATATCTCGCCCTTCATCGGCCGGCTCGACGACATCGGCCAGGACGGCATGGAGCTCATCCGCGAGATCCGGCAGGTCTACGACAATTATGATTTCGAGACGCAGATCCTCGCCGCCTCGATCAGGTCGCCGCAGCATATGCGCGAGAGCGCCCTTGCCGGCGCCGACGTCGCCACCGCGCCGCCCTCCGTCATCCGCGCGCTCGCCAATCATCCGCTGACGGACAAGGGGCTCGAGGCCTTTCTCGCCGACTGGGCGAAGACCGGGCAGAAAATCCTTTGAGGCTGATGCGGCGCCTTTCGGCCCTCGTCGCGGCGCTCGCCGTGACGCTGGCGCTCGCCGTCGCGCAGGATGACCGCGACCGCACGCGCGAAGGGGAGATCGCCGCGCACGCCGAGACGCTCGCCCGCCTCGCTCTCGCCTTCGACAAGAATGAGATCGACGATGACGCCGCCTTCGCCGCGGAGGTGCGCGCGGCGGTCGAGGCCTCGCGCGCGCTGCTGCCGGCGGTCGAAACGGCGCTGCGCCGGGCCGAGGAAAGCCTTGCGCTTCTCGGTCCCGCGCCGAAGGAGGGCGAGCCGCCCGAGGCCCCGCTCCTTGCCGAAGACCGCAACACGCTGACCGCTCGCGTCGCCTATTTCCAGGGCCAGCGCACGCGCCTGCTCGCCAATGTCGACGAAGGTGCGCGCCTTCTCGCCGCGCTCTCGCAGCAGCGCTTCGAAGCCCGCTGGCGACGGATCCTCCGGCGTGACGCGCCGCTCATCGCGCCGGCGCTTTGGACAAAGGCGGGCGAGGAAGCCGCCGCGCTCTCCGCCAAGGCCGGCGCTTATGTATCGCGCTGGAGAGCGACGCGCGAGGGCGAAGGCGGCGCGCTTCTCGCAGCGATCGCCATCGGCGCGGCCTTCGCCTTTTCGTTCCTGATGTTCGGCCCGGTGCGCAGTTGGGCGCGCGAAGCGTTCAGCGCGCGCCTTGAAGCGCTCGAGCCGACGCCGGCGCGCCGCGTCGCGCTCGCGGGCGTCAGAATGCTGACGCGCGTCGTTCCGGGCGTCATCGGCGGCATCGCGGTCATCGAAACCGCGCGCGTGGTCGGGCTTCTCGCCGAGGACGGCGTCGGCGTCGCCCGCGCGGTCTGGGGCGCGCTCATCGCCTATCTCGTCGTCGACGGCTTTGCTGCAGGGATCCTTTCGCCATCGTCGGCCGCCTGGCGTCTTGGCGCGTTCGACGCCGCGCGCGCCCGCACCGCCTCGGTCCTCATTCTCGCGATCGTTTTCATCGTTGGCGCCAAGACGATTTTCGTCGCCGTCACGCATGCCGCCGGCGACGCCGGATCGGCGGCAAGACTTGCAACCGGCGTCGCCGCCGTCCTCGTCGGGGCGCTTGTGTTCGCCTTGTGCCTGCCGGCCCGGCCGCCGGACGGCGCCGGCGCGGGGACGGGCGAAGCCGGCTCCTTCTGGCCGGGCGTGCGCTTCATCGGCAGGATTTTCGGCGTCGCCATCGGTGCGGCGGCGATCGCGGGCCATGTCAATCTCGCCGATTTCGCCGCGACGCGCGTCTACTATCTCGCCCTCATCGCCGCCGTGGTCTGGTTCGCGCGCGCCGGACTGCGCGAGGTGATCGCCTTCGCCGACCGGCGCCTGCGCGGGGCGCGGCGCGCCGAGGCGCACGGCGCCGATGATTTCAATTTCTGGATCGGGCTCGGCGTCGACGCCGTGCTCGTGCTTTTGACGGCGCCGGCGCTGTTCCTGCTCGCCGGCTTTGAGTGGACGGCGGTGCGCGACCTCTTCGCGCGCGCTCTCGTCGGCGTGCGCGTCGGCGGCGTCGTCATCTCGCTGACCGACATCCTCGTCGCGATCTTCGCCTTCGTCGCCATTCTAGGCGGCACGCGGCTGGTGCAGACGGGCCTGCAGCGCGGGCCGCTCACCCATTCGCGCATGGACGCGGGCGTGCAGAATTCGCTCGTCACGCTGATCGGCTATCTGGGGCTCGTCCTCGCGGCGGCGACGGCGCTGTCGATCGCCGGCGTCGATCTTTCCAATCTCGCGCTCATCGCCGGCGCGCTCTCCGTCGGCATCGGCTTCGGCCTGCAGTCTATCGTCAACAATTTCGTGTCTGGCCTCATCCTCCTCTTTGAACGGCCGGTGAAGGTCGGCGACTGGATCGTGACCAATTCGGGCGAAGGCATCGTCAAGCGGATCAGCGTCCGCTCGACGGAGATCGAAACCTTCGACCGCTCCTCGATCATCATCCCGAACTCCGAGCTCGTGACCTCGACGGTGACGAACTGGACGCACAAGAACGCGCTCGGCCGCATCAAGATCCCCGTCAGCGTCGCCTATGCGAGCGACCCCGAGAAGGTGAGGGAGGTCCTGCTGCGCTGCGCGGAAACCCATCCGATGATCCTGCGCCATCCGGCGCCCTTCGTCGTGTGGATGGATTTCGGCGCCTCGGCGCTGGAGTTCGAGCTGCGCGCCTTCGTGCGCGACATCGGGCAGGGGCTGCAGGCGCGCACCGAGCTGCGCTTCGCGATCTTCAAGGCCTTCCGCGAGGAAGGGATTGAAATCCCCTTCCCGCAGCAGGATGTTCATATCCGTTCCGTCGCGGGCGCTGCGCCGGCGGCGCGCAAGACGGCGCCGGCG
>JBKBLR010000059.1:0-10487 GCA_046296195.1 Parvularculaceae bacterium | reverse complement strand
TATGGCACCTGGTTGTTCAAGCTGAAAGCCACGAATCCGGCCGAGATCGGCGACCTGCTCGGTGCCGACGCTTACGCGAAAGTAGAAGCGGAGTCCTGAGCATGGCCACCCTCGACGAACTCGAAGGGCGCGACGAGTTCGTCGCGCGCGGCGAGCTGCACCTCGTCATGGAGGGTCGGATAGGTCGACACGCCGCGGCGGAACCGCGCCGGGGCCTTCGCGGTCGGCTTGGTGAATTCGCCGATCAGCTCGAGCTCGATGAGGCGGAGGTCCTTGCCGGTCGAATCGAGCGTCGGCGCCGGCACGCTCATCGCCGAGACGAGGCCAAGCACGATGCAGGCGCCGGTGTCGACCGCAAGAATGGCGCCGAGCTGCGGCTTGTGCACGCGGTCGAGCTCGGGCCGGTCCTCGTCGAGCATGACGAGCGCGTGGCTGCCGTTGACGGAGACGACCTCGCCGATACGCACCTTGCGCCTCACGTTCGCGGCGGGCGCCGGCGCGGCGGCGGCGCGCTGCGGGGTCGGATTATCGGCGGCGGTCTGCGACATCTCTCTCTCCAGCAATTCTTATCCGGCAAGGCGCATCGCGGCGGGCGCGGGCGGCGGCAGCGCGATCCGGACGAGCGTGCCCTCGCCCGGCCGGCTCTTCACGGTGAAGCGCCCGCCCTGAAGCTCGATGAAGCTCTTGGCGATGGCGAGGCCGACGCCAGGCCCCGCGAAGGAACGGTCGAGCCCGCGGTGAACCTCGCTGAACGCGGTCAGCGCCTTTTCGACTTCTTCCGCGCTGAGGCCCTGCCCGCGGTCGCGCACCGCGATCTCGCCCCAGCCGTCCTTGTCGAGGCTGGCGCGCACGAGGATGCGCGCGCCCTCGGGCGAGAAGCGGATCGCCGTGCGGAGGACATGATCGAGCGATTGCGACAGCCGGGCGGGGTCTCCCCAGCCGGCCGGCGCCGACGTCTCCGGTTTCACTTCGAAGCTGACCTTCGCGGCGTCTGCGGCGATCGTCGCGCGCTTGACCGCTTCGGCGAGCGCGGCGGCGAGATCGATGGCCTCCGGCTCGAGGGTCAGTTCGCCCCCGTCGAGCGTCGCCGCCTCAAGGAGCGTGTTGATGTGGCTGAGAAGAAGATCCGCCGACTGAAGGATATAGTCGGCATAGGCCGCGCGCTGCTCCTCGGTGAGCGAATAGCGGCCTGTATCCTTCAGCATCGACGCAAAGCCGATGATGGCGTTGAGCGGCGTGCGCAGCTCGTGATTCATGTTGGCGAGGAATTCCGACCGCGCCTTGATCGACATTTCCGCCGCCGCGCGCGCCGCATTCGCCGCAAGGCCGGCGCGCCGGACCGCCGCCGCCTCGGCCATGCCGGCGGCGAAATCGGCCATCAGGGACGAGGTCGTCCGGTCGTTGCGGGTGAGAGCGCGCAAGGCTTCCTCCAATCTCGGGAAGCTAGGCGCGCAAGGGCTAAGGGCGCGTTAAGCAATCGGGAACCGCCTGAAGCGGCGCGATTCTTAACGGTTCTTGAACACCGGCTTTCGCTTTTCAATGAACGCGGCCATGCCTTCCTGCTGGTCCTCGGTGCCGAAAATCGAATGGAAGACCCGGCGCTCGAAGCGCACGCCCTCGGCGAGCGGCAGCTCAAAGGCGCGGTTGACCGCATCTTTCGTCAGCATGACGATCGGGCGGGAGAAGGCGGCGATCTGCTTCGCCGTCCTGATCGCCTCGGCCTTCAGCTCGCCTTTCGGGACGACGCGGCTCACAAGGCCGCAGCGCTCGGCCTCGGCGGCGTCCATCATCCGGCCCGTCAGGCACATTTCCATCGCCTTCGACTTGCCGATGAAGCGGGCGAGGCGCTGCGTGCCGCCCGCGCCCGGCATCGCGCCGATGGTGATCTCCGGCTGGCCGAACTTCGCGTTGTCGGCGGCGATGATGAAATCGGCCATCAGCGCGAGCTCGCAGCCGCCGCCGAGCGCGTAGCCCGCGACCGCGGCGATGACGGGCTTGCGGCAGCGCGTCGTCTCTTCCCAGTTGCGGGTGATGAACTGCTCGTTGAAAACCTCCATATAGGTCTTCGTCGCCATTTCCTTAATGTCGGCGCCGGCGGCGAACGCCTTTTCCGAGCCGGTGAGCACGATGCAGCCGATATCGTCGTCGGCCTCGAGCTTCTTCAGCGCGTCCGTCAGCTCGTCCATCAGCTGGTTCGAGAAGGCGTTCAGCGCCTCCGGTCGGTTGAGCGTGACGACGCCGACCGCGCCGTCGGTTTCAAGAATGATCGTCTGGTAAGGCATGACAGCCGCTCCTTTTTGCGGGAGGCGAAGGATCGCTCGCAAAGCGAACGGGCGCCGCAGCGGCGCCCGCCTCGTTATTCACCATCCGCCCGCCGCGCTCAACCAAATCCCATCAATTTCAGGACTTCGGCGCGGCTGCGCGGATCGTCGCGGAAGACGCCCATCATCCGGCTCGTCGTCATGATGACGCCTGGCGTCTCGACCCCGCGGCAGGTCATGCAAGCATGCGTCGCCTCGACGACGACCGCGGTTCCAAGAGGCTCCAGCACGCGCTCGATGCAGTCGGCGATCTCCGCCGTCATCCGCTCCTGCACCTGCAGGCGCTTGGCGAAGGCGTGGACGACGCGCGCGAGCTTGGAGATGCCGACCACGCGCGCACGCGGCAGATAGGCGACATGGGCCTTGCCGAGGATCGGCGCCACGTGATGCTCGCAATGCGAATGAAACGGGATGTCGCGTAAGAGCACGATCTCGTCATAGCCGCCGACCTGCTCGAAGGTTCGCTTCAGATAGTCGTCGGGTTTTTCCGCATAGCCGCGGAAATATTCGCGATAAGCGTCGACGACGCGCCGCGGCGTATCGACGAGCCCCTCGCGTTCGGGGTCGTCGCCCGCCCAGCGGATGAGCTCCTTGACCGCCGCCTCCGCGCGCGCGCGGGCGTCTGACGACCGCTTCGGCGCTTTCGCCATCACCGCTTCCCGATCGGGACGACGTCGCGCTGCGGGACGCCGACATAGTTCGACAGCGGCCGTACGAGCTTGTTCGCCGCGCGTTGCTCCATCACATGCGCGGTCCACCCCGTAATGCGGGAAATGACGAAGATCGGCGTGAAGATCGGGATCTCGAAGCCCATCAGGTAATAAGCGGGGCCGGTCGGGAAATCGAGATTGGGGTAGATGTTCTTCTCGCGCACCATCGTCGCGTCGAGGATGCGGCTCATCTCCCAATATTCCTTCGCCTCGGCGGTGCCGATGACGTCGACCATCTTCCTGAAGGCGTCGGTCATCGTCGGCACGCGGCTGTCGCCCTTCTTGTAGACGCGGTGGCCGAAGCCCATGATGTTCTTCTTTTCCGCGAGCGCGTCGAGCATCCATTTCTCGGCGTTCGCCGCGCTGCCGACTTCCTTCAGCATGTGCATGACGGCCTCATTGGCGCCGCCGTGCAGCGGGCCCTTGAGCGAGCCGACCGCGCCCGTCACCGCCGAATAGATGTCAGAGAGCGAGGACGCGATCGTGCGCGCCGTGAAGGTCGAGGCGTTGAAGGAATGCTCGGCGTAGAGCGTCATCGAAATGTCGAAGCATTTGACGATCTCGGGCGCTGGAACCTCGCCGAAGCACATGTGGAAGAAGTTCTCGCAAAAGCCGAGCTCCTTCGTCGTCGGGATCGGCGCCTTGCCGTTCCGGACGCGGAAATCCGTCGCGACGATTTCCGGGATCTGCGCGAACAGGCGGACGGATTTCGCATAAAGGCCTGCGGGGGAAGAATCTTCCGCCGTGTCGTCCGCCTGCCCCATGAAGGAGATCGCGGTCCGAAGCGTGTCCATCGGATGGGCGCGCTTGTTGAACATGCCGATGAGCTTCAGCAAGTCGGGAGAGATTCCGCGCTCGCGCTTTTCATGGGCGATGAAGGCGTCAAGCTGGCCTTGCGTCGGCAGCTCCTTGTTCCAGATGAGATAGGCGACTTCCTCCCACCGGCATTTGGTCGCAAGGTCCTGCACGGCGTAGCCGCGATAGGTGAGCGAGTTCGTCTCCGGCATCACCTTCGAGACGGCGGTGTCGTCCGCGACGACGCCGGCGAGGCCGTATTTCACTTCTGTATCGGACATGGTCGCTCCTCAGGCTTTGGGCGTGTCGTTCACTTGGAAGTTGTAAATCGACTGATCGAACTGGTTGTAATCGTGATAGCGCAGGAGATCATAAAGATCGCGCCGGTGCTGCATGATGTCGAGGACGCCGTTCTGGTCGCCGTCCTTGAGGATCGCGTCGAGCCCCTTCTCCGCGCCGAACATCGCAAGACGCAACGTCGTCACCGGATAGATGACGAGATTGAAGCCGAGAGATTCGAGTACCTTCTTGTTGAGGAGGCGCGATTTCCCGAATTCCGTCATGTTGGCGAGAATCGGAACCTCGATCGCCTTCCTGACCGCCTCGAACTCTTTCTCGTTCGCCATCGCCTCGGGGAAGATCATGTCGGCGCCGGCGTCGACATAGGCCTTCATGCGGTCGATCGCCTTGTCGAGCCCTTCGACCGCGCGCGCGTCTGACCGCGCGATGAGGATGAAGTTGGGATCGCGCTTGGCCGCCGCCGCCGCTTTCACGCGCTGCACCATGACGCCGGTCTCGACGACCTCCTTGCCGTCGAGATGGCCGCAGCGTTTCGGCATCACCTGATCTTCGATGTGGCAGGCGGAAAGGCCCATCTCCTCCATCGTGCGGACGGTGCGCGCCGCCGCCATCGGCTCACCAAAGCCGGTGTCGATGTCGATGATCGTCGGCAGGTCCGTGACGCGCCCGATCTGATGGCCGCGCTCGGCGAACTCCGTCATCGTCGAAATGCCGATGTCGGGCAGGCAAAGATCGGCGCTCATCACCGCGCCAGAGATGTAAACGCCGTCAAATCCCTTGCGCTCGATCATCTGTGCGCAGAGCGGATTGAAGGCGCCGGGGAACTGCAGGAGCTTCCCCGACTTCAGCTTCGCCCTGAAGTCGGCGCGTTTCTCGGCGGCGTGTTTTCTGGTGAAGAGCATGGGTTAGCTTCCAATCCTGCGGGCGGAGCGCCGGCCAGGTTCAAACCTGACGTGGCGCGTCTTCCGGGGTGATCAGCGTCAAACGCGGGAAATAGGTTCGATAGATGGCGGGGTCTCTGGTGAGCAACTCGTAACCGGCGACGGCGGCGTGGGCGCCGATGAAAAAACCGGGGAGCGTCGTCGATCGCGCGCCGCCGCGTTTCCTGTAGGCGGCGAAGGCCTTGCCGGCGAGGAACGCCGCGTCGAACGGCAACGCCTCCCGATCGACGACCGATGCAGGCAGCGCCTCCTCGAATTCTTCAATTCGCGAAAACCGAATGGACGCCTCCGCGTAAACGACTGCGTTGATGACGAGGCGGGAGCGATCGGCCGCCGCCTCCAGCGCCGCGCTCGACCAGCCGAACCACGACGCATCTTCTGTAAAGACGTCGAGCAGCACGTTCGAGTCGACCAGCACCCCTGTCATTTCGAGCGGGTCAGCGCCATGATCTCATCGGTCGTCAGCTTCACGTCGCCGCGCCCGCGCATGCGGGCGACGAGCGCAGCGCCGCGCCCGCCCCGCCCGGCGGACTTCGCCTTGCGGATGCGCACGACCCGCCCGTCAAAGTCGAACTCGACCTCGGTGTTCGGGAGCATGCCGGCCTTCTCGCGGATCTCTTGCGGGATGGTGACCTGACCCTTCGATGTGATGCGCATCGGCCGCTCCTTTCTTACCGGTAAGAGTAAGAATTCCCGAAACTCCGGTCAAGACGCCTCAAAAAATCCCCCGCGCCGGATTCTCCTGCAAATACCCCCTCGGCGCCACGGGATTGAGCAGCAGCACCTCGGCGGCCGACAGGTTCGGCAGGCGCTGCACGAGGTCGAGGAAGCGCGCCGATTCCTTCGGATCGAGGATGTCGTCCGTCAGCGTCCTGAACTTCTTGATATATTCGGGCCGCCCGAAAGGCCGCGCGCCGAACGGGTGCGCGTTGGCGATGCCAAGCTCGTCGGTCAACGTCGAGCCGTCCTCGAAGGTAACGACGACGCGCGCGCCGAAGGCTTTCTCCTTCGGATCGTGGCTGTGATAGCGGCGCGTCCATTCGGGGTCCTCGACCGTCGAGATCTTGTGCCAGAGCCGCACTGTGTCGGGGCGCTTCGCTCGTTCCGGCGCGTAGGAGCGGACGTGGTGCCATTCACCGTCCTGCAACGCGACGGCGAAGATGTACATGATCGAGTGGTCGAGCGTTTCGCGGCTGGCGTTCGGGTCCATCTTCTGCGGATCGCCCGAGCCGGTGCCGATGACGTAATGCGTGTGGTGCGAGGTGTGGAGGACGACCGATTTCACCTTGTCGAAGCCGCCGCGCTTTTCGATCTCCCGGCCCATGCGGAAGGCAAGGTCGATGAGCGCCTGGCTCTGATATTCGGCCGAATGTTCCTTGGTGTAGGTTTCAAGGATCGCGCGCTTGGACTCACCCTTCGCCGGCAGCGGCACATGATAGGTCGGCTCGTAAGGCGAGCCGCCCTTGTCGCGCGCGGTGCGGCCATTGAGGATCCAGGCGATCGGCGCATCCTCGCCTTCGTAAGCGGGGCTCGGCGCCCCTTCGCCCCTCATGCAGCGGTCGACGGCCTCGATCGCCTGCTTGCCGGCATAGGCCGGAGCGAAGGCTTTCCAGCTTGAGATTTCGCCCTTGCGCGACTGGCGCGTCGTGATCGTGGTGTGCAGGCCCTGCTGCACCGCCTGATAGATGATCTCCGTCGGCAAGCCGAGCAGCGTGCCGACCGCGGCCGACGCCGACGGGCCGATATGGGCGATGTGGTCGATCTTGTGTTCGTGGAGGCAAATCGCCTTCACGAGGTTCACTTGTATTTCATAGCCCGTCGCGATGCCGCGCACGAGCGCGTGGCCGTCGCGCCCGCATTGCTGCGCCACCGCCAGCACCGCCGGAATGTTGTCGCCCGGGTGCGAGTAATCCGCGGCGAGAAACGTGTCGTGAAAGTCGAGCTCGCGCACGGCCGTGCCATTCGCCCACGCCGCCCATTCGGCGCAGACGGTCTCCTCCGCCGAGACGCCGAACAGCGTCGCCCCGCCTTTCCGCGGATGCGCGCAGGCCATCGCCCGCGCCGACTTGATCGGTCCGCGGTTGAGCGAGGCGATCGCGACCGAGGCGTTGTCGATGATGCGGTTGATGATCATGTCGGTCGCCTCGGCGTCGACCGCCACAGGGTCCGCCGCGACCTCCGCGATCTTCCAGGCGAGCTGGTCCTCGCGCTTCAGATTGTCTTTGGAACGGTGCGCGCGGACGGCGTGCGTGATCATTGGAAATTCCCTTTAAACAGAGACGGAAGGCGCGCGTTCGGCGCGCGCCGACGACTGTGGAAAACGCCGGCGGACCCTGCGCCCGACCCCCTTTGCTGTCAAAGCGGCCCCGCGTCAAATTCGCGCGGCAAAACGCCTCCGGAAAACTTCTTCTTGACAGGCGCCGCCGTTTCCAGAGCGGCCTGCCATCAAGGAAAGAAGACGAGCTTCACCGCCATCGCGATCAGCACGGCGAAGAGCGCACGCTTAATGAATTTCTCGCCCCGCCTTATCGTCGCGTGGGTGCCCATCCAGCCGCCGACGGCGTTGCCGGCGGCAAGCGCAAGGCCGGCGTCCCAGGCGATCGGCGCCTTCGACGCGAAAACCGCGAGCGCCACGATCGAGAAGACGAGCGCGATGAAAACCTTGTGCATGTTGGTGCGGACGAGGTCGAGGCCCATCACTCGGTAGAGAATCGGCATCATCAGGAAGCCGACGCCGATCTGGATGAAGCCGCCCCAGACGCCGGCCCCGGCCATCAGCACATGGCCGAGAATGAGGTTCTTCGCTTCGGCCTCGGGCGCGGGCGCCGCCTTGTCCTTGCCCGTCGCCATCAGAATCATCACCGCGATCATTACGGCGGCGACGACGGTGTTGAACGCCGCCCCGTCGAGTTCGGCGCCCGCCAGCGCGCCAAAATAGGCGCCGACCGAGGCCGCCGCGGAGAGCGTCAGCGACAGCCGGAAATCAGAAAGCCCGTTCCTGAAGAAGGCGCCGACCGCGGTGATGTTCTGGGCGATGATGGCGATGCGGTTGGTGCCGTTGGCGACCGGTCCCGGCAGGCCCAGAAACACCATCACTGGCACGGTCAGCAGCGATCCGCCGCCGGCGATGACGTTGATCCAGCCGGACCCGAAGCCGGCGACGGCGAGCAGCCCAAGTTGCCAGGGTTCAAGCATCGCGGCGCGCGCCGGTCACCAAAACACGGCGGCGCCGAGTCTTGCGATCGCCTCGTCGCGCGTGATGACAGTAAGTCCTCCCCGCAAGGCCTGCGCAGCGATCAATCGGTCCCAGGGATCGCGCACGACGACCGGCAATCGCGCCGCTGTCTCGGCATCGTCAATCGAAATCGGCAAGGCGAAAAATCCGGCGGCCTCAGCGAGCGCGGCGACGCGCTTCGGCCATGCCGGCAGCTTGCCGAGGACGGACTTGTATTCAAGTTCGTATACGGACGCCGCGCTAAAGAAGACCTCGCCGGCGTTCTGCAGCATCATCGTGCGCGCTGACAGGGGCAATTGCGCCGAGTCCTCAAGGCTCCAGAGAAGCGCATGCGTATCGACGAGGCATCCCATCGCGCGGCGTCACCGCTCGTCGACGCCCGCGATGAGCGGCGCGTCGATTTCGTGCTCAGGCTCCGGGCCAAGAACGTCGTAAGGCGTATCGCCCTTCCACCCGTAGTCCTTGAGCCCCCCGAACCGGATCGCCCGCTTCGGGGCGAGCGCGCTGATGTGCGCCACCGGCTGCCCATTGCGGGCGATGATTACGACTTCCCCCCGCAAGGCGGCGTCGATTAGCGCGGAAAGCTTGGCCTTGGCCTCGGCGATGTTCACCTGAATGGTCACGATGGACCATATGATCTGACCATCTGGTCATGTCAAGGCGCCGGCATTGGTCAGGAAGCAGCGGCGCGGCGCGGCCGGCGGAACAGAGCAGGTCGCCCGCCGCCCGACCCCGTCGAGCCGATGGCGCTGGACGACGTCATAGCGCGCATCGCCGATGAATCCGGGAAGGAGGCGCCCTGCAACGCCAAGCCCCAACCCTGGCGCCGGCAGCGTCCCCGCGGCGGCGAGGACGCCCGCCCATTTGAGGCGCGGCCTGCTCTCCGTCAGCCCCATGAAGGGGCCGAATTGATCCGTGTCTGGATGATAGTGCGCGCAAAAGCGCACGCGGAATCTCTTCCTGGATGGCGGCGAAGCGCGTCTCGCCCTCAGGATCGCGCGCCAGCATCCAGTGGACGCCAACGGCGCAAATCACGCATTTGCCGTCGACGATAAGCAGCAGCGCGGTGTCGTCGAAGGGGCGGGACGCGCGGGGCGCTGCGATAGCTGTAGGGGGTCGCCCGCATCGGTCGGGTCACTCCGCCGGCGCAAGCGCCGTCGCCGCTTTCCCGCTGCGCGCGCTTTGCTTGGATGCGCCGCCCAGCATCTGGCGAAGCGCCGCCTCAAGCTCCGCATCGCCAAACACGAACCCCGCCGCGAGGGCCTTCGCCGGTTTCACGTTCTGCCCGCCAAGCAGGAGTTCCTCCGCGAACGCGCCGAGGAGCAGCCGCAAGGGCGCGGCCGGGATGCGGAATACCATCGGTCGGCCGAGCGCCTTCGCCAGCGCGGCGGAGAAAGCGTTGTTGCTGACGGCGTTGGGCGCGACGGCGTTGACGGCGCCGGCGAGCACCGGATTGCGCAGCGCATAGACGATGAGGCGGACGAGATCGTCGCGACTGATCCAGCTCATCATCTGGCGGCCATGGCCGAACGGGGCGCCCATGCCGAACTCGAACGGCAGCAGCATGCGCGCAAGAAGGCCCCCGGCGGGATCGAGGACGAGCCCGATCCTGAGCCGCACGACGCGCACGCCGAGAATTTCCGCGCCGCGCGCCGCCTCCTCGACCGCCGCGCAGCCTTCATGACTGAAGCTGGCGTCGCAGGGGCTGTCGCGCTCGGTAAGCGGCTCATCGCCGCTCATGCCGTACCAGCCGACGGCGGAGGCGGCGATGAAGACCTCCGGCGCTTCGCCAAGGCGCGCCATCAGCGCGATCAGGCCGTTCGTGATCTTACAGCGGCTGTCGACGACGCGACGCTTCTTTTTCTCCGTCCACAGACCATCGGCGAGCGGCTCGCCGGCGAGGTGGATCACCGCATCAATCCTCTCGTCATTGCGGATCGCGGAAAGGTCCGTCACCAGCCGGACCGGCGCCGGCAAATTGTCCATCGCCCGCTTCGGGTCGCGGACGAGCGCCGTCACATGAACGCCTTCCGCGACCATCGCCTCGACGAGCCGGGACCCGATGAAGCCGGTCGCGCCGGTGACGAGGACGCGCGCCCCGGCCTTGAGCCCCGCAGCGAGCGGCCCGGGTCGCCGCGGCTCAAGCCGCGCGAGCCGGCGCGCTGCGCTGAGATCGCGGAGGCCA
>JBKBLR010000058.1:0-10568 GCA_046296195.1 Parvularculaceae bacterium | reverse complement strand
GCCGGCGCCAGACGACGAAGCCGCGCCTCAAGGCGACGGTCGGCGCCGGGCGCGGACTCATCGGCGGCGTCGGCCAGTGGCTGCGCCAGAATTTCTGACGGCGTTTGCGACGGCGCGCGCCGCGGCCTGCTCGCCGCGATGAGCGATCCCGATCTTTTCCGGATGACAGCGCGCGCGAACGCGACAATTAACAGCTGAATCGGGCCCGTTCCGAAGGCGCATCGAAGTTCCGCGTTAACCTTTTGGTAACGGTTCTGAACGAAGTTTTAACACCAGCTTAACCATCTTTGGGGCGGAGCCTTCGATGCCATTGAATCTGAGCGTGCCGGAACTGACTGAACTCAAGCCCCGCATTTCCGTCATCGGCGTCGGCGGCGCGGGCGGCAACGCCGTCAACAACATGGTCGATTCAGGGCTGGAGGGCGTCGAATTCATCGTCGCCAACACCGATGCGCAAGCGCTCGGCCTGTCCAAGGCGACCTGCCGTATCCAGCTCGGCGCAAAGACGACGCAAGGGCTCGGCGCCGGCTCGCTGCCGGAGATCGGCTGTGCCGCGGCGGAGGAATCGCTCGACGAGATCCTCGAACAGGTCGGCGACTCGCACATGCTCTTCATCACCGCCGGCATGGGCGGCGGCACCGGCACGGGGGCGGCGCCCGTGATCGCCAAGGCGGCGAAGGAACGAAATATCCTCACCGTCGGCGTCGTCACGAAGCCCTTCCACTTCGAAGGCGCGCGGCGAATGAAAATCGCGCTCGCCGGCATTGAATCGCTGCAGCAGCATGTGGACACGCTGCTCATCATTCCGAACCAGAACCTGTTTTCGATCGCCACCGAACGCACGACCTTCGCCGAAGCCTTCGCGCTCGCCGATCAGGTCCTGCATTCGGGCGTGCGCGGCATCACCGACCTCATGGTCATGCCGGGCCTCATCAATCTCGACTTCAACGACGTCCGCACCGTCATGCGCGAAATGGGCAAGGCGATGATGGGCACCGGCGAGGCGTCGGGCGACAAGCGCGCCATTCAGGCGGCGGAAGCGGCGATCTCGAACCCGCTCCTCGACGAGGTGTCGATGAAGGGCGCCAAGGGCGTTCTCATCAACATCACCGGGTCGATGGACATGAAGCTGTTCGAGGTCGACGAGGCCGCGAACCGCATCCGCGCCGAAGTCGATCCCGACGCCAACATCATCGTCGGCTCGACCTTCAACCAGGAACTCGAAGGCCGCGTGCGCGTTTCCGTCGTCGCGACCGGCATCGAAGCCCTTCCGCGCGACGCGCACGGCTATCAGACGCGCCCGGCGGCGCAGGCGATTTCGCGTCCCTGGCGAGAGCCGGCGCAACCGGCCGAGCCGATGCAGACCCGCGTCAGCCTGCCGCCCGTCATCAACACCGGCGCCGAGCCTCAGCGGCCGATGGGTCATCCGCTGGCGCAGGCCGCGCAAGCCGCGCCGCTCGCCAATCCCGTCGGCGACGTTCACGAACGGATCCGCCGTATGCTGACGGAAGGCCCGGCGGAAACGGCGCCGCTCGCGGCCGCCGCGACAAAGCCCGCCCCCGCGCCGCAGCCCGCCCAGCCGGTCGCAGCGACCGCCATGCCCGCGCCGCGTCCCCAGCCCGCGCAGACCGAAGCCCATCGCGGCCAGCGCAATCCCTTCCGTGAGGCGGCGGAAGAGCTGCAGCGAACCTCGGCCGCCGCGCTCGATCTTCTGAAATCGCTCAACGGTCCGAAGGCGGAAGGGCCGCGCGCCCCGGAAGAGCCCGCCGTCCGTCCGGCCCGCGCCGGCCATGGCGATCTCTTCGACGAGGATGATGACGGCGAGCTCGAGATCCCGTCTTTTCTGCGCAAAAAGAAAATCAGCTGAGCCGACGCCGCCCGGCCGGCTGTAACGCCGCCCCGGAGGGGCGGCGTTTTTTCTTGCGGCGGCCGCCGGCGCGGTATGGAAACAGAGCGAAATAATGCGTTAATTGTGCCCTGTCGGCCGCCGGCGCAGGGTTTTCGAGTATGGCGTTCCACCCACAGACGACCTTGGCCAAGGCCGTTTTTCTCGACGGCGCCGGCCTTCACAGCGCCGCAGCCGCAAGCGTGTTCCTGCGCCCGGCGCCGGCTGGCAGGGGCGTCATCTTCCGACGCGCCGGCGGCGGCGAAACGCCAGCCCGCCGCGACATGATCTCAGCGACACGCCTCAATACCGGCCTCGGGATCGGCGCCTCGCGCGTTGCGACGGTCGAACATCTGATGGCCGCGATCGCGCTCGCCGGGGTCGATAACATTCTCATCGACATCGACGGGCCGGAATTGCCGGCGCTCGACGGGAGCGCGGCGCCATGGCTCGACGCGCTGTTGCACGCCGGCCTGCGCCCGCTCGAGGCGCCGCGCGAAGCGATCACCATCAGGGCGCCGGCGGCGGTCGAGGACGCCGGCCGATCGATCCGCGGCGAACCCTTCGCCGGGCGCATCGTCGAAGTCTCGATCGATTTTCCGGACGCGGCGATCGGCGCGCAGTCGGTGAGGCTCGATCTCGACGATCCCCACGACGTTCGCCGTGTCGCCCGAGCGCGCACGTTCTGCCGGCTCGCCGAGGTTGAGGAGCTGCGCGCGAGCGGCCTCAGCCTTGGCGGCTCTTTCGACAACGCCGTCGTCGTCGACGGGGCGCGGGTCCTCAATCCGTCGGGCTTGCGCGACCCTGATGAATTCGCGCTGCACAAGGCGCTCGACCTCATCGGCGACCTGCGCCTCGCCGGGGCCCCGATCATCGGCAGGGTCATCGCGCATCGCCCTGGACATGACCTCAACGCCCGCTTTCTCGCCGCCCTCGCCGGCGCCGGCAAGGCGCCGAACGCGGCCCGCCCGCTGCGGGTCACCGCCTGACGGTTGTCCCGCCGCCCGATATCGACCAAAAGCGGTTTCCGTCCGGCCTTCGGCGCTTTAGGGTGCCGAGGGGCCCCGGGGGCCGGCCTTCAAGGAGTTGTTTCCAGTGACCGTGAAATCGAGCCGACTTGCGCCCCTTCTTCTCGCCGTTCTTGCGGCTCTTGCGATCGGCGCTTGCGGGTCGTCGTCGAAGAAGAAGCAGAAATTCGCCTATGTCGAGCGCCCGGTCGAACAGCTCTATAGCGATGCGACCCGCGCCATGGAGCGCAAGCGCTTCGATGACGCCGTCGAGCTTTTCGGCGAGGTCGAGCGCCAGCATCCCTATTCGCCCTGGGCGCGCCGCGCGACGCTGATGAAGGCGTTCTCGCAATATCGCCAGAACGACTATGAGGAGGCGATCACCTCGCTCGACCAGTTTATCTCGCTCCATCCCGGCAACAAGGATGCGCCCTACGCCTATTACCTCAAGGCGATGTGCTATTATGAACAGATCCGCGACGTCGGGCGCGACCAAGACTTCACCAACAACGCCGTGCAGGCGCTCAATGACGTGGTGCGGCGCTATCCGCAGACGGAATATGCGCGCGACGCGCGCCTGAAGCTCGACCTCACGCTCGACCACCTCGCCGGCAAGGAGCTGACCATCGGCCGCTATTACCAGCGGCTCGGCAAGCACATCGCCGCCATCAACCGCTACAAATACGTCATCAACAATTACCAGACGACCGGCCACAGCGAGGAGGCGCTCTACCGTCTCGTCGAGGCCAATCTGCAGATCGGCCTCATCGAAGAGGCGCGGTCGGCCGCGGCGGTGCTCGGCTTCAATTATCCGGGTTCGCCCTGGTACGCCGACGCCTACAACCTGATGCGCAAGAACGGCCTCCTCGAGCCCGGATCGAAGCCGCAGCGCACGGCCAAGGAGATCCGCGAACTCGAAAAGCGCGAAAGAAAGAACGCCGACAAGGGCGTCAAGGAAGCCCCGCGCCCGGTGGTCGAGCCGCCTTCGGATAGCCCCTTCGGCGACTCGCTTGATAATCCGCTGTCGAGGCCGCAATCCCCGCAGTGAACGCCGACGGTCCCGGCGCTGACAGAACCGGATGCTGACCGCGCTTCATATCGAGAATTTCCTGCTGATCGAGCGCCTGTCGCTGACGCTCGGCGAAGGGCTGACAGCGCTGACCGGCGAGACCGGGGCCGGCAAGTCGATCCTCCTCGAAGCGCTCGGCCTCGCCGCCGGCGGGCGGCAGGGCAGGGGCGGGGTTCGCCGCGGCGCCGAGCGCGGCGTTGTCGCCGCGGCCATCGAACCGGGCGCGGCCCATCCCGTCTGGGGACTGCTGAAAGAGCACGAGCTCGACGCCAGCGACGACCAGGTGATCCTGAAGCGCGTGCAGGCGGTCGACGGAAAGTCGCGCGCCTTCATCAACGACCAGCCTGTGTCGGTCGCGCTTCTGAAGGCGGTCGGCGAGACCTTGATCGAGATCCACGGCCAGCATGACGGCGTCAGCTTTCTCTCCGCCGCCGCCCATCGCGGCCTCCTTGACGAATACGCCGGCGCCGCCCCGCTCGCCGCCGACGTGGCGCGCCTGTGGGGCGCACGGCGCGCCGCCCAGGAGGCGCTCGAGGAGCGGCGGCGCGCCAAGGACGCCGCCGAGCGCGAGGCCGATTATCTCCGCCATGTCGTGAAGGAATTGTCCGACCTCGATCCGCAGGCGGATGAAGAAGAATCGCTCGCCGCGGCGCGGGCGCAGATGATGGCGGCGCAGAAGATCGCCGAGGACCTCGCCGCCGCCGCCGGCCTCGTTTCCGAGGACGGCCTTGAAGGAAAACTCGCCGCGGCCTTGCGCCGGCTGACGCGCGCCTCGGCCGCCTTTCCGGGCGAGGCGAATCCGCTCGCCCCCGCGATCGACCGGCTGGACCGCGCGCTGTCGGAAGTGATGGAGGCGCGCAGCGCCGTCGAGGACGCCGTCGAGCGCCTTGGTCTCGACGAACGCGCGCTCGACCGCGCCGAGGAGCGGCTCTTCGCGCTTCGGGCCGCGGCCCGCAAGCATGGCGTCGCGCCGGCCGCGCTGCCTGCCTTTCTCGGCAAGGCGAGAGCCGCGCTCGCGCTCATCGATCAGGGCGCGGTCGAATTCGCCGCGCTGGAAAAGGCGGTAGAAACGGCGCATACAGACTATATCGCGGCAGCGCGGTCGCTTTCGGCCGCGCGCCGAAAGGCGGCGCAAAGGCTTGATGCGGCGGTCAGCGCTGAACTCGCGCCCTTGAAGCTCGGCCATGCGAAGTTTTCGACGGCGATCCTTACGGATGAAGCGGCGGCGGGGCCCGCCGGTATCGATGCTGTCGAGTTCATGGTCTCGACCAATCCGGGCGCGCCGCCGGGGCCGCTGAAGACGATCGCCTCGGGCGGCGAGCTGTCGCGCTTCGTCCTTGCGATGAAGGCGGCGCTGGCGGCGAAGGAGAACCGCACCGTCATCATCTTCGACGAGGTCGACGCCGGCGTCGGCGGCGCGGTCGCCGACGCGGTCGGCGAGCGTCTCGCCAGGCTCGCACAAGACGCGCAAGTGATGGTCGTCACGCACAGCCCGCAGGTCGCTGCGCGCGCCAGCAGTCACTGGCGCGTCGACAAGCGCCTTGCAAAGGACGAGACGACGACGGAGGTCGCGGCGCTGTCGCCGGAGGAGCGCGTCGAAGAGATCGCGCGCATGCTGTCGGGCGCGGAAGTGACCGACGAAGCGCGAGCGGCGGCGCGCCGCCTCCTCGGCCTGCCGCCCGCGAAAACGAGGAAGCGCGCCTGAGGCGCGGTCGTCGCGGCGCGTCAGGCGTTGAAGCGGAACAGCATCACGTCGCCGTCCTTGACCACGTAGTCTCTGCCTTCAAGGCGCATCCTGCCGGCTTCCTTGGCGCCGACCTCGCCGTTGTATTTGACGTAGTCGTCGAAGGCGATCGTCTCGGCACGGATGAAGCCGCGCTCGAAGTCGGTGTGAATGACGCCGGCGGCTTGCGGCGCGGTCGCGCCGACCGGGATGGTCCAGGCGCGCGCCTCTTTCGGTCCGGCGGTGAAATAGGTCTGGAGCCCGAGGAGCCGGTACGCTTCGCGAATGAGCCGGTTGAGGCCCGGCTCCTCAAGACCGATCGAGTCGAGGAACTCTTTCTGCTCGGCGTCGTCGAGCGGGGCGATCTCGGATTCGATTCGCGCCGAAATCGCGACGAAGGCGGCGCCGTCGCGATTGGCCGCCTCTTCGACGCGTTTTGAATAGGCGTTGCCGCTCGCCGCCGAGGCTTCATCGACATTGGCGACGAACAGGACCGGCTTCTGCGTCAGGAGCTGAAGGCCCTTCCAGAGTTTCACGTCCTCAGCCGCGACGGCGACCGTGCGCGCCGGCTTGCCGTCCTTCAGCGCCGACAGCGCCGCGTCGACGAGGGCGAGCGTCGCCTTGGCGTCCTTGTCGCCGCCCTTGGCTTTTTTTTCGAGCGCCGGCCGGCGCTTTTCAAGGCTTTCAAGGTCGGCGAGCATCAGCTCCGTTTCGACGATCTCGAAATCGGCGAGCGGGTCGATGCGGCCCGAGACATGGGTGACGTCATCATCGTCGAAACAGCGCAGCACATAGATGACGGCGTCGGTCTCGCGGATATTGGCGAGGAACTGGTTGCCGAGGCCTTCGCCTTGGCTCGCGCCTTTGACGAGGCCGGCGATGTCGACGAACTGCATCCGCGCCGGCACGATCTGCGCCGATTTCGCGATCGATGCGAGCTTTTGAAGGCGCGGCTCCGGCACCGCGACATCGCCGATGTTCGGCTCGATCGTGCAGAAGGGATAATTCGCCGCCTGCGCCGCGGCGGTGCGCGTCAGCGCGTTGAAAAGCGTCGACTTACCCACATTCGGAAGTCCGACGATCCCGCAACTCAAACCCATGGTGATTCCTTGCGCTTTCTGCGGCCGAGCCGCCGCAATTTACCTCGCCGTCGGCCAGTCGAGGATCAGGTGGATCTTTCGGCGCCGGCCGCTGCGGCGGCGCCGCGGTCGCGCCAACGGTGGAAGAACGTAAAGAAGAACATGGCGACATAGACCAAGCCCAAGCCGAGCCACATCATGCCGCGGATCATTTTGTCGATGTCGCCGCGGCCATAGACGCCTGAGCCGATCGCCTTGTCCCCGACGGCGGAAAGGTCGGTCGTCGCGCCGAGCTCCACAAGCGCCTCGCGCAGCGCTTCAGCATGGTTGAAGGAATTGTATGCGAAGACTGCGAGGAAGAGCAGCGTCAGCGAAAAGAAGCCGAACGCCGTCAGTTTCAAACCCATCGACGCGCGACCGAGAAAATAGAAAAGCGCGACGGTGTAGGCCGAAACGATGGTGAAAAAGACGGAAATGCCTGACAGCGTCAGCTCCATCATCATCGTCATCTGCTCGGTTATGTCGGCTTCGGTCATTGCGCCTTTTCCTTCGGCGGTTCTTTTGATTTTGGCGGCGTAAGGGTCAGCGCGACCGCGTTCATGAACGGCGCGTCGCCTTCTGCGAGCATCGGCGCCGCCTTCGCCATCGCGCCGAGCAGAGGTTCGAGCCAGGCCTGATCGGCCTTCGCGAAGTCGCCGAGCACATGACCGGTGACGCGCGCCTTGTCGCCCGGATGGCCGATGCCGATGCGCACGCGTCGGAACGCCTCGCCGATATGCCCGGCGATGGATTTAAGGCCGTTGTGCCCTGCAAGGCCGCCGCCGATCTTCGCCTTGATCTTTCCTGGCGCAAGGTCGAGCTCGTCATGGAAGACGACGACGTCGGCGGGCGCCAGCTTATAGAACCGCATGGCGGCGCCGACCGACTGGCCGCTGTCGTTCATGTAGGTCTGCGGCTTCAGCGTCAGAGCCTTCACAGCGCCGAGATCGCCCTCACGGATGAGCCCCTGGAATTTCTTCCGTTCCGGGGAGAATCGATGCGCCCCGGCGATGGCGTCAACCGCCATAAAGCCGACATTGTGCCGGTTTTTTGCGTATTTCTCGCCCGGATTGCCGAGGCCGACGATGAGCAGCATCGCGCGTCATCCCGTTTGCGGGCGAGAAGGCGTCCGCAGGCGGGATTAAGCCTTCTTGCCGCCTTTGTCGCCAGGCTTGGCCGCGGCGTCCTTGCCGGCGTCCGGCGCCTTCTGCGCGGTCGCGGGCACGTCGGCCGGCGCGGCGGCGGCTTCCTCGTTCTCTTCCGAGCGCAGCGCCGAGGGCGCGGCGATGGTCGCGACCGTGAAGTCGCGATCGGCGATGACCGGCGTCACGCCTTCGGGAAGCTTGAAGGCCGAGATGTGGATCGAGTCGCCGATGTCGAGCCCTTCGAGGGACACCTCGATGAATTCCGGAATGGCGGTCGCCGGGCAGTAGAGTTCGACCGTATGGCGGACGATGTTGAGAACGCCGCCGCGCTTGATGCCTGGCGACAGGTCTTCGTTCTTGAAGCGGACCGGAATGGCGACGTCGATGCGGGTGGTCTCATCGACGCGCATCAGGTCGACATGGATCGGCTGGTCGCGGACGGGATCGACCTGCACTTCGCGCGCGATGACGGGCTGCAGATAGTCCTGGCCCGGAACGTCGATCTTGGCGAGGTGCGAGCGCATCCGGCCCGCGGCGTGCGCCAGCATGACTTCGGACTTTTTGAGCCGGATCGAGACGGGCCCCTTGCCGCCGCCATAGAGCACGCCCGGGACCCAGCCTTCCCGGCGCGCCGCGCGCGCGCCGCCGGTGCCGGTCCGCTCGCGGACTTCGCAGTAGAAAACGTCTGTCTCGGCCATGGCGGGACCCTTATGCAAAAGACCGCGCGAGAGGCCCCCTTGGCCCCGGCGCGGCGCGGTCGGTTCGTGAATGGAGGCGGGTCTATAGAGGAAAGGGCTAGGGGTGGCAAGCGACGGAGAACGGCCTTTATGTTCCCCGGAAATCCCCATCCGGCCAGGCGCTTTCCAGGAACGCCTCGTAGAGCGCGCGCAAGCGGGGGGCGCCCCCTAGCGCCTCGAGGTTGGCCGCCACGGTCGCCCGGTCCCGCCGGGCGACGGGGCCGGTGAGGGAGGCGGTCGGGCTTTCCCGGAAACGGTCGACAAGGCTTTCGAAATAGGCCGCGAGCGCGGCGCCGGCCGCGGGGCCGAGCCGGGTCTCGAAGGCGATGGCGGTCTCGTTCCACAGATGCGCGGCGAAATTCCCCGAAACGACCGCCAGCGCATGATAGAAGGCCCGGTCTGCGGCGGCGACCGTGAATTCCGGATTGTCAGCGCCCGGAACAATCGCCGAGAACGGCGCGGCGTCCGGCGCGCGCGCGATCGCAATGGCGCTGAACACCCGCGGATCGAGCGGCGTCGCCGGAAACGAATAAAGCGGGTGATAGCCCGGCAATCCTTCGATGACGCGCGCGCCCGAAAAATGCAGCGCATGCTTGCCGGCGAGGCGGTCGCGGTGTTCCGCGAACCAGGCTTCAAGAGCGTCATCGGGCAGGGCGGCGGCGACGACGTCGGCGCTGGCGATGGCGGCGCTGGCCTGCGCCGCGTCCTTGCGACCGACAAGGGCCGTCTCATGACCGAGGCTTGCGGCGAACGCCGCGACGCTCCTGCCGACGCGGCCCGCACCGAAAATGACAATGCGCATAAAATTCGCCCGAAGAGTCAGCGCCTTGTCGGCGGCTCGCCGCTTGCGCCGCGTAAGTCATGGCCCTATATCACCATCCGTGACCAGATAGTTGGGCCGAATTCGACAACGCCTAGCCTAGCAAGGACCGTGCTTTCCACCAGCGACGCGTCCCGGCCCTAGCCTCGGTTCCTGAATTCCCGATTGGACGGTCGCTTTAAGGCGGGTTGCGATGGTCGCGCCCGCCGATGGAAGAGCGCCGGTCCGGACCGCCCGTCCGGGCCATGGGATCAGGAGATCAGAATGGCGACAGGCACCGTGAAGTGGTTCAATGCGACGAAGGGTTATGGCTTCATCCAGCCGGATGACGGCGGCAAGGACGTGTTCGTGCACGTGACGGCCGTGCAGAAGTCGGGGCTGACCGGCCTCAACGAAGGCCAGAAAATTTCCTTCGACCTCGCATCCGACCGCGGCAAG
Source organism: Parvularculaceae bacterium (assembly GCA_046296195.1). GTDB lineage: Bacteria > Pseudomonadota > Alphaproteobacteria > Caulobacterales > Parvularculaceae > Amphiplicatus. The sequence goes on along the minus strand of JBKBLR010000058.1, from coordinate 626 downwards.
ACCTCGGCGGCGAACCTCAAGGTCGCCCGCTAGGATTTTCCCGCACGGGAAGGTTGGAAACGCCCCGCCTCTTGCGGGGCGTTTTTGCGTTCGCGTCCGCGCCGCGATAAAAGCCGGCGGGGGTCATCGGGGCGCATGATGGCGAAATCGACGGAGGAACGGCGCGACAGCCGACAGGGGCGCGAGCTCACGGGCGGCTATATCGCGAGCGGTCTCATCTTCGCCGGCATTACGGCGCTCTGGGCGTTCATCGTCCGCGACGATCCCTATTACCGGCTGACCGATCTCTTCGGCGCGCGCGTGCCGGCGATGCTGATCGCCTATCTCGCCTTGATGCCGCTCGCGGGATTTTTCGTCGGGCGCTGGCGCTATGATCGCGGCGCCGGCGGGCTCGGCCGGTTCGCGGCCAAGCTCGGCGCGCGGGCGCTGCATTTCACCTATGCCCATTCGCTCATCGTTCTCTTCACCGCGGCGATGATCGCCGAGACCTGGTTCGGCCTCAATCTCGACGACCAGGTGAGATCGATCGACGATCGCCTTTTCGACCTTGCGGCGCGCTTTGCGCCTTGGCTCGCCGCCTATCTCACCGGCTACAATTTCGGCCGTGCGACCGTCGTCGGCGCGGC
>JBKBLR010000057.1:0-11345 GCA_046296195.1 Parvularculaceae bacterium | reverse complement strand
CCTTGCCGAGCCAGGCGCTTTTCATCAGCGCGGCGGCGTATTTTTGCGCCGCTTTGTCCTTCTGCGCGCCATAGGCCGCGGCGAGCCCGTAATAGGCCCAGCCATTGTTCGGAACTTCCGACAGCGATTCGATGAAAAGTTGCTCGGCGCGTTCAGCCTCGCCGTGTTTCAGCGCCATCGCCGCGAGCGTCTGCTTGGCCGGATAATACCAGTAAGGCGGCTCGGTGTAATTGAGCCCTTCCTGCAGCGCGACCGCTTCCTCCATCAGGGCGATCGCGTCGGCGAGCCGGCCCTCCGCCGCGCTCGCGCGCGCCATAAGGGTGCGGTGCTGGATCTTGAGGATGCCCGGCGCCGGGATGAGATTGTCTTGCAGGACCTTGAAGTCTTCCTGCTTCAGGATCTGTTCGATCGCGCGCGCTTCCTTGCGCGCGCTTGCGCTGTCGCCCTTGCGCGCAAAGGCCTCGCCGCGCGCATAATGCCAAGCCGCCTGCAGGAACGGCGCCTCGGCGCCAGGTTCCGGCAGCGCAAGGATTTCGGCGGGCGCCGCGAACTGCGCATAGGCGTAGTAGGGCGCGGCCTTGATCGGCGCGGCGAGCGGCACGGCGATCGCCATGTCGACCGGAATCTTGGCGTCGAGCTTTTTCGCCATCGCGAGCGCCGTATCGCGGTCGCCGCCCATCTGCGCCGAAGTCATCACGAAATGAACGTTGTGAACGTAATAGCCGAATTCATACATCGGGCTTTGGGGCCCCAGCGCCAGGGTCGCCTCATCGGCCTTCACCGCGGCGAGATTGAGGTCCATCGACTGCTTGTAGCGGCCGATGCGCGCGTAAATGTGCGACGGCATGTGGATGAGATGGCCGAGCCCAGGCGACAGCGCGGCGAGACGGTCCGCATAGGGAACGGCCCGAAAAGGGTTCTTCGTCGCCTCGGTCGTATGGATGTAGAGGTGAATCGCCGGCTGATAGGCGGGATTGCGCGCGAGCACGGTTTCAAGGAGCGCCAGCGTCTTTCCAGCCCGGCCCTTCGGCGTGCGTCCGTCCGCCTGCCAATAATCCCAGGGCTGGGTGTCCATGTTGGCTTCCGCCGCCGTCGCGGCGATGAAGTCGTCATTCGGAAAGCGCGCTGCGACCGTCTCCATCGCTTCAGCAAATGCAAGGTCGAGACGCGACCGGTCGGCCGGCGGCTTCTTCGCGTAGCGGACCTGCAGCGCATCGATCAGCGCACGTTCTTTCTCGCTCGCCTTGGCTTTCCTGTCGAAGGCGTCGCGCGAGGCCGTATAGGCCGGGGCGTTCGCTTCCGCCGGCATCGGCAGGTTGATGTTGGGCCCGAGCGCAAACGCTTCCGCCCACCAGCACATGGCGCAATCGGGATCAGCGGCCTGCGCCGCTTTGAAGGCGTTGATCGCCTCGCCATGGTTGAAATTCCACAGATGCGCGAGCCCTGCGTCGAAATAGGCCTGCGCTTTCGGGCTCGCCGTCGACACCTTGTAGCTGATCCCGGCGACCGGCGTCCTGAGCGCGCCGGACGGCGCCGCACTATCGGCCTGTGCGGCCTGCGCCGCGCCGATGGCGGCGAAGACCTGCCGCCGTTTCCGCCCGGCGTCGTGAGTCGATCCGCACATCGCGCGGGCGACGTCGACGGGATCGATGAAGGGCGCGCTCGCCGGCGCAGCCGTGTCGAACGAGGCGAAACCGACAAAGCCGGCGGCGCCGGCGGCGCTGAGGAACAAAAACTTTCTCATGACGGCTATCCCGCTGCGGTTTTTCGTGACGGCCCCCGCGATTGTCGGGGCCTTGGCCGATCGCGGCGACATTCGCCGCGCACGCGCCTTCAATTCAGGATCGGAACCGTGCTTAAAGCAGCCGATGGCGGCGCAAGCAACCCACAACATCCATGAATACACCGTCTCGGAGCTCGCCGGCGCGGTCAAGCGAGTCATCGAGGACGGCTTCGGTTTCGTGCGCGTCAAGGGCGAGCTGGGGCGCGTAACGCGCGCCGGGTCCGGCCATCTCTATCTCGATCTCAAGGACGAGAATGCGACGATTTCCGGCGTCGTCTGGAAGGGGACGGCGCAGCGCCTCAGCATCGCGCCCGAACAGGGAATGGAGGTTGTGGCGACCGGCAGGCTGACAACTTTCCCCGGACAGTCGAAATACCAGATCGTCATCGACAGCCTCGAGCCCGCCGGCGCCGGCGCGCTGATGGCGATCCTTGAGGAACGGCGACGGAAGCTCGCCGCCGAAGGGCTCTTCGATGCGGCGCGCAAAAAGCCGATCCCGTTTCTTCCCGATGTCATCGGCGTCGTGACGTCGCCGTCGGGCGCCGTCATCCGCGACATTCTCCATCGCCTGCGCGAGCGCTTTCCGCGCCGCGTCATCGTCTGGCCGACGCTCGTTCAGGGCAAAGGCGCCGAGCTTCAGATCGCAGCCGCCATCCGCGGCTTCAACGCGTTGGTCGAGGGCGGCGATGTTCCGCGTCCGGATGTTCTGATCGTCGCGCGCGGCGGCGGCAGCCTTGAGGACCTCTGGTGCTTCAACGAGGAGGTCGTTGTCCGCGCTGCGGCGGAGAGTGCGATCCCGCTCATTTCCGCAGTCGGCCACGAGACGGACACGACCCTCATCGACTTCGCCGCGGACCTTCGCGCGCCGACGCCGACCGCGGCGGCCGAGAAGGTCGTGCCGATGCGCTCAGAGCTGCTTGCCGAGACGCTCAACAAGCATCGGCACATGATCGCGGCCGAAGGCCGGCGCCTCGAAGAGCGCCGTACCCGGATGATTGCGGCGATGCGCGGGCTCGGCCGCCCTGAGGACATTCTCGGCCTTCGATCCCAGCGCCTTGACCGCGCCGCCGACCGGCTCGGCGCGGGGCTCGCCGCGCGCGCTGCGGCGGCTGCGACGAAACTCGCGCAAACCGCGGCGCGCTTCGGCCCGCAGGCCCTCTCGCTCGGACGGGCGCGCCGGGAGGGCGCGCTCGACAGCCTTGCGAAGCGGCTTAGCCGCGACCGACTCCGCCAGCGCGGCGCAGATGCGCAGCGTGCGCTCGCCCGCGACGGCGCCCGGCTCGACAGCGTTCGATTGAACCTTCTGACGCGCCCGCGCGAAAGGCTCGCCGCGCTCGGCGGCTTGCTGAATTCGCTGTCCTATAAGGGCGTCCTCGAGCGCGGGTTCGCGCTTGTCCGCTCGAACGCCGGCAAAATCGCGCGGCGCGCCAGCGACCTCCCCGACATCGGCGCCGTCAGCCTCGTCTTCGCCGATGGCGAGCGCGCCGCGCATCTCGGCGTGGCTGCGCCCCCGAAAAAGCCGCCAACGAAAAAACCCGTGCAGAAGGGACTTTTTGACTGAGGCGCCGCCTTTGACCCGGCCGGGGCGGGCGGAGTAAAAGTCGGGAATGAACCCTTTTGACGGCGGCGCACGAGACAAGGACGGCGAGGCGGTGCTCGACTATCGCGACGCCGAATTCGCGGTCATCCGCCCCGGGCGCTTCGTGCGCTGCGCGGTGACGGGCGCCAAAATTCCGCTCGAAGCGCTCAAATACTGGAATGTCGACCGGCAGGAAGCCTACGCCTCGGCGGAGGCGGCGATGGCTGGTTTCGGCTACCGGCCGAAATCCTGAACCCTTGATGAAGGTGATGACGATGAAGCGGGCAGGCGTTGTGTCGACGGTGGCGTTGGTTCTTGCCGGATGCGCCTCGGCCGAGCCCGACGTGGCGGAGAGCCCCGCGGCCGACGCGGCGAGCGTGACGACCATCAGCTTCGACGCCGTCATGAAGGACGTCGAGGAACGGCAGAAAGTGTTCGACGATCCGGCCTCGCCGATCTTTCTCAAGGGCGCGTTCGTGCAGGGCGGGCTGTTGCGCGGCCAGACCCTGCCGGGCGCGAAAGCGACGCTCGACGGCGAACCCGTTCCGATGAGCGCCGACGGGAAATTCCTTATCGGTTTCGGTCGCGATCACGGGCAATCCGCGCTGCTCGTCGTGATGCTCGATGACGGCAGCGTCGTGCGCCGCGCGCTTGACATCGAGCCGCGCCAGTTCCGGATCGAACGCGTCGACGGCCTTGACCAGTCGAAAGTCTCGGGCTTCACGCCGGAACAGCTCGCCAAGATCGCCGCCGACAAGGAGAAGAAAAGCGCCGCCCGCGCGGTGCGCGCCACCGAGCCGATGTGGGCGACGGAGTTCGACTGGCCGGTGACCGGCAGGATCAGCGGCGTTTTCGGCTCGCAGCGCATCCTCAATGGCCAGCCGCAGAACATGCATGGCGGCGTCGACGTCGCCGCCCCGACCGGAACGCCGATCAAGGCGCCGGCGCCGGGCGTCATCCGCCTTGCCGATCCTGACATGTATTTCGAGGGCGGCCTCGTCTTCATCGACCACGGCCAGAATCTCGAAAGCGCCTTCATGCACATGTCGCGCATCGACGTGAAACCCGGCGACCGGGTTGAAAAAGGCCAGGTGATCGGCGCCGTCGGCGCGACGGGGCGGGCGACCGGACCCCACATGCACTGGAGCCTCAAATGGACCGACACCCTCGTCGATCCGGAGCTCGTTGTCGGTGAGATGCCCGCCGCCGCGCCGGCTTTGGGGAACTGACGGCCCGGACCCGTTTCAACCAGGGAAGCGAGCCATTCCATGCTGGACGGTCGCGCCCAGATTGACAATCATTCGCATTTGCAGGACAAGAGCGTGGGCGGGGCCCCATCGGCCCTTCGCCGCGCCGTTCTGTCAGGGCCCCCATGTACGTCTGCATCTGCAACGCCCTCAAGGATCGCCAGATCAAAGCCCAGCTCGGGTCGGGGCCGGGCGAGGCGCGGTCCGTCGTCGAGGTGTTCCGACGCTGCGGCACGCGCCCCCAATGCGGCAAGTGCCTGCCCGACATCGCCCGCATGATCGACGACGCGCGCGGCTGCAAGAACGCGACCATAGCGGCCGAGTGACACTCGCCGCCGGGCGCTGCGCATCAAGCCCGATCCCGACAAAAAAATCAGCGCGAGTGATAACCGCTTGCACGATTAGCGGTTGAGGCGCGCGGCGATCTTTCTATGGTCGCCTCACCATCAAGGAGGAGGGCGGCGCTTGAAAGGCGATCCCAAGGTCATCGATTATCTCAACAAGGCGCTGCGGCTCGAGCTGACGACCGTCAACCAGTATTTCCTCCATGCGCGCATGTTCCGGAACTGGGGCTTCGAGCGTCTCGGCAAGATCGAATACAAGGAATCGATCGACGAGATGAAGCACGCCGACAGGCTGATCGAGCGGATCCTGTTCCTCGAGGGCCTGCCGAACGTGCAGGACCTCGACAAGGTCTATATCGGCGAGAACGTGAAAGAATGTCTCGAGCTCGACCTGCGCGCCGAGCACCGCGCCCATCCGCTCTATAAGGAGGCGATCGCCTATTTCGAGAGCGTGCGCGATTATGTGAGCCGCGAGATCATGGAGCGCATCCTCGAGTCCGAGGAGGAGCACATCGACTTCCTCGAAACCCAGCTCCAGCTCATCGACAAGCTCGGGCTGCAGATCTACCTTCAGGCGCAGGTGAAGAAAGAAGACGACTGATGTTGCGCGCCCTCGCCGCCGCCGGCCTTGTCATCCTCGTCGCCGCCTGCACGCCGGCCCCGGCGAAGCCTGCGGGCGAAGCGCCCGCGAACGCTGCAGCGCCGCCCGCCTCCTATCCCGTTGAAGAGGCGGTCGCCGAAGAGCCGGCGAAGACGCCCGCCATCGGCGAGCGCGGCGGCATGTGCGGCGGCATCGCCGGCTTTCAGTGCAATAACGCCGACGATTATTGCGCGATGGCGCCGAAGGCCTGCGTCGAGATTGCGGACGCCGCGGGCGTCTGCACGGAAAAGCCCGTCATGTGCACCATGGACTATCGGCCCGTCTGCGGCTGCGACGGAAAAACTTATGGCAACGCCTGCGGCGCGGCGGGCGCCGGCGTCAGCGTCGCCGCCGACGGCGAATGCGCCGAGTGATCGATTGGCGGCTCCGTTGCCGCGCCGCCTCGCAAGCGCTCGTTTGCCGGGCTTTTCGAAGGGGGAGACTTCGCATGCGACCGCTCAAGACCATGCCGATCATTGCGGCGATCGCCGCCGCCGGTTGCGTGACCAACGCGCCGACCGGCCCTGATGCCGAACGACCGACCGTTTCCGTGCAGGTGCAGAACGCCGTCGGCGGCGCGAAAACCTTCCGCTCGACCGATCCTGCGACCGATAGCGCCTGCGTGAAGGTGCGCAGCTTTCCCGCCAAGCTCGTCCTCTCGGCCGGCGACGCTGGCGGTGTCAATCGCGTGACGCTGCGCGTCTTTCCCGGATCAATCGACCGCGCCAGCATTTCGGTCCCGACCGCCGCCGACATCTCCTACACGGTGACGCCCGCCGGGCGCGGAGAAACTCTCGTCATCTCGCTGACGCGGCTCGCGCCGGGACGCGTGCGCACCGGCGTCGTTGCAACGCTCGATGCGGTCGGGCCGGACGGCGCGCTTCCAGATTTCGCCGTGACTGCCGAGGCTTCGGATTACGCCGGCAATCGCGCCTTCGTGCAGCAGGTCGACATCCGGCCCGCGGATTCGCCCGTCATCTGCGAGTGAGTGGGGCCTCGGGGCTTGCCCGCTCGCGCCGGCGCCGACAATAGTTGCGCCATGGCGGCGGGCGCAGAGGGCGGCGATTTCCTCGTTCAGGCGGCGACCTATCTCGGCGCGGCGGCGATCGCCGTTCCTGTTTTCAACCGGCTGAAGCTCGGATCGATTCTCGGCTATATCGCCGCCGGCGTCGCGGTCGGCCCTTACGCGTTCAACCTTCTGCGCCAGGAAGAGGGCGTCTTTCACATCGCCGAATTCGGCGTCGTCCTCTTTCTCTTCGTCATCGGCCTCGACCTGTCGCTGACGCGGCTGTGGGCGCTCCGCCGCAACATTTTCGGGCTCGGCGTCGCGCAGATGGCGCTGACGGGCGCGGTCATCGCCGGCCTGTTTGTCGTCTCGCGCGTGATGGAAACGTCGGCGGCGATCATCGCCGGATTGTCGCTCGCCTTCTCATCGACGGCGTTCGCGCTTCAATACATGAGGGACCAGGGCGAGCTGAACACCAATTACGGCAATCGCGCCTTCCCGGTGCTGCTCCTGCAGGACCTGGCGGTCGTGCCGCTTCTCGCCGCAATTCCCTTCGCCGCGAGCGCGCATGCGGGCGAGGCGGACCTTTCCATGGCGCAGGGCTGGGCGGGCGCGGTAAAAGCCGCCGCCGTCATCGGCGCGCTCATCCTCGCCGCGCGCTTTGCGCTCAATCCCGTTCTTCGACTTGTCGCCGGGGCCGGCTCGCGCGAGGCATTCGCGGCGACTGCGCTTTATCTCGTCGCCGCCGTGTCGCTGGCGGTCGCATGGGCCGGGCTGCCGATGGGCCTTGGCGCCTTTCTCGCCGGCGCGCTGCTCGCCGAGTCCGCCTATCGCCACCAGATCGAAACCGACATCGAACCCTTCCGCGGGCTCCTTCTCGGACTCTTCTTCATTTCGATCGGCATGCGGCTCGACCTTCGCGCGATCGCTGACGCCTGGGCTGTCGTCCTTGGCGGCGCGCTCGGCCTTGTGATCGTCAAGGCAGGCCTGCTTTACGGCCTCGCCCGCGCCTTCGGCGCAGGTCATCACGACGCGCTCCTGACCGGCGCAGTCCTGAGCCAAGGGGGCGAATTCGCCTTCGTCGTCTTCAGCGTCGGCGCCGACGCCCTTCTCGTCACGCGCGGCGAGGCCGGCATGCTTTCCGCGGTCGTCACCATCTCCATGGTGATGACGCCGTTCATGATGATGGCGGCGCGCGCGATGCGCCCGAAAGAATCCGAGTCGGTGGAGGGTCTCGACAGCCCGCGCCGCGGCGAAGGCCATGTCGTCATCGCCGGCTTCGGCCGCATGGGCCAGATCATCTCGCAGGTGATCAGCGCCGCCGGCATCGACGTCGTCGCCATCGACAAGAGCCCGTCGCATATCAGGAACGCCGAGCGCTTCGGCTTCAAGGTCTATTACGGCGACGCCTCGCGCCTCGACACGCTGATGACCGCGGGCGCTGCCGACGCGCGCGCCGTCATTTTCTGCATGGATGATCGCGAAGCGGTCAACCGGGCCGTCGAATCATTGCGCCAGCGCGTGCCGAACGCCTTCATCCTCGCCGTCGCCCACGACCGCCTGCACGAGATAGACCTCAGGCCCATCGGGCCTGACATCATCGTGCGCGAGACGCTGGAATCAAGCCTTCTCATCGCGCGCAAGGCGCTCGAACGGCTCGATTTCTCCAGCGATCTCATCGAGGATTTCATCGAGCAGTTCAGGAAACGCGACCGCGAACGCCTGCTTGCGCAGATGGATTATGGGCCGGAAGCGGCGAAGGACCTGATGCACGCCAAATTCGAGCGCGGTCAGAGCCGCTCATAGGCGCCGAGCGTGAGGAACTCCGCGAATTCCTCGTCAAGGCAGAGCTTTTCAAGGAGCGCCGCCGCTTCGAAAAAGCGTCCCTTCGCCCAGCGCTCCTCACCGAGCTCGCGGCGGACGACCGCCTGCTCCTCCTCAAGCGCGCGGCGGAAGAAGTCCGCCGTCATCCGCTTGCCGCCGTCGAGGACGACGCCGCTATTGATCCATTGCCAGATCGAGGCGCGGCTGATCTCCGCCGTCGCGGCGTCCTCCATCAGGCCGTAGATGGCGACGGCGCCGAGGCCGCCGAGCCAGGCCTCGATATATTGGAGCGCGACGCGGATGTTGGTGCGAAGGCCTTCCTCCGTATAGGGGCCTTCGGGCGGGGCGAGCAGGTCCGCCGCCGTCACCGGCGCGTCGTTCCCGCGCGTGACCTCGAGCTGGTTCGTTCGCCCCGGCTTGAACGCTTTCGAATAGACCTCGTTGACGACGTCGGCGAGCGCTGGATGCGCGATCCACGATCCGTCATGGCCGTTGTCGGCCTCTCTCTGCTTGTCAGCCCGCACTTTTTCCTTGTTGATCGCGTCCTGTTCCGGGGTTTTCGCCGGCAGGAACGCCGACATGCCGCCCATGGCGAGCGCGCCACGGCGATGACAGGTGCGGATGAGAAGCCGCGAATAGGCGTCGAGAAACGGCTTCGCCATCGTCACCGAATGGCGGTCGGGCAGCACCCGGTCGCCATGCCGCTTCAGCGTCTTGATGTAGCTGAAGATGTAGTCCCACCGCCCGCAATTGAGGCCCGCCGCGTGATCCTTCAGCTCGAAGAGGATTTCATCCATCTCGAAGACCGCCGGCAGGGTCTCGATCAGCATCGTCGCCTTGATCGTCCCCTTGGGCAGGCCGACGCGCTCCTGCGCGGCGAGGAACACCTTGTTCCACCAGCGCGCCTCCTCCGCATGTTCGAGTTTCGGAATGTAGAAATAGGGTCCCGACCCGAGCTCGAGGAGCGCCTTCCAGTTGTGAAAGAAGTAGAGCGCGAAATCGAACAGCCCGCCCGGCGTGCGCCTGCCGTTGCGCAGGACATGCTTCTCGTCGAGATGCAGCCCGCGCACCCGCGCGATCAGCGTCGCCAGCTTTTCCTTCAGCGCATAGACCTTGCCTGACGCCGGATCGGTGAACGAGAGCGCCCGGCGGACCGCCTCCCTGAGATTGATCTGGCCGTCGATGACGTTCGCCCACGAAGGAGCGAGCGCGTCCTCGAAATCCGCCATGAAGACTTTGACGTCGGCGTTGAGCGCATTGATGATCATTTTGGCGCTGACGGGACCGGTGATCTCGACGCGCCGGTCGAGAAGGTCCTTCGGCAGCGTCCCGACCGTCCAATCGCGCTCGCGGATGGCCCTTGTGTCCGCCCTGAAATCAGGAAGGGCGCCGGCGTCGATGCGGGCCTGCCAAGCGCGGCGCGAGTCCAGAAGCGCTGCGCGCTCGGCGGCGAACTCATCGACGAGATCGGCGAGAAAAGCGGCGGCCTCGGGCGTCAGCACGCTCGCGGCGCGGGCGTCCATCGCGCCTGCAATCTCAAGCCCTGCCACCTGTGCGCCCATCGCCCCGCCTCCCAATCCCGTTTGCGATGCAGCAAACTGCCGCGACAGGCCTTGGGGCGCAAGCATGGACGGCCGCCCGGCGCCGGGCCCCCGTCGTCGTTAATCAATCCGGATAATCAGGGGTTAATCGGCCGGCGCCATAGTGCGCCAAGGGCCCTGCGCCCGGTCGCGGCCGCAAGGATTGGAGGCTCAAAGAGATGGCGAGGCGCTGGCTGCGAACCCCGGGGGCGTCTTCGCGCGGGGTCTGGGCGGCGCGCGACGGCGCCGCGGCGGTCGAATTCGCGCTCGTCGTTCCGGTCTTCCTCGCCCTCACCTTCGCGATCATCGAGGCGGGCTATCTTTATTTCGTCGAGTCCGCCGTCGAAGCGGCGAACGCCAAGGCGGCGCGCCTCATCCGCACCGGCCAGGCGCAAACGACGGGGCTTTCGCGCGAGGCCTTCTTCAAGGAGATCTGCGACGTCGTCGACATTTTCGGCGATTGCACGGCGCAGCTCACCGTCGACGTCTCTCGCTTCTCGAGCTTCTCAGCGCTCGCCGCGGACCTTTCGGCGCCGGTCTGCCGCGACGCCGATCCTGACGCGGTGAAGGCGATTCCCTATGACGCCGGCGCGGCGCGCGACATTGTGCGCGTGCGGGTGTGCTACCTTCACAAGAGCGTCGCCCCCGGCGTCGGGCTCACTCTCGAAAAGACGAATGCGGGCGCGCTCAGGATGATTTCGACCTCCATCTTCAGAAACGAGCCGTTTGATCCATGAGTCCGGCCCTCATCAGGCGGTTCGCGCGCGCAACGCGCGGTCTTGCGGCGGTAGAGTTCGCGCTCATCGCCCCGATCATGCTCGTGCTGTTTTTCGGCGTCATTGAAGGCTCGGGCGCCTTGTCGGCGGGCCGCAAAACGCTGCTCGCCGCCAACACGCTCGCCGATCTCGTCGCGCAGGAAACGGAAGTCACCAAGGCGAACCTCGACGACCTCTTCACCGGCATGAAGAAGGTGATCGATCAGCGCGACGTTGACGCCGTTTTCCGCGTCGCGAGCGTCTACCGGGACCCTGAGGACGGCAAGGTGAAGGTCCACTGGAGCTACGACTCGACCGGCGCCAAGCCCTATCCGGCCGGGTCGGCTTATTCAGGATCGCTCGACGTCGCCATCTTCGACGACACCTCGTCGCTGATCGTCGCCGAGGTCGACTATGATTATGGTTCGCCGATCTCACAAAAAGTGATCGGCGCGACGATGATCAAAAAGGCCGCCTCGCGCTGGCCGCGGCGCGCCTTGCGCGTCTCTTATACCAACTTTCGCTGATCATCACGCATTGGCCCATTCGCGATTACCGATGGACATGATGCGCCACGGCTGTTCGAC
>JBKBLR010000056.1:0-11652 GCA_046296195.1 Parvularculaceae bacterium | reverse complement strand
GGCGGCGACGGTCTGGGCGATGCGCTGCGCCTCGACGAGGAGCGCCGGGAGCGTCGACGCGAGCGCTCCCGCCTCGCGCCTGATCGCTTCCCCGGTCGGAGCTGCGCGCGGCGCCATCAGAGCGCCTTGGCGACGATCTCGTCGATGAAACCGTCAATGTCGATCGACTGGGCGCGCGCGGTGAAATTGAGCGCCATGCGGTGGCGAAGGACGGGCTTCGCCAGCCGGCGAATGTCATCGAGCGAGGGCGCCTTGCGCCCGTCGATCATGGCGAGCGCGCGCGCGGCGAGCGACAGCGCCTGGCTCGCGCGCGGTCCCGGTCCCCAGCCGACCAGCATGCGCACGCGTTCGTCAGCGCCCTCGAGGGGCCGCGCACTGCGCACGATCGCCAGAATTGAATCGAGGATGCGCTCGGCGACCGGCATCCGGCGCACGACAGCGTGCGCGCGCGAAAGGTCGGACGCCGCCATGACCGCCGTCAGCGCCGGCGTTTCGGCGCCGGTCGTCGCAATCACCATTCGCCGCTCGGCGGCTTTGTCCGGATAGCCGACATTGATCTGCATGAGGAAGCGGTCGAGCTGCGCCTCGGGGAGCGGATAGGTGCCTTCCTGTTCGATCGGGTTCTGTGTCGCCAGCACATGAAAGGGCGAGGGCGTGTCGTGGCGCGCGCCGGCGACGGTCACGTGCCGTTCCTGCATCGCCTGCAACAGCGCGGACTGCGTTCGCGGGCTGGCGCGGTTGATTTCGTCGGCCATCAGAAGCTGGCAGAAGATGGGGCCGGGGATGAACCGGAATTCGCGCCGGCCGCTCGCCGATTCTTCAAGGACTTCCGAGCCCAGAATGTCGCTCGGCATCAGATCCGGGGTGAACTGGATGCGCCGCGAATCAAGCCCCAGCAACGCGCCGATCGAGGTGACGATCAGCGTCTTGGCGAGGCCCGGCGCGCCGACGAGGAGCCCATGCCCGCCGGCCGCGAGCGTCGCCAGCGTGAGATCGACGACGTCGCCCTGGCCGTAGACGACGCCGTCCAGCGCCTCCCGCGCCCGGCGGAACCGGTGAGAGACATCGTCAAAATCCTGGAGCAGTGTGCTGTCGTCCATGGGTCCTCAATACGACCTCAAACGCCGTGGAGAACACCGCAGCGTGCTTGCTAACGTGCTCAGATAACACGGTTTTGAAGTCTTCCGGCAACCGTTTATCGGGTTCGCCCGGCGGTCTGTCGCATCGGGCTTGCCCCTTGCGCGGCGCGCGCCAAGTTCATTACGATAACCGCCTTGAACGCCAAGACGAACCCTGTCCCGACAGAGTTATCGACGCGTTAAGAGGGGTCTGGGATAAGCGAGATCCGGCAAGCCGGCGGCGCAAGCGCGCCCGAAAAGGGGTTCATGTCAGTGGCGGAAGAAGACAATCGTCCGAGCGTTTGGGGCTTCATCAAGGGCTTCGGCAAGCTCATCATCGGCATCTTGATGGTGCTTCAGGGCATCGTCGGGCTTGCGCTTGTCCTATTGCTGGTCGGCCTTCTTTCTGGCGCGAGCAATTTCCTGGCGGGCGGCTCCGGGCCCGCCGCAAGCGTGCCGCATGACGCCGCGCTCCTCATTAATCCGAACGGCGTTCTCGTCGAGGAGGCCGAGCCCGTCGATCCCTTCGAGCAGGCGTTCCAGCAGGTTTACGGCGCGGAAGAGCCCGCGCAGATCGAAGTCGGCGAGGTCGCGCGCGCGATCCGGAGCGCCGCGGGCGACAAGCGCATCAAGGGCATAGTGCTCGATCTCGGCGCGCTCTACATTCCCGAGATCAGCGCCAGCAAGGCGCATTATCTCGCCGCCGCGCTCGACGAGTTCAAAAAATCGGGCAAGAAGGTTTATTCGGTCGGCGATTTCTACACGCAGGAGCAATATCTTCTCGCCTCGCGCGCCGACGAGATTTACCTTCACGACAAGGGCTCGCTCGTCTTCGTCGGCTACGCCGCCTATGACGGCTTCGTCAAATCCTTCCTCGAGAAAATTCTCGTAACCCCGCACGTTTTCCGAGTCGGCACTTTCAAGGCGGCGGTCGAGCCTTTCCTGCGCGACGACATGTCGCCCGAGGCGAAGGAAGCCAATCTCGCCTTCCTTGGCAGCATGTGGGCCTCTTACAAGCGCTCCGTCGAGGAGGCGCGCGGTCTCCAGTCCGGCGCGGTCGACCGGTTCTCGAACGATTTCAACACCGTGCTGCGCGAAAGCAAGGGCGACCTCGCCAAGGCTGCGCTGAACGCCGGTTTCGTCGACAAGCTCGCAAACCGAATCGAGCAGAAGAAGGCGATGGTCGAAGCGTTCGGCGAAAGCGACGATGACGTCGGCTTCAAGAGCGTCGATCTGTCGACCTATCTCGCCGCGATCGGCCCTGAGAAGGACGGCAAGGCGCCGAATGTCGCGGTCGTCACGGCGTCGGGGACGATCGTCGACGGCGAAGCGACGCCCGGCGTCGCGGCCGGCGGCGACACCGTGGCGGCCAATCTTAAAAGGGCGCTCGACGACGATGAGGTAAAAGCCGTCGTGTTGCGCATCGACAGCCCCGGCGGATCGGCCTTCGCGTCGGAGATCATCCGCGACAGCGTTCTCGAGCTGAAGGCGGCGGGCAAGCCGGTCGTCGTGTCGATGGGCTCGCTCGCCGCGTCGGGCGGCTACTGGATCGCGGCGCCGGGCGATGAAATCTGGGCCTCGCCGACGACGGTGACGGGCTCGATCGGCATCTTCGCCTTCTTCCCGACCTTTGAACGCGCCGCCGAATATTGGGGCATCAATGTCGACGGCGTCGGCACGACCAATCTCTCCTCGATCTACGCCGCCGGTCTCGGCCCGCTCGAGGACAACATCGCCGACGTCTTCCAGCAAAGCGTCGAAGCCGGATATCGCGACTTTCTCGACGTGGTCGCGGAGGGACGCGGACTCGACGTCGGCTATGTCGACTCGGTGGGGCAGGGCCGCGTCTGGATCGGCGAGCAGGCCAAGGGCCTCAAGCTCGTCGACAATCTCGGCGACATCGACGACGCTGTCGCCGCGGCCGCCGCGCGCGCCAATCTCACCGACTATGACCGCGTGAAGGTGCGTGAGGAGATATCACCCTTCAAGTTCTTCTTCGGCCATACCGCGGTCAAGGCGCTGAAGCTTGCGGGCGTCGACGCCGCCGCCGCGCGCAAGACCCGGCCGGTGCTGCGTCGGATCATCGGCGCGGTCGAGCAGAAGGCGCGCTTCTTCGATGAGTTTAACGATCCGGGCGCGCTCTATGTTCGCTGCATGACGTGCGGACGCTAGGGCAGCGTGCGCAAAAGCGTGCGCAGTTTTGCGCAAGTGAGGCGCGAAGCGGCGAACGCCGCGATGCTCACAAACCCGATCGAGCGCCTTGATCCCAAATCAAGGCGCGACGATCTGGGGCC
This sequence comes from Parvularculaceae bacterium, assembly GCA_046296195.1. Classification (GTDB taxonomy): domain Bacteria; phylum Pseudomonadota; class Alphaproteobacteria; order Caulobacterales; family Parvularculaceae; genus Amphiplicatus. Next base: position 8,240 of record JBKBLR010000056.1, on the reverse strand, counting down.
CGCTGCGGAGGGAAAATCGAGGGGCCCGGCGCACACCATACGCCGGCCTTCGCCGTAATGACGGACTTGATGCGATACGCGGCCCAGCTTGCGGACGGTCCGCAACGGGCGCAGCCGCCGGTCGAGACCTGGTCGCCGCCCTATTGCGGCGAGCTCAACCTTGTCATCCGCCGCGACGGCGTCTGGGTCCATGAGGGCACGCCGATCGGCCGCGCGCCGCTCGTCCGGCTCTTCTCGACCGTGCTGCGCCGCGAGGGCGAGCGCTCTTACCTCGTCACGCCGGTTGCAAAGCTCGGAATCGTCGTCGAGGACGCGCCGTTCCTCGCCGTCGCCATGCGCCGAGACGAAACGCCCGACGGCGCCCGCCTCGTCTTTACGACGAATGTCGGCGACGAGGTCGCCGCCGGCCCCGGCCATGCGATCGACATGCGGGACGGGCCGGCCGGGCGCGCGCCCTACATCCATGTCCGCGCCGGGCTCGATGCGCGTCTTGCGCGCGCCGTCTGGTTCGACCTTGTCGCCGCCGGCGAAACACGCGAGACCGGCGGCGAAACGCTTTTCGGCGTCTCTTCCGGCGGCTCATTCTTTCCGCTCGGGCGCGCCGACGACATCGCCGGGAACGACGCCGGCGCCGGATCATGATGCTTGGAGCCGAAGACCTTGCCGAGAGCTGCGACTGGCGCGCGCGCATCGGCGCCAATCTCGCGCGCGCCTCGGCGCAGAGAGTTCGCGCGCTTTTCACAGAGATCAATCCGCACCTCGCTGACGACCGCCGCTTCGAAAACCGCTGGACGACGCAGCGGCAGGAGGCTGCTGTGCTCGTTCCGATCATCAACCGCGCCGACGGGCCGACCGTGCTTCTCACCGTTCGTTCGAGCGATCTTGCTTCGCACGCCGGGCAGATCGCGTTTCCGGGCGGGCGCGTCGATCCCGGCGACGCCGACCGCATCGCGACCGCGCTGCGCGAAGCGGAGGAGGAGGTGAACATTCCCCGCGCCGCCGTGGACGTGATCGGCGCGCTCGGCGTCCATCATGGCGGGCTCGGCTTTGCGGTGACGCCGGTCGTCGGCGTCGTCGATCCGGCCGCGCCGATAATGCCGAACCCGCGCGAAGTCGCGGAAGTGTTCGAGGCGCCGCTTTTCTGGTTCGCGAATCTTTCCAACCACACGACCGAGGAACGCGAGCATCAGGGCGTGCGCTATCGCATGTTCGCCGCGCCCTTCGGGCGCTTTCACATCTGGGGCCTCACCGCCGGCATCCTGCGCTCGCTCGCCGAGACGCTGCAGCCGACGGAAGGCGGCGAGCGGTGAGCCCGGCGCTGGCGCCGCTCGCGCCGGACGCGCGCGCGCGGTTCGTTTGGATCGCCTCGGCGCCGGTGCAAAAAATTCTCGCTGCGCTGACCGCGAACGACCCCGGTGCGGCGCGTTTCGTCGGCGGTTGCGTGCGCGACAGCCTTATCGGCGTCAAGCCGAAGGACATCGACATCGCGACGACGCTGAGGCCTGAGGCGGTCATCGCGGCGCTGCGCGCGGCGGGCCTTGCGGCGGCGCCGACCGGCCTCGACCACGGCACGGTCACCGCGATCGCCGATCATGTCCCGATCGAAGTGACGAGCCTGCGCGCCGACGTCTCAACCGACGGGCGGCGCGCCGCCGTCGCCTTCACGGCCGACTGGGAGACGGACGCGCGCCGGCGCGATTTCACGCTCAACGCGCTTTATCTGACGCCGGATCTGCGGCTTTTCGATCCGGTCGGCGGCATGGCGGACTTAAGCGCCCGGCGCGTCCGCTTCATCGGCCTGCCGGAAGACCGGATCCGCGAGGATTTCTTGCGCATCCTTCGCTTCTTCCGATTTTCGGCGCGCTTCGCCGCCGACTTCGATGGGCCGGGACTTGCCGCCTGCGCGGCGCTGAAGGCGGGCCTTGGAAGGCTTTCAGCGGAGCGGATCGGCGACGAGCTGACGAAAATCCTCGCGCATCCGGCGTCCGCGCGCGCCGTGCGCGCCATGATCGAAACCGGCGTTCTTGGCGAGGTCTGGCCTGCGCCCGCCGACTTTGAAACCTTCAGCCGTCTGAAGATCCTCGCGCCCGAGGCGGCGGCGCCGCTCGGCCTGGCGGCGCTGTGGGGCGTGGGCGGGGAGGGAATCGACGCGCGCCTGCGCCTTTCGAATACGGACGGCCAGCGCCGGCGCCGGGCGGTCGAGCGCGCGCCGCTCGTCGCCGCCGATCTTTCCGATCAGGCGATCCGTGCGCTGATCTACCGTTTCGGTCCAGCGGGTTTTCGCGACGCGCTGGCGCTGGCGAAGGCGCGCGCGCCAGACCCTGCCGCTTACGTCCGGCATGATGCGCTGGCGGCGAGCTTCTTTCCGCCGCCGCCGCCGTTTTCCGGACATGACGTTCTTGCCGCCGGCATCGGCGAAGGCCCTGAGGTCGCCGCCGTCATCGCGGCGGCGGAGGCGCGCTGGATCGCGGAGGATTTTCCCCCGCCCGCGCGCGGCAAGGCGATCCTCGCCGAAGAGATCGCGCGCTTCAGCGCGACAGGCTGATATTGCGCAGGCTCGCCGCGATCGCGCTGAAGGCCGCCGTCAGCAAAGCCGAATCCTTGGCGTCGAAATAATAGCCCGGGTTCGTCGCGCAATCGCGCAGGATGGCCTTGATGGTCGGATCGGTGACCTCGAAAGCCACCGTGTAGACGGTGATTTTCTCGGCCTTGATGTTCTTGCAGATTTCCTTGGTCAGGCTGTCGGCGAGCGATTTGTCCGTGCTGTTGTGGGTCGGATAGTCCGGCGCGCGCGTATTGTCGCCGTCGGTCATGATGAGCAGCGCCTTGACGCCGTTGACCTCTTTGAGCGCGTCATAGCCTACCGCCTCAGCGAAGGGCTCCTGCGGGCTCAAGAGGCTCCACGCCCACATCGTCCCGGAGGGAATGTAGGTCCAGCCGCTCGCCGTAAGGTTGTTGACCATCTGGGTGAGGGCGGCCTTGTCCTTCGTCAGCGGGATGAGCGCCACCGGGCAGGAAACGCCGTTGACGCCCGCAACCTTGACAAGGTCATAGCCGCTGTCCTGCACGTTATAGGGATAAGCGCGCGATCCGACGCAGCCCGACCATCCGTTGCCGGGCGTGACGAGCCACGGCGCGGCCGCTTGCTTCGCTCCGATGCTCACATATTGGGCGAAGGGCGCAATGCCGATCCGCGCGTCCGCATCCTTGTAGCTGAGCAGCGAGTCGATGAGGTCGTTTGCGGCTTTCTTCAGCGTCTTGAGCTTGCCGTTCGAATTCATCGAGCCGGTGACGTCGAGCGCCATCGCAAGTTCGATAAAGGGCGGCTTGCCGAGCTTCGCTTCCGCCCGCGATTTCAGCGCCTGCTTGTCATAGCCGGCGACGCCCATGATGAGGAGGTCGACGTCGGCGTCGATATCGAGGCTGAATGTCGATGCGGCGCCGTTGAAGCTGATCTTGAAGGCGGAAATGTCGATTTCCGGGTCCTTCTTGACGGCGCTGTCGAAAAGCTTCCTTGCAACCGCCGTCAATTCATCATCGCTCGCGCCCGGATTCGTGCTCTTGTAGCGCGCGGCGGCGAGCAGGGCGGCGTCGCCGGCTTCGGCGATCGCCGTGCGCGCGCGCTCGATGCGCATGAAGTCGATGGCCGCGCCCGCGGCCGCGACGACGGCGAAGACGAGAAGGCCGAACATCACGGCGATGTTGCCGCGCCGGTCGGCGCGGAACGAAGCAAGCCGATCAAGAAACGCGCGCATCGGCCCACCGTGTCGCGGATTTTATCCCTCACCGGCTTCAGATTATGGGATCGCGATTAATCGACTGATAACGACTTCTGCGCAGCCCGAAAAAAAACGCCCCCGGCGCTGCGGGGGCGTTCATGATCCGGCGGCCTTGATCGCCGTCAGGCGGCTTTCTCTTCCGCCGGATCGCGCAGCACGTAGCCGCGGCCCCAAACGGTTTCGATATAGTGGTCGCCCTCCGTCGCCGCCGCGAGCTTCTTGCGGAGCTTGCAGATGAAGACGTCGATGATCTTCAGCTCCGGCTCGTCCATGCCGCCATAGAGGTGGTTGAGGAACATCTCCTTCGTCAGGGTCGTGCCCTTGCGCAGCGAAAGCAGCTCCAGCATCTGATATTCCTTGCCGGTCAGATGCACGCGCTGGCCCGCGACTTCGACGGTCTTGGCGTCGAGATTGACGGTCAGGTTGCCGGTGGTGATGACCGACTGCGAATGCCCTTTGGACCGGCGGACGATGGCGTGAATGCGCGCGACGAGCTCGTCCTTGTGGAACGGCTTCGTCATATAGTCGTCGGCGCCGAAGCCGAGGCCGCGAACCTTGGTTTCGATGTCGCCCTGGCCGGTGAGGATCAGGATCGGCGTGTTGACCTTGGCGACGCGCAGCGACTTCAGCACATCGAAGCCGGTCATGTCGGGAAGGTTGAGGTCGAGAAGAATGATGTCGTAGTCGTAGACCTTGCCGAGGTCGACGCCTTCCTCGCCGAGATCCGTCGTATAGACGTTGAACCCGTCGGACTTCAGCATCAGCTCAATGCTCTGAGCCGTGGCGCCGTCATCCTCGATAAGCAGAACCCGCATCGACCGATCTCCTTCTCGTCGCGGAAGCGCCCCCTGACGGCCCGCGCTTGTCCGATTTGCCTTAACCAGATTTAGGTTGATTTGCTTTCATAAAGGTTAACACGGACAGGGCCTCCGGCGCAGGTCAGGGCGCCGCCTTAAGGGGCGGTGAAACTTGATTACGCCGTCGGCGCGCGACCGGGCCGCAAACTGGCCAAAACGACGAAGCGGATTAACCGCGCGCGACGACAATCCCGGTGAAGCGATTCACGAGTTTACGCGAGCTTAAAGCCTGCGCCGTTAAACTTTCGACCCGGCCCGCAGCGCGCCTGCGCGCCCCTGATTGGAGCCGCCAGCCGATGTCCCCGGGCGTTTCAGCAGCGCAAGAGCGTTCAGCGCCCTTCCGGCGCCGCGCCGCGCTGCGCCATTTCGGACCCGCCGCGCATTCGGGGGCGGTCGCCGGGGTGAGCGATCTGGCGATCACCATTGAAGACCGGCTTGGCGTTCTGGAAGTCGGGGCTCGTGTCGAGATCGAAACTTCTTTCGGCCCGCTGACGGCGGAAGTCGTCGGCGTCAGCGCCGGCGTCGCCACGGCGATGCCTTTCGGCGATGTCGCCGGCGTCCGCCGCGGGGCCCGAGTCTTGTTCCGGTCGCCGAGCGCGGCGATCGCGCCCTCGCGCGCCTGGCTCGGGCGGATCGTCGACGGGCTGGGGCGTCCCGCCGACGGCCGCGGCCCGTTGCCTGCCTTCGGAGCGTTGCGTGACGTGCGATCGGCGCCGCCGCCGGCGGCGCTGCGCGCAAGGCTGGGCGGGCGCGTCGATTTCGGCGTCAAGGCGCTCAACGCGTTCTGCCCGGCGCGCGCCGGCCCGAGGGGCGGGGTTTTTTTAGGGTCGGGCGTCGGCAAATCGACTCTGTTGTCGATGATCGCGCGCAACACGCGCGCCGACGCCAGCGTCATCGCGCTCATCGGCGAACGCGGTCGCGAACTGCGCGAATTCGTGGAGGACACGCTTGGGCCGGACGGCCTTGCCCGCTCCGTCATCATCGTCTCGACTTCGGATGAGCCGGCGATGATGCGGCGCGAGGCCGCCTTTCTCGCCATGACGATTGCGGAAAGCTTTCGCGACGAGGGCCGCCATGTTCTCTGTTTGATGGATTCCCTGACGCGCGTCGCCAATGCGCAGCGCGAGATCGGTCTTGCGGCCGGCGAGCCGCCGACCGCGAAAGGCTACACGCCGTCGGTCTTTTCGATGTTGCCAAAGCTGCTCGAGCGCGCGGGGCCGGGGCTCGCGGGCGAGGGCGCGATTACGGGCGTTTTTTCCGTGCTGGTCGAGGGCGACGATCACGACGAGCCGATCGCCGACGCAGCGCGCGCGCTCCTTGACGGCCACGTCGTCCTCGACCGGCGGATCGCCGAGCGCGGGCGCTTTCCGGCGGTCGACGTGCTGAAGTCGGTGTCGCGGTGCGCGCAGGACCTTCTCGATGCGCATGAACGGGAAATCGTCACGGCGGCCCGCGCGCGCGCCGCTGATTTCGAAGATATCCGCGAGATGGTGAAGATCGGCGCCTATCGGCGCGGCGCCAATCCGGAGACGGACGCGACCATCGACTTCCATGACCGGCTGGAGGTGTTTCTGTCCCAATCAGAAGGGCGCGCCGTCACGGTCGCTGAAACCTTCACAGGCCTTGCATCGATCGCGCCTGCCGCGCGCCTCGGCGGCGCCGCATGAGCGTCGGCATGCGCCAGTTCCGCGCGCTGTTGAAGCTGCGCGCCGTCGCCGGCCGCAGCGTGGAAGCGGCGGCCCGCAGCCTCAAGGACCTCGAACAGGCGCGCGCCGAGGCGGGCCACGCGCTTGATCGCCTTGAGGCCGCCATCAGGCACGAGGAAACCATCGCGCTCGGCCGGGCGGAAATCGGCTTTCGCGACTTCGCCGCCTATCTCACTGGCGCGGCCGCAAAACGGGAAGCGATCATCGCCTCCTGCCTGTCGCTCGAGCGTGAGATTGCGGCGCAGCGCGAGTTCCTTGCGGCCGCCGACCTCGAACGGCGCCAGTTCGACCATCTCGTCGATCAGATCGCTGTCTCGATCAGGCAACGCCGCCAAAAGGCCGAAAGCGCGCGTCTCGACGACGCCGGCCGCAGGGCCCGCGCCGCCGGCCGGCGCAAGCACTGATCGTCCGGATTTCTCGCCGCGCCGCAGCTGTTTCTGGAGCGTAATCGTCTTGGCGCACGAGGGCTGCCCACCCCCAAAGAGATTTGACGCGGCGGCCTTGACCATGTTAACCCATAAATTGTCGGGTTTTGGCGCCTTTAGGCGCCAGTCTCGCTTCGGGATCCTCGCCTCGGGTCACAGAAGCGAAGGGGCGGAGTTTGGGCGTGAACATGCGGTCGCCGGAGACCTCGTTCCTGGGGTCTCACGTCAACAAGCTGGACGCAAAAGGCCGCATCGCCGTGCCGGCGGAGTTCCGCCGCGCGCTCGAAGGCGAGCACGGTCGCGGCTTTTATTGCCTGATGGGCGTGAAGGAACACCGGCTCGAATGCGGCGGCGGCGATTTCATCATGACCTACAAGCGATACATCGCGACGCTGCCGCCGTTCAGCGACGAGCGCGAGCTTCTTGAGGACCATATCCTCGGCTCGGTGCGGTTCCTTCCCTTCGACACCGAAGGGCGCGTCGTCATCCCCGACGCCTACCGGGAATTCGCCAGGCTGAAGGAGCGCGTTCGCTTCAAGGGCCGCGGCGACGACTTCATCATCATCGATGCCGACGCCGACGATGAACACATGACCGCGACCCGTCCGGCGGCGCGCAAGGCGATCATGGACCTCAAGGCGCGGCTCGGGGGCGCGAGGTGAGCGCAAGCCCGCATCTTTCCGTCATGGCGGATGAAGCGATTGGCGCGCTCGCTCCGAAGGACGACGGGCTCTATGTTGATGCGACCTTCGGCGCCGGCGGCTATGCGCGCCGCCTTCTCGACCGGGCGAAGTGCTCCGTCTACGGATTTGACCGCGACCCGTCCGCAATCGCAAACGCCGCGCCCTTGAAGCGCCGCTACGCCGGGCGCCTCACCCTCGTTCCGCGCCCCTTCGATGAAATGGAGGAGGCGCTTCATGAGGCGGGCGTGACGGCCGTAGACGGCGCCGTGTTCGATCTTGGCGTTTCCTCAATGCAGCTCGACGAGGCGGCGCGGGGCTTTTCCTTCATGCGCGACGGTCCCCTGTCGATGCGGATGGACGGCGGCAAGCCCGACGCGGCCGACGTCGTCAATTTGGCCGAGCCCGGCGATCTCGCCGAGATTTTCCGCGTCTACGGCGAGGAGAAGAAGGCGGGGCGCATCGCGCGGGCGATCGCGGAGGAGCGCGAGAGCGCGCCGATCCTCACCACGCTGCGGCTCGCCGACGTCGTCGCGCGCGCCAATCCGCCCCGGCGCGAAGACAGGATCCACCCGGCGACGCGCGTTTTTCAGGCGCTGCGCATTTTCGTCAATGACGAGCTTGGACAGCTTGCGCGCGGCCTTTTCGCCGCCGAGCGTCTTTTGCGGCCTGCGGGCCGCCTCGTCGTCGTGAGCTTCCACTCGCTTGAGGACAGGATCGTCAAAAGCTTCCTCGTCGAGCGCTCCGGGCGCGCGCCGGCGGGATCGCGTCATGCGCCGTCGGCGGGCGCCGC
>JBKBLR010000055.1:0-11703 GCA_046296195.1 Parvularculaceae bacterium | reverse complement strand
TGCTCGGCCATATAGGCCTCGATCGCGTTCAGCGCGCGCTTCTCGCCTTTGCCGCCGCCTTCCACCTGCGCGGCGTGGGCGGCCGCGGGGGGGGCCGCCGCGCCACACCCCCCGCCGCGCGCCCCCCCCCCCCCCCCGACATGAGGCCGAACGTACCGCCGAGATGGAAACGCATCGCGCCGAGCGCGTCGAAGCCGCGATTGCGCTCGCAAAGGAGGTTGAAGCTGCGGGTAGCGAGGTGGAGAGGCAGGTCGCCGAATTGGAAAAGTCCAACGCCTCATTCGAAGCCGTGCGCAAGCGACTCTACCAAGCGCTGATCGACGCCGATCTAAGAGCTATTGGGCTTTGGCTAATTGACAAGCCGACCGGGGTCACGCTCCGCGATCTTGTTATCCATTCGGCTCCCAAAGTCGCCCGACTTCTACAAATCACGCGGCCGGCGGGCTACCGCGAAGGGCGCATGGGCGCGCTCACGAAACTCCGCGCGTCCGACTACGACAAATGGCGTCTGCCTCCGCCGCTTAGGCGCAAGGTCGGCTAGTCATGCGGCGCGACTTCCAAATCGTGAAAGTGGACGCCGCCATTGGCCTCGTCTTTGGGTATGCAATCGTCTGCGCGGTTGACGGCGAGCCGTTTTACGACGGGCAAGGGGACTACATACCCGAGGACGTAATGCTCCGCGCCAGCGCGGCGTTTATGCAAACGGACCGCGCCGCCAAAGAGATGCATTCCGGCGGCGTGGCGGGTCGTGTGGTTTTCGCCTTCCCCCTTACTGAGGACATCGCCGCCTCGCTGGGCATTAGGGCGCGCAAATCCGGCCTGATTATCGCGATGAAGCCCGACAACCCCGCAATGCTTGCGCGCTTCGCCAACGGGGAACTGTGCGGCTTTTCAATCGCGGGAACCGCCTACGTCGAACACGAGCAAAAGCCATGACAAAGAAGCGCATCATCCGCGAGCTTACCATCGAGGAAATTTCTGGGGTTACCCGGCCTGCAAATGCGGAAGCCCTAGTTACCTTGATGAAAGGCGAAGACGGCCTCAGCGACGTTGCGACTTATTTGGAGAAGCGGCTGGCCAGTCTGACAGCTGATCCAACGGACGAGGGCGCTGACGACCTTAAGCTGCTTTGCAAATCGGTCATGGAGCATCTGGTCGCCAAGGCAGCCGACACCGGGGCGCTTTATCGGACCTCAGCATTTCAGCGCGTCTATGCTGTCATGGGCGCGGCCGATTCCCGCCGCTTCGCCTGCCGTGATTAACGCCGCATTCCTCTTCGCCGCGGTGTTGGAAATGGCGATTGATGACCTACGGTGCCGCGAAGCCCAACATAGGGACGCTTCAATAAGGCTCCTGACGGCGTCCGGCGGGGCCCACAAGCGCCACCGCGACCTGCTGGCGGCCTGCGCCGGGCTCGACCCCGAAGCGTTCTATGACCGCGTGCGCCCCCTAGCGGAGGCGGCGAAAAGGATGGCAGGTCAGCAGTAAGCACTAAGTGCTCACCATCAGCCCTTAAGGCTTACTCAAGCTCAATGAATTATCTGGATTCTGTTATCGATCTTGTCATTTAGACATAGATCCGTAACTTTGAAGATAACTAGCCAGACCATTTTTGCCGGCCGCTAAGCCGGGCAGGCTTATTGGGCGCGGGAAAAGTTGTTCTGCGCCGGCGGGAAAATCGTACGAAGAGCGCATGGCCGGATAACTGAATTGGTAACGCCGCCGACCGGTGGAAGATCCAGTCGGCGGCTGCGCTAAGCTAGTTCAACGCCGCGAAGTATTCGGCAGCGGCGTTCCGGCCCCATTGATGCTCGTCATATCTGCGAGCTTTGTCCGCTCGTTGAAGAAGCCGGTGGGCCGTCACGATTTTCTCGGGGCCCTGCTCGGCAGCGGTCTCGGCGACCAAGTCGTCCCAAGTGTAACGCCGCCCGATGATCCTCGAAGCCGCCTCGGGTAGATGCTCGGCGACTAAAGACCTCAGAGGTTCCGCGCCCGTTACTCCGCGCACGAAGAAGTGGTGCGCGAGGCCGACGGACAACTGGAGCAAATGGTTCCTCCTCCAGTTGATACAGGCTCGCTTCTCTCGATAGCGGGGTGTCTTCGTTTCCGCGGCCGGTGCCGCAGTTTCGTCCGCGACTTCGCGGAGGTCTTCGCTTGCGTCAGTCATCTAAACAATCCTTTTGCTGGCGCGCCGCCTAGCGGTCGCGCATAAATGGGACAGAGTCCCAATCTGGGTTTGATTGTGCGAGCGACCGATTGGGGCGCTATAACGCGATTGACCTCGGCTAGATGCAGAGCGGTGTCACACGCTCTGCGCCGGCCGGACTACGTGGGTCCCTCTTACCGTTTTGAGGCGGGGCGTATCCGAGCGCGACGGGCTTTGCGAGAAGCGTGCCAGCGAGGCCGCCGAATCATCTAATGGTCGGAGCGATGACCCGCGCGCCCAAGGACATACTCGCCGACGTTAAGCGGCTCGCTGTCGAATATTATGCGGCGACCGGTAAGCCCCTCGGAGTTTCCGGCGAGCTTGCGGAGTTTGAGGCGGCGCAGAAGCTCGGTCTCGAATTGGCGGTTGCGCGCACGGCCGGATACGACGCCGTTAGATTAGTCGATGGTCAGGCGGTGCGGATACAGTTGAAGGGCCGACGCACCGCGCCAGGAAAGTCGCGCTATCGCGGACGAGTTCCCAAGATCAACCTGAAGCACCCCTTTGACGCCGTCGCGCTTGTTCTTATGGACGAGGCCTATGAGGCGGTGGAAATCTGGGAGGCGTCGCGCGAGGCCGTCCGCTCGCGCCTTGAGGCTCCCGGCTCAAAATCCAGAAACGAACGCGGCTCGATGGGCATATCGCAGTTCAAGTCGATTGCGCGGAGGGTGTGGCCATAAGCTGAGCTAGCTTATTCTCCGTACGGATCGAAGCACCAATTCGACGGAAGAACTCCGCTGTTTGTCATGTCGGAGTAACTGGGCGCGCAACTAAAAGCCCGGTTGGGCGGCGGTCGGAGAGTCGGTTAACGATCAGTTAACCATTCCGAATCACGCTACTTTCCCGCGCTAGGGGAACAGCCAATGAAAACGAGAACAAGCAGCGCGCCGCGCCAGCGGCGAGGATTCCGCCAGGGGAGACGACCAAGTGCAGCCTAGCTTGCGCATCGATGAGGATCGCGCCGGCAAGCTGGTCGCGAGCCTTCACACGCGTGATCGCGTCGCCGGGCTTACCCATGCCTTCTACAATTATCCCGCGCGCTTCTCGCCGCTGTTTGCGCGCGCCGCCATAGAGTGCTTCACGAAGAGGGGCGACTTGGTGTTCGACCCTTTCATGGGCGGGGGGACGACGCTCGTCGAGGCGATGGCGCTCGGCCGCCGCGCGGCGGGAACCGACATCAGCTCGCTCGCCACGTTTATCTCTCGAACCAAGACAACGATTTACACTAAGTCTGAACTGGAATTAGTGGCGCGATGGGCCGCCGAGCTTCCGAGCAAGATCAACATCCACCTCGAGAGGCCGGGTCCGGACGACTGGGCGGATCGCGGTTATCTTCGTAATCTGAACCAACGTGAAAATTGGCGCATCACCAAAGCGATAGAACTGGCGCTGGCCTCCCTTGAATCAATCGAGGTGGAGCGTGCAATCGCGCTAGCGAGAATCGTCGTGCTGCGGGCGGCGCAATGGGCGCTCGACGCTAAGAAGACGCCAGCCACAATAGAGCAGTTTCGGCAGAAGCTGACGCAATGCGCGACCGAGGGGATTAAGGGTGCTGAGGACTTCGCGAAGCAGGTGAGGGCGATGAAGCTGCCGGCGAAACAACGCAGGGCACTCTGTCTGCACGGGGCGGCGAAGGATCTCGTTCCCGATCTGTTAGAGATTCGGCTTCGCCCCAAGCTAATTCTGACCTCGCCTCCGTATCCCGGTGTGCACGTGCTTTACCACCGTTGGCAGGTCGATGGGCGCAAGGAGACTCCCGCGCCGTTCTGGATCACGCGCCAGCTAGATGGCTCGGGCATCACCCATTATGCGATGGGTGATCGCAAGCAGCCACAGTTGGCGTCCTATTACGCCAACCTGAAGGCGTCTTTCGAAGCCGTGCGAAAGATCTGTGGCGAGCGAACGATTGTTGCGCAGCTCATAGCCTTCTCTGATCCCTCGTGGCAGCTGCCTCGCTACCTTGAGACAATGTCCGACTGCGGCTTCGCGGAGGTCTCGCTTTGCGCCGCGGACATGAGCGGTCGCGTGTGGCGGGACGTCCCGAACCGAAAGTGGTACAATGAGGGAAGGCCGCGCGGGGCGGCCGGCACGGAGCTACTTCTTATACATCGACCGGCGTAGCTGCTACGCCGCTTCGCCCGCGGAGTCCGAGAGCGCTTCCTCGGGCCTCTCCAGAGCGCCGACACTTTCGATTATCGGGAGAATGAACGGCGCGAGTGCCTGAGTTACCTGTTCCACTCTGTCGGAGATGCCGTCCTTCCCCGAATCCTCGCTGTCTTCCCCTTTGCGAGCTGTATTGTTCTGATGCAGCATGGAAAGCGCGACGAGCGTGAGCGCCACGGAGAAACGCAGCTTAAGAGTCTCGGCGTGCTTGGGTCTGCTCTTCATCTCGTTTTGCAGGTGAACGTTGTCGATGTTCACTAGGTAGTCCCAGCTGTCGGTGCCCTCCGGGGCGTCGGGTTTGCGCATCACGCGAAGCGCAGTGAAGCGGTCGAACGGCGGGTCCTGCTTGTCCCACATCGATTCGGTAATCTCGCGCGGCAGCGGGATGTCGAGATTAGAGTCCTCAAATTGGTTCGAGCCCTCACCGCCCGAACTCTTCTTGTCTCCTGGCGAATCGGCCCGCCGCCTTCTTTCGCCCGACGATCCCGACTCCGTCTCTCTTTCCGGTTTTACGTCAAGGATAAATTTGTTTGTGAAGGGATCGATCTGGCTAGGATCGGAGACCACGACTTCAAACTCAACCTTCTCTCCGTCCTGCGCGTCGTTGGGGAGGGAAAGCGTCAGGTGAGCATAGCCATCGTGTAGGCGCGGTCGGTGAAAGTCCGTAGCAGGTGCCCGTTTCTCCCCCAAGATTCGGAACAGCTGAAATTCGCCCGGCTCTTCATCCCGCTTGAAATAGTCGTTCGCCGCGTCGGTCTCGAACGTGATTCTGACGTTCGTCTCTCTATGGGCCGGGCGCTCGAGCGTCACACCCGATTCCTTGTCCTTGAAGTGAAACTTCGTTGGAAATCGGCGACCGATAAAGCCTGCCACTCTACCGCCAGCGGCTTCGGGTTTGTGTGGATTTTTCACGCGAAAGCCCTTTCCGAGAAGAGCCGCGAGTGAGGGATTCTTTAGCAATAGATTCTCGATAACCTTCGCCATAGCCGCGTGGTCGGTCGTCTGTTCGGCGAGCTCTTTCTTCCGTCGCTCGGACGCCAGCTGCTTTAGTTCTTGGTGCGATCTAAGCAGCTCTTCTAAGGCGTCAGTCAGCTTGCGCTTAAGGTCACCGTCTCGTAAGCCGTCGCGACTGTTCATGAAGAGCTTCTCTTGACCGCGCTGACCGATTTGGTCGCAGTTCACGACGACCAGTAGAGCATGCGAGATGTAGTCCTGCTTGACATTCTTGCGCTTAAAGAAATCCTTGGTGAAGAGTGCATGCGCTTGCCCGTTCAGAGTAAAGATTATGCCCTCGTCCTTCTTGTAGGAGTCCGCGGCTTGCTTATCCCGGAACAGGAAAATGTCGACGTCGAAGGAGAGCCCCTCGATAGTGAACGCTTCGCGGAAATGCTTCTCTACGTTTCCGCGACTCTTCTCTAGGTCGTCGCCGAGAGTATGCAGCAGGCCCGTCATCGTGGTGTCAAAGCTGCGTTCCGGATCGCCGCGATAGCTCCTGCACTCATGAAATCTAATGGGAAGCGCCGGAGAGGTAAGCAGCAGTCGGACTCGATACATCAGGCCGTCCGTCATCATCATGTTCGTGCCGAACCTCTTGGCTTCATATTCGTATAGCTTGATCAGTGTCCCCCATTCGGTCTCGCGCTTGTAGGCTATATTCTTATCAGGAAATAAGGGCAGAGTCGGTTCTTTGAAATGAAGTAGCATCTTGGCGCGCTCGCTATCGCCGACAACGGCGTCGTCCACGAGGGGAGCCAGATACGTATACCTGCTGCTTCGGCCCTCTACGGGGTCCTCTCTACGGATCACAGTAAAGCTCCAGTCATCATCGAGGGGGTGTTCGCCTGACCGGAGCTTTGGATGACGGCGGCTGATGATCAGTTGTACGTTGTGATCTCTACCGCAGAACTCCAGGACACCTGTGCCGCCCATGTTGAACTTGCCCTGGACGAACTTGATCTTGTCTTTGTTTCCCTTGTGAAGGGACAGGATCGTGTCGCACATGGCGGCCGGCGTTTGCCCCTCGCCGTTGTCGACAATCGTGAAACTAGGTCGTCCCTCGTTTGGCTTCGCTCCTGTCGCAGCAACCGTGATCGAAGTGGACAGGGCGGCGGCGTCTCGCAAGCGATCACCGAAGAACTTCTCGCGCGCTTCGGCGATTGTGGTCGGCATGTCGGTCTTTAGAGGATCGCTGCCCGTTCTGCCGAGATACCCCTGAACCCGGGCCTCCGCGATGAGCTTCGTGTCGATGCTGTTGACAAGTTTCTCAATCAGCGCCTGCTCGGACTGTCGCTGTTGGCCGCCGACGGTTGAGAAATTGTGCTCCTGGTCGCCGAGGTAACGCCACTTCGTCCGATCTTGCCAAAGCTTTGCACGAGACAAAATGAGTACGACTTCGGCCTCTGTATCCGCCTTCAGAAGCCCCAGACAAAGGGATTTTGGGTCAAAATCTGTGATCACGTGGAACCTCCCCCGCGCTTTCTGGTCAGTCTAGGTTAAATTCAACTAAGTCCTTCCCGCCAGATGACAGCATTCTGGACCTTAATGCTTCAACTTCCTTATTGAGAGCGGCTACAATTTTCCGCACGTCTCTCTCGTCGTATTCATAGTGAGACTTGTTCCCTAGCTTCGCGATGATCCGAATCGCCTTCATGGCGTTTGCCGTTCTGCTCTGCGCCAGACGCACAAATTTCTCCCGTTTTGACGCCTTATTTTTCGATGTCAATTTTGTGATTTCCGCGGTCATAATTGGCTCCGTATTTGAGCGATTGTGTGGCATAAGAACATAAATTTTTTCGATGTCAATTAGAAAAGAAAAATGCGTCGATTAAAGCGGCTAATTTAGACGAAAAATGGGGATAGACCTGGGCTCCCCGACGCATCTGCAGAGCGCGTCGGCGCAGTCGCGGCGAAAGGGGATTGCTGGCGTCAGAGCGACCGGGATAAGACTGCTCTACTGCGGGCGTGATGTAGTGGTAGCCTGGAACCTTCCCAAGGTTTTCGTGCGGGTTCGATTCCCGCCGCCCGCTCCAGCTATCAGAAAGTGGTGCTGGGCTCCGCGTCGATCTCCTGCGCAGCGCTTCGTACTGCTTGCGCCGCCAACTTGAGTTGAGGCGACAGCGCATCGCTGACGGGTGCTGCTTTAGCGAACCACAGCAAAGCGATGGCGAGGTGGTGCGCCATTCGCTCTGCCGCCTCGTTGTCATGTAAGTCCACGATGGCGGCTGCCCCAAACGCGGCGTTTAACGCCTCGGCAACCGACCGCCGCATGGGCGAAAGCGCATCTAGTGCTGGTAGTTTCTTTGGCAGTTTCATTCGAGGACTCAGCGTGGTTAGATCGGCACGCTAACGGAAGCGCGTTAAAACCCGGTTTTGGACTCGGGCGCGGACGCCAGCCTTAAAGCCTATTTTCTAGTTGCTTTTTCGTTACAGCGAGTGCCTAAGATATTGTAATTGCTTTAGTAATTTGTCCGCCCGCACAGCTTCCCAAGCTGATCGTGCGGGTTCGATTCCCGCTGCCCGCTCCAGCCCCGATGATCTGGCTGCTATCGGCCTTCGCTCGGCGCGGGCGCGGCTTCGACAGGGGCCTCGGCTGCGGCGGCGCCGTCGGCCGGGGCCTCCGCCGCCGGCGCTTCGGCGGCAGGGGCGGCCGGCGTCGGCAGCGGCGCATCCGACAGCGTATTGAGATAAGCGATGATTTGCGCGCGATGTTCCGGGTTCGGAAATTTCTGCACCATCGCCGTGCCCGGAATATAGGCCTGCGAGTTTTCGAGATAGTGATTGAGCCGCTCGAACGTCCAGTCGCCGCCCGCGCCTTGCAGGGCGCCGGTGTATTTGAAGCCCTCATGGCTGGCGACCGCGCGGCCGACGACGCCCCAGAGGTTCGGTCCGGTGCCGTTCGCGCCGCCCTTGTCGAGCGTGTGGCAGGATTTGCAGAGCGCCGCCTTGCGTCCGCCCGCAGCGACATCGGCGCTTGCGAGCAGCGTTGCAAAGTCGGCCACGCTGGCGCCCGCCTCGCCGGTCCCGCCCCCTTCGGTCGCGAAGGCGACCGGATATTGCGGGAAAGGATGGCCTTCAGCGTGACCGCCGCCATGATGGCCGCCGCGCAGCGCCGCTGCGAGCTGGGGAAGGCCGAAAAAGATCAGCAGCGCCGACAGCGCGGCCCCGGCGAGCTTGTTGAAAAACAGCGGATCTTTCATGGAAAGGCCTTTGATGGGCGGGATTTTGGCGCGGCTTTTACCGGCGCCCCCGGAAAGGCGCAACAAGGACGGCCTGCCTGAGCGGCGCGGCCTAACCGCGCGGGGGCCTTGCTTGCTGTCAGCCCCCGGTTCCGGCAAGAGCGCCACCGGCGAGGCAAGGCGAGGGCGCGATGGCGAAGGCGGGCAAGGTCGTATTCCAGGGCGAGCCGGGCGCTTATTCGCATCTTGCCTGCGAGATGTTCGCGCCGGACTTCGATCCCGTTCCCTGCCCGACCTTCGAGGAGGCGCTCGCCGCCGTGCGCGACGGGCGGGCGGAGCGGGCGATGCTCCCGGTTGAAAACTCGCTCGCGGGCCGGGTCGCCGACATCCACCACCTGTTGCCGGAATCGGGCCTCAACATCGTCGGCGAACATTTCTTCGCCATCCGCCACCAGCTTCTGGGACGCAAGGGCGCAAGGCTCGAGGACATCCGCGTGGTGAAGAGCCATGCGATGGCGCTCGGCCAGGTGCGCTCGCTGCTGTCCCGGCCGGGGATCCGCGCCGAAATCGCCGGCGACACGGCGGGCGCGGCGCGCGCGCTCAGCGAATCCGGCAAGCCGCATGAAGCGGTCATCGCCTCGTCCAAGGCGGCGGAGCTCTACGGCCTCGACATCCTCGAGGCCAATGTCGAGGACGCCGGCCACAACACCACCCGCTTTCTGGTCATGGCGAAGGAAGCGATCGACCCGAAGATCGCCGACCCCAAATATTCGGGGCCGATCGTCACCACCTTCGTCTTCCAGGTCAGGAACATTCCCGCCGCGCTCTATAAGGCGCTCGGCGGCTTTGCGACCAACGGCGTCAACATGACGAAGCTGGAAAGCTACATGCAGGGCGGATCGTTCGCCGCGACGATGTTCTACGCCGACATCGAAGGCCATCCCGACGACGCCAATGTCCGCCTCGCGCTCGAGGAACTGTCGTTCTTTTCAACGCGGTTCAAGCTGCTCGGCGTCTATCCCGCGGCGCGGGCGCGCTAACCCGCCGCCCACCGCTCGATGAGCCGCCGCGCGATCGTAAAGCGCGGCGGCAGGCGCAGATCCTCGCGCTTTTCGCCATCGATCAGCCGACGGACGATATCGCGCTCGACCCAGCGCGCCTCCTCGATCTCCTTGCGGTCGAGGGTGAGCGAGCGGTCTTTTGCGTCGGCGAGGAAGCCCATCATCAAGGATGAGGGAAACGGCCAGGGCTGCGAGAACTGGTAGCGGACATTGTCGATGCTGCAGCCCGCCTCCTCCCGCAATTCGCGGATGGCGCAGGCTTCGGGCGTTTCGCACGCCTCGACGAAGCCGGCGAGCGCCGACAGAAAGCCGGGCGGGAAATGGGGTCCGCGCCCCAGAAGACAGGCGTCCTCATGCGTCGCGAGCACGATCGCGACGGGGTCTGAGCGCGGGAAATGCTCCGTCCCGCACGCGATGCAATGTCGTTTCGCCCCGCCGTCCTTCATTTCGGTCGGCGCGCCGCACTGGGCGCAATGAAGGTGCCGCCGGTGCCAGTCCATCAGCCAGCGCGCCTCGCCGGCGACGGCGAGATCATCGGGCGCGAGCACGCCCGCCGCCTCGCGCAGCGGCATATAGGTTCCAAGATCGGCGAACGGCGCGGCGTCGGGCGAGAGCGCTGCGGACGCGTCGACGGCGAAACACGCCGCCCCGTTCAGGAGGCCGAGGAAGATCCGCCGCGCATCCGAAGGAAATTCGCCGAGCGCGCCGGCGCCGAGAAAGGCGAGGCGCTCGCCGCGCACGAGCGGATCGCCGCGCCAGAGCGGCAGAACGAGCGTTGCCGGATCGGCAAGCCGCGCCGCCACCCAATCCGGATCGGCGCGCTGGCCGGACGCGCGGTCGAGCGGCTCATGCGAGAAAAGGACGGCGGCGTCGGAAAGGTTCATGGGGCGCTTCATAGGGCGCGCGGGCGCGCCCGCGCCAGCGCGTCTTGCATTCGCCGGCGCGGGCGCGGATAAGCGACGGCGGCAGGCTGGCGGACGGACCCCTCGCCAACCCGGTCAGGTCCGGAAGGAAGCAGCCGTAACGAGTTTCGGCCCGGGTCGTTTCAGCCTTCCACTAGACTCCTTTTTCTAGCTAGACGCCCCCGCGCTCCGGGCGGTAAGCGGGGACATGGCCGCAAGCCCCTATCAGGTCCTGGCGCGCAAATATCGCCCGCAGACGTTCGACGACCTCATCGGTCACGAGGCGATGGTGAGGACGCTCCGCAACGCCTTCGCGACGGGCCGCATCGCGCACGCTTATGTGCTGACGGGCGTGCGCGGCGTCGGCAAGACGACGACGGCGCGCATCATCGCCCGCGCCCTGAATTATGTCGGGCCGAACGGCGAGGACGGCGGGCCGACCGTCGATTTGCCTGTCGAGGGGCGCCATTGCCGGGCGATAGCCGAAAGCCGGCATCCGGACGTCTTCGAGATGGACGCCGCCTCGCGCACCGGCGTCAACGACATCCGCGAGCTGATCGAGGGCGTGCGCTATGCGCCGGTCGAGGCGCGCTACAAGGTCTACATCATCGACGAAGTGCACATGCTCTCGACGGCGGCGTTCAACGCGCTCTTGAAGACGCTCGAAGAACCGCCGCCGCATGTGAAGTTCATCTTCGCGACGACGGAGATCAGGAAGCTCCCCGTCACCGTGCTGTCGCGCTGCCAGCGCTTCGACCTCCGCCGCATCGATCCGGACACGCTGATCGCGCATCTCGAGACGATCGCCGCCAGGGAGAATGTCGCGGTCGAGCGCGACGGGCTCGCCATGATCGCGCGCGCGGCGGAAGGCTCGGTCAGGGACGCGCTGTCGATCCTCGACCAGGCGCTCATTCAGCGCGCCAACGCGCAGGACGCCGTCACCGCCGAGGCGGTGCGCGCGATGCTCGGCCTTGCCGACCGCAGCCGCAGCTGGAGCCTTCTTGAAGCCGCGCTCGCCGGCAAGGCGAAAGACGCGCTCGAGATCTTCCGCGATCAGTATGACGCCGGCGCCGATCCCGCGAAGGTCACCGTTACGGCCAATCCCGGGCCACTGTATCGCGTCGCCGGCGTCGAGGTTCGGGGCGCCGATGGCGGCCCGCTCGCGGTGCCGCTCGATCCGGCCGCGCCGCCGCTCG
>JBKBLR010000054.1:0-11831 GCA_046296195.1 Parvularculaceae bacterium | reverse complement strand
GAACACCTTCAGCCCGGGCGACCAGGAAATGATCAAGGCGGTGGCCTGGGAGACCCTGTTCTGGCACTGGGCCAAGTGGCAGCGCCTGAATGCCGAGGCGGTCGAGGAGTTCAAGACCAAGCACGGCGTCAACGTGATGAACACGCCTCCGGATATCCTCAAGGAGTTTCTCGCTGCATGGGACCGCGTTGCGGCCAAGGAAGCGGCGAAGAACCCACTCTTCAAGGAGGTCTACGAGTCCCAGAGGAAGTGGGCCTCGGTGACCGTGCCGATGAAGAAGGTCTACTTCCCGCCCTACGCGATCGCGGCCGATCACTACTGGCCGGACAAGAAGTAAGAACCGGCGGCTCGGGGCGGGGCCGCGCTTTCCTGCCCCACCCACCCTCAACAACCCCACGCGCGCGCGGGGGCGATCGACGCCGATCTTTTGCGCACCTCAACCGCCCATGAGGACGATGCGTCGCCGAGCGAACCGGCGACCGCAATCTTCGATCTTCTTCCGTCGTCGCTGCGCGAAGGGCTGCTGACGCATCTCGAAAGCGCTGACGCGCCCATGGCCGCCGCCATTCGGAAAACTTTGGTGACATTTGAGCAGCTTCCCGACCGTCTGTCTGAGTCTGCTGTTGCGGCGCTTTTCCGGACAGTTGATCGCGAAGTCCTTTTGCAGGCTCTGAAGCAGGGCGAATCGACCTCGCCTTCGACAGTCGACTTTCTCCTTGCCAACATCGCCAAGAGAATGGCCGAGCAGTACCGGGAAGATCTGGCTGCGCTTCCCTCGCCGTCAACAGAGGAAGGTGACGCCGCCCAGCGCAAACTGATCGCCGCGGTCAAGCAGCTTGCGCGGTCCGGAGAGATCAAACTCAAGCAGATCAGATGACCACGAGTTCGGCGTGCAGCGCGCCGGCGGCTTTGATCGCGTTCAGGATGTCGATCAGCTCACGGGGACCGACGCCAAGCGCATTCAGCCCCTCGATAAGGTCTCCCAAAGCGATATTACCGTCGACGACGGCGATGTTGTCGGTTCGCCGCTCGGCGACATTGACCTCAGTGCCCGGCACGACGATGGTGTCGCCTCTTTGTGAGAAGGGATTTGGCTGCGATACGAAGGGGTTTTCCCGGACAGTGATTGAGAGGCCGCCTTGCGTGACTGCGAAGCGCGACACTCGGACATCTGCGCCGATGACGATCGTTCCGGATTTCTGATCTATGACGACGCGCGCCCGCGCCTGAGGCTCAATCGCCAGATTCTCAATTCGTGCGACCGCTCTGACCGCAGATAGGCCAGCAACTTTGAGATCAACATCGATCGTCGCCGGATCACGTGCGGCGGCAGCCCCGTTGCCAAGCGCATTGTTGATGGCGTCCTCAACGCGTATCGCCGTCGTCATATCAGGTGATCGCAATGAAAGTCGTAAGCGGGCGACGCTTGAAAATTCAAAAGCCGCCTCTCGCTCAACGCGTGCGCCTTCCGGGATGGTTCCGGCGGTAGGCGCGCCGAAAGTGACCGACGCGGCCGCGCCTTGGGCGGCGACGCCGCTCGCGAGTACGGGGCCTTGCGCCACGGCGTATACCTCGCCGTCGCCTGCGCGCAGCGGCGTCATGACAAGAGTTCCGCCGAGAAGGCTGGAGGCGTCGCCGATGGCCGCAATGTTGACGTCGATCCGCGAGCCGGCCCTAGCGAACGGCGGCAACGCGGCGGTGACGATCACCGCGGCGACGTTGCGAGAGTTGAAGTTCTCACCTTGAATATTGACGCCGAGGCGCTCTAGCAAGCTCGTGAACGCTTCCTGAGTATAGGGTGAGTTCCGAATTCCGTCGCCCGTGCCCTTCAGTCCGACAACGAGCCCATAGCCAACGAGGTCGTTTGCGCGAACGCCTTCGATCTCCGTAATATCTTTGATCCGCACCTCCGCCGCCGCGCTGTCGAAAGACGCGCAAAAAGCGATCAGAACGCCAAGAAAACCGCGCACCCGTTCACCTGATGAAGTTCGCAAGCGTCAATCTCGAGATTCGTGCCGCCAAAGTCAGCGCGGCTTCAAGCTGGTTTTCGAGCGATTGAAGGCGGCTTGCCGCCTCGAACGGATCGCGCGCTGTTTGCGCATTGTAAGCTTCGGTCAGCGCCGACTCTTCAATCTCCAATGTCGCCTCAACTTCCGCGGCGCGCGCCGCAGCGATTCCGATCTCGGCTTGGCGAGCAATGACGCCGTCAACCCCCGCGAGCGCTGAGCTTGCAGCACCGTCTAACGCGCCATCACGCAGCGCCGACGGGGGCGCCGAGGCCGCCACGGCGATAGTCGCCATCGAACGCAGCAAATCGCGAAGCGCTGGGTCGTTGGCCCTCAACGTGAAAGCAAGCCTCTCCCCCTTGCCGATCTCAATGCTCGGCGCGTCGCCTGCCCCCCCGATATAAATGGCTGAATTGAAGCCGCCGGCGGGATCGTTGAAATAACTGCTGAGGGACGCATTGAAGGCATCGGCGTCGGCAGCCGCCTCAAAGAGCGACCTCACATCAGCAAGGAGCCGGTCGGCGCTCGCCAGCGCCGGGCGGTCGCCGCCGTCTCCTGCGAATGCTGACTGGCCTGCAACGCGCACATTGAGGCTTGAGAAGGCCGCCTGCAATCGGATCCGGGCCTCATTGGCGGCCGCCGCGAGCGCGGCCTCATCATGGCGACCGCTTGCGGCTATTGCGTCACTTGCGATCGCCCGGGCTCCGTCGGCGGCCGAACTAAGCGCGCGTTGGGCGACGCCGGCGAGCAGCCTAGCCTGTGAGAGCGCCTCGCGGCGTCCTTCGATCGCGTCGAGCGCCCCTCGAAGGATGAGCGCCTGGCCGAGACCCTTGCCGAGCGCCTGCGGCAAGTTTTCGATGCGGCCGGTCACAAGCTCCTTGCGCGCGACCTCGCTCTGTTGACGCAACAACTTGGCGCTGGAGGCGAGTCGCTGCGCAGTGACGATGTCGGGCGCGCCGATCGGTTTCATTTAAAGCTCCGCCAGACGCTCGATGAGCCGTCCGACGACTTCGATGACACGGGCGTTCGCCGCATAGGACTGCTCGATAATCAGCAGTTGCTGCAATTCTGCATCCGTATCGACCGCAATCGTCGATAATTCCTCCTCAGCAAGGGTTTTTAGGAAGGCGTCAGAACTCGCCGCCTCGCGCTGAAATTCCGAGTATGCCGATGCGCGTAGGGCGCTTACATTCGCGGTGAGTTCCGATGCCGTCTGAAGCGCGCCTCCCGGCAAGGGCGCGGAGCGCGGGGAGTCGAGGGCGCCTATGAGATTGATGAGGAACGTATTCGAGCCCGAAGGCCCAGGACCAGCGCCATAAAGGCCGTCGCGAAGGCGCGTGATGTCTCCGCCCCGCCGCGGGTCGACGGCGGCGTTGACCTTAAGTCGCGCCGCAAGCCCCGGAGCGATTGGGGTCGTCAAAGCGTCGCCGCCGTCCGTAAGCAGGCCCGCAGCGCCTGCAGGCGCCGTCGGATCGACGCCGGGGGCCTCGAAGCGCGCAATGAGATCTGCGGCGAGGGCGTCAAGATCCGCCGCAGCCGCCGTCGCGATTACGTCTCTAACAGAAAAGCGCCCGGCGATGGAGCCGCTGGCGACGGAACGCGCAGCGCCGGCTCCCGGCGTGATGTCGACGCCGTCGATGAAAAGGCCCGAAAGCGCGCCGTTCGCCAAAGATTGTCCAGCGTCAATAAAAGGCGTTTGCCGAAACGACAGCTGACGCGCCTCTCCGGCGATCAGCACTGCGCCTTCCAGCGTAATCAAGTCTATTCGGCCATTGTCGCGAATCAATGTTCTTGACGGCAGCGCTCGATTGATGACGTCCAATTCCCGGTCTCGTTCATCGTAGAGCGAGCTGGCGTCTCGTCCAGAGACGACCGCCTTCTCGATTTCGGAATTGAGCCGTTCAACCTTCTTCAGCGAGGCGTTCACGCGCACGACCTCCGCCGCGATCGACTCGTCAGCTTCCTGTCGGATTGTCTGAAGCGATCGGGCGATCTCATTTACGCGGAGCACGAGCTGCTGCGCGTCTCCGGCGGCCCGTTGAAGCGCGGCGACATTGGCCGGTTGGTTCGCGAGGTCACGAAGCGAGCGATCGAAAGCGACAAACCGCGTGAAGAGCGCTCCGGCGTCTTCCGGACCGCCGAACAGCGCGCTGATCTTTCGGGATGCCTCGAGGCGCGCTTCATCGCGAGCTGCGGCTCCGTCCGCTATTCTTCGTTCCGCGGTCAGCGCCGGGGTGGAGGCTCGAACGACGTCTGCGACGCGTACGCCGGCTCCCTGCCCCGCGACGGTGCGTTCGGCCAGAGCAATTTCGCGCCTTGCGTAGCCTGGCGTCAGCGCGTTGGCGATATTCTGCGAAACAAGTCCAGCCTGCCGGGAAGCCGCTCCGATTCCTGATGTCGCATTTGCAAGCGCCCGCGAGATCGACATGACCTTCGCCTATCTGATTTAGCGGATGATGTTGGTCGTTTCCTGAAGCATCTCATCGACGGTTTGAATGATCTTGGCGTTCGAGGAATAGGCCCGTTGCGTCTGGATGAGATCGGTGAGCTCAGCCGCGATGTCGGTTGTCGACTCGCTGAGCGCAAAGCCGATTGTCTCTCCAACGGGACCTTCGCCGGCGTCCCAGAAATAGATGTCGCCGCTGTCCTGCGAGACAGCGAAAGCCTGGTTCCCTACGGCGTTCAGGCCCCGGTAGTTCGGCACGTCTGCGATCGGAATCTGATAGAGAGGGCGTCTAAAGCCTGTATCGAAAACGGCCGTCAAAATTCCGCGCTGGTCAATCTGCACCGTTGAGAGATTGCCAATCGGGGCGCCGTCCTTCGTGATGGCCAGCGGAGCGAAGGTGGCCGATAATTGCGTCAGCGCCGAGCCGCCGCCCGGTGACCCGATTTCGATGTGCATCGGACCACTCGCTGTCGTGACGGTGACGCGACCTGACGCCGGATCATAGGCGGCGCCGGGCCCTGTCGTCACCGAACCGACCGATCCGCCGGTCGTCGGCGTGTCATCGAATACGACGTTGAAAGACGCGATCGGCGTCAGCGGATCGCCAGCATTGTCGATGATTGACACGTCCCATTGGTTGCTGGAGCCTGTCGCCGGAACCGAAGGAGTGAATGTCAGGGACAACGACTGCCGCCTTCCCAAATTGTCAAAATATTCAATCGGAAGGTCAAAAGGATCGCCGGTCGCCCCAGCAACTGTGGACGAAGCAGGGAGATTAAGTCCGAGGCGCACTTGCGTCGTCGGAGACGCAGAAAACTGGTTCAGGTTGATCTGCACCGGCTGAAGACCGGCCCCGCTGTCGCGGGGGGGAGATCCGACGTTTCCGCTTGCGTCTAAGGGCCAGCCGAGCAGATAGAGTCCGCTTTGCGTTCGGAGCAAGCCGAATTCGTCTGTGAAAAAGGATCCGGTAGACGTCAGGAGAAGGTTCCGATCGACCCCCGCAGGCGCCGACGCACCGGCTGAGTCAGTCACCGGCAGAAGGCCGCGGCCGCTGATTGAAATATCCGTAGCGCTTGAGGTCGTGATGAGCGCGCCCTGCGCGCCAGCGTCGCGAAAGGTATACGCTCTTACGCCGCCTGCGGAATAGGCTCCGCTCTGTTGCTGGAGAACAAGATCCGCAAACTGAGCGTCTGCGCGCTTGTATCCGATCGTCTGAGAGTTCGCTATGTTGTCGGAAATAGTCGCGAGCTTTACTGCGTTGACAGCGAGCCCCGCGACTCCCGCGTTCAAGGATGATGAAATGCCCATGACAACCTCAGATGGCCGATTGGCGGCGACGCTCGTCCGGGTTGTAGTTTGACTTCGT
Organism: Parvularculaceae bacterium; assembly: GCA_046296195.1. Taxonomy (GTDB): domain Bacteria; phylum Pseudomonadota; class Alphaproteobacteria; order Caulobacterales; family Parvularculaceae; genus Amphiplicatus. The sequence goes on along the minus strand of JBKBLR010000054.1, from coordinate 6,013 downwards.
TACTTTGGAGTAAACCGTTCGCCGTCCCTTGCCCCTGAGCGAAGAAGAATTGCGATGCGCCGATTGCTGGAGGCGAGCGGGTCCTGGTTGAGAGGTTCAGTGTCGGCCTTGCCGATCACGGCGATGAATTGCGAAGGGGGCAGTCCGTAGGCGACCAGCAGCTCGCGTGCGGCGTTCGCGCGGTCGGCCGAGAGATTCCAATTCGTATAGCCGGCGCCCCCGGGAAAGGGTCGAGAGTCGGTGTGCCCTATGACTTCAATGTCGTTGGCGACCGTCGCAAGCACCGGCGCGATGACTTCAAGAAGCTTGAGAAGAAGCGGCGAAGGCTGGGCCGATCCTATTTCAAAGAGAGGAGAAGCGTCTTTGTCGGCGAGCTCGACAATCAGACCATCCGGGGTCATCCGTGTGCTGATATGGTCGGCGAGCTCTGTCTGTCGCAGCTCGCTCTCAATGTCATTTATGCCCTCTTCGACGGCCTCCAGCGCCGCGTCCTCGTTCTCGTCGGCCCCGCCGCCTGAACTTTCGTCGCGCAGCGACGGAGCGGTGTAATCAGCTGAAGCGCCGACACCGTCTTGGGTCAACGTTTGTTCCGAGAGAACCGACGACCCATTAAGCGCGCCCGAGCCGCCGCCGGAAATTCGACTGATTGGAATCGATGGGTTAAAATAGTCGGCCAGCCCCTTGCGTTGATCCTCTGTCGTCGCATTGAGCAGCCACATAAGAAGAAAGAACGCCATCATGGCCGTCACGAAGTCCGCGTAGGCGACTTTCCAGGCGCCGCCGTGGTGGCCCTGTCCGGCTACGACCTTCTTCTTCTTGATGATGACGGGTTGAGGTGATTGGGCGGCCATGAACAACAGAGTCCTCGCCTCCGCATAGCATCGAAATATCAACAACTTTTGCGTGTTATGCTGAAAATTAACTCGTTCCGGTTTTAGTGCCTTTCATGGAAGCACATCGTTCCACGGGAAGCAGCCAGGCTGAAATCCTGCGCGCCAAACTCGCCTCGGGGGCGGCCGCAAAGGCTGCAGCGGACGCCGAACTCGCCGATCTACATCGCAAGGCGACCGCTCTGTTCCGCGATTATTTCCGATCGCCGTCCGCCGATTGTCGCGTGAGACGCCGCTTGGCCGGTCACGGGGATGTCGAGGCGGCGGCGGCCGGAGCGGCTTGCCTTTGGCGATTCGGCTCCGATGAGCGGCCGGTGCTCGTCGGCTTCGACAACCAGCTGGTCATCGCCGCCGCCGACATTGCAGTCTCTGGCGCTCTGGCGGGCGCCGTCGATTCTACGCCGACCTCGATTGATCGGGCCCTTGCCACAGCGCTAGCACGCCGCATCGCTTTGGTCTTTGCGCCAGGCTCGAATGAAATCTTCCGACACCCCGAGCAATCAGGGCCCGTCGACCCGAGGCTGATCGAAGCTTCGCCGTCCTGGAGTCTCATTTCAATCACCGTCGAGGCAGGAGTGTGCCACCCATTGGCTGCTTGCATCGCCCTTCCAACTGAACGTTGCTCCGCAAGAGCGGCGGAGAGAAGCGCTGCGTTGCTGCGTGCGCGCTTTGGGGCCATAAAAGTCAACGCGCATTGCATCGCCGGCGGTTTCGAGGCGCCGCTCGCACGCATCCTGAATTTGGCCCCTGGCGAGGTCATCGCCATTGACTGGCGCGAGACCGGCGCTGCGCCGTTAATGATCGGGAATAAAGAGTTTGCAACCGGCTCCTTAGGCGAGCACGACGATAGGCGCGCGATCAAGATCGGCGGCCGATGACGCCTCGGGACCTTGCCTTCTTGAGCGAAAAGTTGGGTGCGGGGGCTGGATTTGAACCAACGACCTTCAGGTTATGAGCCTGACGAGCTACCGGGCTGCTCCACCCCGCGCCAACGTTCCCTTCCCCGGCCGCGAGCGGCCTTCGGTCGAAAGGAGGGCGGGATATAGCGGCGGGCGCGGGCCCGCGCAAGCCCTCGGAGCGCCTTGAATTTCAGGGGTTTTCCGGCGGGAGATCATCGGTTTCGCAGGGCCCGCGCGCGCGCTATGGTCCGCCTCGAATTTCACGCCAGAGGATCCCCGCCATGCGCGCGCTGCTCATCTCAACCGCCCTCGCTCTTTCGCTTGCGGGGTGCGCCAAAGCGCCGGAAGCGCCGAAGGACGACGCCGCGCCGGTGATCGAGCGCACGGTCGAAGCGCTTCGCCTCTACGTCATGGATTGCGGACGGATCGACGTTTCGAACATGGGCATCTTTGACCGCGGCGGCGCTTATGAAGGCCAGTCGCGCGCGATGGTCGACAGCTGTTACCTCGTGCGCCACCCGCAAGGCGACCTGATGTGGGACGCGGGCCTTCCGGATGCGATCAATGCGGCGTCCGACGGCGTCGTCAGCGACGTATTCTCGCTCAAGGTTCCGAAGACGCTCAAGGGCCAGCTCGAGCGCATCGGCGCGCCGCCCGAAGCGATCGAGTTTTTCTCAGTGTCGCATTCGCATTTCGACCATGTCGGCAACGCCAATTTGTTCAAGGACGCGACTTTCATCGTGCACGAAAAGGAGCGCGACTTCATGTTCCGCCCCGAGGCGCGCCAGGATGTCGACGCCTTCGCGGGCTATTCGGATCTCGAGGCCGCGAAGAAAGCGACCTTCACCGACAGCTATGACGTGTTCGGCGACGGCAAAGTCATCATCGTTGCGATGCCCGGGCACACGCCCGGCCATTCGGTGCTGCTCGTCAATCTCGAGCATTCGGGGCCCATACTGCTCTCGGGCGACCTTTATCACCTGACGCAGGCGCGCGAAAACCGCACCGTTCCGGTCTTCAATACCGATGCGGAGGACACTCTGCGGTCAATGGACAAATTCGAAGAGCTTGCGCGCGACGCCGGCGCCCGTGTCATCATCCAGCACGAGCTCGCCGATTTCGAAAACCTGCCGCGCGCGCCCGCTTATCTCGACTGAGGCGCGTCGGCTTTTTCGAACACGACCATATAGAAATCGCGCAAGCCCTCGACCGCAGGCTCGTCGATAAGCTTGAACCCGAAGGCTTCGATCTCGTTGACAAGCCCCGCCTTGCCGAAGCGTACATGCGCGTGCGCGGCGTCACCGGCGCTCGCCGCCGTCAGGTTGAAGTCGACGACGATGAGGCGCCCCTTTTCGGCCAGCGCGTCGCGCACCGTCGCCATGATCGCCGGCCGGTCGGTGAAATAATGATAGGTGTCGGCGATGAAGACGATGTCGACGGAATCTTCGGGAAGCGTGATGTCGGTTTCGCGGCCCAGCACTGACACGACATTTTTAAGGTCGAGATCGGCGGCGCGCTGGTTGATGAGCTTCAGGAAACGCGGTTCGATATCAACGGCGTAGATGACGCCGTGGGGCCCTGCAGCGCTCGCGAACATCAGCGAATAAAGCCCGGTGCCGGCCCCGATGTCGGCGACCCGCGCGCCGGCGGGGATCTTCGCAGCGGCGAGCACGGCGTCCCGGGCGGCATAAAGCTCGCGGCTGCCGACTTCCATCGAGTCGAGGAAAACCTCGGCGTTCTCCTCCTCAACGCCATAAGGCTGCGGTTCGAGCGGGTCGGCGACCACGGTTGCCGGCTCACGGGCGCACCCCACGACCACAACCGCCAGCGCAACCGCAAGGGCCGCGCCCTGACGTTCTTGTCCTCTCATGCCGTCCCCATCACCCGGTAACGCCTTGTTTATATTGTAGGTCGATTTCCGCGGGAAGGAAAACGGCGGTCGGTCGCCGCCGGGGCGCCCTCTTCGGCTTTTCAGTCACGCATGACCTGAGGGCGGCCCGGCAAAAGCAGGTCCGTGCTAATCTTAGACCATGAAACGCGCGCCCCTCATCGGTCTTGCGATCGCTTATCTCGCAGCCCTTCACGCCACTCTGGTCGCGACCATGCTTTGGCCCGACTGGATCGAGGGCGAACGTTGGCGCTTCGGCGCCCGGCCCGCCGAGCCGGCGAGCTACGCTGCGCGTCTCCATGCCTATTATCAGGCTGTCGACGCATCGGCGGCGCCCGGGCGCGTCGTGCTGCTCGGCGACAGCCATTTCCAGCGCATGGACGTGGGCCTGATCGGCCTGCCGGCGCTGAATTTCGGCATCGGCGGCGCCCGCGTTTCGGAGATCGCCGAACGGATGCGTGACTATCGGTCGATCATCGCTGCGCGCGCCGTCATTGTCTGGGGCGGAGTCAATGACCTTCTCGCGAAGCAGACGCCGGAACAGACTGCAGCCGACATGGCCGCGCTGCTTGAGGGCGTCCGAGGCCCCAAGCTTGTTTTGCTTGTCAGCGTGCCGCCGCCGGGCAAGGCGCTTGGGCCTGGGCTTGCGCGGCGCGTCGCCGATCTCAACGCGCGATACGCGGCGATATGCGAGAGCAGCCATGCCTGCTTCTATGTCGACATTCATCACCGCCTTGCGGCGCCGGACGGCGCTCTGGCCGCGGCGTTTGACGCCGGCGATCATTTGCACCTTAATCGCGCCGCCTATGGGGAGGTCGCCACCGTCCTGAAGGACGCGATCGGCGAACGGGAACAGTGACCAAGACCGCCGAGCGCCTTCAATCCCTCGATGTCCTGCGCGGAATCGCCGCGCTCGGCGTCGCGGCCTTTCATTATTCAACCCGATATCCCGAGCTTTATCCCACAGCGGCGCCGTCGCCGCTCCACTTCCAGCTCGGGTATTACGGCGTCCACCTGTTCTTCATGATCTCCGGCGCCGTCATCCTGATGAGCCTTGAAAAATCGGGCGGAAAGGGGTTCGTCCGATCAAGATTCATCAGGCTCTATCCTGTTTATTGGGCGTCGGTATTGCTGACATCGGCCGTGCTTCTCGCCGCTGAGGGGCGGTCCGCCGGGCTCACCTGGGCGCAGTTGCTGGTCAATCTCACCATGTTGGAAGACTATCTGAAGGTCGCGCCCGTCGACGGCGTTTACTGGAGCCTCAGCTATGAGCTCGGTTTTTACGCCTTGATGTTCACAGTGTTTCGCACCGGATTGCGCCGCCATGTCGGCTTGCTGCCGGGAATCCTGACGCTGCTATCCGTTTCATTCATCGCCGCCAAACCCTATCTGCCGCACCCGCTTCACTACGTTCTCGTCTTCCATGCGTTCAGCCATCTTTTCGCCGCCGGTCTCGCATTCTTCCTGATCCGGTCGCGGGGATTTCGCTGGGATTGGGCCGGGGTCATCGCCGCCGCGCCCTTCATCCAGCTCATGCATGACGGGCCTTCGGGATTTCCGCCCGTCGCACTTGCCGTCGCGCTTATGGTCTGGGCGATATTGATCTCGCGGCCGCCGCCCCGGTGGATGGCGCCGCTCGCCTGGTTCGGCGCGATGTCCTACGCGCTCTATTTGACCCATCAGATGATAGGCTACGCATTGATTACGAAGCTGGAGTCAGCGGGCCTGTCCGCGGGCGCGGCGATTCTCGCCGCGATCGTCGTCGCCATCGGCATCGCCGCCGCCCTCACCTACGGCGTCGACGAGCCGGCGCGGCGCGCGCTCAAGAGACATCTGCTCGGAGGGGGTGACGCTGGTAAGCGTCCGGGGAACTACGCGGCGAGGATTTGCCAGGGCAGCAGATCGCTGATGCGGTTGATTGGATGGTCGGCGATCCTCGCGAGGACTTCGCGGAGATATTTTTCGGGGTCGAGGTTGTTGAGCTTGGCGCTCTCGACGAGCGAGTAAATTGCGGCGGCGCGCCTTCCGCCCGAATCGGAGCCGGCGAAGAGGTAGTTCTTGCGGCCCAAGGCGAGCGGCCGGATGGCCCGTTCGGCGGCGTTGTTGTCGATGGCGATGCGGCCGTCGCCCGTGAAGCGGATGAGTTCGGTCCAGCGCGAGAGCGCGTAGCCGATGGCCTTGGCGAGATCGGACTTGCGCGAGAGTTCGTCACGGCGCGCGACGAGCCATGGCTTGAAGACGGAAAGGATCGGCGCCGATCGCGCCTGCCGTTCGGCGCGGCGCTCGTCCGGCGGGCGGCCGCGGATTGTCTCTTCGACGGCGTAGAGCGCGCCGAT
>JBKBLR010000053.1:0-12134 GCA_046296195.1 Parvularculaceae bacterium | reverse complement strand
CGGCGGCGACGCGGGCGGCTTCCGCTTCACGCTCGCCGCCGCCAAGTATCTGGCCGTTGCCCGGGCCTATGATGACGTGATCCGGGTCGCCGATCTCAAAACTCGTGCCAGCCGCTTCGCGCGGGTGAAGGCCGAGGTCGGCGTCGGCGAGCCTGACGATCGGCGGCGCCATCGGCGCCGGGTTCTTAAAATTGAACGGGATCGATCGCTCTTCCACGGGCTCGGCGACGAGCTGCATCTTTTCGAGCGCCTTGATGCGGCTTTGCGCCTGCTTCGCCTTCGAGGCCTTGGCGCGAAAGCGGTCGATGAAGGCCTGCATATGTCGGCGCTGGGCTTCCTGCTTCGCCCGGAACGCCATCGCGTTGGCGCGCGCTTCGATGCGCTTCCGTTCATAGGTGTCGTAATCACCAGCCGAAACCGACAGCTTGCGGTTTTCAAGCGCAAGAATATGGGTCGCCGTGCGGTTCAGGAAATCGCGGTCATGGCTGACGATGATCGCCGTGTTGGGATAGCGCCGGATGAAACTCTCGAGCCAGATCGCGCCCTCAATGTCGAGATAATTGGTCGGCTCGTCGAGCAGCAGCAGGTCAGGCGCAGAGAACAGCACGCCAGCGAGCGCAACACGCATGCGCCAGCCGCCGGAAAAATCCGACGCCGGACGTTTCTGGTCGGCGGCGGAGAATCCGAGCCCGGCGAGTATGCCAGCTGCGCGCGCCTCGGCGGAATGGGCGGCGATGTCCGCGAGCCGCAGATGGACCTCGGCGATGCGCTGCGGGTCCGACGAATGTTCCAGCTCCTGCAAGAGGCTGGCGCGTTCGAGGTCGAAGCCCAGCACGATATCGACAAGCGGGACGCTGGAGGCCGGCGCCTCCTGGGCGACGCCGCCGATCCGCCATCGGGGGTTGACAGTGACCGCGCCGTCGTCCGGATGCAGATCTCCCCGGATGAGACGGAGAAGCGTCGACTTGCCGGCGCCGTTGCGCCCCACGAAGCCGACCTTCCAGCCCTCCGAAATCGCGGCGTTCGCCTGCTCGAAGAGCGGGCGGCCCTCGATCCTGAAGGTCAGGTCGTTGATCTTTAGCATGCGTCGGGGCTTATCCTCAGGGCTCTGGCCGCGCAATCGCCCGCTTGCGAGGGCGCGAGGCTGTTGATAGGGAACGCCGCAAATTCAGCCACAGAGCCAGTTCAAGGAGCGACCCATGGCGCGCGAGCGCACTTTCTCGATCATCAAGCCCGACGCCACCCGCCGAAATATTACGGGCAAGATCATCTCGAAGTTTGAAGAGGGCGGCCTCAGGATCGTCGCCTCCAAGCGCATCCAGATGACGCGGGCGCAGGCGGAGGGCTTTTACGCCGTCCACAAGGATCGGCCGTTTTTCGGCGAGCTCGTCGAGTTCATGATCTCAGGCCCGGTCGTCGTGCAGGTGCTCGAAGGCGAAAACGCCGTCGCCCGCAATCGCGAGATCATGGGTGCGACCGACCCGAAGAAAGCCGCGCCCGGCACCATCCGCGCCGAATTCGCCGAGTCGATCGGCGAGAACTCCGTCCACGGATCGGATGCGCCGGAGACGGCGCGGCAGGAAATCGCGTTCTTCTTCGCCGAGTCCGAAATTCCGGGCTAGACGGAGGGGCGGCCTTGACGACCGGGCTCCTGATCGAACTCGGGCTTTCGCTGGCGGGCGTTGCGGTCCTCGTTGCGGCGACCTACTTTCTCGGCGCCTGGCGGACGGCGCGCGTCACGCTCGACGCCGCGCAGAACCGCCTCGGCTTCGACGAACCGGATTTCGAGCCCGGCGACTGGATGATCAGCTCGGATGAGAGGTCCGCCGTAGCCCTTTCCAGGGACGGCGCCGAGATCGGCCTTGTCTTCGTCATGGGCGATGATTTCGCCACCCGGAGGCTCAGCAGGTCGGCGGCGCGCATCACGCGGCAGGCCGACGCGATTTTGTTCCTCCTCAAGGAGCCCTCGCGCCGCGCGGTCAGGGTCGCCGCGCCAGACGAGGCCGCCGCTGAGCAATGGCTTTTGCGGCTCCGCGGCGAGCGAGTATGATGCCCGCATGAACTTCCCCGATGTCGTCACCCTTGCAGTACCGCTGTTCATCCTGTCGATCCTGGCTGAAATCGCGGCATGGAAAGCGACCGGACGCGGCCGCTACGAGACGCGCGACGCCGCCGCAAGCCTGCTGATGGGGCTTGGGAACCAAATCGCGCCGCTGTTCGGCGCGAAGGTCCTGCTCGCGGCGCTCTGGACCTCGGTCTATCAGTATCGGCTGTTCGACATTCCGAACGCCTGGTGGGCGGTGCTGATATGCTTCATTGTCGACGACTTCCGTTACTACTGGCTGCACCGCATCGCCCATGAACGGCGTCTCTTCTGGGCGACCCATGTCGTTCATCATTCCTCGCAGCACTACAATCTGACGACGGCGCTCCGCCAGACCTGGACCGGCGGCCTTATCAACGGCGCGCTCTTCACGACGCCGCTCGTCTTCATCGGCTTTCACCCGGCGATGATCGTTTTCGCCTTCGGCATCAACCTCGTCTACCAGTTCTGGATCCACACCGAGATGATCGACAAGATGCCGCGCTGGTTCGAATGGCTGTTCAATACGCCGAGCCACCACCGCGTTCATCACGCGACGAACCCGCGTTATCTCGACGCCAATTACGCCGGCGTGTTCATGATCTGGGACCGGATGTTCGGCAGCTTCGTGCCGGAGGATGACGCCGAAAAGCCGCGTTACGGCATCATCAAGAATCTCGGCTCGTTCAACCCCTTCGTGATCGCCTTCAATGAGTGGATCAATCTCGGCAAGGATCTCTTGAGCGCCCGGTCGGTCCGCGAGGTGATCGGCTATACGCTTGGCCCGCCCGGCTGGTCGCCCGACGGCTCGCGCCTGACATCGGCGAAACTGAAGGAACGCTGGGCGAAGGCTCAATCCGCCAAGGGTCTCGCGCCCGCTGAATAAGGCGGTTTTGCCGCAATCAACCGCTTTCCGCCCCAATCCGGCGCCGCCCGGCCAGATTCGCCGCGACAATTCCCATTTTTCTTCGCGAGGGCGCCCTGCTCGACCGCTAGGTCGTTTCCCGTCCGACAGGGAGATGCGTCATGGCGAGAGTCAAATTTCCGTTCCTGGTTCTGCCTGGCTTTGCGGCGTTGATCGCCGTCGGAGCGGGCCTCGTTCACGCGGCTTCCGTCGAGCCGAAGCCCGCTTACGCCGTCCATGCTACGCAGCTTGAGGCCTCTACGGTCGCAGCGACCGCCAAGACGGTCTTCACCCGCGCCGATCTCGACAATGACGGCGCGCTCTCCCGCGAGGAATATGCGACCCTCGCCGTGGTCACCGCGGAACTCGGCCGGCTCAACGGCTTTGTCCCCGTCGATTACGCCGGCGGCGTGCGGACGGCGCCGCTGCCGCGCAATGTCGATTGGAGCAAAGTCGATAGAGCGCGCATCGAGGCGGCGGCCGAACGCGAATTCGCGCTCTTCGCCGGCGACGATCAGCGCCTCTCGAGCGACGAATTCGTGGCCTCGCGGCTCGAGTCATTGACAGCCGCTGATCTTGATCGCAACGGCGTTCTGACCGGCGCGGAACTTCTACGCTTCGCCTCGATCGAGGCGCGCCTGCCGGCCCGGCAGAGCTGAGCGCTTCAGGCCGAGGCGGCGTCTCCCCAGGCGATGGCGTCCTCCACCCACTTTTGCAGCGTCTGGTCAAGCTGCGGCTTGCGGATGGGCTTTGGAATGAAATCATTCATGCCAGCGAGCCGGCAGCGGTCCCGATCTTCTTCAAGCACATGGGCGGTCGCAGCGATGATCGGCGTGCGCTGAAGCCCACGTTCGGCTTCGATCTTCCTGATCTGGCGGGTCGCTTCATACCCGTCGATCTCAGGCATCGAGAGATCCATCAGGATCGCCGCCGGGCGGTGCTTGACGAAGAGCTCGACCGCCTTGCGGCCATTCTCGGCGATGATGACCTCATAGTCCTTGCTGGAGATGAGATTGGTCACCACGAGCTGATTGACGACATTGTCCTCGGCGATGAGCAGCTTCGGTCGATGATCGCTGACGGCCTGGTCGGCTTCCTCCTCAACGGCCTTCAATGTCGCGGCGACCTGCGCGATCGACCGCGAGGCATCCTCGGAGAAAATTCGCGCCAGAATGTCCATGAGCTGCGAGGGCCGCACCGGCTTTGCGATCGATGTCACGAACCGGGCCCGGGCGTTTGAGCTGTGCGGGTTGTCGACCGAGGACAACAGAACGACGGGGATCGCTTCGAAGCGGGCGTCGCGCTGGATCCGGGCCGTCAGATCGGCGCCGTCCTCGTCCGGCATCTGAAAATCCATCAGAATGACATGGAAACGGTCATTCTCCGTGATCGACTGTTCGAGCGCGGCGAGCGCCGCCGGACCGTCGCTGACCACCGTCGCCCGAAGCCCCCACCCTTCCGCGAGCTCTTCGATGACACGCCGATTGACGGCGTTGTCGTCGACCGCGAGCATGCGCGCGCCTTCGAAGGTCGTCGAGGTGACGCGCGGCATGGAACGGATGCGGTCATCGACCGGCAAAGTCAGCTTGAACCAGAAGCGGGAGCCTTTGCCGACTTCGCTCTCGGCGCCGATGTCGCCGCCCATGATCTCAACGATGTTCTTGCAGATCGCGAGCCCGAGGCCGGTTCCGCCGAAGCGGCGGGTGTTTGAGGCGTCCGCCTGCTCGAACTTCTCGAACATGCGCGGAATGTCTTCCTTGCGGACGCCGATTCCGGTATCGACGACGCTGAGGTCAAGGTCGACCTGATCGCCCTTCCGCTCCCCGGCAATATTGATCATGATATAGCCGTTTTCGGTGAATTTGACCGCGTTTCCGATCAGATTGCCGAGCACCTGGCGCAGGCGGGCCTCGTCGGCGAAGACGCCCTCCGGCAGGTTGGGCGCATAACGCACGATCAGCTCAAGGTCCTTTTCAAGCGCGCGCGCCTGCATCAGCGTCGCAACCTCATAGACCATCTGGCGAAGATTGAACGGGCGCGGATTGAGGGCGAGCTTTCCTGCCTCCATCTTCGAAAAATCGAGAATGTCGTTGATGACGGTCATCAGCGCCGTGCCGGACGAGACGATAATCGAAGTCAGTTCCCGCTGACGCTGGTCGAGATCGGTGTTGAGAAGCACCTCCGCCATGCCGAGCACGCCGTTCATCGGCGTCCGGATCTCATGGCTCATCGACGCGAGAAATTCCGACTTGGCGGCGTTCGCCGCGTCGGCCTCCATCCGCGCGCGCATCAGCGGGCGGACGAGGATCCGATGAATGACGAACCCGAGAATGATGACCGTCAAAGCCATTGCGGCGAGCGCCGCAAGCGCTGCGGAACGCCGGAACTCCGACAGGCCGGCGAAGGCCGCTTCGTGATCGACGACGACTGCAAGCCGCCAGTCGATCGTCGGGCTGTCGCTCGCCTTGACGAAAGTGACGATCTTCCGGGCGCCGCCGATCTTCGTCCCTTGGGCCTTTTCCTCGATCCGAGGCGCGTCGCCGTCAAAAATGTCGTCAAGCCGCTTGCCGACAGCGAAGGCGTCCGGGTGAGAGAGAACCCTGCCGTCCGGAGAAACGAGGAATACGAATCCAAGGCCGCCGAGCTTCGTTTCGCCAAGGACGCTATTCAGCTCCTCCGTCGAGAAATCAGCGCCTACAACCCCCGCCAGAGATCCCGAACGATAGACCGGCGATGACGCCGTGATCGTCTCGATGTTTGTCGAGATGTCACGATAGGGCTCGGTCAATGTCGGACCGCCCTTGGCGAGGGCCGCGAGATACCAGGGCCGGGTGCGCGGGTCGTAGTCGGACGGCAACTGTTCGTCGAGCGGCCAGATGTGGTACTGGCCGTCTGTTTCGCCGAAATAGGTCCAGATGAAGCGGTCCTGATAAGCGCGCCCGCGCAACAGGCCGATCGTTGCTCCTGGCCCGGCGGTCGCGCCGAGATCGCTTGCTAGCCCCTCAACGAGATGCAACCGTTCGCTGAGCCAGGCGTCGACGCCCCAGGCCGTCGTCTTGCCGACCGCCATCATATGGTTGGCGATCTCACGCGTGCGAAGCGACCGCGCTCTCACGTCATAATCATAGGCGAAAAGCGCGAAGATGACGGCGACGACGCCGACGCCTGCAGCGAGCGCCATCGCCATCAGATGAGCGCCGGATTTGACTGCGGCTAAAGGCTTTTCATGACGACCAGCGCCTGATTTGTTCATTGTCGTTGCGACCCGAGATGCCCGAACTCCCCGCGATGCCTGCCTTAAGGCCGGTTGGTTAACGCCAAGGAAAAAGCAGCATGGGCCTGGCGATCACATTTGGAGGCCGCCGCCAGCGGCGTCCGGATCGCTTTGGGTGGGCTGACGGGTAAGGCCTCGGCCGGACTTGGCCGGAGTAAGGGCTGGACCCCCCGAAATGGCAGGGGCAGAGGGACTCGAACCCCCGACCCTCGGTTTTGGAGACCGATGCTCTACCAGCTGAGCTATACCCCTGTGAGCGGCTTCGAATAAGGCCGATGGCGGCGCTGTTCAAGACTTGCGGTCGGCGAGGCTTGACGCCGGGGAGAAAAGGGTTAGGTAAACGCCACTTTCCAACACATGGTGACGCAGGATCGCGCCGGGGTCGGCGCCCGAGAAGCCCTGCCTCCCGAAAAGGACGGCCCGACCTTATGGCTGACAAGAAAACCTCCGGCGGCAAAGCCGCTCAGAAAGCCGGCGAAACGATCGAAGGCTCGGCTGACGAGGTGAAAAAGAAAAAGCGCGTCAGCCCCATGGAGTTCCTCACCCAGGTCCGGGTCGAAGGGATCGAGAAAGTCAGCTGGACGTCGTGGAAGGAAACCCGCGTCTCGACGATCATGGTCTTCATCATGGTCGTCGTAATGGCGATTTTCTTCCTGCTCGTCGACCAGACTTTGCGTTTCGCGGTTTGCGCCGGATTGCAGCTCTCTTGCGGCCCCACCGGCGCCTGACAGCTTTCATCTGAACACGGAATTTAGTCATGGAACACAAGTGGTATATCGTCCACGCCTATTCGAACTTCGAGAACAAGGTCGCTGACGCGATTAAGCAATCGGCCGCCGAGAAGGGCATGGCCGACTTGTTCGAGGAAGTGTTCGTGCCGACCGAGGAGGTGACCGAGGTTCGACGCGGCCGGAAGATCAACACTGAGCGCCGGTATCTGCCGGGCTATGTGCTCGTGAAGATGGTCCTCAACGATCAGACCTACCACCTGATCAAGGACACGCCGAAGGTCACCGGCTTCCTCGGCTCCGGCAACCGGCCGATGCCGGTCTCGCAGCGCGAGGTCGACCGCATTCGCGGCGTCGTCACGGATTCGATCGAACGCCCGCGCTCGACGATCACTTTCGAGATCGGCGAGAACGTCCGCGTCACGGATGGGCCCTTCGCATCCTTTTCGGGCGTCGTTGAGGACGTCGATGAAGACCAGCAGCGGGTCAAGGTCGCGGTGTCGATCTTCGGCCGGGCGACGCCGGTCGAGCTTGAGTTCGCGCAGGTCGAGAAGACGCGCTGAGCCCTGCCGGGCCAACTTTCCGGCGTCGGGCGTCCGGCATTGCCGCCGGTCAGCGGTTTGAAATCGGTCTCGGCCAGGGCGCGCGCTGCGCGCTTACATTACGTGATGCATTGCCGCATTGTCGCCCCAGTTTCGTCCCGCGCTGCAGCAAATTGGCGCTTAGCTCACTGAGGGGTCGCGAGGAAACTTACGATGGCCGGCGAAGCGGGGCGACGCTTTCTCTCCCCGGCGGATGCACCGCCTCGCTGGCGCGCAGCGCCCGCCGCGGGTTTCTCCCCCCCGCCGGCGGGCGTTTGCGTCGCGGGCCCGGCGTTGCGATAAGAACCCGAAGCCCAAGGGCTGAGGATGAGAGGGGACCCATGACACAATCGACCAAATCGGGCCGGCGCGCCTGGACGCCGCTCAGGAATATCGCCGCCGCAATGCTGGCGGCGGCGCTCGCTTCCTGTTCATCGACCGGCGGCCCACTCGGCCTGTCGCGCGAGCAGGAAAAGCAGATCGGCGAACAGCAGCATCCGCAGATTGTCGCCCAGTTCGGCGGCGAAGTTTCCGATCCAAGGCTGAAGGCCTATGTCGAGGGCGTCGCGCGGCGCCTCATCGCGGCCGGCGACCAGCCGAACGATCCGATCGTCGTCACGACGCTCGACAGCCCGGTGGTCAACGCCTTTGCGTTGCCGGGCCACGTCTACATCACGCGCGGCCTGCTCTCGCTCGCCAATTCCGAAGCCGAGCTCGCCGGAGTTCTCGGGCATGAGCTCGGACACGTCTATGCCCGCCACACTGCCGAACGCGTCAGCCGCTCGAACATGACGGGCATCGGCGCCGTCATCGTCGGCGTGCTCACCGGCAGCCAGCAGGGCATGCAGCTCGCCAATCAGCTCGGCCAGCTCTACCTCCTCAAATATTCGCGCGGACAGGAATATGAATCCGACCTCATCGGCGTGCGCCTGCTCGCCAAGGCCGGCTATGACCCGACGGCGGCGGCGGACTTCCTGAACACGCTCGGCCGCTGGTCCGATCTCGAAGCGCGCGTCGCGGGGCAGCAGGCGGCGCCGCCGGAATTCCTCTCGACGCACCCGAATTCCGCCGATCGCGTCCGCCGCGCCGCCGCCGAGGCGCAGGTCGTTGCGGCGGCCGGCGCCGTGTCGAAGGAGCGCAGCCGCCAGACCTACATGCAAATGATCGACGGCATGCTCTACGGCGACGATCCGGTGAAGCAGGGCTTCATCCGCGGCAATGAGTTCGTCCATCCCGAGCTTCGCATCGCGTTCAGCGTGCCGCAGGAATTCAAGCTCGCGAACACCAGCACGGCGGTCGTCGGACGGTCGCAATCGGGCGGCCAGTTCCAGTTCATGGCCGCGAATTCGACGGAGGCGCCGACGGCCATCATCGACGGCCCGCTGTCGAAGGCGCTCGGCGTCAATCTCGGGCCGTCGCGCGCCGTGCAGATCAACGGGCGCTCCGCGGCGGTCGGCATGACGCGGGCGCAGACGCAAGGCGGCATCGTCGATGTCCAGGCTTATGTGATCCGCTGGGAAGGGTCGACGAATTACGTCTTTCTCTGGGTGACGCCGCAGAATGAAACCCAGCGCCTTCAGCGGCCGATCACCGACTCGGTCTCGTCGATGCGCACGATCGATCCGCGATCGGTCAACGCGCCGGCTGCGGAGCGCATCCGCGTCGTCACGGCGAAGTCGGGCGACACGGCGGCGAGCCTTGCGCAGCGGACGAGTTTTCCGACCGCGAAGCAGGAGCGCTTCATCGTCATCAACGGCCTTCCCGACGCCAACGCGCTGAAGGCCGGCGATCAGGTGAAGCTCGTCCAATAGGGCCGCCTCATTCAGATGATCGGCGCGGCGGCATCGGCAGGAAGCCGCTCGTCGATCGTCTGTAGGCGGCGTATTCGGGATATTTCTTCTCCATCGCGCGCTCGAGCAGCGCCTTGCCCGAGACGTTGACGAGGAAATGCGCCATGATGAGCGGCGACAGCACGGTCAGCCAGCCGTAAGGCCCTTCAAGCGCGATGAGCGTCAGGCCGGTCCACACGGCGGCGTCGCCGAAATAATTCGGATGGCGCGTCCACGCCCACAAGCCCCGCATCATGAGCTTGCCCTTGTTGGCGGGATCGGCCTTGAAACGCTTCAACTGCCAATCGCCGACCGCCTCGAAGGCGAGCCCGAGGGCGAACACCGCTGCGCCGAGGACAGCGAGCGCGCCGAGCGGCCGGTCTGGCCCGAGCTGGCCGAGCTGGACGGGCCATGACACGAACCAGGCGATGAGGCCCTGCATCGCGTAGACATTGATGAGACTCCAGCGCGCGAAGACGGCGTCAGACCCCTGTTTCGCGCGCATCCTTGCATAGCGGTAATCCTCGCCATGCCCGAGATTGCGGGCTGCAAGGTGCAACGCCAGCCGGCCCGCCCACAGCGCGACGAGCGCCGTCAGAAGAAGATCGCGCGGCCCCGCCCCGTCTTCGCGAAGGAAGGTCAGGATGGCGCCGAGCGCACAGGCCGGACCCCAAGCGATATCGATGATGCTCGCGTCCTTGATCCGGACACTGACGACCCACACCAGGGCGAGCGCAAAGAGGAGCAGTGCAAGATTGCCGGCGAGCAGCAGCGCGACGCTCATGAGGCGCGCCCTCGAAGGCCCCCGGCGCCCCTAAAAATCAGAAGGCGAGATAAAGCGGTTCCGACCCGCGCGCGCGCGCCTTCTCCGCCTCGGCGGTGCGGCGCGTCTCGGCGGCCTTGGCCGCTTCCGCGCGTTTCTTTTCTTCCTCGCACTGCTGCGCTCCCGATGCGGCCGAGCGCGGCGCATCGGTCCCGACGACCGGGGAAGCCTTGGCGGAGACGCCAATGCCCATCAGCAGCGCGATCGCTTCGAACAGCGAGGTCGTCTCCTGCGGCCGCTCGGCCGCCGCCGAGCCGCCGGCGCGATGACCCGAGGGGCCGATCGAGGGCCGCGCCTCGGCGGCCGACGCCGCCATCAGAGCGAACGCCGCGGACGTCAGCAGAATGGAATGGACGCGCATAAGATTTCTCCCGCATCGCTTATGGCCCGGCTCCGCTTCGCGTGACAAGTGTGGCAGCCCGCCCTTTGCGACGAACCGAAGCCTTCGAACGCCAAGTCACCGTATCGTGAAACCTAGCCAAGGGCCTCCAGGGGGTCTCGATAGGGCAGGCCGAGCGCGTCGGCGACCGCGCGGCAGGTCACTTCGCCGCGATGGACGTTGAGGCCATTGCGCAGGTGCTTGTTCTTCTTCAGCGCCTCGAGGCCCTGATCGGCGAGCTGGAGGCCATAGGCGAGCGTTGCGTTATTGAGCGCGTGGCTCGAGGTCAGCGGCACCGCGCCCGGCATGTTGGCGACGCAGTAATGGACGACGCCGTCAACCACATAGGTCGGCTCGGCGTGCGTCGTCGGCCGCGAGGTTTCAAAGCAGCCGCCCTGGTCGATCGACACGTCGACGAGCACCGCCCCCTTCTTCATGCCGGCGAGCATCTGGCGCGTCACGAGTTTCGGGGCCGCCGCGCCCGGGATGAGAACCGCGCCGACGATCACGTCGGCGGCGTCGGTCTCCTCGGCGAGCGCTTCGAAGGTCGAATAGCGCGTCTTCACGCGGCCGCCGAAAATGTCATCGAGATAAGCGAGCCGGCGCAGGCTCCGGTCGAGGATCGTCACTTCCGCGCCAAGGCCGATCGCCATCTTCGCCGCATGCGTGCCGACGACGCCGCCGCCGATGACGAGCACCTTCGCCGGCAGCACGCCCGGAACCCCGCCCATGAGAAGGCCGCGCCCGCCCTGCGGCGCGGTCAGGGCGTAGGCCGCCGCCTGAATGGCGAGGCGGCCCGCGACTTCGCTCATCGGCGCGAGCAGCGGCAGCCCGCCATGATCGTCCGTGACCGTCTCATAAGCGACGCCGGTGACGCCGGACTTCAAAAGCCCCTTCGTCTGCTCGGGATCGGGCGCAAGATGCAGATAGGTGTAGAGGATCTGGCCGGCGCGAAGCTGAACATATTCCGAGGGCTGAGGTTCCTTCACCTTCACGATCATGTCGTTTTCGGCGAACACCGTGCGGGCGTCCGGCGCGATCGTCGCGCCCGCCGCCTTGTAGTCCGCGTCCGACGCCTTGATGCCGACGCCGGCGTTCGTCTCGACCATCACCTTGTGGCCATGGGCGACATATTCGCGGACGGCGCCCGGCGTCATACCGACACGAAACTCGTTGTTCTTGATTTCCTTCGGCACCCCGACGCGCATGCGTTTCTCCCAATTGGCGATCGGCCGCCCCCTTAGCAGATTATTGCGCAAGGCCGGAAGGGCGATGCGGAAGGGCCCGACCCCTCCCGGCCCGCGCGGCGACCGGAGGGTGAACGAGGGTCGGGGGATTTCCGGAAAATCCGGAAGGGTCGGAGACTTCGGCGGGGTTCGGCGTTTGCGCGGACTTTTCCCGGCGCGCGGACGGCGGGCGCATTCCGGAAAATCCGGAACGTCCGGAAGGGTCGGACGGGTTTTGCGTGCGCGCGCCCGCCCCCCGCGCCGCTCGGCGTCAGGGGACGGGGATCGCCGGCAGGCGCACGCGGAA
>JBKBLR010000052.1:0-12277 GCA_046296195.1 Parvularculaceae bacterium | reverse complement strand
CTGGCAGCACCGGCCCTACGCCTTCGGCGATCCGGCGGCGGCGATCGACTGGCGCCAATCGGCGAGAACATCGGACAGGCTGTATGTCCGGCAGAATGAATGGGAGGCGGCGGCGACGGTGTGGATCTGGCGCGACCCGTCGCGCTCCCTCGATTACGCCTCCCGCGACGGACTGCCGACGAAGCGTCAGCGCGCCGATGTATTTGCGACCGCGCTTGCGCTCCTTCTCGCTGACGGCGGCGAGCGCATCGGCTGGATGGGGCCGCCGCCGCGCCTCTTTCAGGGGCGGCGCGCCGGCGAGCGACTGTTCGAAACGCTCGGCTTGAGCGGCTTTGACGACGCCGCCTCGGTTCCGCCCGATGCGCCGATCAGGCCTTTCAGCAGGGTCGTCTATTTCAGCGATTTTCTTTGTGAGCCGCCGGCGCTCACGGCTGCTGCAGCGCGCGCCGCCGCGCTCGGCGCCGGCGGGGTGATGGTCGAGATCAACGATCCCGCGGAGGAGACTTTTCCGTTCGGCGGCCGCGCCGAGTTCGAAGATCTTGAATCGCCGGCGCGGTTGAGGGTCGGCGACGCTGCCCGCCTCGCCGAGGATTACCGACGCGCCTTCGCCGAGCATCGCGGCGCGGTGGCGCAGCTCGCCGCCGGCCTCGGCTGGCCGCTCATCCGCCATCGCACCGACGCCCCGCCGGCGCCGGCCCTGTTGTCTCTTTATTCGGCGCTCAATCCGCGGGGCGCGCGATGATTTCGGCGGCGTCATGGGTCCGTTGAGCTTCTCTTCGCCCCTCATCCTCGCAGCGCTGATCGCGCTGCCGGCGATATGGTTCCTGCTGCGCGTCACGCCGCCGGCGCCGTCGCGCATCCGCTTTCCGGCGTTCGAAATTCTCCGCCGGCTTCAGAAGACCCCGGAAACGCCCAGCAAGACGCCCTGGCCGGTCCTGCTGATGCGGCTCGCCGTCGCGGCGCTCACCATCCTCGCTTTGTCCGGCCCGATCCTCAACGCGCCGCCGCCGCCTGCGACGACGGCGCCGCTGCTCATCGTCGTCGACGACAGCTGGATCGCAGCGCCAGGCTGGCGTCGCCTCGTCGGCCAGATGCAGACCGTCGCCGAACAGTCCGCGCGCGCCGGACGCCAGATTTACCTTCTTCGCACCGCAAGCGACGGCGAGGCGCCGCTCGAGCCGATCAGCGCCGCCGGACTTCGGCGGGCCTTCGCGCAAGGCCCCTTTCCGTTCCGGCCTGATTACGGACGGGCGAGGGAGAAGATCGCCGCGCTTGATCTCGCCCGCGCCGAGATTGATTGGTACACGGATGGCGTCGCCCATGACGGCGCTTCCGCCTTTCTTGACGCGCTGCGGGCCAGAGGCGAGGTGACGCTGCGCCTCGACGAGGCGCCGCCTCGCCTCGCGCTTGCGCCGCCGACGGCGGACGCAGCCGGCCTCACCTTGACCGTTCGAAGCGCCGGCGGGACCGCCTGGCGCGGCGCCGCCGTCGCGCTCGCCCGCGACGGGCGCGAACTCGGCCGCGCCGAGGTCGTTCTGCCCGCCGGCGCCGCCGAGGCGCAAGCGCGCATCGACCTGCCGCTCGCCCTGCAGAACGACGTCGCCGAAACGCGGCTTGAAGGCGTGGCATCGGCCGGCGCCGTGCAGCTCGCCGATGCGCGCTCGCGACGCGCGCTCGTCGGCTTCCTCGCGACGGGCGAGGCGGGCGCTGATCCGCTGCTTTCGGGGCGGCATTACGTCAAGAAGGCGCTCGAGCCTTACGCCCGCTTCGTGACGGACGACCTTGAAGGGCTGATCGCCGCCGAAGTCTCGGCCATCGTCCTCGACAATGTCGGCGTCCTGCGGGTGGGGGAGACCGAGGCGCTGACGAAGTGGATCGACCGCGGCGGCGTCCTCATCCGCTTTTCGGGGCCGGCGCTGGCCGAGGCGGCGGCGGAAGGAAAGCCGGCGCTCCTTCCAGCGCCCCTGCGCGGCGGCGGGCGCGCGTTCGGCGGCGCCCTCACCTGGGAAACGCCGCAGCGTCTCGGCGCCTTCTCCGAGAGCGGCCCCTTTTTCGACATGACGCCGCCGGCGGACGTCTTCGTCCGCCGCCAGATCCTCGCCGAGCCTGGCGTCGACGCCGCCGCTCACGCCTGGTCGAGCCTTGCGGACGGCACGCCGCTCGTCACCGGCCGGCGGATCGGCGCCGGCGCGCTCGCGCTCTTTCATGTCACGGCGACGCCCGAATGGTCCGACCTGCCGCTGTCGTCGACGTTCATCGAGATGCTCCGGCGGCTGATTTTTCTTTCCGCGCTCGGACCGGAGACGGACGAAGCGACGAAAGATCGCTCCTTCCAGCCGCTGCGCGTCCTTGACGGCTATGGCGCGCTCAAGGCCCCGCCGCGCTCAGCGTCGAGCGTCACGCTCGTCGACGTCGCGGCGGGACCCGCGCCGGGGCGCCCGCCGGGATTTTATGGCGCGCCGGAAGCCCCGATCGCGCTGAACGCCTTTCGCGACGGCGACAGTTTTGAAGCGCTGGCGCTGGACGGCGTGGCGACGCGCGGATTCATCGACCGGCCGCCGCAACGTCTCGCCGGGCCGTTGCTCGCCGCGGCGCTTCTTCTGTTCGCGATTGACGCCGTCGTCGCGCTCATTCTTTCAGGAAGGCTGCGGGCGCCGTTCGCCGCGGCGCTGGCGGCGTCGGCGCTTGCGGCGCCTCTGCCGCGGGCCGAGGCCCAGCCTCTTGACGCGCCGATCGCGCAGAAAACGCTCGAGGCGGCGCTGGCGACCCGGCTCGCCTATGTGGAGACAGGCGATCCTGAAACCGACGCCGTCGCGCTGGCGGGCCTTCAAAGCCTCACGCGCGAGCTTGTCCGGCGGACCTCGCTTGAACCGGAGACGCCGGCAGCCGTCGATCCGGAGACGGATGATCTTTCCGTCTACCAGTTCCTTTATTGGCCGATCGTCGCCGGCGCGGCGCCGCCGAGCGACCGGGCCGCCGCCGCCGTAGAGACCTTCATGCGCTTCGGCGGCCTTCTCGTTTTCGACACCCGCGACGACGAACGCGCCGTCGCCGGCGCGATGACGCCTGAGCGGGAAGCGTTGCAGGCCGTGCTGCGCCGCCTCGACATTTCGCCGCTGACGCCGCTGCCCGCCGATCACGTGCTTTTGCGGTCGTTTTACCTCCTGCCCGATCTGCCGGGGCGGATGGTTGCGGGCCCGGTCTGGGTGCAGGCGGGGGAAGGCGCCAATGATTCCGTCACGCCGATCATCATCGGCGGGCGCGACTGGGCGGGCGCCTGGGCGAGCGATTCGCTCGCGCGCCCCCTCTTTCCGATGACGCAGGGCGGGGAACGGGCCCGCGCCGTCGCCATGCGCGCCGGCGTCAACATGGCGATGGTCGCCTTCACCGGCAATTACAAGCTCGACCAGGTGCACACGCCGATCCTGCTGCAAAGGCTGGGGCGCGAATGAGCGGGATCGTTGCGGCGCCGCTCGCCCCGTTTTGGGCGCTCATGCTTCTCGGGGCGGTCGGCATGATCGTCGCGGCGCTCGCGATCGGGGCGCGGCCGGCCAGCGGCGCGCTGAGGGCGCTCGCGCTCGCCGCTCTGCTTGCGCTCATCGCCGATCCGCAAATCCGTCACGCCGAGCGCACGCCGCTCGACGATATCGCCGTCATCATCACCGACGTCAGCGGCAGCCAGACGCTTGACGGCCGCGGGGAGGTCGCGCGCGCCGCCGCCAGCGACCTAGAAGCGCGGCTCGCCGCGCTCGGCGGCGTCGAGATCATCCGCATGGATACAGGCGGCGGGGAGGAAACGCGGCTTGGCGAGGCGCTCCTGCGCGCCGTCAACGACAATCCGCGCGCGCGGCTCGGCGGCGTGTTCCTCATCACCGACGGCCAGTCCACCGACAAGATCGCCGCCGAGAAATTCAAGGGGGCGGCGCCGATCCATATCTTGCTGACCGGGCGGCGAGGAGAAACGGACCGCAAGATCACGCTGGTGAAAGGGCCGCGCTACGGCATCGTGCGCGAGGGCGCAGATGTCGCCTTTCGCGTCGACGACCTCGGCCCGGACGGCGAGACGCGGAACGGCGCCGGCGGGGCCATGATCGCGCTGCGCGTCGACGGCGAGGAAGTGCTGCGCCAGTCCGTCCCGATCGGGACCGACATCAGCTTCACTGCGCCTCTCGACCGGCCGGGCCGGTCGATCATCGAGCTTGAAGTCGAGGCGGCGCCGGGCGAGCTGACGGCGCGCAACAATATCGTCGTGCTGCCGATCACCGTCATCCGCGACCGCCTGCGCGTGCTCTTGATTTCCGGCGAGCCGCATCCGGGCGAGCGCGCCTGGCGCAATCTCTTGAAGTCCGATCCCGCGATCGACCTCGTGCACTTCACGATCCTGCGGCCGATCGAAAAAGCGCAGAACGACGCCGCCCTCGAAAGCGAGCTTGCCCTGATCGAGTTCCCGCAAGACGAACTCTTCATAGAGAAGCTCGGCGGATTCGACCTCGTGATCTTCGACCGCTTCGCCGACCGCGGCGTCCTCAACGCCTACCATTTCGACAATCTCGCCCGCTACGTCGAAGGCGGCGGCGCCGTTCTCGTCGCCTCGGGACCGGAATTCGCCGGCGACCACAGCATCGCCGGACAGCGCAATTTCGCCTTCGTGCTGCCGGCCGCGCCGGCAGGCCCCGCCGTCGTGACGGCCTTCCGGCCGCGCCTCAGCGACGCGGGCAGGCGCCATCCGGTGACAGCCGCGCTTCCCGAACAGGATTACTGGGGCCGCTGGCTGAGGGTCGTTCCGTCCGCCGTGCGCTCCGGCGCGACCTTGATGACGGATCAAGCCGGCCGCGCGCTGCTTATCCTCGACCGCGTCGGGGAAGGCCGCGTCGGGCTACTGCAGTCCGATCATGTCTGGCTTTGGGCGCGCGGCTTCGACGGCGGCGGCCCGCATGCGGAGCTTTTGCGCCGGATCGCTCACTGGCTGATGAAGGAGCCCGATCTTGAAGAGGAAAGCCTTATCCTCCGCGAGGACGCCGGCGGGCTCGTCATTGAGCGGCGAACGATCGGCGACCAGCCTGCGCCGGTGCGGCTCATCGCGCCTGACGGCGTTGAAAGCGACATCCCGCTCGTCGCCGAAAAACCGGGGCTCTACTCGGCGCGCGTTCCGGGCGCGGCCCGCGGGCTTTACCGGGCGCGATCGGACGGGCTTTTCGCGGTCGGCGCGATCGGCCTCGCGGCGCCGCCGGAGTTCGAGACCGTCGTTTCAGACCGCCGTCCACTGGCCCCGGCGGCCGCCGCATCGGGCGGGGGCGTCTTCCGACTGAGGCAAGAGGGCGGCGTCTCAATTCCGGACATTCGGCGGGTCAGGCCGGGAACGGCGATGGCCGGCGCCGGATGGGCGGGCCTTGCCGAGCGGCGCGCCTTCGAGACCGCGGCCGTCAGCGACCGGCCGCTCGCCCCGCCGTGGCTCTGGCTCATGGCGATCGGCGTCCTCCTCCTCGGCGCCTGGGCCGTCGAGGGTCGCGGAGGCGCTCGGCGAGCCCCGCGCTGAGCCTGCGGCCGCATTGAATCGCCGCGCTTAACGCCCTCTCAATTAACGCGCCTTAACGTCGAGCTCGTCGTGCAGGGCGGGGGAAGTGCGGGAGCGTTGAGTCGTGGCGTCTCAGTCAGAGAAGCCGTCCGGGGACGGAGCAAAAGAGCGGCATAAGCGCGGGCTCTCGGGATTGTTCGGATTTCGGCCGGCGGCGGCGGAAATCGACGATCTGCCGGCGATGGACGTGGCAGCCGGCCTTGACCGCGCCTTGCGCCGCACCGGCGGGCGCGAGCCTACGGAAACCGCAGCGGCGCAAAGCGACGACAACATCAAGGATGCGCTCGTCGCCATCGAGTCCGCCCTTTACACCATCGACCGCATTCGCGAGATCATAGAGCAGGCCTATGAGGTCGTGCTGTCGGCTCATGAAGCGGAAGAAGCCGGCGCTCGCGCCCTGCTCGCCGAAAGCTTCGACGAGCTGCGTCTGCGTATCAATTCGACGATCGACTCGATCGACGACCGGGCGGCGACGTTGATCGGGAAAAATCCGAAGCAGATCGACGTCAAGCTCGGCGGAAAGGCGCATTATTCGGTTTCGCCGTTCCGCCTCGACGCCTCGCCGAAGGGGCTCAACATCACGCCGCCGCGCGACGCCTTCGAGACGTTTGAGGAAATCAACGCCGCGCTCGACGAGCTTGACGTCGCCTTGAAGCGCGCCGACCGCGCCGCGAGCGCTTACTGCCGCGACGCCCAGTTCCTGATCAACCGGCTCGGCGCCGAAGCGGCCGCGGCCTAAGGAATCCCGATCAGCTTGTGCGCCTGCAGGCTGAGCCGCCAGCGCGGTTGCGCGAGGCAGTAAGCGACCGCCGCGGCGGCGTTCGCCGCTCGGTCGGGCCCGTCCATCGGCTGCAGGAAGAAATGCGTGAACGGAAGATGCTCGAAGCGCCGGGGCGGCGCCTCCGCTTGCGGAAACACGAGCTTCAGCTCATCACCGCTGCGCTGGACGAGCGCGGCCGTCGATTTCGGGCTGACGCAGATCCAGTCGACGCCGTCCGGCGCAGCGATCGTTCCGTTGGTTTCGATCGCAATTTCGAACCCCTCGGCGTGAAGCGCGCCGATGAGCGCCGCATCGAGCTGCAACAGCGGCTCGCCGCCCGTGCACACGACAAGCGGGCGCCCGCCCTCGCCTTTCCATGTCGCTTTCGCATGCGCCGCCAGCGCGGTCGCATCGGCGAACTTTCCCCCGCCGGGCCCGTCGACGCCGACAAAATCGGTGTCGCAGAAAGTGCAAACGGCGCCCGCCCGGTCCCGCTCAAGGCCGCTCCACAGATTGCAGCCGGCGAAGCGCAGAAAGACCGCCGGCCGCCCGGCCTGCGCGCCCTCGCCCTGCAAGGTGTAAAAGCATTCCTTGACGGCGTAACTCACACGCGCGCACTCCGGTAGTCGCGCCATCCCTTGGCGCGAAGGTCGCAGGCCGGACAGGTCCCGCAGCCATAGCCCCAATCGTGGCGTGTTCCGCGCTCGCCGAGATAGCAGGAGTGAGAATGCTCGACGATCAGATCGACAAGCCGCGCGCCGCCGATATCTTCGGCGAGCCGCCAGCTTTCCCCCTTCGACAGCGCCATCAGCGGCGTTTCGAGCGTCAGATTGCAATCCATGCCGAGCCTGATCGCCAGCATCTGCGCATCGAGCGTTTCCCGGCGGCAGTCAGGATAACCGGAGAAATCCGTCTCGCACATGCCGCCGACGAGGACGCCGAGACCGCCTCCATAGGCGACCGCCGCCGCGAGGGTGAGAAAGATGAGATTGCGTCCCGGAACGAAGGTCGTCGGCAGGCCGTCATCGCCGACCGCGATGTCAGTCGCCCGCGTGAGCGCCGTCTCGCTGACGGCGCCGAGCGCCCTGAGATCAAGCTGATGGTCCGGCCCGAGCTTCTTCGCCCAGTCTGGATAGGCCGCGCGGAGCTGCCTGATCAATTCGAGCCGGGTCTTGAGTTCGACCGCATGACGCTGACCGTAATCAAGAACGAGGGTTTCAACGCGCGCAAAACGCGCGAGCGCGGCGGCGAGCGCGATCGAGGAATCCTGACCGCCCGAAAAAAGCACCAGCGCGGCGGAGGGATCGAGCTTTTTCATGGCGTGACGGCAGGCCGCTTCGTAAGACTGGCGACCCGATAGGGGTCGCAATCAGGGGACGCAACATGGCGCTGATCGTCTTTCTCTACGTCACCGCGCCCGATGAGGCTGGCGCTGCGCGGATCGCCGAGGCGCTGATCGGATCGCGCGCGGCGGCCTGCGTGAACATCCTGCCGCGGATCACGTCCGTCTACCGCTGGCGGGACGGCGTCGAGCGCGCCGAAGAAACAGCGATGATCGTGAAAACAACGGCCGCGAAGGCGGCGGCGGCGCGGGCGCTGATCGAAAAGCTCCACCCCTATGAGACACCGGCGATCGCCGCTCTGCCCATCGATTTTCCCGGCTCGGCGAAAAAATTCATCCGCTGGATCGAGACCGAGACGGCGGAAACGCTTTCTTAACCAGATGCCCGTATAGGTTGTGTCGTCGTCATAGCGCAATCGCCTCCAGCCGAGCCCGGTTCCTGCTTCCCCTCACCAGCCAGCACCCGGGAGCGCTGAGACGACCCCCGCTGATCCCGGCGCCCGCAATTCCCCATCGCGGCCGGGTTCAGGGGCGATTGGAAACCGCCTGCTCCTGCCCCAGCGCCAGGGGCGGCGGTTTCCGGTCTGCCCGCGCGGCCATCCAGTCGGCGATGTCTGAGAGCGGCCCTTCGCGCTCGAGATCGGCAAGGACGAGGTGCCAGCCCCGCGGATAAGCGCGGATGTCGACCGATCCTTGGAGGCGCGCGGCCGCCTTCTTCATCTTGCCGACCGGAATGATGTCGTCCTTCTCGCCATAAACGACGAGAAAATCGCCGCTGATCTCGTCGCTGGCGTCCCAGCCTTCGCCCATCATCCGCACGACGCCGAGCACCGCGTCGAGCCGCGTCTCCTTC
Source organism: Parvularculaceae bacterium (assembly GCA_046296195.1). Classification (GTDB taxonomy): domain Bacteria; phylum Pseudomonadota; class Alphaproteobacteria; order Caulobacterales; family Parvularculaceae; genus Amphiplicatus. Next base: position 3,747 of record JBKBLR010000052.1, on the reverse strand, counting down.
ACGACATTAGGATCCTCATACATCGCGCGCAGGAACTCGATATTGTCCGACGCCTGACGGCCCGCGCGTTCACCGGTCAGGGTCTTTCCGGGCGCTAGAGTCGCAGCGAGATTGAGCGTCACGCGGTAATGGATCGGCATCTGCGCGCCGCCCCAGACGCCTGGCGCTGCGAGAATGATCCCGTCGACATCCAGCGGCGCGTCGCGCTGCGCCGCAATGACGACCGCCGCCCCCATCGAATGGCCGATGACGAAGAGAGGCTTGTCGGGGTGCGCGCGCCTCAGCGCGGCGATGAAGCCCCGAAGATCCTCTTTCAGCGCCGGCGCGCCGGGCCATTCGCCCCGATCCGGCGAGCGGCCGAAGCCGCGCTGGTCATAGGCGTAGGTCGTAACACCGCGCGCCGCCCAATCGGGCGCCGCGAGCGAGAAGGCGTTGGCGTAATCATTCATGCCATGTACGGCGGCGAGGATCGCAATCTCGTTTTCCGCCCGCCAGACGGAGAGCCCGAGCCGCGCGCCGTCGGCGGCGATGAAAGCGTCCGCGGCCAGCAGCGGGGGCGTTACGGCCGGCGGCGCCAGCGGGAAGGATGCGCAACCCGCGATGAGGAGCGCGCACGCGGCAAGGCTACTCCGCGGCGCGCGGCGCGGCTTCGAGCGCCGACAGGCCGTCGAGAAAAGCCTTCCTGTCAGCCGGCGAAAGTGTCCCGAGAAGCTCATCCTCATAGCGGAGCGCGATGGCGGCGACCCGTCGATAAACGATTTCGCCTTTCGCTGTCAGCCTCAGCGCCGCCACGCGGCGGTCTTCCGCCGGCTGACGTTCGATGAAGCCTTTTCTTTCGAGCGCCGCGACGGCGCGGCTCACCGCCATCTTGTCCATCGGCGTCATTGCGACGACGTCGCGCGCCGCGACGGAGGGCGCCTGCGCGACCGCGGCCACGACCCGCCATTCGGGAATGGTTAGCCCCTCATTGCCGTAAGCGGCGCCGAGCTCCTCGCTCATCCGCCGGCCGAGCGCGACGATCCGGTAGGGCGTAAACTCGGCGAGTTTGAGCCGCGGCCGCTCGCTCATGGGTCAGGCCTTGAGGACGCCCCGCCGGATCTGGTCTTCTTCAATCGACTCAAAGAGCGCCTTGAAGTTCCCCTCGCCGAAGCCCTCGTTTCCCTTTCGCTGGATGATCTCGAAAAAGATGGGCCCGATCGCGTCCTGCGTGAAAATCTGGAGGAGAAGCCCCTGCCCCTGCGTCGGCGCGCCGTCGATGAGGATATGATTGCGGCGCAGCCTTTCGAGGTCTTCGCCATGCCGGCCGACGCGCGCATCGACCTTGTCGTAATAGCTGTCGGGCGTCGATTGGAAGGGAACGCCGCGGCGGCGCAATTCTTCGACCGTCGCATAGATGTCGCTCGTGCCGAGCGCGATATGCTGGATGCCCTCGCCATTGTAGCGGGCGATGAACTCCTCGATCTGCGATTTGTCGTCCTGGCTCTCGTTGAGCGGGATGCGGATCTTGCCGCAGGGGCTCGTCATCGCCTTCGACACGAGGCCCGTCAGCTTTCCCTCGATGTCGAAATAGCGGATCTCCCGGAAGTTGAAGATGCGCTCGTAATAGTCAGCCCATACGGCCATGTTGCCGCGGCGCAGATTGTGGGTCAGGTGATCGAGATAGGTCAGGCCGGCCGCGTTCTTCGATCTGTCGCCGCCGGGGATCGGTTCGAAATCGACGTCATAGATCGAGCGCGCGCCATAGCGGTCGACAAGATAGACATTGAGGCCGCCGATGCCTTCGATGCCGGGGATGTTGAGCTCCATCGGCCCGGCCTTGGCCTCGATCGGCGTCGCGCCGCGCCTGATCGCCTCGCGGAAGGCGTAGGCCGCGTCCTTCACGCGGAAGGCCATAGCATTGGCGCCCGCGCCGTGCTGGTTGCGGAAAGCGCCCGGCTGGCCCGCGGTCTCACGGTTGAGAAGGAAATTGATGTCTCCTTGGACGTAATGGATGACGTCCTTCGACCGATGCCGGCCGACCGCCGTGAAGCCGAGGGTTTCGAAGAGCCGCGCCAGGGCGTCGGGATCCGGCCCCGTATATTCGACAAACTCAAAACCGTCGGTGCCGAGCGGGTTCTCGAAAAGACCAGCCATGGGGCGCTCCCTCAAAGCGCCATTAGTAACACGCGTTACTAATCTGGCCAAGCCCGCCTATTTTGCCGACCGGTTTCCCGCAATCACCAGCGCTCGACCGACGGTCTCCGGGGAAATCTCGGGCAGGAAGCGCTCCTGCAGCTCGGCGGCGATCTCATTGATGCGCCATTCGACCATGACCGCGCCGCGGTCGACGACCTTCGAAAGCATTTCATTGAATTTGAACCGGCCCTTGAAGTCCGGGTGGCGTTCGAGGACGCGCAGGCAGTTGGCGAGGTCGTTATAGGCGCGCCCGGCCTCGAACCGCAGATTGGCTTTCGCCCAGCCGGCGTCGCCCACGATTTCCCCTTGCGCCGATGAGTCGAATTTCGCCGCTTGCATGCGCCGGCCCTTTCCTGCACGCCGACCGCCTGCCGCGGCGGTTTGGCTCCGGCGGAGAATGCGGTCTAAGTTGAACGAAATTGTTAACGGACGGGTCGGCGATGAAGCTGTTCGGGTATTGGCGGTCGAGCGCCACCTATCGCGTGCGGATCGCGATGGAGCTCAAGGGCCTCGAATTTGTTTATGAGCCCGTCAATCTGCTCAAGGGCGAACAGCGCTCGCCGACCTTCCTGAAGCGCAATCCGCAAGGTCTCGTGCCCGCGCTCGAGACCGAGGAGGGGTCGGTTCTCACCCAGTCGATCGCCATCGTCGAATATCTCGAAGAGCGTTACCCGGAGGTCGCGCTCCTGCCGGCCGAGGCCGCCGAGCGCGCCCATGCGCGCGCGATCGCCGCGACGATCGCCTGCGAGGCGCAGCCCTTCATGAACCTCCGCATGCAGAAATACCTGAAGGAGGAACTCGACTTCGATGACGCCGCCATGAAGGCCTGGCTCAACCGCTGGGCGGGCGGCGCGATGGAATCGGTCGAGGCGCTCGTCGGCCGCTATAGCGGCGATTTCTGCGTCGGCGACCGGCCGACGATCGCCGACGCCTTCCTCGTGCCGCAGATGTACGGCGCGATGCGGTTCGGCATCGACCTTTCCCGAACGCCGAGGCTCAAAGCGATTCATGAACGCTGCTCGATGCTCGACGCCTTCAAGCGCGCCCACCCCGAAAACCAGCCGGACGCCGTCGCCGCATGACCCTTGAACCGCTCATCTTCGCCATCGGCGACAGCAAGCCGAAAATCGACGCGACCGCCTTCATCGCGCCGGGCGCCGTCATCTGCGGCGATGTCGAGATCGGGCCCAAGGCGTCGATCTGGTACGCCTGCGTGCTGCGCGGGGACACCAACAAGATCATTGTCGGCGAGGGGTCGAACGTGCAGGACGGGACGGTCATTCATGTCGACGATCCCGCCTATGGCGGACTGCCGACGATCATCGGCCGGCATGCGCTCATCGGCCACAAATGCATGCTGCACGGCGCGACCGTCGAGGACGAGGGCTTCGTCGGCATGGGCGCGACGATGCTCGACGGATCGATCGTGAAGACGGGCGGCATGCTCGCCGCCGGCGCCTTCCTGTCGCCGAAGAAGATCGTGCCCGCCGGCGAGATGTGGGCCGGCCTGCCCGCCCGGCAAATACCCCACCAGCGCGAGGGCGCGGCCCAGATGGCGCGCGGCGGCGCCCG
>JBKBLR010000051.1:0-12988 GCA_046296195.1 Parvularculaceae bacterium | reverse complement strand
TTCCGCGTGCGCCTGCCGGCGATCCCCGTCCCCTGACGCCGAGCGGCGCGGGGGGCGGGCGCGCGCACGCAAAACCCATCCGACCCTTCCGGACGTTCCGGATTTTCCGGAATGCGCCCGCCGCGCCGGAATTCGGCGCCGGCGCCGTCGCCAGGTGGTGGGCGCAATGAAGACCCTGACCGCTACAGTCGCCAGCAAGAAGTTCGGGATGCTGCTCGACGAAGCCGACGCCGGACCCGTGACCATCCTGAAAGACGGGCGGCCGCGCGCCGTCGTCCTCAACGCACGCGCGTTCAGGGCCTATGCGGCGGCCTACGCCAAGGAAAGCAACGAGCGGTTCATCGGCATGATCAACATGACCCTCGACCTCCTCGACGAGGGAAAGCTTGGCGAAAGCGACGCGGCGCGCGCGCTGGCGCGGCGGCTGCGTCTTGAAGGGATGGAGCCCGGGGACGCCGCCGAAATCGACGCGCTCCGGCAGGAGAAAGGCGAATGACCGCCGGCGAAAGGCCGGCGCGCCGGTCGTTCTTGCGCCCGTCCGGCGCGCCGCTATACCTCGCCCTTCCGCATCAGGGACCTTGACCAATGACAGCCACGGCGCCGCGCAAGCTTCTCAAGGGCGAAACCGGCGACTGGGAAGTCGTCATCGGCCTTGAAGTGCACGCGCAGGTCCTGTCGAACGCCAAGCTCTTCTCGGGCGCGTCGGCGCAGTACGGCGCCGGACCGAACGAGAATGTCAGCCTCGTCGACGCGGCGATGCCGGGCATGCTTCCCGTCATCAACCGCTACTGCGTCGAGCAGGCCGTGAAGACGGGCCTCGGCCTCAACGCGAAGATCAATCTCTGGTCGCGGTTCGACCGCAAGAATTATTTCTATCCGGACCTGCCGCAGGGCTATCAGATCTCGCAATACAAGGACCCGATCGTCGGCGAGGGCGCGATCGAGGTCGAGCTCGACGGCGGCGAGACCATCACGGTCGGCATCGAGCGGCTGCATCTGGAACAGGATGCCGGCAAGTCGATTCATGACCTCTCGCCGAGGGATTCCTATGTCGATCTCAACCGGTCCGGCGTCGCGCTTATGGAGATCGTCTCCAAGCCCGACATGCGCTCGGCGGAGGAGGCGGCGGCCTATTATTCGAAGCTCCGGACCATCCTTCGCTATCTCGGAACCTGCGACGGCAACATGGAGGAAGGCTCCATGCGCGCCGACGTCAATGTCTCGGTGCGAAGGCCCGGTGAGAAATTCGGCACACGGACGGAAACCAAGAACGTCAATTCGATCCGCTATGTGAAGCAGGTCGTCGACTATGAGGCGCGCCGGCAGATCGAGACGCTGGAGCGCGGCGGAACGATCGACCAGGAAACGCGGCTCTTCAACGTCGCGACCGGCGAGACGCGCACCATGCGCTCGAAAGAGGACGCGCATGACTATCGCTACTTCCCCGATCCCGATCTTTTGCCGCTTGAGCTTGACGCCGCTTTCGTCGAGCGCGTGAGGGCGGGCCTGCCGGAACTGCCGGACGCCAAGAAGCGGCGCTTCATGGCCGACTACGGCCTTTCGGCCTATGACGCGGCGGTGCTCAGCCAGGACCGCGAAAAGGCCGATTACTTCGAGACGGTCGCCAAGGGCCGCGACGGGAAGCTCGCGGCGAACTGGGTCACGACCGAGCTCTTCGGGGCGCTGAACAGGGCCGGTATCGAAATCGGGCGGTCGCCGATCCCCGCGCCGATGCTCGGCAAGCTCGTCGATCTCATCTCGGGCGGCGTCATTTCAGGGCGTATCGCCAAGGATGTCTTCGCGATCATGCTCGAGGGCGGTGGGGATCCCGCGGCGATCGTGGAAGAGCGCGGCCTCAGGCAGGTGACGGATGTGAGCGCGATCGAGAAGGCGGTGGACGCCATCATCGCCGCCAATCCCGAGCAGGTCGCGGCGGTGAAGGAAAAGCCCAAAACCTTCGGCTGGTTCGTCGGGCAGGTGATGAAAGCGACCGGCGGAAAGGCGAACCCGGCCGCCGTCAACGACATCCTGAAACGAAAGCTCGGCGTTGAATGAGCCTGCTGCCGGACATTGGATTTCGCGCTATAGTCGTCGCGGGCGAGGGCGAAGGCAAGGAGATGGAGCCCATGCGAGTTCTGATGCTGGCCGCGCTGCTCTCGGGCTGCGCGACGACGGTGAACGAGCCGGTGAATGAAAGCGCCGCGAAAAGGCTCACGGGCCTCAAACGCACCGGCGAAAAGCAGAACTGTCTCAGCCTCGCCGCCATCAACGAGATCACGGCGGTCGACGAGAAGACGCTGCTGATCCGGTCCGGCGCGAACAACTGGTATGTCAGCGATCTCGGCTCGCGCTGCCGCGGGGTCGTCAATCAGGCTAACCGCTTAGAATATACGACGTCGCTGACCCAGCTCTGCCGCAATGACATTTTGCGCATCGTCGACAATGTGAACGGGTTCCTGACGGGATCCTGCGGCATGGGCTCTTTCGAGCGGCTCGCCGCAAAGGCTCGTGAATAGGCGCCGCGCGGCGGCGGCGATCGCAACCATTTCGAAAGGATTTCTTCACGCTTTCTTCAGGCTGAGCTCTTTTCATTTTCGCACGGTCTGCGGGGCGGGGGCGCCCTGGCCATTAGGGTGAAGAGGGCGAAAATGTCGGTTGCGGTTCGCGCGGACGATCATGGCGGGGCGGCGGAGCTTCTGAACGGCGAAGAGCTTTATCGGCGCGGTCTTGAAGCGTCGGTTGCGGATGGCGAGGGTCACTTCGATCTCGTCACGGCGCATAAATGGTTCAATCTCGCGGCGATGCTCGGCAACGCCGAGGCGCGCACCTATCGGGCCGAACTCGCCCGCGAGATGTCGGCCGAGGAAGTCGCTGAGGCCCAGCGTCTCGCGCGCGAGTTTCTGAGCACCCATCGGCCGCGGATGGCCGGCTGACCTGCTCAAAGCGCGGCTTAACCGAAAATCAGCGCTTGGCGGTTAACGTCGTCTGGTCGGGGCCAAAAGAGACGCCAAGCGGGGCGCTGTTCGGCGGGCCCTTCGGGGATATCGGGCGTCATGGGCTTCGCCTCAGCATTGGCTGACCGCATCGGTCGGCTGTCCTTCCGAAGCAAGATGGGCCTTGCGACCATCGCGGCGTGCGCAGCGACTGCGCTGATCGCCTGTGTCGCTTTCATGATCAACGAGTCGCTCACCTATCGAATTCGCTTCGACCGCGAACAGCAGACGCTTTCCGAAGTGCTGGCCGCCAACGTCACCGCCGCCGTCTTGTTCGGCGATGACGCTTCCGCTCGCGACATCTTGAGCGCCACCGACCGTACGCCGCAAGTCGACGCCGCGTTCGTGCGCCTGCCGAACGGCGAGATGTTCGCCGCCTATTCGCGAAACAGCTCCGCAGGCAAGACCGCCGAGCTGATCAGCAAGCACATGGGGCCGCGCTTCACCAGCTTGATCCGTATCGACGATGAAGCGGTCGGCGAACTCGTTCTGCTGACCAATTTGTCCGAGTTCGAGACGACGCTGATGCGTTACGGTCTCATCGCTACCCTCGTTTTTCTGGGCTCGACGCTGTTTGCGATCATTCTCGCGCGCTGGGAGTCCGAAGCGATGGCGACGCCGATGCTGCGTCTTCGCGAAACGATCCAGTCAATCAGGGAAACGCGAGATTATTCCTCACGCGTCGAACCGCCGCGGGACAAGGATTTCGGCACGCTGATCGACAACTTCAACGCCATGCTCGAGGAAATCGAGAGCCGGGACGAGCGCCTGGAATCGCTGGTCGGCGACCTTATTTCGGCGCGCGACGCGGCGCAGTCGGCGAACACCGCAAAGTCGCAGTTCCTGGCGAACATGAGCCACGAGCTCAGGACGCCGCTCAACGCCATCATCAATTATGCGGAGATCATTCAGGAAGACCTGGAAGCCGGAGAAACAGAGACGGTCGTCAGCGACGTCGGCAAAATCCAGACGGCCGGTCTTCATCTCCTAGGTCTTATTAACGGCATTCTCGACCTGTCCAAGATCGAAGCCGGGCGCATGGAGGTGGAGGCGCATTCGTTCGACGCCGCCGCCATTCTCAGGGAAGCCGTCGACACCGTGCGCCCGCTCGCCGCGCGAAACGGCAACAGGATCGACGTCGACATCAGCGCCGCATTCACAACCGCCTACACGGACTCGGTCAAGTTCCGGCAGTGCGTGCTGAACCTTCTCAGCAACGCCTGCAAGTTCACGAAGGACGGCGCCATTTCGCTGTCGGCGCGATTGGCGCAGATCGACGGGGCCGAGGCGCTAGAGGTGTCGATCCGCGACACCGGCATCGGGATGACGCCGGCGCAACAGGCCTCGCTGTTCAAGGCGTTCGTCCAGGCGGACGCGTCGACCACGCGGAAATACGGCGGCACGGGGCTCGGCCTCGCCATCACGCAGCGGCTCGTGACGCTGATGGGCGGCGCGATCAGGGTCGACAGCGAACCGGATGTCGGCAGCGTCTTTACATTTGTCGTCCCGCGCGCTTTCGGCGGCGTTCCGCAGCCCAGTTCGGAAAGAGCGCCGCCGCCGCCCGCAGACGCCGGTTCAAGCGTGAAAAGAACGGCGCTGATCGTAGATGACGACAGCGATGCGCGAGAACTGCTTGAGCGTCTGGCCGCGCGGATGAGCTATGACACCGTCGTCGCCTCGAACGGCGCCGAAGCTATGGAAATGGCCCGGGTCGTTCGACCTGATCTCATCCTGCTCGATCTTCATATGCCCGTGATGGACGGGTGGACCGTGCTCGAAAAGCTGCGCGCGGACCCCGAACTCTCGCTGATTCCCACCATTGTCGTCAGCGTCGACGACGACACCAGGAATTGCCTCGCCCTGGGGGCGGAGGACTGCTTCACGAAACCCATCAATCGCGTCGAGTTCGAGCGCGCGCTGCTCTCCTATTCGAAACTGGCGTCCGGGGAAATCCTGATTGTCGAGGATAATGACGATGCAGCCGACCTTGTCGCACGAGCGGCGCGGAACATCGGCTTCACGCCGTTGCGGGCGGCTGACGCCGAATCGGGCCTGAAGCTGCTCGAAACTGCGTCCGTCATCGGGGTCGTCCTCGATTTGTCGCTTCCCGGAATGGACGGCTTCGCCTTTCTCGACGCCCTCAGAGCGTCTGAAAAATGGCGATCTATGCCCGTGATCGTCTTTTCGGCGCAGGAGCTCGATGAAACGCAGCGCGCCCATGTCGAGAGCAAGGCGCAGGGCTACCATGTCAAGTCGGAGACCTCGCCGCGCGTCGTCATTTCGGAGTTCATGGCCCGGTCCGGCGTTCGCCAGCCTACCGCCGTTCACGGCGAGGAGGAGACGAAATGCGCATCTTAGTCGCCGAGGACAATCTGGAGAACCAGGAGATCATCAGGCGCCGACTCGAACGCGCGGGTCACGAGGTGACCATAGCGGCAAACGGACTCGAAGCCGTGGAGCTTGCGAAGCGCGACCGTCCTGACCTCATTCTCATGGACATCAGCATGCCTATCATGTCGGGCATCGAGGCGACGCAGGTCATCCGCCGGACGCCGGAGCTCAAGACGACGCCGATCATCGCTTTGACGGCGCACGCGATGGAAGGCGACGCAGAGAAATGCTTGTCGGTCGGATGTGACGCATTCGCCACCAAACCGGTCCGCTTCAGCGCGCTGCTTGAGCTGATCGAGAAGACTGCAAGTCAAAGGAAAAGCGGGGCGGCGCGCTCTGCGCGCGGATAGGATGCGGGAACCTCTAGGTTCAAGACAGCTGATCTTTATCGTGGACGATGAAGCGTTCAATCGTGACATCGCTGCGCGCCATCTCAGAAAAATGGGCTATGCGCCCAGAGAGTTCGTGGACGGCGCGTCCGTCCTGAAGGCGCTGGAGACGGAGACTCCGGACCTCATTCTGCTCGACATCCATATGCCGAACATGAACGGGCTCGAGGTGCTCTCGGCGGCGCGACAGACGACCTCCAAGAGCGAGACGCCCATTCTGATGGTCACCGCCGACTCAAATCCGGAGTCGGTGGTGCAGGCTTTCGAACTGGGCGCCAATGATTATGTGACAAAGCCGATCGACTCCAGAACTCTAGGGGCGCGCATCGACACCCATCTGCAGCTCAGCGCGGCGACAAAGCAGATTCGGTCGTTTGCTGAGGGCGCGGAGAAGATCGTGGCCGAGCAAGCGGTCGATCTCCAGAAGAGAAACGACGACCTGGTTCGCGAGATCCGGCTGCGGATGGCGGTTGAAGCCGAACTGCGCGAAGCCAAGCGCCGCGCCGAAGAGGAAAACAAGGGAAAGTCGGACTTTCTCGCGCTGATGACGCATGAGCTCATCACGCCGCTTCATGTCACCCTTGGCTTCGCCGAGCTGATTTCGGGCGACAAGCAGGATTCGATCGGGCCTGGCCAATACCGGGAATATGCCGGGCATATCGCCGTCAGCGCGCGCCAATTATTGGCGGTCGTCAAGGACATGCTGGCGCTCGTCAAGCATGACGTCGGGAAGCTCTCGCTCAATGAGAGCGAAATCGCGTTACGAGACATTTTGCAGCGCGCCGTGAGCGAGGCGCGCCCAAATCATGAGGAAGCGCGCGTCAAGGTTGAGATCGACTGCGACCCAGGGATCGAATTGCTGGGCGACCGGTTTCTCATGACGCGGGCCTTTGCAAGCCTTGTTTCGAATGCGGTGAAGTTCTCGCCAGCGGGCGCCCGGTGCGAAATCGCGGTCGCAACCGTCGACGGGTCGGTGAAGGTGCGCATCTCGGACAACGGAGCCGGGTTCGATCCATCGCAGCTTCAACGGCTCTCATCTCCGTTCCGCCAGAGCTCAACCGGACTCACCCGCACGCATCAAGGGCTAGGCATCGGGATTCCGCTCGCGAAGGCGGTTTTCGACCTCCATCAGGCGGGCATGGCGATCGAGAGCTCAGTGGGCGGCGGCACGACTGTCGAGGTCGTTTTTCCGGCGCGCCGGTCGCTGTCATCGCCGGCACGGTCAATTCAACGAGCGGCCGGCTGACGTTCCGGCGAAAGAGTTTAAAGGAGATTTCTCATGGTCAACGGCTCCGGCTTCAAGCGAGCGCTGAAATCTGGATCGGGCTTCGCGGCGGCGATCATGATGTCGCTGCCCGCGGTCGCGCAAGCAAGATCCGCCGGCGTCGATGACTTCACCAGTCTCACGCTTGAAGACCTCATGGCGGTCGAGGTGACAACGGCGTCAAAACGGGCGGAGCGTGCAAGCGAGGCGGCGGCGGCGGTATTCGTGCTGACGCGCGATGACATTACGCGGTCAGGCGCCGTGACGGTCGCGGACGCCCTGCGCCTCGTTCCTGGGGTCAATGTCGCGCAGATCAATGCGAATTCCTGGGCGGTGACGGTGAGGGGCTTCAACAGCCGGTTCTCCAACAAGCTGCTGGTGATGATCGACGGGCGGAGCGTCTACACGCCGCTCTTTTCGGGAACGCTCTGGGATCAGCAGAACCTCGTCCTTGAGGATGTGGAACGCATTGAGGTCGTTCGCGGGCCGGGCGGGGCGCTGTGGGGCGCTAATGCGGTCAACGGGGTCATCAACATCATCACTCGGTCAAGCCGGGACACCAAAGGCGTGCTCGTTAAAGCCGCGGGGGGCGAGGAATACCAAGCGCAGGCCGTGCTGCGCGTCGGGGGCGACGTCGGCGAGAACGGCGCCTACCGGATCTACGGGAAGTTTGAATCCTTTGACGAAAGCGAGACCGGCGCCGGGATCAGGGCGAACGATGATTGGCGCAACTTCCGCGGCGGTTTCCGCACCGACTTCGACCTCAGCGCACGCGACACGCTGATGATGACGGGAGAGGTCTCGGTCATAAACGCCGGCGAGACGCTCGACGTGCCGTTGCTCACGCCGCCCTATCTCGAGCGGCGTGACGCGGAGATCGATCGCATCGGCGCGCACCTGCTTGCGCAATGGACGCGCGATCTTGGCGATGGGTCGGAGCTCTACGTCCAGGGGTATTTCGATTTTTCGGACATCGAGATCCCCCAAGGCGAGGAAAAGCGCCTGACATTTGATTTTACGGCGCAGCACGCTTTCGCCGCGGGTGAAAGGCACAGCGTGCTCTGGGGAGTCGGCGTGCGAAACATCAGCGACGAGATCACCAACAGCAACTTCGTCGCCTTTGCGGACACCAAGCGCTCCGTCCAGATTTTCAGTGGTTTCGTGCAAGACACCTTCAAGGCCGCGGACGCGCTCGACATCGTGATCGGCGCGAAATTCGAGCACAATGACTTTACGGGGTTCGAGATCCAGCCGTCGGCGCGGTTTGTCTGGCGCGCAAGCGAGGAGGCGACCTTCTGGGGGGCGATCTCGCGGGCGGTGAGAACGCCGTCGCGCGCGGAAGACGACATCCGCGCCATTGCGGCGGTCATTCCGCCGGGGTTCCCCGGAAATCCGGGGCCGCTGCCGCTGGCGCTGCAGTTCACGGGCGACCGCAGCATCGAATCCGAGACGTTGATCGCCTATGAACTCGGCGCCCGCTTTCGCCTCGCAGACTCGGCGTCGTTCGATGTCACCGGCTTTTTCAACGATTATGGCGATCTTCGGGGGTCGAGGATCGGCGCGCCCGTCCTGACGCTGGCGCCGACGCCGCATGTGATCTTGCCGTTGACTGTCGAAGAACTTGTCAAGGCCGACACCCACGGCGTCGAGGCGGTGTTTGACTGGCAGGTCGCGCCGAACTGGCGCCTGCAGGCGACTTACGCCTATCTCAGCATCGACGGCGAGGTGCCTGTCGCGCCTGACATCCGCGCCGGCGTTCCGGGGGCGGCGGACCCGAAGCATACCGCGAACCTCCGGTCGCTTTTTGACATCAACAAGAGGCTGAAACTTGATACCGCGGTGCGCTTCGTCGACAGCCTCGACGGTTTCGGCATCGATTCCTATGTCGCGGTGGATGCAAGGCTCGCCTGGCGGGTCAACGACAATCTTGAGTTCGCGGTCACCGGCCGCAACCTCACAAAGGGCGACCACTTCGAGTTTGGGACAGATCCATCCTTCTCGACCGTGCCTACCAGCGTGGAGCGAAGCGTTTTCGCGGCGTTGACGGCGAAGTTTTGAGGGTTGGTCCCATGTTCAGGTCCAACCCCATCGCACGTGCGCTGCGAAAACCGGTGCATCGCCTGGCGACGACGCTAGGCGCGATCGCGATCGTCCTCGCTTCGACGGCGCCGTCTTACGCCCAAAGCGCGAAGTCCGACTCGCTTGATGCGCTTCATGCGGCGTTTCTTTTCAACTTCGCGAAGTTCACGACCTGGCCGGTGGTGAGCGATCTCGACACCTCGATCAAGTTCTGCATTCAGTCCGACACGATTGGTCAGGAAGCCTTCGCCGGCTGGGGCAAGAAGCGCATTCAAAACCGGCCGGTGCGCGTCGCGTTCTTCACAACGTTCAAGCCCGGAGAACTGCAGAACTGCTCGGTGACCTTCCTTAGCGAGGCGCCCGACGGCGTCACGCTTAAGGAACTCCGAGATTTCGCCAACGCCCACAACACCCTCCTCGTTTCAGACATGACGGGCTTTGGATCGAATGGTGGTCACATCGAACTTTATGAGTCCAATCGGCGGCTCCGCTTCAAGGTGAATCTGGGCGCGCTCGAAAAGGCGAAACTGTCCCTCGGCGCCGGCGTCCTCAACCTTGCGGAGATCGTGACGACGACAGGAGAGTTCAAATGAACGCTCCTGCGCTGAAGTCGATCGTCGTCAATGAGAACAAGCTGGCGTTGAAGATCTCGCGCGCGCCGGATCACGTCGCCCGCTGCCAGCGGCTTCGTTACAAAGTCTACTGCGTCGAGCGCGGATGGTATAACGAAGTCCGGATCTCCAAGGGGCACGAGATCGACGCCTACGACAACCGCGCCAATCATGCGCTGCTCACCCGTCCTGACAACGGCGATTCGATCGGCGTCGTGAGACTGGTCCTGCCGTCCGACGAAGGCGCCGGACCTGATTTGCCGATCCAGGAAATCGATCCCAATCCTCTCGATTTCATCGAGGAGGAGATCGATTATTCTCGCCTTGCGGAGGTGTCCCGCTTCGCCGTCACGCGGGAATACAAGAACTGGCATCCCGACGGCCCGCCAATAAAGGGCGAGTCGCGCATTTCGACGGAAAAGCGGTTTTCGCTGTTTTCGGTGATGTTGATGCGCGCCGTGGTGCTGATGGCGCGCCAGAATGGGATCACCTGGCTCTGTGCGACGATGGAGCCGGCGTTGATTCTCCATCTCGCGCGGCTCGGCATCAAGTTCAGGCCTCTCGGCGAGCCGAAGGAGTATCACGGCCTGCGACAGCCCTGTTATGGCAAGCTCGCCAGGATCGACGAAGAGATGAAAGCGCTCCGGCCCGACGTGCACCCGATGGTGTTCGGGGGCTGAGCGAAGGAGCGCTAGGCGGGGCCGGGCCCCTCCGGCAGAAACCGCCGGCCCCGATCCGCGCCCCGGCCCCTTGCGTTCAAAGGAGAATAACCCGCCTTTAAACCGCGGCGGGCTAGGCTTTCCTCGGGGTTTGGGGCCGGAGGCTTTTCGTCCGGGGAAGAACGCCCATATCACGCCGTGCCGCCGGGGACGGCGGCGTTTAAGGTCGGGCGGGGTCCATGCGGTCTCCTCGGCGGTTCGAGATCAACAGAGAGTTCCATGAAGGACCCCCACGACATTTACATGAACACCCTGGTGCCGATGGTCGTCGAGCAATCGAGCCGCGGCGAGCGGGCCTACGACATCTACTCCCGGCTGTTGAAGGAACGGATCATCTTTCTCTCCGGGCCGGTGCATGACGCCGTCTCGACCCTGATTGTCGCCCAGCTGCTCTTCCTGGAGGCGGAAAACCCCAAGAAGGAGATCGCCTTCTATATCAATTCGCCGGGAGGCTCGGTCTCGGCTGGCCTCGCGATGTATGACACCATGCGATACATCCGACCGGCCGTTTCAACCATGTGCGTCGGCATGGCCGCCTCCATGGGATCCCTCCTCTTGACGGCGGGAAACAAGGGGATGCGCTTTTCCCTGCCCAATTCCAGGATCATGGTCCACCAACCGTCGGGCGGGTTCCAGGGGCAGGCGTCGGACATCGAACGGCACGCCATGGACATCATCAAGATGAAGCGGCGGCTCAATGAGATCTATGTCGAGCACACCGGCCAACCCTATGATGTCATTGAGAGAACGCTCGACCGGGACCACTTCATGTCACCCGAAGAGGGGGTGGAGTTCGGGCTGATCGACAAGGTCCTCGACAAGCGGCCGGGCGCTGAGGAGTAAGCTTTTCAAGCGTTAACGATTACCTGCCGGGCGAAAAGTCGGCTTGATAGGCAGGTCAGGGTTGTGGTCGAATGAACAATGCGGTGATCGGGACTGGATGCCGGCCAGGGGTTGGCGCAGATCGTGCACCGCGTCGGGCGTCCGGGAGGGGTCATCCGAAGCAGGATGTGAACCGGGCAGGCGCCAGTTCGCCGCTTGTGCCGGGCGACCTGAAGGAGTGGTAGAGCGTGAGCAAAGTTAGCGGAAAGAACGGCGGCGGCGACGGCAAGAACACCCTCTACTGTTCTTTCTGCGGCAAGAGCCA
Source organism: Parvularculaceae bacterium (assembly GCA_046296195.1). Classification (GTDB taxonomy): domain Bacteria; phylum Pseudomonadota; class Alphaproteobacteria; order Caulobacterales; family Parvularculaceae; genus Amphiplicatus. The sequence goes on along the minus strand of JBKBLR010000051.1, from coordinate 1,395 downwards.
GCATGAAGTCCGGAAACTTATCGCCGGCCCGACGGTGTTCATCTGCGATGAATGCGTCGAACTCTGCATGGACATCATTCGCGAGGAATCGAAATCTTCGCTCGTGAAGGCGGGTGAGGGCGTTCCCAGCCCGCAACAGATTTCAAAGGTCCTCGATGATTACGTCATTGGTCAGAAGCAGGCCAAGCGCGTTCTCTCGGTCGCAGTTCACAACCATTACAAGCGCCTCAACCACGCGACCAAGAACAACGACGTCGAGCTTGCGAAATCGAACATCCTGCTGCTCGGACCGACCGGGTCCGGCAAGACTCTACTCGCGCAGACGCTAGCGCGCATTCTCGATGTTCCATTCACCATGGCCGACGCCACGACGCTCACCGAAGCCGGCTATGTCGGCGAGGACGTTGAAAACATCATTCTCAAATTGCTGCAGGCCGCCGATTACAATGTCGAGCGCGCGCAACGCGGCATCGTCTATATCGACGAAGTCGACAAGATCAGCAGAAAATCCGATAATCCGTCCATTACTCGGGACGTGTCGGGCGAGGGCGTGCAGCAGGCCCTTTTGAAGATTATGGAGGGCACCATCGCCTCTGTTCCGCCGCAAGGCGGGAGAAAGCATCCCCAGCAGGAATTCCTGCAGGTCGACACCACCAACATCCTCTTCATCTGCGGCGGCGCCTTCGCAGGAATTGAGCGCATCATTTCGAGTCGTCAGGCGGGAACCTCGATCGGTTTCGGCGCCAAGGTCGCCGCGCCCGACGACCGCCGGGTGGGCGACGTCCTGAAAACAATCGAACCAGAAGACCTTCTGAAGTTTGGCCTCATTCCGGAATTCGTCGGGCGGTTGCCGGTCATCGCCACCCTTGAGGACCTCGACGAGCCCGCGCTCATCCAGATTCTCACCCAGCCGAAGAATGCGCTTATCAAGCAGTATCAGCGTCTCTTCGAGATGGAGGACGTGAGGCTGACGTTCACAGAGGACGCCAAGTCGGCGATCGCGAAAAAGGCGATCGCCCGAAAAACCGGCGCGCGCGGCCTGAGGTCGATCATGGAGGGAATTCTCCTCGATTCGATGTTCGACCTGCCCTCGATGCAGGGCGTGGCTGAAGTCGTCGTCAACAGCGAGGTCGTGGAGGGCCGCGCCAAACCGCTTCATATTTATGAGGACCGCGGCAAGGAGCGGCTCGAAGTCGACGCCAGCGCCTGAATCGTCTGATCTGGCGGAAGGAAGGGGCGCCCGGGTGGCGCCCCGGTTCGTTTTCGGTCAGCCCGTGCTTCTTGAGCCCGCCGGCCCTATCATCAATGGGGCGGGTTGAAACTGCCGCGCGACGCGCCACATAGTGGCTGCGACCGCAGCCAATCGGCGACATTGGACGCGATCAGTTGGAGTGT
>JBKBLR010000050.1:0-13839 GCA_046296195.1 Parvularculaceae bacterium | reverse complement strand
TCGCCCCCTGGCGAGCGCGACCGCGCGCCCGCGGCGACGCAAGGCCGCCTTTCAGCGACCGGGTTCCATCACTGACAGCACCTATTCATCGTCCGCCGCGCCGGGGGGAGCGTGCCGCGCCGCCGCAGCTATACGCTCGTCACGCCATTAATCAGGCGAAACCATCACTGAAAAGCCGCGCGGTCGACGCTCAAAGCCCGAGCGCCCGGCGCAGCTCGCCCGCGCAGGCCTCGCCGGCGCCGTCCTCATAGGGCGCGCGCGCCCCTGCGCCCCAGACGGGACCCGGCCAGGCGTCGTCGAGGCTGCTGCGCCCGACGACATGCACATGAAGCTGCGGGACGATGTTGCCGAGCGCGCCGACATTCATCTTTTCCGCGCCCGCGACCTTCTTCAGCACGCGGCTGACGAGCGCGATCTCCTCGATGAGAAGGGCGCGATCGGCGGCGGTGAGGTCGTGAATCTCCGACGCGCCCGCGCGCCGGGGAACGAGTATCGCCCATGGGAATCGGCTGTCGTCCATCAGGAGCGCCCGGCACAGCGGAAGGTCGCCGACCGCGATGCAGTCGTTCGCCAAACGTTCATGCAGGGTGAAGGTCGCCATGGCCGCGATCATAGGCGCTGGATTTTCCGCCGCAATTCGGCCAATTTCCGCGCCGACGCGCGGAGGCTTCAACGCCTCCGCGTTCTTTTGGGCCGGGGGAACAACAAGGGCGGGCGCGACAGGTCGGGGACGGGCCGGCGCCGAGCGGAGGAAACGAACACCATGGCGACGGCGGCGGACAAGGGATGGTTCGGCCATCCGCGGCAGCTTGCGATCCTTTTTACGTCGGAAATGTGGGAGCGCTTCGGCTATTACGGGATGCGGGCGCTCCTCATCCTCTATCTCGTCGAGCACTTCGTCTTCGCCGACACTGTCGCCAACGGCCTTTATGGCGCCTTCACCTCGCTCGTGTACCTGACGCCGCTCATCGGCGGCCTCATCGCCGACCAGTATTTCGGCTCCAAGAAGGCGGTGAAGTTCGGCGCCATCCTGATGTCGGCCGGTTATCTTCTTCTCGCCTTTTCGGGCGGGGAGAACGCCAAGCCCAACGTCACCATCAATGACCAGCGCTATGAAGTCTCGATCGACAAGGACGGCGAGGACGCCGGACAGTATGTCGTCGCCGGCGAAAACCGCTACCGCATCCGCGGCAATGAGGACGGCTCGCTGACGCTCGAAGGCGCGACCGGCGCCGACCTGCCGGCGACGGTCGCCAAGGGCGCCTTCAAGTTCGGCGCCGAGCGCAACGACCTCAGCGTCATCCTGCTCTTCATGTCGCTCGGCCTCATCATCGTCGGCAACGGCTATTTCAAGCCCAACATCTCGACGATCGTCGGCACGCTCTATCCCGAAGGCGACAGCCGCCGCGACGCCGGCTTCACCATTTTCTACATGGGCATCAATCTCGGTTCGCTGATTTCGCAGTTCCTCGCGCCCCTCATCGCGGTCACTTACGGCTACAAATGGGGTTTTGCGCTCGCCGGTTTCGGCATGCTGCTCGCCTGGGCGCGGTTCTTCTTCGCCGAAAAAGCCCTCGCTGATTACGGCAATCCGCCGGAAGGCGGGAAGAATCGCGACGCGATCATCGTCATCTTGTCGCTGCTCGCCGTGCCCTTGATGTGGTTCTTCCTCAACAACGCCATGGAGACGGCGAGCGTTGCGCGCGAAGTCGCAGCGACCGGCGTCGTCGGCTACATTCTCGCCCAGCCCCTGCTCGGCCAGGTGATGTTCTTCTCCTATCTCATCGCCATGATCGGCATCCCGCTGTGGGCGGTTCTCTCGCTGAAGGCGAAGGAGCGCGACCGGATGATCGTCGCCGTCGTCCTCACCTTCTTCTCGGTCGTGTTCTGGACGCTGTTCGAGCAGGCGGGATCGTCGCTGACGCTGTTCGCCGACCGCAACACCGACCTCAACATCATGGGCGTCTACACGATGCCGGCGGGCCAGGTGCAGATCTTCAACCCGCTCTTCATCGTCTTCTTTGCACCGATCTTCTCGGTGATGTGGAGCTGGCTCGGCAAACGCGGGCTTGAACCCTCGGTGCCATTGAAGTTCGCGATCGGCCTCATTCTCGTCGGGCTCGGCTTTCTCGTGCTCGTCTTCGGCTCGCAGTTCCATGACGAACGGTATCTCGTGCCGCTGTTCTGGCTCGCCTTCGCCTATTTCCTGCATTCGATGGGCGAACTTTGCCTGTCGCCGGTCGGCTTGTCGATGATCACGAAGCTTTCGATCCCGAAGCTCGTCGGCATGATGATGGGCGTTTGGTTCCTGTCATCCGCGATGGCGCAATATGTCGGCGGCATCGTCGCGCAGTTCGCCTCGACCGAAACGGTCGGCGGAACGGTTCTCAATCCGCAGGTCTCGCTGCAGACCTATCTCGGCGTGTTCCAGACGATCGGGATCGCCGGGATCGTCGCCGGCGTCGCGCTGCTCGTGCTGTGGCCGCTCCTGAAGGCCGGCATGCACGGCGTGAAATAGAGGAGGCGCGGCGATCGCGGACCGGCTCAATCGCATCGTCACGCGCGGCGGCGACAAGGGGGAAACCTCGCTCGCCGACGGAACGCGCGTGGCGAAGCATGACGCCCGCGTCGCGCTCCTCGGCGACGTCGATGAGCTGAACGCCGGCGTCGGGGCCGTGCTGGCGCTGGCGCCGGGCCCGGAGGTTTCGGCGACGCTCGGCCTCGTCCAGCACGATCTCTTCGATCTTGGCGGCGCGCTCTGTTTTCCGGGCGCGCCGGTGCTGAAGGAAGCCCATGTAGCACGCATCGACGCGGCGGCGGCGGCGCTCAACGCCGGCCTGCCGCCGCTGAAGGAATTCGTGCTGCCGGGCGGCTCGTCGCTCATCGCGCAATTGCACGTCGCGCGCACGCTTTGCCGCCGCGTCGAGCGGTCTGCGGTCGCGTTCTTCGCGGCCGCGGGCGGCGGCGAGCATGCGATCGCTTATCTCAACAGGCTCTCCGATTACCTCTTCATCGCCGCGGGGGTCGCAGCGCGCCGGACCGGGGTTCCCGAAATACTGTGGGAGAAGTCGAAGAGCGTCGGCTCCTAAAGGTCGGCAAGACCGGCGCCGAACACGGTTTCCATGATCGCCGGCGTCATCGCGCGCTCCGCATCGTCGTCGGCGACGAGGTCGCCCTCGTTCATGACGATGATGCGCGAACACCAGCGCCTGGCGAGCCGCAGGTCGTGGAGCGCGGCGAACACGATGCCGCCGCCGTCCGCCTTCGCGCGCAGCGCCTGCATGATCGCGCGCGCATGTTTGGGGTCGAGCGCGGCGGTCGGCTCGTCGGCGAGCAGGATCGGCGCCTCGGCGGCGAGGGCGCGGGCGAGATGGATGCGCGCCTGCTCGCCGCCTGACAGCGTCGACATCGTCCGTGTCCGGAAGGCGCCGGCGTCGGTCGATGCAAACGCGCGGTCGGCGGCGGCGCGGTCTTCAGGGCCGAGGCGCGCCGGCGTTCCGTAAGCGAAGCGGCCGAGCGCGACGACCGCCTCCGCAGTGATCGACCACGCGACCTCGCGCGCCTGCGGCAGATAGGAAAGCTTCCGCGCCCGTTCGCGGGGCGACATCGCGCGCATGTCGGCGCCGTCGATCGCGACATGTCCGGCCGCCGGCGCCTCCAGACCGGCCAGCGCGCGCAGCAGCGTCGTTTTCCCGGCGCCATTGGGGCCGACAAGCCCGATGAATTCGCCGCTCGTCGCGGCGAGTGAGGCCGCCTGGACCAGAACGCAATCCTTCCGCCTGACCGATAGGGTGATCGCTTCGAGTCGCATCATGAAGCGATCCTTTGCGTGCGTGCGGCGATGGCGATAAAGGCGGGCGCCCCGATCAGCGCCGCCGCGACGCCGAGCTTCAGTTCCTGCTCGAAGGGAAGGAGCCGGACGACGAGATCGGCAAGCGCAAGCATCGCCCCGCCGACGAGCGCGGCGGGAAGGATGGCGCGGCCCGGATCGTGTCCCGTCAGCGGCCTTGCAAGATGGGGCGCGACGATTCCGACGAAACCGATCGCGCCGGCGAGCGCGACGGCGGCGCCCGTCATCAGCGCCGCGCCGCCGATGGCGAGCGTCCGGGTGCGGACGAGATCGGCGCCAAGGCTCGCCGCGGTTTCCTCGCCAAGGGCGAGCGCTGAAAGGCCCGGCGCGGCGAGGAGGATGAGCGCAAGACCCGCGGCCATGAACGGCGCCGTCAGCGCAATGTCCGCAAAGCTCCGGTTCGTGACGGCGCCAAAGAGCCAATTGACGAGGTCGGAGAGGATGAACGGGTTGGGCGCAAGGTTCATGACGAGCGCGATCGCCGCGCCCGCCAGTGACGAAAGCCCGACCCCGACCAGGACGAGCCGCGCCGGCGAGAGATGGCCGGCGCCGAGCGCGTAGAGCGTCGCCGTCGCGCAAAGGGCGGCGATGATCGCGGCGAGCGGCGTCAGCCAGAACGCGGCGGCGGCGAGGTTGAAATAAATGGCGATGACCGCGCCAAGCGCGGCGATCGAGGAGACGCCGAGAACCCCTGGGTCGGCAAGCGGATTGCGCAACAGGCCCTGCAGCGCGGCCCCAGAGGCGCCGAGCGCGGCGCCCGCGAGAAACGCGGCGAGCGCGCGCGGCAGGCGGATGTCGCGCACGATGACCGAAGCGGGCCCCTCGCCGAAGAGCGCGGCGAGCGCCTCGCCGGGCGCAAGATGGGCCGGGCCGACCAGAAGGGCGCCGAGGAACGCGACCGCGCTGACGGCGATCAGGAGGATGCAAGAGCGCACGGTCATGGTCGGGGCCGCGCCTTGTCGGCAGCGTCCCGGATCATCTCCGCCGCATCGACCGATTGCGGGCCGGGGCAGGCGAGAACGTCCGTAGGCGGAGCGACGCCCGGCGTCGTCTCAACGACGCGCTTCAGCGCCGGATGGCGCGCGCCGGACCAGTGGTTGATCCGTTCGGCGTTCGAGGAAAAGAAGCCCGCAACGATGAAATCCGGCGGATCGGCGACGACGGCCTCCGCCGAAAGCGGCGGCCAATGGAAATATCCTTTTTCGGCGGCCTCGTTGCCGACGCCGGCGGCCTTGAAGATCGCGTCGATCATGGTTTCCTTCCCGGCGGTGACGCCTCCCGGCGTCACATAAAGCGCGGTGACGCCGGACGGTCCGCGCGCCTCAAGGTCCTTGAGGCGCCGGTCAATGTCATCAACGAGCTTTTCGCCCTCGGCGAGCCGGCCGATCGCGCGCGCCGCCGTTCTGACATTCGCTTTCACGCCGTCGAAGGACGTCGCGTAATCTAGCGTCACGACGCGCAGCCCGAGCCGTTCGAGGCGCCGCGCATCGCCGCCCCAGAAGCGCAGCACGACCTCCGCTTTCGCCGCCAGCGCTGATTCGGCGTCGGCGCGCGCCTGGGGCAGCCCGGCGGCCTCGGCGCGAAAAAAGGAAAAATCCTTCTCCGCATCCAGCGACAGGGCGGCGATCTGCGAAGGCTCGGCGAGCGCCAGCGCGATCTGGTCGGCGCAGAAATCGGCGGACAGCACCCGCGCCGCCGCGGCGAGGGCGGGCGCCGCCGCGATCACAGGCGGACCCTCAAGCCGCCATGGACGGCGACGCCCGGCTCGCCATAGCCGGAGACGTCCTGATAGTCCGTATCCGTCACATTCTCCGCGCGGCCGTAAAGCTCGACGCGCTCCGATACGCGCCACGCCGCGCGCAGGTCGAGGCGCGTGAAGCCCTTGTTCGCCGCCGGGAAATCCCTTTCGGCGCCGTTGACGATGACGCTTGCGGACAGCGTCAGCGCCTCGACAGGCTCCCAGTCGATGATCGCGGTTCCCTTGTGCTTCGGAATGCGCAGGAGGGGCGCGCCGGTTCCCTGATCGATCGCAACGGTCAGGGTGTAGGCGAGGCTCGCGTTCAGGGTCGGGGCGAGACGCCACTCGAGTTCGGCCTCAAGGCCGCGCGCGCGCGTCCGGTCGATGTTGAAATCGCCGGCGCCGGCGAAATCGAAGTCGATCTGGTCGCGGACCTTCGTCCGGAAGAAGGTCGCGCGCGCGACAAGGAAGGGGTTTTCCGCCGCGCCGAAGCGCCGTTCGATCCCGGCGTCGAGGCCACGCGCGCGCTCGGGCCGCAGATCGGGGTTCGGGATGATCCCGAACTGGTCGAAATTGAGCTCGAACAGCGTCGGGGCGCGGAACCCCTCGCCCCAGCTCGCGCGGACGACCCAGCCCCGCCACCCTGACCAGGCGGCCGCGACGCGCGCCGTCGTCGCGCCGTCGAAATTCGAGAACTCGTCGCGCCGCCCGCCGGCGGACAGAACCAGGCGGTCGACCGGCTCGACTTCGACAAGGCCGAAGACGGCCCCGCTCGTCGCGCTTTCATCAACCCCTGAAACGTCGACGCTGACGCGCTCGATTTCGGCGCCGCCGATCAGGCGAACTTTGTCCGACAGCGGAATATTGGCGGCGTAATCGGCGGTCATCCGCCGGCCTTCGGCGGCGAAGGTCTCAACGCCCGCCTCTTCATTGCGCCTGTCGATCGACGCGTAAGCCAATGTCAGCGCGCCGTTAAGGCCCTTGAAGCCGCGGCCGTCCGAATGGCGCAGCGCGGCGGAGAAGGAGTAATCCCGCGTGTCTTCGGTCTCGGCCGTGTCCGCGAGGGAGAAGAAGGGCGGCGGGAAGCCGTCGATCGCGGCGAAGGAATCGCTGAATCGCGCGCTCGCCGAGGCGGACCAGATCCCGTTGAGGCGCAAGCCTCCGCGCATGGAGGCCGCGAGCGAGCGATAGCCGTCCCTTTCCGTTCCGGCGGCGGCGCGCGAGACCCCGCCGGTGCGCACGCCTGACAGCGTGGCGCGCAGGAAGGCGTCGTCATCGCCGATCGTCGCGCTCGCCCCGCCGCGCGCCGTCCCGAAAGAGCGGCCCTCCATGAAGGCGGCGAGCGCGGGCCCGCCGGCCCCGGCGGTGGTGATCGAGACGACGCCGCCGATCGCGTCGGCGCCGTAAAGGATGCCTTGCGGGCCGCGCAGGATCTCGACGCGCTCGATATCGACGAGATCGAGATTGGCGAAATTAAAGCCGCCCTGCGGCGCGGCCGGATCGTTCACGACGACGCCGTCGATGACGACGAGGCTCTGCCCGCTCGCCGCGCCGCGCAGCCGGAGGCTCGTCACGCCGCCATAAGACCCGTTGCGGGCGATAACGGCGCCGACGGCGTCGCGCAGCGCGTCGGCGAGAAAGGCGTATTGGCGCCGCTTCAGGTCCTCTGCGTCGATGACGGTGACGCTGGAGCCGATGTCGTCGGCGGGGCGCTCAAACCGCGTTCCGGACACGACGATGTCGGCGGGGCGTCCGGTTTCGGCGCGGGCGGGCAGGGCGGCGGCGGCGAGAAGAAAAGCGGTGCGCGGGTAAAAGCTTCGTAGGCGGATCATCTCCGGCGACTCCTTCGTTCGGTTTCAAGGATGTCGCCGCGACGGGTTCCCGCATTCGGCGGCTGTTCCCGGCCGCAGAAAGGACGACGTCGACGGCAGGTCTCCTGGCTTTGCGGGTCGTTGCGCCTCTCCGCGCCTTCCCGGCGTCGTGACGGACGCCAGTGGCTGTCTGCGAAGGGGGCTCGCCGCTTACAGTTGCGGGCACAGCCGCGGATTTTGACCGCGTTCCCTATTCTCCCCCGCTTCCGGGGGCACCGTCGTCGTCGACCTTAGACCGTCCGCCAGAGGTCCGGCAACGGCCTCGTCAACCGGAAATTAACGCTTGAAGATCAGACAATTAGGGTCGCCGTGTTAACCTTGTTGTAACAATCTGCAAAAGGCGATGCGCCGAAGCAACAACGGCGCAGCGATCTGGCCTTCAGAGGCCGGTTTGGTTAAAAATAGGGCTGTTTTCGGCAGCTCGAATTGGTTAGGTAAGTCGCAACGTCGAGGGTCCCGCAATCGCGTGGCCGCTGTCTGTTCACCTGAGGAGGGGACTTCATGAGACTCAAAACTAGCCTGCTCGCCGCCGCTGCCACGCTCGCGGTTGTGCCTGCCGCCCACGCTTATCAAGGCTTTTATGGTGCGATCGGCGCCGGCCTCAACTACCTCCAGCCGGACCAGGACGTTGAATCGGTCGGCTACGCCCCGGCCTTCGACAGCGAGGCTGATTACAAGAACGGCATCGGCGTCTACACGGCGTTCGGCTATGACTGGGGCAACAAATATCGCGGCGAAATCGAATTCGCTTATCGCCAGAACGACGCTCGGCACTATGCCGGCGACGGCCTCGGCTTCTCGGGCTGGCCGGTGCTCAACGGCGACCTCCAGGCCTACTCGATCATGTTCAACGTCATCCGCGACTTCGACACCGGCGGCAGCATCACGCCCTATGTCGGCCTCGGCGTCGGCGGCGCGAGCTTTAAGAATCAGGTGACGGGCGCTGACGCCGGATTCGGCACGCTCATCATCGACGACTCGGCCAAGCGTCTCGCCTACCAGGCGATCGCGGGCATCGCGGTCAAGCTCGCCGAAGGCCTCGCTCTTGACCTGTCGTACCGCTATTTCGCGGCCGCCGGCACGCCGAAGTTCGACGGCACGATCAACGGCAACCCGGTGACCATCCGTCACGACTACGACACGCACAGCCTCTTCGCCGGCCTGCGCTGGAATTTCGGCGCGTCGGCGCCGGCGCCGAAGTTCAAGGATTGCTGGGACGGCTCCAGCGTTCCGGTTTCGGCGGACTGCCCGCCGAACGTCGGCACGAAGGAAACCGCCGACCTCGATCCGCTGAACGTGATCGTCTATTTCGACTATGACAAGTCGAACCTGACGCCGGAAGCCTCGAACCTCATCCGCGAAGCGGCCACCCGCGCGCTCGCGAACGATGTCGACACCGTTGTCGTCTCCGGTCACGCCGACCGTTCGGGCGGCTCGGCCTACAACCAGCAGCTCTCGCAGCGCCGCGCCGCGGTCGTTCGCGATGCGCTTATCGCCAACGGTATTTCTGCGGACAAGATCCGCATGGAAGCCTATGGCGAAGACAAGCCGGCCAAGCCGACGGCCGACGGCGTCCGCGAGCCGCTGAACCGCCGCACGGAAGTCGTCATCAGCTTCCAGTAAGCTGGCAAGACGCAACGAAAGAACGGGCCGGCGCAGCCAAGCTGCGCCGGTTTCGTTTTTGCCGGATCGACCGTCTTACGACGCTGCGGCGCCAGCGCCGGCGGCAGGCCCGGTAGCGCCGGCGGCAGGCCCGGTCAGGCGTAGATCTTCCAGAAGGCGTCAAGACCGCGCTTGATCTGGCGGTCAATCGCGGCGTCGATGTCTTCGGGCGCAACGCCGAGGAGGGCTTCCGTGTAAAGCGGCTCCATGATGAGGGCGCCGAGCTGGTGCAGCGCCGTCTCGACGTCGTCGATCTTCATCCCCTCGCGTTCGGCGGCCCGTTTGAGAATCGGGGCGAAGGCCGAGGTCATGTAGACCGGACCATGCTCATGGTAGAGCCGCCCCAGCGCCGGATTGCGGCCGGCCTCGAAGGCGGCGATCCGGCGCAACGCGAGCGCTTCCGGGTGCAGCACGCCGCGCAGGAAGAGATGGGCGAGCTCGCTGGTGAAGGCCTGCGTTGAAAGGGATGTCTCAATGGCGTCGATGTCGACCGGCAGGATGCGACGGCAGCTCTCCTCAATCGTCGCCGCGAAGAGATCCTCTTTCGACCGGAAGCGGTTGTAGACCGTGCGTTTCGAGACGCCGGCGGCTAGGGCGATTTCGTCCATGCTGGCGCCGTCATAGCCATGGACGAGAAACGTCCGGCTGGCGGCCTCGATAATCGCCGCCTCCTTGATGTCTGGCGCCGCCGGTCGGGCGGCGGATTTCGGGCGCATCGGCGTTCTGGCTCCGGTCACTCAATCGCTAGGGCAGATTACGCGTTCCGCGCCGGCGAGGATAGCGGACCTGCTTTTTCGCGCGCCCGCCAGCGGGTTCACGTTTCGTTAATCTTGTGAGGCCGAGGCTCTCCCGCGCATGACCATGGCGGCGAAACGAAAAACCTCACGGCGACGGCGGCGCCGGCGCGGCCGCAAGGCGCGCGCGGCCGCGCGCCTTTGGCGCTACGCGGCCGAGGCGGGCTTTTACGTGTTCGCCGCGGCGATAGCGGCGTCGGCGGCGCTTATCCATTTCGCCCGTGATTTGCCTGATACGGACGGATTGTGGCGTGCGAGCTCCGGGCCGAAGATCACGCTCATCGCCGCCGACGGCGCGCCGCTCGCGCTTCACGGCCAGAGCGTCGGCGCGCCGGTGCGTCTTTCGGAACTTCCTGCGCACACGCCAAAGGCCGTGCTCGCAGTCGAAGACCGCAATTTCTATCATCATGTCGGGGTCAATCCTTTCGCCGTGGCGCGCGCTCTCTTCGTCAATGCACGCGAGGGCGAGGTGCGCCAGGGCGGATCGACGCTGACCCAGCAGCTTGCGAAGAACCTCTTCCTGACCTCGGACCGGACCTTGCGCCGAAAGATTCAGGAATTGCTGCTCGCGCTCTGGCTCGAGAATGAATTCACCAAGGACGAAATCCTGACGCTCTATCTCAATCGCGTCTATTTCGGCGCCGGCGCCTATGGCGTCGACGCGGCCAGCCGGCGCTATTTCGGCAAGCCGGCGTCTTCGCTGACGCTCGCGGAATCGGCGATTCTTGCCGGGCTTCTCAAGGCGCCGTCGCACCTTGCGCCTGACCGAAATCCGCTCGACGCCGGCGAACGCGGTCGCCGCGTGCTCGATGCGATGCTCGCCGCCGGCTTCATCACCGCCGAGGAAGCAAAGGCCGCGGCCGCGAGCGCGGTCAGAGTCGGCCCGTCGCGTTTCGCCGGCGCGCCCTATTTCGTCGATCATGCGATTGCGGAGGCGCGCACGCGATCAAACGGTGTCGACGCCGATCTCGTCGTCCGCACGACGCTCGATCCGGCGATCAATGAGGCCGCCGATCTCGGGCTCGTCGCGGGCGCGGCGCGCGCCGGACTCGACCCTGAGATCGAGGCGGCGGTCGTCATTCTCGATGGCGAAGGGCGCATCCGGGCCCTGTCCGGCGGGCGCGACTATCGCCGCTCGCAGTTCAATCGCGCGACCACGGCGCGCCGGCAGCCGGGGTCGGCGTTCAAGCCCTTTGTGTTCCTCGCGGCTCTTGAAGCGGGCGCCTCTCCCCATGACGTCGTTGAGGACGCGCCGGTCCGGATCGGCGACTGGGCGCCGGCGAATTACAAAAACCAGTATTTCGGCGCGGTGACAATTGCGGAGGCGCTGTCGCGGTCGCTCAACGGCGCGACGGTTCGGCTGCAGGAAGACGCCGGCCGCGGCGCGGTGCGACTCGCCGCGCGGCGCATGGGGCTCGTGTCGCCGCTTAGTCAGGGGCCGGCGCTCGCGCTCGGCGTCGACGCCGTCTCGCCGCTTGAACTCGCCGGCGCCTATGTTCCCCTTGTCAATGGCGGTTACCGGGTGGAACCCCATGCGGTCGCCTCGCTGGCCACGAGCGATGGTGAAATCATCTATCGGCGCAACGCCAATCTGGTCGCCGTCGCCGCCTCGCCGGGGTCCATCGCCGCGCTCAATGACATGCTGCGCGCGGTCGTCACGCAGGGCACCGGTCGGGCGGCGGCGCTCTCCCGCTACGAGGCCTATGGCAAAACGGGAACAACTCAGGAAAGCCGCGACGCCTGGTTCGTCGGTCATGCCGGCGGCCTCGTCTGTGCGGTCTGGATCGGCCGCGACGACAACAGGCCGATGGGCGACATCACGGGCGGCAAGGCCCCGGCCGTCATCTGGCGGGAAGTGATGGAACGCGTGCTTGAAGTCCGCCCGCCGAAGCGCGGGCCCTTGCTGGCGCCGCTGATTGCAACGCCCGCGACCGCCGAGGCGGAGCCGGGCTAGAGCGGCGTGCGCAAAAGTGTGTGCGGTTTTGCGCGCAAACGCCGCGACGATTTAAGCGGCTTCGTCTGCGCCGAAGGCGTAGAGCGAACGCCCATTCTCGCTGAACCAGTCGCGAGCGGCGCGCGCATCGACATCGAGCCCCTGCAAGGTCCGCCAATAGGCCGGCGAATGGTTGAGATGTACGAGATGCGCGCACTCATGCGCGGCGACATAGTTGAGAATGTCGGGCGGCGCCATGATGAGCCGCCAGGAGAACGACAGCGCCCCGTCGCGCGCGCATGATCCCCAGCGCGAGCGCGTGTCGCGAATGGAAATAGGCCCGCGGCGGCGCGACAGCCGCGCCGCATAATGATCGACGCGTTCCGTCAGCGCGGCGCGCGCCTCCTTCTTCAGCCATTCAATGATGCGGCGATTGAGATGGCGGGGATCGCCGCCGGCGATGATCTTTCCGCCCTCAAGGACGACGCCGTCGCGCGGACGCCCCGTCGCCTCGATTGTCACCAGCGCGCCGCGAAAGGGGAACGTCCCGCCGGGCGCGAAGGGACGGGCGGGCGCGCAGGTTTCCAGTTCCTGCGCGATCCATTGCGCCCGCGTGCGCGCGAATTCGATCGCATCGGGAAGCGCGCGGCGCGAGGGCGCAGTGACGATGACGCGGCCCACGACCGGATCGACCTTGACGATCAGACGCCGGGCGCGGCGATTGACGCGCGCGGTCAATGGCGCGGTGCGATCGCCGAGGTCGATCGTCAGCGGAAGGCCGGACGCCGCTTTGTGATTCGTCATGGCGGCTGCATCGTCATGATTTTCCCCCGCTGCGCAAGCCCTTCGGACGGGCGCCTTCGACAGGGCGCTTTCCTTCCGCTACACGCGATGGCGAGGAGCTTTCGCCGCCGCCATGGATGACGGATTTTCGCCAGCGCCGCCTGCGCAGCCGATCGACCGCATTGAGAATGCGACGCCGATGATGGCGCAATATCTCGACATCAAGTCGCGCGCGGGCGATGCGCTTCTCTTCTACCGGATGGGCGATTTCTACGAGCTTTTTTTCGACGACGCCGTGAAAGCGGCCGCGACGCTTGACATCACGCTCACCCGGCGCGGAAAGCATGGCGACGCCGACATCCCGATGTGCGGCGTTCCGTTTCACGCCTATGAATCCTATCTCGCCCGGTTGATACGGGCGGGTTACGCAGTCGCGATCTGCGAGCAGACCGAAGACCCGGCCGAAGCGAAGAAGCGCGGCTCGAAAGCGGTCGTGCGCCGCGAGATCGTGCGCGTCGTGACGCCGGGCACGGTGACGGAAGACGCGCTGCTTACCGCCGGCGAGAACAATTTTCTCGCCGCGCTCGCGATCCTCGGCGCAGGCGAAGAGGCCGCCCTCGCGCTCGCCGATATATCGACCGGCGAACTCGCCGTCAGGCCGACGAATGCGGAAACGATCGTCAATGACATCGCCGCAGCGGGCGCTGCTGAACTCGTCATCGCGGACGCCGCTGAAACGCCAGAGCGCTGGCGCGCGCCGCTTGCGAGCCTAAAGAGTTTCCTCAAACTGTCGCGCCATGCCGCGCCCGACTTCGATTCAAAAGGCGGCGAAAGGCGCCTGAAGGCGGCGTTCGGGGTCGCGGTCGCCGACGGACTGGGAGATTTCTCGCGCGCGGAGGTCGCCGCGCTCGGCGGCCTGCTCGCCTATGTCGAAGCGACGCAGGCGGGCCGCATGCCGGCGCTCGCCGCGCCGCGGCGCGCCGATCCCGGCGCGGTGATGGCGATCGACCAGACGACGCGCGCGTCCCTGGAGCTTCTGAAATCCCAGGCTGGAACGCGAGAAGGATCGCTCCTCGCCGCCATTGACCACACGGTGACCGGTCCTGGGGCGCGTCTTCTCGCCCAGCGCCTCTCCGCGCCGTTGACAGCGCCGACAGCGATCAACGATCGCCTCGACGCCGTCGCCGCTTTCGCGGGCGATGGGCGCC
>JBKBLR010000049.1:0-14200 GCA_046296195.1 Parvularculaceae bacterium | reverse complement strand
CGCTCTTCCGATCTGCGCAGCGGCCGGCGTCGCGGCGGCTGCGGCGGAAAGATCGAACACGGCGCCGGCGCGATTGAACCGCGTCGCATCGGCCGCCGCGCGGAAATAGACGCGCGACCAGCCGCCGTGCGGCTGACGCAGCCGCACGGCGCCTTCGGTCACGCCGGAGACGTCGCCGGACATGATCGCAAGCGCCGCGCGCAAATCCTCCGGGTGAACGATCGCCGTGATCTCGCGCAGGGTGAAGGTGCGATCGCGGGTGCCAAGACCGATCGGCTCGAGAAGGCTGCGCGCGATCGTCACCGCACGCTGGCTGGAATCAAATCGCCACCACCCGGTGCGCCCCGCGGCGAAGGCCGCCGTCGATTTCTCGAGCGCGTCGACGGCGCCGGCGGCGAGCGCAGCGGCGCGGCTCTGGCGGATGAAGGCCGCCATCAGCGACGCGACGGCGATCGCGATTGCGGAGAGCAAAAGGAGATAGAAGAACCAGGGCGGCGTCCGCTTGAAAAGGTCATGTGCGGGCGCGGCGACCAGAACCGCCTCGCCATTGTCGAGCGGGCGCCAGGCGAGCGCGGCGCGCCCTGTCTTCAGCGGCGCCTCGATGCGGCCGCGCTGCCCGAGCGCGAGCCCGCGCACATCCGCCGCTTCGACGCTGACCGCGTCGAGATCGCCAGCCGCCGCGAGGACGTCGCCCTCCGGCGCAAGGTGATAGACGACGGCGGCGCCGGCCGGCCGGCAGGCGTTGATCGCCTTGCGGACGGGCTCGCCCGTCATCAGCGCGACATTGGCTGCGGTGGCGCATTCGGCCGCCGCCTCATTGACGCGCAAGGCCGTTTCAATCCGCCGCGCGGCGGCCTCATCCTGAGCCTTGCCAAAGAAAAGCAGCGCGACCGCCCCGACGAGAAGGCCGGTCAGGAGCATCAGCCGGCGCGGCGACAGGGCGTCCGCCGTGGCCGCTGCGACGCCTGACTGCCCTTTTCGCGCCCCCATCAAACGCCTTCGCCGCGGTTAGAAATCTAGGATTGAACGGGAAGCGCGCCATGCGGCGCGCTGTCGATTTACCTTTTGGAAACTATTCTGAATTCGCCGCCGCTGTCACCAGCGAATCAAGCGGTGGTTTCCCCGAGGAGGCGCGACGCCATCTCATAGAGGTTGGCCGAACGATTTGGCGCCGCAATGATCTCGCGGAGGGCCGCCTCCGCCTGCCGGCGCCGGCCCGGCTCCAGCTTGCGCCAGCTCTCGAACGCCGACATCAGCCGCGCGGCAAGCTGCGGGTTCGCCGCGTCGAGCCCGATGACCTCCTCGGCGAAGAACCGGTATCCGGCGCCGTCGGCGCGATGAAATCCGGCGAGATTCTGACCCGCGAAGACGCCGATCAGCGACCGCACCTTGTTCGGGTTGCGGCGGTCGAAGGCTTCATGGCGCGTCAGCGCCCGCACCTCGTCGAGCGCGCCGTCCGCCGGGGCCATGGCGCGCATCGAGAGCCATTTGTTGAGCACCAGCGGATCGCCGCGCCATTTCAGATAGAACCGTTCAAGGGCGCCGGCCCTCAGGGGTGAGTCGGCGAGCGCCAGCGCCGCCGTCGCCGCCGCCTCGTCGGTCATGTTTGACGCCGTCGCCGCCTGCCAGTCGGCAAGCTCGGACTCGCCGGCGTCAACGAGGAGGGCGAGCGCCCCGTTGCGGAGCGCGCGGCGCCCGGCGCCCGGCGCGGAGGGCTCATAGGCCTCGTTGGTGGAGAGGCTTCGATAAAGATCGATCAACATCGGCCTCAGCGCCGTTGCGACGGCGCTCCGCACCTTCTTTCGGCCGGTCGCGATCCGCGCCGGGTCGATGATCTCGACATGGCGGACGAGATCGGGCTCGGTCGGGACCTTGAGAAGCTCGGCGGCGAACGCCGGATCGCCCTGGGCGTTCTCGAGGCTCGCCATCAGCGCCGCCGTGAAACGGCCCAGCGCCATCTCCGGCGCCGGCATGTCGTGCGCGCCGGCGAAGGCGAGGCAGAGATCGCGCCACAGCGCCTCGGTCGCCGCCCAGCGCGTAAAGAGGTCGGGCTCGGATCGCGCGATCGTCAGCCGGTCATCAAGGCCGAGCGGCTGGGCGAGCGTCGCCGGCGCGGAAAACTCCCGCAACAGCGAGGCGATCGGGCGCTCACGGAAAGGGCCGAAGGAGAGCTTTTGCTCGGCCGAGCGCAGCCGGATGAGACCTTCGTCCAGCACCGCGCCGGTGCGCGCGCCGATGAGCGCAAAACGGACCGGAATGTCGCGCGGCGGCTGTTCAGATCGCCCCGGCGTCGGCTTCGTCGATTGCCGCAGCGTCAGGACATAGCCGCCCGCGCTGTCGAAGTTTTCCGCAACCGCAATCTCCGGCGTTCCAGCGTCGGAATACCAGCGACGGAACTGCGTCAGGTCCTCGCCGGCGGCGTCCTCCATCGCCTTGAGGAAATCTTCGACTGTGGCCGCTTCACCGTCATGGCGCGCGAAATAAAGATCACACGCGGCCCTGAATTTCTGGGGGCCGAGGATGGTTTTCAGCATCCGGCAGAGCTCGGCGCCTTTCTCATAGACGGTCGCCGTGTAGAAATTGTCGATGGTAATGTAGCTTTCGGGGCGGACTGGGTGGGCGAGGGGCCCGGCGTCTTCCGGGAATTGCTGCAGCCGCAGCCGGCGCACGTCCTTGATGCGCTGGACGGGGCGCGAGCGCATGTCCGCCGAGAATTCCTGATCGCGGAAGACGGTGAACCCTTCCTTCAGGCAGAGCTGGAACCAGTCGCGGCAGGTGACGCGGTTGCCCGACCAGTTATGGAAATACTCATGGGCGACGATCGACTCGATCGCCTCATAGTCGGCGTCGGTCGCGGTCTCGGCACTTGCAAGGACATAGGCCGAGTTGAAGATGTTGAGCCCCTTGTTCTCCATCGCGCCGAAGTTGAAATGGTCGACGGCGACGATCATGAACACGTCAAGGTCGTATTCGCGCCCGAAAGTCTCCTCGTCCCAGCGCATGGCGCGCTTGAGGGCGTCGAGCGTGTAGGCGCATTTGCCGAGGTTCTGCGGCTGCACGAACACCTTCAGCGTCACGCGCCGGCCCGAGCGCGTGACGAACTCGTCTTCCGCGGCGACAAGATCGCCGCCGACGAGGGCGAAAAGATAGCTGGGCTTGGGGTGCGGATCGGTCCACTGCGCAAAATGCCGCTCGCCGGGCAGGTCGCCCGCGGCGAGCAGGTTTCCGTTTGACAGCAGCACAGGGCAGCGCGCCTTGTCCGCCTCGATGCGCACCGAATACCGCGCCAGCACGTCCGGCCGGTCGGGAAAATAGGTGATGCGGCGGAACCCCTCCGCCTCGCACTGGGTGCAGAACATGCCGTTCGACAGGTAGAGGCCTGACAGCGCCGTGTTCTTCTCCGGCGCGATCGCGGTCTCGATGTCGAGCATGAAGGCCGGCGGAGGCCTGAGGATCGTCAGCGTCTTCTCGTCCTTGACGTAATCCGACGGCTTGAGATCGTCCTCGTCGATGGCGAGACGGAGGAGCTCGAGCGCCTCGCCCTGGAGGACGAGCGGCGCGTCTTCGGCCGCCAGCGGCGCTCTCCGGACGGAAAGGCGAGCCCTGACGATCGTTCGCGCCGGATCGAGCGCGAAGGAAAGATCGACATGGTCGATCCGGTGATCGGGCGGGCGGTAGTCGGCGAGGAAGGTCGCCCTCGGGCGGTCGGTCGTTGGCATGACGGATCGGTGACGTCGGAAATTGCTGCAGGGCAGGCCGATTTGAGCGCCGCGCCAAGCGATGTAAAGGGGCCGCGGGGCGCTTGGATTGAGCCGCCGCGCGCCTTATCAGGTGCGCCCGCCCGAGGAGAGGCCATGAGACATTTCCTGAACACCGCCGACTGGACGAGGAGCGAACTCGACGCGTTGCTGGCGGATGCGCGCGCCATGAAGCGGGCGCCGATCGGCGATGCGCTGAAGGACAAGACGATCGCGCTCCTCTTTTTGAATAATTCGCTGCGCACCCGCACCTCCTTCGACGTGGGCGCGCGCCAGCTCGGCGGCCATGCGGTGGTGCTCTCGCCTTCCGGCGGCATGTGGCCGCTCGAATTCGAGGACGGCGTCGTCATGGACGGCGAGGCGGAAGAACATGTGAAAGAGGCCGCCGCAGTCCTCTCGCGCTATGTCGACCTCATCGGCGTTCGCGCGTTTCCAAAATTCGTCGACTGGAACGAAGACCGCAAGGACAAGATCCTCAATGCTTTCGCGCGCTATTCCTCCGTGCCCGTCATCAATATGGAGACGATCACCCACCCTTGTCAGGAGCTCGCCCACGTCATGGCGGTCGAGGACCAGCTGGCGCTCGAGGGCCGTCCGGGCGCGGACGGGAAGAAGTTCGTGCTGACGTGGACCTATCACCCAAAGCCCCTCAACACCGCCGTCGCAAACTCTGCGCTGATGATTGCGGCGAAATACGGGATGGACGTGACCCTCCTCTGTCCGACGCCGGACTTCGTGCTCGACGAACGTTACATGATGCAGGCGCGGAAAGACTGCGCGGCGAACGGGCGAAAATTGACCGTCACGCATTCGATCGAAGAGGCCTACAAAGGGGCTGACATCGTCTACGCCAAAAGCTGGGGGGCGCTGCCGTTCTTCGGAAACTGGGCGCCGGAAAAGCCGATCCGCGACGCGCACAAGCACTTCATCGTCGACGAGGAAAAGATGGCGATGACCAATTCAGCTCTTGTTTCCCACTGCCTGCCGATGCGCCGCAACGTGAAAATGACGGATGCGGTTTTCGACAGCCCGGCCTGCATCGCCTATGAGGAAGCGGAGAACCGCTTGCATGTGCAAAAGGCGATCATGAAGGCGTTGGTGCGCGCCTGACATGACCGCCCCGACCCTCGCCACGCGACAGACGATCGTCCAGCTTCTCTCCAACATGCAGGACGGGAAGGAGATAAGGTCCTATCTCCAGCGCTTCTCGACTGTCGATCAGTCGCGGTTCGCCGTCATCAAGATCGGCGGCGCGATCCTGCAGGAGCAGCTCAAGGAGACGGCGGATGCGCTCGCCTTCCTGCACACGGTCGGACTGACGCCTATCGTCATCCATGGCGGCGGGCCGCAGTTGGACGCAACCCTGAAGGAGCGCGGCATCGAAACGCCGAAGATCGACGGCCTCAGGGTCACCGACGCGGCGACGATGGACGCAGCGCGCGACGTCTTCATCGGCGAGAACATCAAGCTCGTCGAGGCGGTGCGCGCCGAAGGCGTCGAGGCGGACGGCATCGTCGCCGGCGTCATCGAGGCCGATTATCTCGACAAGGAGAAATACGGCTTCGTCGGCGAGCCGACGAATATCCGCCTCGGCATGCTGCGCTCGATCGTCAAGTCGGGCGCGGTGCCCATCCTCACCTGCCTCGGCATCGCGCCGGGCGGCCAGCTTCTCAACATCAACGGCGATTCCGCGACGCGCGCGGTGGTCGCCGCGCTCCAGCCGCTCAAAGTCATCTTTCTCACCGGCACGGGCGGCCTTCTCGACAAGCACAAGCGGCTAATGCACTCGATCAACCTCGCGTCGGACTATGAGAAGCTGATGAAGGCCGACTGGGTGAGCGGCGGCATGCGATTGAAGCTCGCCGAGATCAAAAAGCTTCTCGACACGCTGCCGCTGACCTCCTCCGTCTCGATCACGACGCCGCAAGGTCTCGTGCGCGAACTGTTCACCCATGGCGGCTCAGGCACGCTCATCCGCCAGGGCGAGGCGATCAGGACCTTTACGACCAAGACGCGCCTCGACCGTGACCGGACGATCGCGCTTGTCGAATCCGCGTTTGGCCGAAAACTGAAGGCGGACTGGTGGGACAATCTCGACATTCACCAAGTCTATATGTCGGACAAATATCGCGCCGGCGCGATCCTGACCAAGATCGACGATTTCATCTATCTCGACAAATTCGCGGTGACGGAAGAGGCGCGCGGCGAGGGATTGTCGCGCACCATCTGGCGCCAGTTCACCAAGCAGAACCCGGTGTTCTGGTGGCGCTCACGCACCGCGAACAACTTCAACGCCTTCTACAATGACATGGCGACCGGCGCGGTGAAGCGCGGGGCATGGACCGTCTACTGGATCGGCGAGAACGACTTCCGGCGCATCGCGCATATCGTCGATCGCGTCGCCAGCCTGCCGGCGTCGTTCATCGATTAGACCGAGTTTTCCGATATGTGATTTGGAGACGGTGGTCGTATATCTTCGTTTGACGCGCGTTTTATCCGAAAACCGCTTCGCACTTTTCGGAACGCGCCCTAGAGGGGTCCGCCATGACCGAACCCTATCTCATCGGCCTCGTCGGCGCCCGGGGGCACACGGGGCGCGAGCTGATCCGTCTCATCGCCGGGCACCCGGAGCTGATGCTCGCCTACGCCGTCAGCCGCGAATTCGCAGGACGCAAGGTCTCGGAGATCGCGCCTGAGGACAAGGACGAGTGCATTTTCGAGGCGCTCGACCCCACGGAAGTCGCACGCCGGCGCGCCGACGCCGTCATTCTTGCGCTGCCTGACGGGGCCGGCGCGCCTTTTGTCGAAGCGATCGAAAAGGCGGCGCCCGAAAAAATCATCGTCGACCTGTCCGCCGATCACCGCTTCAATGACCGCTGGGCCTACGGACTCTCCGAGTTGCATCGGGAAAAGATCAAGGGCGCCACACGGATCGCCAATCCCGGCTGCTACGCGACAGCGCTGCAGCTCGCCCTTGCGCCGCTGGTTCCGGTTCTCGGCGGCGCGCCGGCGGTCTTCGGCGTGTCGGGCTATTCCGGCGCGGGGACGACGCCCTCGCCGCGCAACGACCCCGCGCGGCTGGCGGACAATCTGATGCCCTACAAGCTCGTCGACCATAAGCATGAGCGGGAGGCGACGCGCCATCTCGGCCATGCGGTGCGGTTCTTTCCCCATGTGCATCCGGCGTTCCGCGGCCTTCTCGTCACCGCGCATGTCCCGCTCGCAACGCCGCTCGACAAGGCCGCGCTGACGAAGCGCTACCACGAATATTATGACAGCGAGCCGCTGATCGCGATGCAGGACGAGCCGCCGGAGCTGCGCGACGGCGCGGGTCGCGCCGGCGTTCTCATCGGCGGGTTTGACGTCGGCGCCGGCGGAATGAGCGCCGTCGTCGTCGCGGCGGAAGACAACCTGCTGAAGGGCGCGGCGGTGCAGGCCGTCCAGAATCTCAACATCGCGCTCGGCATCGACGAGTTCGCCGGCATTCTCTGACCCGTCATCGGCCGAGGTAGAGGCGCCGCTCGCTGAGATCGACCGCGAGGTCCTGCGCGGTGAGGAGATCGGCGCCAAGGAGCCCGTAAGAGAGGCGCTGCACGCCAAGCTCGTCGAAAAGCGGCGCGTCATAGATCCAGAGAACCTTGTTCCCCCAACGCTTGCGGCCCACGGAGATCGTCCGGAACCGTCCGGCGTTGGCGCGCGTGCGGTCGTCAAAAACGTCGTTGATCCGGGTTCCGGTCGTCACGGCGCGCCCGGGAGACACCACGATGCTGCTCGCCAGCATGGCGTCGCCGGCGGCGTAGTTGATCAGCGTCGTCGCAAGGCCGAGATCGACGATGAAATCGATCGGCTCGCCGTTCACGCGCCCGCGCGCCGTATAGAGCTTGGCGCCGGTCGCTTCAAAGCGCGGCCGCCTCAGGGCCACCTTTTGCATTCGGCGGGTCATGTCGGCGGGCAGCCCGCCGCGTTCGAAGATCGACAGCGTCCGCCGCCTGACGTCGAAGGCGAGCGCGAATTTTTCGAGGATGTCGAGGCCGATGACGCCCGCCGGCGTCTCCCGCGGGGCGTCCCAATCGGGCAGGACGACGCCGGCATGACCCCTGGCGAGCATCGCTCCAGCGGCGAGATCGCCGATCGCGAAGGGTTTGAAGAGGCGTGCGCCGCTGATGCTGAGAACGCGCAGCGATGGCCGCTCCGACGGCGCAAGGTCGAGACGGCGCGCCAGATTCTCAAAGGCGATCGTCACGGTCGCGCCGGTGTCGATGATGAACGGGTAGGGGCCGCGGCCATCGACCGTCACGGCGATGGTGATCGCGCCCTCGCGGCTCACCTCATAGGGAATGACGGCGAGCGGCGCAGCGGCGCGGGCTGGCCCCAGCAACGCAAAAAGGGCGGCGAGCAAGAAGGAGAGCGATCGCATGACAGTCCCGGTCCCAAGCCGAAAGATACCGGGTCGCCCCAGGCTTGGGCGCCGCCCCGCGACGCAATTTCGCGCGACTGGCCGCAGCGGAAGGGCGCCCCGGCGCAGCCGCCGCAATTATCGGGCGGATCCCTTGCGGCGGCAGGTCTATCGTCCCCTCGTGATGGAACGCGAAGGCAAGCAGATTGACGACGACGAGGCCCGCTGGCTGGCGGTTCTTGCGCGTGACGCGGCCGCCGATGGGCGGTTCTTCACCTGCGTGCGCTCGACAGGGGTCTATTGGCGCCCCTCCTGCCCCGGCAGGCCTTTGCGCCGGAATGTCTTTTTCGTTGCGACGCCGGCCGAGGCCTCAGCCGCCGGCATGCGGCCGTGCAAGCGCTGCCGCCCGGAAGCGAGAGCGTCCGGCCCGCCGCCCGCGGGCCGCCCCTTGCGCCCTGCCTCATCCCGGCTATAAGGCGCGCCTCTCGGGTCGCCGGGCCCTATGGCATGCCTTGGCGGCCCTTCAACGCGCCCCTGCAAGGGGCCCTTTTCAGGGTAGCAAAATGCCGAAACTGAAGACCAAGTCCTCCGCCAAGAAGCGGTTCAAGATGACCGCGTCCGGCAAGGTGAAAGCGGGCGTCGCCGGCAAGCGTCACCGCCTCATTTCGCATAACGGCAAATATATCCGTCAGAACCGCGGCACCGTCGTGCTTTCTGACGCCGATGCGAAGATCGTCAAGAAATACATGCCCAATCACCGCTAGGAGGGGACCCCATGTCACGTGTCAAACGGGGCGTCACGTCCCACGCCAAGCACAAGAAAGTCATCAAGGCGGCGAAAGGCTATTTCGGCCGCCGCAAGAACACGATCCGCATCGCCAAGCAGGCGGTCGAGAAGGCGAACCAGTACGCCTATCGGGACCGTCGCGTCCGGAAGCGGAATTTCCGCGCCCTGTGGATCCAGCGCATCAACGCCGGCGCCCGGGAGCTCGGCATGACCTACTCCCGATTTATCGACGGGCTCGCCAAGGCGGGGATCGAGGTCGACCGCAAGGTGCTCGCCGATCTCGCCGTGAAGGAGCCCGAGGCGTTCAAGGCTCTGGCGGACAAGGCGAAGGCGGCGCTCGCCGCCTGACGCCGCGAGCCCCCGGCCTTGGCCATGAGGACCGGGTGACGTGCGCCGATGAAATCGATTAAGCGTCATCCGGGAACGGATGACGCTTTTTCATTGGAGCCCCGCACGGGATGTCCGACATCGACCAGATAGAACGCGAAACGCTCGCCAGAATCGCCGCCGCGGCCAGCATCGCCGCCCTTGAGGACGTGCGCGTCGCCGCGCTCGGAAAAAAAGGCACCGTCAGCGAACGGATGAAAACGCTCGGCGCGCTCGCTCCCGAAGAGCGCAAGGCCGCCGGCGCAGCGCTCAACGTTCTCAAAGACAGGATCGCCGCGGCGATCGACGATAAAAAGGCGAGGCTCGAGGCCGCCGCGCTCGATGAACGGCTGCGCACGGAGAAAGTCGACGTCACCCTGCCGGTCGCGCGCGAAGCGAAGGGGCGCATCCATCCTGTGACGCAGGTGACGGAGGAGATCGTCGCGATCTTCTCAGCGATGGGCTTCGACGTCGCGGAGGGGCCGGACATCGAGGACGACTTCCACAATTTCACTGCGCTCAACTTCCCGCCCGACCATCCGGCGCGCGAGATGCACGACACGTTCTTTTTTCATCCGAAGGCGGATGGGTCGCGCATGCTGCTGAGGACGCATACGAGCCCGGTGCAGATCAGGACGATGATGACGCGCAAACCGCCGATCCGGATCATCATCCCGGGGCGGACCTTCCGCTGCGACTCCGACCAGACCCACACGCCGATGTTCCACCAGGTCGAGGGCCTCGTCATCGACCGGCAAACCCATATGGGCCACCTCAAGGGGACGCTCGAGGCCTTCTGCAAGGCGTTTTTCGAGGTCGACAGCGTCAAGACCCGCTTCCGCCCGCACTTCTTTCCGTTCACGGAGCCCTCGGCCGAAATGGACATCGGCTATGAGCGGGTCGGCAATGAGATCCGCATTGGGCAGGGGGAGAAGTGGATGGAAATCCTCGGCTCCGGCATGGTCCATCCGAACGTCCTCCGGAATTGCGGGCTTGATCCCGATGAGTATCAGGGCTTCGCCTTCGGCATGGGCATCGACCGGCTCGCCATGCTAAAGTACGGAATACCGGACCTCCGCGATTTCTTCGCGGCGGACGCGCGCTGGCTCGAGCATTACGGATTCGATCCGCTCGACCAGCCGAACCTGTCGACGGCGCTTTCTCACTAGGGGAGGGAACGATGCGCGAATGGATGTGGGCGATAATGGCGATCGCAGCCGCCGCCTGCGGCAAGAAAGAAGCGGCGGCGCCCGTCGTCGCCGATCCTGCCGAGACCGAAATCGCGGCGGAGACGCCGCCGGCCGATCCTGCGGTCGCTGCGGCGGAGACTTATGCGCGTCTTGAGGGCTCGTGGGCCGAAACCGGCCAGTGCGCCGATTATCAGGTCCGGTGGGAGATCGAGCCGCAGTCGTTCCATCTCTTCGAGATGCGGTGCGCGATCGATCGGTTCGAGCCGGTCGACGCCGGCGTGCGCGCCGTCGCGCAGTGCACGGTCGAGGGCGACAACGACAATGTTCCGGACAATTTCCAGTTCCTGCGGGAGCCGGATCGCTCGTTGACGATCATCAATGAATCGAATGGCGCCAGAACGGAAGGGCTCTATCCGTGCGTCGAGAGCGAGCTTTGAAGCGATGGCCTATTACCTCGCGAGAACGGTGAAGGATGACTTCGGCGTTGTCGTCGCGCGCGTAATAGACGCGCTGCGCAAGGAGGGATTCGGCGTTCTCACCGATATCGATGTCGCCGCGACGATGAAGGCGAAGCTCGGCGCGGATTTTCGCCCCTACAGAATTCTCGGCGCCTGCAATCCGATGATGGCGCACAAGGCCCTCGCCATCGAGGATAAGATCGGCGTCATGCTCCCCTGCAATGTGATCGTGCAGCAGTCCGGCGGCGGCGTTGAAGTCGCCGCCGTCGATCCGGAGGCGTCGATCGGGCGGGTCGGGAATCCCGCCCTCGGCGAGGCCGCCGCCGCCGTCAAGGCGGCCCTTGCACGGGTCGTTGCGTCGTTCTGAGGACTGTTGCGTCGTTCTGAGGACTCTCGAATGAAATTCACGCTCTCCTGGCTCAAGGAGCACCTTGAGACGACCGCCTCGCTCGCTGACATTGTCGCGGCGATGGTGAAGGTCGGTCTTGAAGTCGAGCATGTCGACGATCCGGCCGATCGCCTGAAAGCGTTCACGATCGGCGAAGTGCTCGAAGCGGTGAAGCACCCGGAAGCCGACAAATTGCGCGTCTGCAAGGTCGCGACGAAGGACGGCGTCCTGCAGATCGTCTGCGGCGCGCCGAACGCACGCGCCGGGATCAAGGTCGCCTACGCCCCTGTCGGCGCCTATGTGCCGGGCATCGACCTCACCCTGACGAAAGCGAAGATCAGAGGCGTCGAATCACACGGCATGATGTGCTCGGCCCGCGAGCTCGAACTTGGTGAGGATCACGACGGCATCATCGAGGCGCCGCCGTCGGCGACAGTCGGCGACCCTGTGGCCGCCGCGCTCGGCGTGACGGACGCCGTCATCGAATTCGAAGTGACGCCCAATCGTCCGGATACGAACGGCGTCGCGGGCGTCGCGCGCGACCTTGCGGCGGCGGGGCTCGGACGCCTCGTCACGAAAGCGCCCGACCCGGTGAAGGGCGCGTTCCCGTGCCCGCAGAGGATCGGCCTTCATTTCCCGGCGGGTGCGGAATGCGCCTGCCCCGTCTTCGCCGGCCGTCTCATCCGCGGCGTGCGGAACGGGCCGTCGCCGAAATGGCTGGCCGACCGGCTTCGCGCGATCGGCCTGCGGCCCATTTCCGCCTTGGTGGATGTCACGAACTATGTCGCCTATGACCGGGCGCGCCCATTGCATGTCTATGACGCCGACAAGCTCAGAGGCGATATCCATGCGCGCCTCGGCCGGCCGGGCGAGAGCTTCCTTGCTCTCGACGGCAAGACCTATGCGGTCGACGAGACGATGACGGTCATCGCCGATGAAGGCGGCGTCCTCGGCCTTGGCGGGATCATCGGCGGCGAGAGCTCGGGGTGTACGGAGGAAACTCGAAACGTCTTCATCGAATCCGCTTATTTCGATCCGCTGCGGACGGCGAAGACCGGACGCAAGACCGGCGTTCACTCCGATGCGCGATACCGCTTTGAGCGCGGCGTCGATCCGGCTTTCGTGGTCCCCGGCCTTGAGCTCGCGACCCGGCTCATTCTTGACCTTTGCGGCGGCGAGGCGAGCGAGGCGATGATCGCCGGGGCGCCGCCGGCGGCGCGCCGTACGATCGCGTTCCCGCCCTCGGAGACGAAGCGCCTGACCGGCATCGACGTCGCGCCGCAGCGCAGCGAGGAGATATTGACGGCGCTCGGCTTCGGCGTCAGCCGCGCTGATCCCTGGCTCGTCGACGTACCGAGCTGGCGCCCCGATGTCGAAGGCAAGGCCGACCTCGCGGAGGAAGTCGCGCGCATCACGGGCTTTGACGCGCTTCCCGCCGTCACGCTTCCCGCCCGCGGCGCGGTCGAGCCGCCGAAGCTGACGCTGGCGCAGGACCGCCGGCGCCTGGCGAAGCGCGCGCTGGCCGGGCGCGGCATGCTCGAGGCGGTCACCTGGTCCTTCACCGACGAGCGCTACGCCGCGCTTTTCTGCGACGGTTTCGACTGGCTCGGCGCTCAGGGGCTCATCCTCGCCAATCCGATTTCATCAGACCTCGGCGCGATGCGTCCCTCGATCTTGCCGAACCTTGTCGCGGCGCTCAGGCGTAACGCCGATCGCGGACGCGGCGATCTCGCCCTCTTTGAAGTCGCGCCCGTCTACGCTTCCGACCGGCCCGAGGGCCAGCAGACGGTCGCCGGCGGCGCGCGCCTTTCGAACCCGCTGCGCCATTGGTCGGGGCGCGCGCGTCCGGCCGACGTTTTCACCGCGAAGGCCGATGCGGTCGCCGCGCTCGAAGCGGCGGGCGCGAAGATCGATCAGGTGCAGGCGACGGCAGATGCGCCCGCCTGGTATCATCCGGGGCGCTCCGGCGTGTTGCGCCTCGGCCCCAAGCTGGCGCTCGCCCATTTTGGCGAGCTCCACCCGCGCGTGCTGAAGTCGATGGATGTCGGGGCGCCGGTCTTCGCCTTTGAAGCGTTCATCGATCTCATCCCGGCCGCCAAGCCGCGCGCGACGAAGACGAAGCCGGCGCTTGACGCCCCGGAATTGTTGCCGGTGCGCCGCGACTTCGCCTTCGTCGTCGATCGCGCGCTGCCTGCCGACCTGCTCTTGAAGGCCGTTCGCGGCGCCGAGAAGAAGCTTATCGCCGACGTGATCCTGTTTGACGTCTATGAAGGCAAGGGCGTGCCGGACGGCAAAAAATCCCTCGCGGTCGAGGTGACGTTGCAGCCGCGCGAGAAAACGCTCACCGACGAGGAGATCGACGCCGTCGGCAAGGCGATCATCGCCGCGGTCGAAAAGGCCGCCGGCGCGGTGCTTCGGGTCTAATCCGTGCGATGGGGCGGGCGCGCCGACCCTTTCCTGCGCGCTTGCGAAGGCGGGCCCGAGCCGCTAGGAAGCCGCCTTCCCGACACCGGGATCGCCGCTTTAGCTCAGCTGGTAGAGCACATCATTCGTAATGCGAGAATCCCACCAACACTCGGTGGGGTTACACCAACAAACCCCAATGAAATCAGGTGCTTCGTCAACACTCGGTTGTGTTTGATCCGAGTTAGAACGTATCGTGAACCTTGCAACGACACCGGCATTGCAAGGAGCCACGATCATGCCTCAGATCAAGTTCACGGACACCAATCTCAAGACCTTGTCGGCTGACAGCACGACTTGGTTTTCGGACCCGACGTGCAAGGGCCTGCAACTCTGCGTGACGGCGGGCGGGGTCAAGACGTGGTACGTCAACAAGTGGGACTCGACGGCGCAG
>JBKBLR010000048.1:0-16344 GCA_046296195.1 Parvularculaceae bacterium | reverse complement strand
CATCGTCCGCTCTCCCTTGCGCCCGCCTCATCCATCTTGGGTCAGCCGGCCGGCGATCAATGCCGGCGTCCTTTTTGTAGGTCGCGCGGCGTCGCGG
This sequence comes from Parvularculaceae bacterium, assembly GCA_046296195.1. Taxonomy (GTDB): domain Bacteria; phylum Pseudomonadota; class Alphaproteobacteria; order Caulobacterales; family Parvularculaceae; genus Amphiplicatus. The sequence goes on along the minus strand of JBKBLR010000048.1, from coordinate 16,247 downwards.
CATCTTGACAGGCGTCAAGTCTCCCCTTATGTAAGTGAGCGTTCACATACTTCCATTCCGGAGGCGAGCGTGCCGGCGGCCATGAAAATCGAGCCTCAAGAGCCCGTCAAAGGCGTCACCGCCGGGGCGCGCGCGACCAAGGCGCGCATCGAACGCGCCGCCCTCGACCTTTTCGTCGCGCGCGGCGTCGATGCGGCGACGACCCGCGACATCGCGGCCGCCGCCGGCGTCTCGGAGGGCGCCATCTACCGGCATTTCGACGGCAAGGATGCGCTCGCCTCGGCGATCTTCCTCGAAATCCATACGCGCCTTGCCGCGTTGATCCGGGAAGCGGCGGCGCGCAAGGCCGACTTTCCGGCGCAGGCGCGCGCGGTCGTCGAGGCCTATTGCGCGACGGCGGATGCGGACTTTGCGCTGTTCACGTTCCACCTGCTCCACGCGCACCGCTTCATGCCGACGCCCGAGGGCGTCGACAATCCCGTCGCCGCGGTCGAGGACCTGGTGTCCGCGGCGATGCGCCGGCGCGAAATCCCGCGCCGCGACCCGGCGCTCGCCGCCGGCATGGCGCTCGGCGTCGTCTTCCAGACGGCGCTGCAGATCAGTTATGGCCGCCTTGCAGGGCCCCTTTGCGCCTATGCCGACGATCTTTCCGCCGCAGCGCTCGCCGCGCTCGGCGCCCGATCCTGATCCGCCGCAGGGGGAATGAGTTCATCCGTATGCGCAGCATCATGTTCCAGGCCGCCTACTGGGCGACGTCGCTGTTTTTTACGATCACGTCGATTCCCTTGCTGCTCGTTCCGAGCCGCAAGCCGACCGTCGCGTGGATCCGCCTTTACACGCAGGCGATGACCTTCTGGATGCGGACGATCGCCGGGGTCAGGATCGTCGTCAAGGGCCGGGAGCGCCTTCCCGCCGGCCCCTGCATCATCGCCGCCAAGCATCAGAGCTGGGGCGACGGCATCGTGATGTTTTCCGAGCTTTCCGACCTCGCCTTCGTCACCGGCGACCACCTAGAGAAATTTCCCCTGCTCGGCGGCATCCTCCGCAAGATGGGGGCGATCATCGTCGACAATTGCGGCGGCGCCTATGCCCGCGCGCGCCTCGTCGATGTCGAACTAAAGGCGGCGCAGGCTGAAAACCGCCGCATCCTGATCTATCCGGAAGGACATCTCGCGCCGGTCGGCGAGCGCTACCGCTACCGCCGCGGCGTCTATCACATGTACGCCGCCTATGGCTGCCCGGCGGTTCCGGCGGCGACCAATCTCGGGCTTTACTGGCCGCAGCAATCATGGCGCCTGACGCCGGGCGAGGCGGTGATCGAATTCCTCGACCCGATTCCGCCCGGCCTCGAGAAGGAAGAATTCATGGCGCGGCTCGAAGACGTCATCGAACGCCGCTCGCTCGACCTTCTTGGCGAGGCCGCCCCGGCGCGCCTGCCGCCGCCGCTTCCCGATCCGCATCCTGCGCGCGCGCAAGGCCGATGACGCAGGAAGTCCGGCCCGGGGGAAGACCTTTGTTCCTGCAGCGGCGCTTCTGGCCGATGTGGGCGGCGCTGTCGCTCGGCGCCTTCGCCGACAATGTGCTGCGGCAGGCGCTGCTCATCGGCATTTCCTTCGGCGCCATCGCCGCGCCGATGCTCGGGCGCGCCGACAACGCGATCCCGCTCATCGGCGCGCTCCTGCCGCTCGCGATCATGCTCTTCACGCCGCTCTCGGGCCAGCTCGCCGACAAATACGAAACATCGATGATGTTCCGCCGCACCAAGCTCGCCGAAGTCGGGCTGATGCTGATCGCGGCGGTCGCCTTCCTCTTCGATTTCGGCGGCCTTGCGATCGCGATGCTGTTCGCGATGGGGGCGCAGTCGGCGTTTTTCTCGCCGGTGAGGACCGGCGCGATGCCGAAATATCTCGAGCCCGACGAACTCGTCCGCGGCAACGGCCTCGCCAACGCCGGGCTCTACTGCAGCATCCTTGTCGGCTACATGGTCGGCGGCGCGCTGATCGCGACGCCTGACGGGGGAGCCAAGGTCGCGGGCGTGCTTGTCGCCGCTTCAACGCTTGGATGGCTCGCGAGCCTTCGCACCTTGCGCGCCGGCGCCAACGACCCGGAGCTGACGATCTCGTTCAATTGGGTCCGCCAGGTCTCGCAGATGGCGCGCCTCGTCAGGGAATCGCGCGGCGTCGCGCCGCCGGTCTTCGGCTGTGCGGTCTTCTTTCTCCTGTCGACCGCGGTCACCGTGCTGACGCCGCTCTACGCGCGCGATACGCTTGGCGCGACCGCGCTCGCCGCGACGGCGCTCAACGGCCTCTTCGCGGTCGGCGCAGGCCTTGGCGCGATCGGCGCGGCGAGCCTTGCAAAAGGACGGTCGGGCCTCGGCGCCTCGGCCGTCGCGATCGGCCTTGCCGGCGCCGTCGCCCTGCTCATCTACGCCGTGTCGCCGCTCGTCGCGGCCGCGCCCGGCGAAACGCTGAAGGCGTCGGCGCTGGTGACGACGCCGGAAGGGCTGTTCCTGTCGTTTCTCTTCGTCGCCACCTCGGCGCTGATGGGCGTCTACATCGCGCCCCTCCAGGCGGCGGTGCAGCGGCGGGCGCCGCCCGCCGTCCGCGCGCGGATCATGGCGGCGAGCGCCTTCATGAACGCGGCCCTCGCCATCCCTGGATCGCTCTCGACCTTCGCCATCACCAATACGGGCGCCGATCCCGCGCTCGTTCTTCCGGCGGTCGCGATCGCCATGCTGGCCATCGCAGCGTTGATGTTGCATAGACGGCGCACCTTGCCGCAGGGGCTTTATGATGAAGTCCTACGTGAGGGCTGACGGCCGAAACCGGCAACAGGGATCAGGGCGAACGATGCGCATTCTCGTCACTGGAGCGGCCGGCTTCATCGGCGCGGCGACATGCGAGGCCTTGCTCCGGCGCGGCGATACGGTCGTCGGCGTCGATAACCTCAACGACTATTACCCGCCGGCGCTGAAGCGCGCCCGGCTCGACCGCCTGACGCCGCAGGCGCATTTCAGCTTTCACGCGGTCGACATCGCCGACCATGAAGCGCTGTTGCGCGCCGCCGCGGGCCTTTTCGACCTCATCGTCCATCTCGCGGCGCAGGCGGGCGTTCGCTATTCGATCGAAAATCCCTTCGCCTATTCGCGCGCAAATCTTGAAGGCCATCTCTCGGTCATGGAGCTGGCGCGCAAGATCGCGGTCCCGCACTTCGTCTACGCCTCGTCATCGTCCGTCTACGGCGCGAACAGCAAGGTTCCCTTCTCCGAGGAGGACCGCACCGATGAGCCTGTTTCCTTCTACGGCGCGACGAAGAAGGCGAACGAGGCGATGTCTGCCGCCTATGCGCGGCTCTATGCGATCCCGATGACGGGGCTCAGGTTTTTCACCGTCTACGGCCCCTGGGGCCGGCCCGACATGGCCTATCTCATCTTCGCCGAGAAGATGCTGAAGGGCGAGCCGATCGAGATCTTCAACGAGGGCCGGATGGCCCGCGACTTCACCTTTATCGACGACATCGTCGACGGCGTTCTCGCCGCCGCGGCCCATCCGCCCGGCGAGGCGGACCACTTCCACCGCCTCTTCAATCTCGGCAATGACCGCCCGGAAGAGCTGATGACGCTCGTCGCGCTGCTTGAAAAAGAGCTGGGCGTCGCGGCCCGGAAGACCTTCAAGGGCATGCAGAAGGGGGATGTCGAGCGCACCTGGGCCGACATCTCGAAGGCCCGCCGCCTCCTCGGCTACGCCCCGAAGGTGACGCTCGCCGAGGGGATCGCCCGCACGATCGCCTGGCGACGGAGCCTCAATCAGCCGCTTTATTAAGCCCGCCGAAGGGTTGGGGAAAAATTCGTTAACGCCGGATCAATGACGGTCGGCTAGCCTCGCCGGTCATGGGCCTCACCCTGCTCATCATCGCGGTCTGCGTCATCTTCGGGCTGGCGGCCTGGTTCGCCGCCCAGGATCCCGTTCGCGTCGGCGCGATCCGGGAGGCGATCAAGGACGCCGAGCCGAAGCGCTTCTCGCCGAGGCGCACGCTGTTTGTTATCGGCCCGTCGGCGAACGCCCATGCCTGCCGGATTCAGCGCAAGCTTCTGAAGCCGGCGATCGCGACGCTGATCGGCGCTGATGTCAGCGTCATCGAGGTCTACGGCCAGAACCGGCCGCGCAAGAACGGCGAGCCGATGCAATGGCTCGACGCCTCGCTCTTGCGCCATGCGATGGACGCCGAGGACGGATTCTTCGTCATTTATGTCGATGACGCCGGCAAGACCCTGGTCCGCTGCGACGCGCCGATGCTCGCCGGCGACATCCTCACGCGCGCCGGGCTCGCGGCCGGCCCGCTCGCGGCCGCGGGCGGCAAGAAGAAATCGCTGGTCCTCAAAAAGCTGCGCGCGGCGTGACAAAGGCCGCCGGCGCCCTCGGCCATCGCCTCAACGGCCGCCGGACGCAGACAATATCTCGAGCGCGGCCGCATGCAGCGCCGGGCTCGCCGCCGCGACGACGCGGCCGCGATCATCCGCACCCGGCGCTTCCCCGCGCCACCCGGTGATGACCCCGCCCGCCCCTTCGACCACCGGAATGAGCGCGGCGACGTCATGATGGTTGAGGCTGGCCTCGATCACGAGATCGATCTCGCCCGTCGCGAGCAGCGCATAGCCGTAAGCGTCGAGGCTGAAGCGCGCGAGGCGCGCGCGCGCGGCGACCGCGGCGAAGGCGTCCGCCTCCTCGCGCGTGAAATAGCCGGCGGCGCGCGGATCGGTCGTCGACACCCTTGCGCGGGCGAGCGCCTCGACGCCGCTCGTTCGGCACGGCGCCGCGGCGCCGCTCCGCCCATAGACCGCGCCGGCGCCGGCGCGGCCGATCCAGCGTTCGCTGGTGAAAGGCTGGTCGATGACGCCGACAAGCGGCGTTCCCGCGCGCTCGACCGCGATCAGCGTCGCCCAGGACGGAACCCCGCAGATGAAGGCGCGCGTTCCATCGACGGGGTCGAGCACCCAGCGATAAAGCGCCTCCGGCGCGGTCTTGCCGAATTCCTCGCCGATGACGCCATGGCCCGGATAATGAGCGGCGATAAGGCGCCGCATCGCCCGCTCCGCCTCGCGATCAGCGTCGGTGACGGGATCGAAGAGCGCGCCGGCCTTGGTGTCGATTTCGGCGTTGGCGCGAAAGCGCGGCAGCGTCTCTGCGCGCGCGGCGTCGGCGAGGCGTTCGGCGAACGCGGAAAGCTCTTCAAGGGAAGGATCGCTCATCGGCCGGCACGATGGTCCGCCCGGGAGCCGAATTCAAGCAGCGCTCAGGAATCGCCCGACATCGCCTTGGCGAGATCGAGAAGCCGGCGGCGCGGCTCGGCGTTCATAGTGTAGAACGCTCGCACGAGCGCCAGCGTGTCACTGTTCTCGAAAGGATCGTGGCCGAGCGTCGCGGCGTGGTCGCTGTTGCGCGCGCCGGCGCATCCGGCAAGCTCGCTGTCGAGCCCCTCATAGAAGTAAGTGACCGGCACGCCGAGCGCTTTGCCGAGCTCCCACAGGCGGGAGGCGGAAATGCGGTTGGCGCCGCTTTCATATTTCTGGATCTGCTGGAAGCGGATGTTGACCGCCTCGGCGAGCGCCTGCTGTGTCATGCCGATGAGGCGGCGGCGCTGGCGGACGCGGTTGCCGACAAAAAGATCGATCGGATGGCGCACCGGACTTGCTCCCTTTTTCCGGGAGGGTCAGAGGCAAGCCTCGTGCCGGGCGAAAGGCGACCGCAAGGCGTCCCGGAACGGGACGGTCAGTCGATCATCTTCGCGGATTTCAGCCAGAACTCCTCGTCGAAGCCCGGCATTTCCAGATTGGCGATGAACTGGCGCGAAGCGGCGTCCCACGAGAAGCGCTCCGCCCATTTGCGGCATTGCGCGGGATCGCGGTTATTGAGGGCGTCGAGGCAGGCCTGGCGCAGGTCTTCGTTCATCGCGCCGCAGCCCGCCGGCGCGCCGTCGAGAATCTCGAGCGGACCGCGCACCGGGTAGGCGGCGACCGGGACGCCGCAGGCGAGCGCCTCGACATTGACGAGGCCGAACGTGTCCGTGCGCGAGGGAAAGACGAAAACGTCCGCACCCTGATAATATTTGGTCAGTTCGTCGCCGAATTTCGGACCGACGAACACCGCGTCCTTGAACCTTTCCTCGAGCTCTGCGCGCTGCGGCCCGTCGCCGACGATCAGCTTCGTGCCGGGCAGGTCGCATTTGAGGAAATCCTCGATCGACTTTTCGACCGCGAGGCGCCCGACATAAAGAAAGATCGGCCGCGGATATTTGTCGAGCACGCTGGGGTCGCCCGGCGTGAACTGCCTGAGGTCGACGCCGCGCGCCCACAGCTTCATGCCGGTGAAGCCGCGTTCCTTGAGCTCTTCCATCAGGCCGGGGGTGGCGACCATCATCGCCTCGCCGTCCTTGTGGAAATCCCTGAGGACCGCATAGCCCCAGGAAATCGGCACCGCCCAGCGCTCATTGGCGTATTCCGGGAAGCGGGTGTGAAAGCTCGTGGTGAAAGGATAATCGCGGCGCTTGCAGAACCGGCGCACCGCGCGGCCGATCGGTCCTTCGGTGGCGATATGGACGGCGTCCGGCTTGAAGTCGTTGATGATCTTGGCGACCCGCCGGTTGGGCAGGATCGACAGCCGGATCTCGGGATAGGACGGCAGCGGCACCGACTTGAATTCGTTCGGGGTGATGTAGCGGACTTGGTTGCCGAACGAGGTCAGGATGTCGCCGAGCGTCTCAAGCGTCCTGACGACGCCGTTGAGCTGCGGCTTCCAGGCGTCGGTCGCGATGACGATCTTGAGGCCCGACGTCGTGTTGGGCATCGAAAAGCGCTGTTTCGGCTTGGTCAGCCGGCCGACCCCGGAGCTGATGCGCTTGACGACCGTTGTGCGCGGCGCCGGCGCAGCATCGCCGGGTTTGGACCCGGAAACAGTGTTGGATTTCAAGGCGTTGCTCCTCCACAGGCGCGGACCCTGCCGGCTCTCCGCTTAGCGGCGCAAGTCCCATTCGGCAATCAGCGCCGCGCGCGCTTCAATTTTATATTGCGATGCGGAATTTAATGTTGCGTCGCAAAAGATTCCGTGTCACTTTTCGCTTGCAACGCTTCGCCGCGTTGCTGCCCTTTTGGGCGTTTCCTCCCAAAACTTCGGGCCGCGAGCCTGTCTCGCGGCCCTTTTTTCTTCGCAGACGCAATAATTTTGCGCAGCACAACGCTGCCTATTCCGCCGCCCGGGCGGGGCGAAGCGCGGCCGGCGAAAACCGCGACAACGCCGCCATCAGGACTTTCAGATGGTCCTTCAGGCGATCGAACCCTTCGGTCCGGGCGATGCGGCGTTCGTCGAGATAGAGCGACCGGTTGATCTCGATCTGAAGCACATGCACGCCTTCGAGCGGCCGGCCATAAGCGGCGGCGACGTGGCCGCCGGCGTAAGGCGCATTGCGGGACACCTGATAGCCGAGCTCCGCCAGCGTCTCCTCAGCGGCGGCCGTGATCACCCCGCTGCAGGACGCCCCGAACCGGTCGCCAAGCACGATGTCGAGCGGGCGCTCATTTTCCCGATAGGGAAGCGCGCCCGCCGACGGCATCGAATGGCAGTCGATGATGACCGCGCAGCCGAACCGCGCCAGCGCCGCGTCGACGAGGGCGGCAAGCTCGCGATGATAGGTGTCGTAACACTCCGTCAGCCGGCGGCGCGCTTCGAAGAATTTCAGCTTGCGGTCATAGATGTCCTGGCCATCGGCGACGATGCGCGGAATGACGCCGAGCCCGGCGCGCACCCGGGTCGAGCGGGTGTCGGCGGTCGACGGCAGCGGATCGGCGAACATCCGCTGGTCAAGCTCGTCCCGGGCGCGGTTGACGTCGACCCAGGCGCGCGGAAACAGCGCTCTTAAAAGCGGGGCGCCGAATTGCGGCGCCGAGGCGAAGAGGAGGTCGACATAACCGTCCTCCGACTGCCGGAGCGCGTGCCGGTCGAGACGGCTCATCCTCAAGAGCTCGGGCGGATAGCGCCGGCCCGAATGGGGCGAGGCGAAGATCAGCGGCGAGCCGAGTGCGGCCGGGCGCAGGATCTCCACCGCCGCTTCGGCCTTCCGCTCGCCCTGCCGGCCCGCATCCATCCTGATTCCCTTCGCCCGATTCTGTTAAGCTTTACGACCGTAGTCCGATCGCCGGGTCTTCGTTAAGCCCCCGGATAGCGATCGCGGCAAGGCATTTGCTGCGGCGGCGGAAGAAATCCTCTTCCCGTCTTTTCCGGGGACGCGGATTTGGCTAGGCGTTTTGACCCTTGAAGGGCGTGAGTGATGGCGGCGATCCTGTTGGCGGAAGACGATGAATCAATGCGGCGCTTCCTGAAGAAGGCGCTCGAGAAAGCGGGGCATTCCGTCATCGACGCGGCCCAGGGCGACGAGGCCCTGACCGAATTGCAGCTGCGGGAGTTCGACCTCCTCCTCACCGACATCGTCATGCCGGTCATGGACGGCATCGAGCTCGCCCGCCGGGCGGCCCAGATCGACCCCGAGATGAAGATCATGTTCATCACCGGCTTCGCCGCAGTCGCCCTCAATCCCGCCAATCGCGCGCCGGAGGAAGCGAAGGTGCTTTCCAAGCCCTTCCACCTCAAGGACCTCGTGCAGGAAGTCGAGCGCATGGTCGCGGCCTGACGTCGCCGCCGGCCGCCGACCCTTGCGCCGTTTTGTTTTTGCGGTTAGAGCCCGCTCCTCTTCGGGGCGCATAGCTCAGTGGTAGAGCGCCACCTTGACACGGTGGAGGCCCGTAGTTCGATCCTACGTGCGCCCACCATTTCCCCAACGCCTGTGTTATTCCGCGGCGCTGATCGCCGGCGGAGATCGCGCGAGTTCTCGGGCGGCCTGCTCGGCGAACGGCGATCCGATACTGACAAGACGCGCGAAGGCGAAATGGTCGAGCTTCATGATCGACACCTCGCCATATTCCGGATGCGCTTTGACGCCGAGAAATTCATAGCCGAACTTGCGGAAGAACCGGACGAGATGCGCGTTGCAATCCATGTAGGACGTCTCAACGCGGTTCTCGATGGCGAAGTCGTAAAGACGCTTGAAAATGTCGACCGGAACCTGGGTCTTGCGGAAATCGGCGCGCACCATCAGCCGCGTGCAGATGCTCGACCGCAAGGCCGCCGCCGGGTCGAGCGCGTCCATGCCGTAAAAGCTGAAATAATCCCCGACAGGGCCGTCGCTAAGCAGGTTGGCGCGCACGCAGGCGACGATCTCGCCGCCTGAAAAACCGATGAGCTGCCGGCCGGTCTCGTCCAACGGATCGATGATCGTGCGCGTTTCATGGCAGGCGTAGAACTGCTTGCGATGCATCTCTTCGATGTAGATCGCATAGCGGAACTCGAAGAGCTCCCTGGGGCAATCGTCGCGCGTGAAAAACCGGAACTCGACGTTTGTCATGCCACCGCCGACGAAAGGTCCCGCGGCGTGACGCCGTCGGCGTGAAGCTCCTCCCAGTTCCAGCCGTAATCCCTCGGCCGCCGGGCGTCTTCGATCGCCTGCATCATCATCTGGGCGTAGAGATATCCGGTGGTGCGCATCGAATAGACAATGCAGTCGATCTCAGCGTCGCTGGCGACGAGCCGCTCGGCGTATTTCGCCATCATCCGGTTGTGGCCCTGATCGATCTCGGTGTGATCGCGAAGGAAGGTCTGCGCATTGCGCCCGACCCCGATCGCCTCGAGTCGGCTCATCATGCCATCGCCGGTCTGCGTCGGCGTAAACTCGAGGAAGAAAAGATAGCCGAGATAGCCCAGCGGATTGAGATTGTAGATCTGGTAGAAGCCGTAAGCGAGAAGGGCCGACGTCGCCGGCAGCGGATTGCGGTAGGGCACGTCCCGCGGGTCGCCGCCGAGCGTCGTGAAGTCGTTGAGCGCCAGCTGGTCATGGCCGATTTCCGATGCCGCGTGGGCGAGGAACGGCCGCACCATGTCGCGCTGGCGGCCGCGAAAATAGACTGTCGCCAGCGCCTGCAGCTGAGGATTTTCCCGGGTGTGGTGAAACACCTCGCGCAGGATCGCGCGATATTCCACCGGCGTCATCCGGCCGGACAACAGCAGCCTCACCGGCTCCGACTCCAGAAACTCGGCCAAGACCGGCTCAAACCGGGACTTCAACTGTTCTATGGCCGCCATTCTTTCTCTCCGACCCGCGGTCTCACCTCAAGGTTAATGAATAGTGAAGCATAGGGGAGCTACAAAGACAAATCCTGTTTTCAGGCCGGCGGCGTGAACAGCGACGATCTACAAAAATTTACCATTAACCTCGCCCTAACGCCGCAGCGCTAGTTTTGTCGCGTTATGGGCGACGCGACATCAACGGCGAAGATCAATCGCTGGACGGGGAAATTCCGTTCCAAGGACGTCGAGGCGTCATTCCAACGTTACGCCGACGAAAAGAACCGCCGCAGCAACGAACTTGCGGTGATGATTGCGCTGCCGCTCAACACCGCCTACCTCTTTTTCGATCCGTTCATGCTGAGCGACGCGGCGGGAGCCGTCCGCATTCGGGTCGCGGCGCTCGCCTTTAGCGCGCTTGCTTTTGTCGCGATGAAGACGACCGCGCTCCGGCGCGCGCACGACGTCGCGACCGCCCTCATCATGGTCGTTCTTGGCGGCGCGATGAACGCCATCATGTGGAATGAGCCGTCGCTCGCCGGCGACTATTATGTCGGCCTCATCCAGGGCGGCGTCTTCATGAGCTTTGTCGTCCGCATCGGCCTGTGGCGGCTCGTCGCCTGCTTCGCCGTCACGCTTTCGAGCTTTTTCATCGTCGCTTTCTCGCGTGGGCGGCCCGAGGAGGCGACGCTGCAGTGCCTCGCCTTGACGACGATGTATTTCGTCTGCGCCTTCGGCGTCTACCTCCTCGAGACCATGCGCCGGAGCGAGTTCGATCAGGCGCGCACCATCGCCGAGCAGAACCGCCAGCTTAACGCCATGCTCGCCGAGGTGCAGCTGGACAACGCGCGCAAGGTCGCGGCGATGAACCTGCTCGTCCATTTCGTGAAGACGCCGATCCACCAGATCGTCGGGTTCACCGATGTCATTCGCAACCAGATCGAGGGAATGGGCGCCGGCGGCGGCCGCGACGGCTGCCTTGAAAGCGCCGCGTTCATCCAGTCCGCGTCGAAGGATCTCTCCCGCAACGTCTCGCGGCTGCTCGCCTATTACCGGCTTGACGAAAAGGCCGCCGCCGCGCCCGATCTCATCGAGCTCGACACGATGATCGTCGATCACCTGGAGCGGCTGCCGGCGCCGCCGCGCGCGAGCCTCGACCGGGTCGCCATCGTCAACCGCAAGGATGTCGTCAGCGACGCGGTCCAGACGATGATCGACCGCTACGCCGACAACCGGGAATCCCATTCCTTCACCGGCGTCAGGATCGAACGCAGCGACGCGGCCGCGACGATCATCTTCACCGACAAAGGACCCGCGATCAGCCCCGAGGAGTTCGCGCAACAGACGCGCCCGCTCGACAAGCTCGACCATTACCTGACGGCCAACGGATCCTCGATGATGCTGGGCCTTCGAACGGTCGCGCGAGCCGCTGAGATCTGCGGCGGCGCCCTTCGCCACCGGCGCGACGGCGATGAAAACGTCTATTCCCTTGAATTGCCCGACCTTGCGGCGAAGAACGCTTTGGCCGACAAACAGGTCGCCTGAACGCGCTTGGCCGCCGCCGCGACGCCAAGGCTAAATGACAAATAAAATACTTGCCTGACAAAGCGAACAAGGTTGTTTAGCGGCTGTTCTTCAATCGAAAGTATAGGTTGGTCAAGCCTGTCAACAGCGTGAAGCGTATGAAAATCTCCGCCCTCGATTCCAAACGCCTGTTCCGGAAAAGCCTGCTTTCGTCGGCCGCGCTTTGCGCCGCATCGGGCGGGGCGGCCCTCGCCTCCGGCTTTTCGGTCGAACACCAGAATGCCGAAGCGATGGGCGCCGCCTATGCCGGCGCGCAGGCGAAAGGGGCCGACGCCGGCTTCGCCGTCTACAACCCCGCGGCGCTCGCGGGGATCGGCCGCGCTGAAACCTCGCTCAACGCGACCGTGCTCTTCGGCGAGACGGGCTATTCGAACGCGTCCTCGACGCTGCTCGGCGCGTTCCCCGCGCCCAGCGCGGCCTCCGGCGACCGGGTCCTTCCCGAAGCCTTCATCGCCGGAAGCGCCGTCGCCTTCCCGATCAGCGGGCGCCTGACGGCCGGGATCACGCTGTCGACGCCGTTCGGCCTGAAGAGCCGGTATGACGTCCTTTCCGCCGTCCGCTATTACGCGCAGGAGACCTCGCTCCTCACCTTCGCCGTCGCGCCGACGCTCGCTTACGAGGTCAGCGACCGCTTCGCCGTCGGCGCGAGCCTCAGGATTCAGTATGCGGATTTCACGGCCTCGACCGTCGTCGACGCCGGCGGCGTCGCCTTCCTCAATTCCATTCCGGGCTTCCTGCCGGGGTCGAGCGACCTCTTCGCGGAATTCAAGGCGGACGACCTCGCGATCGGCTTTTCGGCCGGCGCGCAGGTCGAGCCCGTCGACGGCTTGCGGCTCGGCTTCACCTATAATTCGGCGATCGACCACGAGCTTGACGGCGACACGACCTTCGCCGTCGCGAGCAGCCCGGCGGCGGCGATCCTCAACGGCCTCGCCGGGCTTTTCGCCGACACCGGGTTCAATGCGACGCTGGAGCTTCCGGCTTCTTACGCGCTCGGCGCGTCCTGGGCGGCGACGCCGCGCCTCACCCTCTTGGCGTCGGCGACGCTGACGCGCTGGTCGGTTTTCGATGAGACCGTCTTCACCTTCGACAATCCCGCCCAGCCGCCGGAGATCATCACTTCGGAATGGTCCGACAGCGTCACGCTCTCCGCCGGCGGGGAATTTCAGGTCTCCGACGCAACGACGCTGCGCGCAGGCTTCAGCTTTGACGAAACGCCCGTGAACGACAGGTTCGCGGGCCCGCAGATCCCCGACGTCGATCGCCGCTGGCTGCTCGCCGGCGTCAGCCACGCCTTCTCGGAGAAGCTGTCCGTCGACCTCGCCGGCGGGCTCGTCGTCGCGCCGAAAACGCGCGAAGTCCGCCTCGACGGGACGGAGCCCGGAAACCTCTTGCGCGGCGCCTTGAACGCCGACATCGACGTCAACACCTATGCGGCGTCGCTGCGCATCAAATACCGGTTTTAGAGCGCGTTCCGAAAAGTGCGAAGCGGTTGAAGCCGCGCCTCGATTGAAGACCTGAGGCCATGTTCGCTGACTCGCATGTCAGCGAACCTGGCCCGGCAGTCACCATGGATCGCCGGATTTCCGCACATAGCGCCAGGCGCCGCCCTCGTTGAGGGCGACGAGATCGACTGACGGCTCGGTGTAGGTCACGCGGTCGGCCTTGGTCCGCGTGCCGATTTCGAGAAAGAGCGCATCAGCGCCCGACCTGTTGACGAGATGGTGGCCGTTCGGCGCGCCGGCCGGAAAGGCGGCGGCCTCGCCGGCCTTCAGCGGCGTCTCGCCGGCGTCCTCGACGAGCGTCAGCTCGCCCGCGACGACGAAGACGAACTCATCCTCCGTCTGATGCCAGTGGCGCAGCGCCGACGACGCCCCGGGCGCGAGGCGCGTCAGGTTGACGCCAAACTGGGTGAGCCCGCCGGCGTCGCCGAGCCGCTGCTTCGACCGCCCCTCGACGACATGGCGCCAGGGCGGCGGATAGCCGGTCGTTGCGACGACCGGAACGGCTGCGATGTCGATCTTGGGCATGGCGATCTCCTTTCCGGCGATGCTTCGCCTCATGCCGACGCGCGTCAAGGCGCTTTTTCTCAATGCCGCGTTAGTCTAACCAACGCGCCATGGCGATGATCGATCCCCTTGAGCTTGCGCGCGCGCTGATCCGCCGCCCGTCCGTGACGCCGCGCGATGAAGGCGCGCTCGACGTGCTGCAGGCGGCGCTCGAAAGCCTCGGTTTTGTTTGTACAAGGATGGTCTTCGCCGAGGACGGCGGCGACCCGGTCGACAATCTTCATGCGCGCTGGGGAAGCGCGGGGCCGGTCTTCGCTTACGCCGGCCACACCGATGTCGTGCCGCCGGGCCCCCTGCCCGACTGGACGCGCCCGCCCTTCGACGCCGTCGTCGAGGACGGCGTGCTCTGGGGGCGCGGCGCGGCGGACATGAAGGGCGGCATCGCGGCCTTCGTCGCCGCCGCCGGGCGCGCGATCGAAAAGCGCGTCAACGGGTCGATCGCGCTTCTCATCACCGGCGACGAGGAAGGGCCGGCGATCAACGGCACGCGGCGCATGCTGCAATGGATGGCGGAGCAGGGCGAGCGCATCGATCATTGCCTCGTCGGCGAGCCATCCTCGAACGAGCGGCTCGGCGACATGATCAAGGTCGGCCGGCGCGGCAGCATGAATGTGACGCTCGCCGTCATCGGACGCCAGGGCCATGTCGCCTATCCGCAGCGGGCGGACAATCCGATCCCCGCGCTGATGAAGATGCTGCTCGCCCTGACCGAGACGCCGCTCGATGAGGGCTATGAGAAGTTCCAGCCGTCGAGCCTGCAGGTGACGGACGTCCATGTCGGCAATCCGGCGGCGAACGTCATTCCGGCGCGCGCTTCGGCGCGGTTCAACATCCGCTTCAACCCGACCTGGACGGCGGCGAGCCTCGAAGCCGAACTGCGCCGGCGCATCACCGCCGCCGCGCCGGGCGTCCATCATGAATTGACCGCCGTCTGCTCCGGCGACGCCTTCCTGACCACGGATGCGGCTTTCCTCTCGCTCATCGAAGGGGCGGTGCGCGAAAAGACCGGCCTCATTCCCGAGCGCTCGACGAGCGGCGGCACGTCGGATGCGCGCTTCATCAAGGCCGTCGCGCCGGTCTGCGAATTCGGCCTCGTCGGCCAGTCGATCCACAAGATCGACGAGCACGCGCCGGTCGCGGACATCGCCGCGCTCGCGGACATTTATGAACTCATCCTCGACCGCTATTTCGCTCAGTTTGCGTCGAGGTCGTAATCGGCGCCGATGAAGTAGAGCCCTTCGGGCGGGGCGACCTGCGCGCAGCGGGCGCGGTCGGCGGCGCGGAAGGCCGCCTCGAAGTCGGCCGCGGTCCAGCGCCCCATGCCGACCTCGACGAGCGTGCCGACCATCGACCGCACCTGATGGTGCAGGAAGGATCGCGCGCGCGTCTCGATGAACACGTCCTCGCCGGCGCGAAAGGCGGAAATCGCCGACAGCGTCTTGACCGGCGTTTCAGCCTGACAGGTCGAGGCGCGGAACGTCGTGAAATCATGCTTGCCGACGAGCACCTGCGCGGCGGCGTGCATCGCCCCGGCGTCGAGCGGCGGCGCGATGCGCCAGGCGCGCCCCAAATCGAGCGTCAGCGGCGCACGGCGGTTGACGATGCGATAGCGGTAGCGCCGCGCCGTCGCCGAGAACCTCGCATGGAAGTCGGCGCCGACCTCGGCCGCCTCGAGGACCGCGACGGGCTCCGGCTTCAAATGAAAATTGAGCGCGTCGCGAACGACGCCCGCGCTCGTCGCTTTCTCGAGATCGACATGCGCCGGCATCGCCGTCGCGTGAACGCCGGCGTCGGTCCGACCGGCGGCGTGCGCCGTCACGCGCTCGCCGGAGAATTTGAAGACGGCGTCTTCAAGCGCGCCCTGGATGGAGCGGCCGTTGTCCTGGCGCTGCCAGCCGACAAAGGGCCCGCCGTCGAACTCAAGAATGAGCTTGTAGCGCGTCGTCATCGGAGCCGGTCGCCGGCGCGCAAGGGAAAGCCGCGCAGGAACGCCGCCGCGTCCTGCGCCGCCCGGCCGGCGCGCTGGACGGTCAAAAGCTCGACCGCGCCCTCGCCGGCGGCGACGACGAGGCGATCCTCCGTATCAAGAACAGTTCCAGCAGGGCCCGCGCCGGCGGCCTTGCGCGACAGGAGCGCCTTCACGCGCTCGCTCCCCTTGCCGGCGTCCGCCTCGAACCAGGCCCCCGGATAGGGCGACAATCCGCGGATCTGGCCGTCGATCGCCGCCGCCGGCCGCGTCCAGTCGATGCGCGCTTCGGCGGCGGTTATCTTCGCCGCGTAGGTGACGCCCTCGCTCGCCTGCGGCGTCAGGCGCACATCGCCCCAGGCCGAAGCGATGGCGCCGGTGTTGTCGAAAGCGATTTTGAAAGGCAGCTTGCGGGTCTGTGCGAAATTGACGACGTAGCTCGGCGGGTCATAGCTCATGGCC
>JBKBLR010000047.1:0-18219 GCA_046296195.1 Parvularculaceae bacterium | reverse complement strand
GCGTCTGGACGCCGAAATGATCGGCGACGCCGAAGTCGGCGGCCGTCTCCATCATTCACTGCCGCGCCGCGCCGGTGCGCGCCGCCGCCGCCGAGGGTGCAACGAGCCTGATCGCCGCGCGCAGCGGCGGCGCGCCAGCGAGCTGCGCCGCCTCGAGATAGGCGCCGGAGCGCGCTTCGAGCGCTGCGCGCGCGGCGAGATAGACATAAGGGTAGAGGGTCATCGTCAGCACAAGGATGGCGCCCCAGAAGCCCTTCACATCGACCGCCGGGCCGCCGAGGCCGGCGAAAAAACCGAACGGCCCGAAGAAATCGCCGTAAGCGTAGGCGGCGATGTAGGCCGGCACGGCGAGCGGCGCGGCGAGGGCGAAGGAGAGGACCCGCCTTCCGGGAAAATCGGCGAGCGCGACGCACAGCGCCGCGCTGACGCCGATAAGGGTCGTCAGGACCCCGGTCATCAGCATCAGGCCAAGCGTCCCGGCGGCGTAGGCGCCGCCGGTCGTCGCCGCGACGTGCCGGATCGTGTCGCCGAAGGGCGCAGCAAGGCTCATCAGCACCGCCGTCAGCGGCGCGGCGGCGAGGAGCGCGACAACAAACGCGGCGAGGGTGACGGGACGCGCGGTCATTCGATGCTGAAAACCCTTAAAGACCCGACCGGCTGCGCCACGGCGGCCGGCCGGCGTCGATCGCTCGCCATGCGCCGAGGCCTACCATTCCGCTCCCAATGATGCGAGACGAGGCCGCGATGACGCTCACTTTGCGCGATATCCGCTTCGGTTACGGCCGCGAGCCCGTGCTCGACGGCGTCGCGCTCCGCGTCGCGGCGGGCGAAATCGTCTGTCTTTACGGGCCTTCGGGCTGCGGCAAGTCGACGGTGCTGCGAATCGCGGCGGGGCTTGAGCGCCTCAAGGAGGGAACGGTCGAGCTCGACGGCGTCGTCCTGTCCTCGCCCGCGCTTCACACGCCGCCCGAAAAGCGCGGCGTCGGGCTCGTGTTCCAGGACTTCGTCCTGTTCCAGCACATGACGGCGGGCGAGAACGTCGCCTTCGGACTGGATCATCTCAGCGCCACGGCGCGCGCCGAGCGCGTGCGGGCCGAGCTCGCCGCTGTCGGGCTCGATGGCTTTGAAAAGCGCCGGCCCGCGCAATTGTCCGGGGGGCAGCAGCAGCGCGTCGCGCTCGCCCGCGCCTTCGCGCGCGATCCCAAAGCGCTGCTTCTCGATGAGCCGTTTGCGAGCATCGACGCGGCGCTGCGCCGCCGCCTGCGTGCGGATTTGCGACGTATGCTGAAGGATCGCGGAGCGCCGGCGATCATCGTCACGCATGACGCGGAAGAGGCGGTCGAGCTTGGCGACCGCATCGCGCTGATGCGCCGTGGGCGGATCATCGAGGATGCGAGCCCCGAAGATCTCTGGCGCGCGGCGCGGACCCCGGAAGGCGCGCTCCTGTTCGCCGGCGCGCAGCACCTTGCCTTTCAAGCGCGCGGCCCGGCGGCCGCAACGCCCTGCGGCGTCATCGCCGCCGCCCCGCCGGCCCCGTCGGGCCTTGCCGTGATCCTGCCGGGCGGGGTCAGGGCTGAGGCGGCCGACGCCGGCCCTTTGCAAGCGATCGATTGCCGGTTCGCCGGACCCGACTGGCTGGTTTTGCTCGAACCTTTTGATCATCCTGGACATTTTCTAAAGGCGGCAAGCGCCGCCCCGATCCCCCCGGGCGCTCGGGCCGTCGCCCGTTTCGATCCGGCGCGCGTACGGCTTTTCGCCGCTGCCGCCCAAGATTGAAATTGCGACTTAGTCGCAGTATGGCGACTGTCCGGAAGAAAAGAAAGACGCTGCCGATGCGCCCCGTCATCGCCACAGCCCTCATCCTTGTCGCCGCCGCCTGCGGCCGGAGCGCGCCCGCGGACGCACCGAACACTGCGCCGCCGGGCGAGGTGAATGTCTATTCCGGCCGCCATTACGATTCCGACTTGGCGATCTTCGACGCCTTCACGGCTGAGACCGGGATCAAGGTCAATGTGATCGAGGCGGCCGGCGATGCGCTGATCGAGCGCCTCGCGCTCGAGGGGTCGGCGAGTCCGGCGGACCTCTTCATCACCGCCGACGCGGGCATGCTCTGGCGCGCCAAGCAGCGCGGCGTTCTGCGCAAGATCGAGGATCGCGCCGTTCTCGAGCGCACGCCGGATCATTTCCGCGACCCGGAAGGCGCGTGGGTCGGGCTGTCGAAGCGCGCCCGCATCATCATCTACAACAAGGGCGCCGGCGCGCCGGCGGGGCTCGATTCTTATGAAGATCTCGCCGATCCCTCCTTGCGCGGCATGATTTGCGTGCGTTCTTCGACCAACGTCTACAACCAGTCGCTGCTCGCCGCGATCATCGCCCATCGCGGCCGCGAGGCGGCGCTCGCCTGGGCGAAAGGCGTCGTCGCCAATTTCGCGCGTGCGCCGGAAGGCAATGACACCGCGCAGATCGAGGCGACGGCGGCCGGCCTCTGCCGGCTTGCGATCGTCAACTCCTATTACGTCGCGCGTTACGCCGGCACGGGCGATGCGGCGAAGGACGCGATCGGCGCCAGGATCGGCGTCATCTTCCCCGATCAGGAAACGACGGGAACGCATGTGAATGTCTCGGGGGCAGGCGTTGCGCGGCACGCCCCCAATGCGGCGGGCGCGGAAAAGCTGCTCGCCTATCTCCTGCGCGACGAGGTCCAGGCGGCCTTTGCGCTCGGGAACAATGAATATCCGATCGTTGCGGGCGTTCCGCCCTCAGGGCCCGTCGCAGCGCTCGGCAGCTTTCGCGAGGATGACCTTTCGATGGCCGCGCTCGGCGAGAATCAGGCCGAAGCGGTCAAGGTCTTTGACGAGGCGGGATGGAAATAGGGCCGCGCCGTCACGCGATTTCCTTTCCGCCGGCGCCGCGTTAGCCTGCGCCGGTGGCGACGGCGATAACCCTTGAAGAGCTGACGAAGCGCGCCGAAGCGGGCGAAGCGGCGGCGCAATATGCGCTCGCCGCCTGGTGTGCGCGCCATGGCCGGCGCGAGGACGCCGACCGCTGGCTCGACGCGGCGGTGAAGGGCGGCGAGCCCGAAGCGCTGTTCACGCTGGCCACGCGCGCCATGCATACGAAAGCGGGCGCCGTCGCTGCGGCGGCGCCCCAGGCCGATGCGGCGGCGCGCGGGTCGGTTTCCGCGGCGCGCCAGCTCGCGATCTTGCGCGCGATGGGATTGGGTGTTCCGCAGGACGACCGCGCTGCGATAGACGACATCGGGCGCCTCGCCGCGCTGGGGTTCGAGCCGGCGCGGCGCGAACTCGCCGCGCTCCTGCTTCTTGAAGATCCCGCAGACCCCGAAGCGTCCCGCCTGCTGTCTTCGCCGGCCGCAGCCGCCGATTGGCCGGCGCTCGCCGCGCGCGCAAAGCTGTCGCCGCAGCGCGCCCTGCCGCCGGAGCGGCTCGCCGCTTCGCCCGACATCCTTATCTTCCGCAGCGCCCTTTCACGCACGATGTGTGATTATATCATGCGCCACGCGACGCCGCTCCTCGGCCCCGCGCTCGTCTATGATCCGCGCGGGACGGGCATGATGCGCGACCCGTTGCGTTCCTCGGCGACGGCGAGTCTCGGGCTGCTTGATCTCGATCTGGCGCTCCTCGGGGTGATGCGCCTCATGAGCGCGCTCGCCGGCGTTCCGGCGCGCCAGGGCGAATTTCTCAGCGTCATGCGCTACCGGCCGGGCGAACAATATCGGCCGCATTTCGACACCATTCCGCCCGGCCCCGATTTCGACCGCAGCGGCCAGCGCATTCGCACCGCGCTTCTCTATCTCAATGATGCTTATGAGGGCGGGGAAACGGCGTTTCCGGCCGCCGGCCTCAAGGTGCGGGGCGAACCGGGCGACATCGTCGTCTTTTCTAATGTTCTGCCAGACGGGCGCGGTGATCCGGCCTCCCGCCATGCCGGCCTCCCGGTCGTCTCTGGGGAAAAATGGCTGGTGTCCCAATGGTGTCGCGAGCGGGACTTCGAATTTTAGGCCTTGCGCTGATATAACATTGCTATAACATTTTCCCGTTATAGGGGAGGGGCGCATGGCGACCTCGCGCAAGGCCAGCAACGGCCATTTCCACGGTCATGAGCATCACGAGCATGACGCCGCCGAGTGCCGACACCCTTCGGGCCTGACGCGCAATGAAAGCCTCGTCTGGGACGCGCTCAATGAGAGCGTCGATCCCTTGAAGGCTTATGAGATCCTTGATCTTCTGAAGGCGCGCGGGGTGCGGGCGCCGATGACCGTCTATCGCGCGCTCGAGGGCCTTGAGGAAAAGGGCTTCATCCACAAGCTCGAAGGGCTCAACTCCTTCGTCCTGTGCAAACATGAGGGTCCGCACGACGTGCAGGTCTTCCTCGTGTGCGAGACTTGCGCCTCGGCGACCGAGGTCGAGATCGACGGCGTCGAGGCGGCGCTGCGTCCCGTGGTCCGCCGGGCGGCCTTCCAGCTCAAGACCGCAAGGCTCGAAGCGCGCGGGTTCTGCGCTGACTGCGCCCGCTCCGAGGCGCAGCCCTGACCTGAAAACGACTCATTGACTGTCGGCCCCGCATATCTATGGTCGCGGCGCGCCGGGCAAGCCCGGCGACGCGTCTTGCGGGAGAGACCGGCCGAAGGGCCAGCGCCGAAGGAGCAACCGCCCCGGAAACTCTCAGGCAAAAGGACCGCTGCGCGTGCTTGAGGCTGGAAAGCGACGGAGCGTCTCGTTGCTCCGTACACCGACGGAGTAACTTCCGCGACCGCGGAAGGAAATCTCTCAGGTTCCCGTGACAGCCGGGGTTCCGTCCGCCGCAGGCGGCTGGAAACTCATGGGAATCGCGATGGCAGACGCCGGCAAGCCGCTCAAGCGCACGCCCCTTCACGGGCTTCATCTTTCGCTCGGCGCGAAGATGGTCGAGTTCGCGGGCTATGACATGCCCGTCCAGTATCCCGACGGCGTCCTCAAGGAGCATCTGTGGACGCGCTCGAAGGCGGGGCTCTTCGACGTCTCGCATATGGGCCAGGCGTTCCTGCGGACGACCGAAGCCGAAAAGGGAACCGAGGAGGCGCATGCGCGCGTTTGCGCCGCGCTCGAGATGCTCGTCCCCGGCGAGGTCTTTAAGCTGAAGCGCGGGGCGATGCGTTACAGCGTGTTCCTGAATGAGGAGGGCGGCGTCCTTGACGACCTGATGATCACGCGCCCGGCGATGGCGTCCGGGGACGGTTCGTTGTTTCTCGTCGTCAACGCCGCCTGCAAGGACGCCGATTTCGCCTTGCTGCAGTCGCGCCTCGCCGGCCGCGCCAGGCTGGAGGTCGCCGGCGACCGGGCCCTCATCGCGCTGCAGGGACCGCGCGCGGCGGCGGTCATCGACAGCCATTTCCCGGGCGCGGCGGCGCAGCCCTTCATGTCGATGCGCCCACTCGAATGGCGCGGAACCTACGTCCTCCTGTCGCGCTGCGGCTATACCGGCGAAGACGGGTTTGAGATCTCGGTTCCCGACGCCGACGCCGAGCGTCTGGCGCGCGCGCTTCTCGATCATCCCGACGTGAAGCCGATCGGGCTTGGCGCGCGCGACTCCCTGCGGCTCGAGGCGGGGCTCTGCCTTTACGGCCATGACCTCGACCCGTCGACCTCGCCGGTTGAAGGCAACATCGCCTTCGTTCTAGGCAAGCGCCGCAAGGAGGAAGCCTCGTTCCCGGGCGCCGGACGGATCCTCCGAGAGCTGAAGGAAGGCCCGAGGCGCCTGCGCGTCGGAATCCTGCCAGAAGGCCGCGCGCCCGCGCGCGAGGGAACGGAAATCATCAACGCCTCGGGCGCGAGGATCGGCGTCGTCACCTCGGGCGGGTTCGGGCCGAGCCTCAATGCGCCGGTCGCCATGGGCTATGTCGACGCCGCCCACGCGAAGACCGGAAGGCCCCTACAATTGATGGTGCGCGGCAAGCCCTGCCCCGCGCGCGTCGCCGACATGCCTTTCGTCCCCCACACCTATTATCGCGGCTAGGAGAACGCCATGACCGTCCGATACACCAAAGATCATGAATGGGTCCGCATGGAGGGCGACGTCGCCGTCATCGGCATCAGTCCGCATGCGGCGGAACAACTGGGCGACGTCGTCTTCGTCGAACTGCCCGCGATCGGGAAATCGTTCAGCAAGGGCGCCGACATGGCGGTCGTCGAATCGGTAAAGGCCGCTTCCGACGTCTATGCGCCGATCTCGGGCGAGATCGTCGCCGTCAATCAGGCGATTGTCGACGAGCCTGCGAAGGTGAACGAGGATCCAGCCGGCGCCGCCTGGTTCGTGAAGCTGAAGCCGTCGAACGCCGGCGAACTCGGCGCGCTGATGGATGAGGCGGCCTACAAGGCCTATCTCGGGACGCTCTGAGCCATGCGTTATTTGCCTTTATCGGACGCCGACCGCCGGCAGATGCTGTCGGTCATCGGCGTGAAGTCGATCGACGACCTCTACAGCGACGTGCCGAAGGCCGCGCTCAATCCTGAGATCGATTTGCCCGCCCACAAGGGCGAGCTTGAAGTCGAGCGCATGCTCGGCGCCATGGCCGCGAAGAACCGGGCGGCGGGCGCGGGCCCGTTCTTCGTCGGCGCCGGCGCCTACAAGCACCATGTGCCGGCGAGCGTCGATCACATCATTCAGCGCTCGGAGTTCCTGACCTCCTACACCCCCTACCAGCCGGAAATCGCGCAAGGCACCCTGCAATATCTCTTCGAGTTCCAGACCCAGGTCGCAGCGCTCCTCGGCATGGAGGTCGCCAACGCGTCGATGTATGACGGCTCGACCGCTTGCGCCGAAGCCGCGCTGATGGCGCGGCGCCTCACGAAGCGCGGCAAGGTCGTTCTCTCCGGCGCGCTGCACCCCCATTATGCGGCGGTCGTGCGCACCAATATCGAGCTCGTCGGCGGCAAGGCTCACTTGATGCCCGTCGACGTCGAGGGGACGGAAGACCTCGCGCGTGCGATCGACGTCGACACCTCCTGCGTCATCGTGCAGAACCCGGACGCTTTCGGAAACTTGCGCGATCTCGCTCCGCTCGCGAGCGCCTGCCGGGAGAAGGGTGCGCTCCTCATCGCGGTGGTGACGGAGGTGATGTCGCTCGGCGCGGTGAAGAGCCCCGGCGAGATGGGCGCCGACATCGTCGTCGGCGAAGGCCAGTCGATCGGCAACGGGCTCAATTTCGGCGGGCCTTATGTCGGCCTTTTTGCGACACGCGAAAAATACATGCGCCAGATGCCGGGACGGCTTTGCGGCCTGACGACCGACGCCGACGGCAAGCGCGGTTTCGTGCTGACGCTCTCGACGCGCGAGCAGCACATTCGCCGCGACAAGGCGACCTCCAACATCTGCACCAACTCCGGGCTCTGCGCGCTCGCCTTCACCGCGCACATGACGCTGCTCGGCGAGGCGGGGCTCCGCCGCGTCGCCATGCTCAACCACGAAGCGGCGTGCAGGACGGCGGATGCGCTCGCCAAGGTCAAAGGCGTCAGTGTGCTGACGAAATCCTTCTTCAACGAGTTCACGGTTCGCCTGCCGAAGAACGCCAACGAGGTCGTCGAGGCCCTCGCCGTGAAGGGCGTTCTCGGCGGCGTGCCGGGCGAACGTCTCTGGCCGTTCGACGCGGAGACGCACAACTTGCTCATCGTCGCCGCGACGGAGTGCGTGAGCGGTGCGGATATCGAAGCGCTGTCAGAGGCGCTTGAGGCATCGCTGTGATAAATCTCTTGATCATATCGCTTCTGGCCGGCGGTCCCGTCCTCGAGAGCGCCCTGTTGCTGGATCCGCCGAAATACGATGAACGCATTTCCCACGCCGCCTGCGGGGAACGCGTGGTCGTTGTTCGCGTGCGGAATGTTGCCGGCTTCTCGCCCATTTTGACGGAAGTCACGATCAACGGCGTCAAGGTCGCCGTTCCCGATAATCCTACCGAAACGGGCCTGTTTTCGCAGTTCCGTAAGATCGACGGGGCCGAGATCGAATGTGAACAGAGGACCGATGTGCCGCACATCACGTTCAAGGGGTCGGCCAAACAGGACGATGATTGGCTGAAATCATCCGAGGCGTGCACGGCGCGCGGCGGAGTTTGGCTGAACGATCGCTGGGAGCGGTATGAAGCGGTCGATGGAGAATTGCGCCGCGCCTCAACGCTGACGCCTGTCTGCGCACGCGGCAAGCCGTCGCCTGCCGAGAGCGCCGAAAACCGTTAAATGGGTATTGGACCGATGACGATGAATAAAGAAGGCCGCCCGACGCGCCCCGCTTCCACGGCTGCGAACGCCGCCGGCACCTACACCGGCAACAAGGCGCTGCAGATCGAGGAATCGCTGATCTTCGAGAAAGACGCGTTTGCGTCGACCGGCGTCGATTTCCCGGCGCCGACGACGCCGTCGCGTCTCGGCGCGCATGCGCGCGTCAGCACGATTGGTTTGCCGGGCCTGTCTGAGCCTGAAATGATGCGTCATTTCGTGCGCCTCAGTCAAAAGAACTACGCGATCGACATGGGGCCGTTTCCGCTCGGCTCGTGCACGATGAAGCACAATCCGCGCCTCAACGAGAAAATGGCGCGGCTGCCGGGTTTTGCCGATGTTCACCCCTTGCAGCCGCAATCGACGGTGCAGGGCGCGCTCGAACTCATCCACACGCTCAGCGTCTGGCTGACGAGGATGACCGGCATGCCCGCGGTCGCGATGTCGCCGAAGGCCGGCGCGCATGGCGAGCTTTGCGGAATGATGACGATCAAGGCCGCGATCGAGGCGCGCGGCGAAGGCGCCAAGCGCATGCGCGTCCTCGCCCCTGAATCCGCCCATGGCACGAACCCTGCGACCGCCGCCCAGTGCGGCTTCACGGTCGACGATATTCCGGCCGATGAGACCGGCCGGGTCGACCTAGCGGCGTTCAAGGCCAAGCTCGGCCCCGACGTCGCCGCGATCATGGTGACGAACCCCAACACCTGCGGTCTTTTCGAGCGCGAAATCCGCGCGCTCGCCGACGCCGTGCATGACGCAGGCGGCTATTTTTATTGCGACGGCGCCAATTTCAACGCCATCGCCGGCAAGGTGCGCCCCGGCGATCTCGGCGTCGACGCCATGCACATCAACCTGCACAAGACATTTTCAACCCCGCATGGCGGCGGCGGCCCCGGGTCGGGGCCGACGGTTCTGTCCGCCGCCCTCGCGCCCTTCGCGCCCGTTCCTTATGTCGTGAAGGAGGGCGAGGCGTATCATCTCGTCGAGACTCGCCGCGCGGCGAAGGCGGAAGGCGAGGGCAGGGCCGGCGGGCGCATCACCGCGTTCCACGGCCAGATGGGCATGTTCGTGCGCGCGCTCGCCTACATGATGAGCCACGGCGCTGACGGCATTCGTCAGGCGTCCGAGGACGCGGTTCTCAACGCCAACTATGTGCTCGCGCGCCTCAAGGCCGAAATGACGCCGGCCTTCCCCGGAACCTGCATGCATGAAGCGCTCTTCACCGACGATTTCCTGAAGGGAACAGGCGTTGAAACGATCGACTTCGCCAAGGCGATGATCGACGAGGGCTATCATCCGATGACGATGTATTTCCCTCTCGTCGTCCACGGCGCGATGCTGATCGAGCCGACGGAGTCAGAATCAAGGCAGGAGCTCGACCAGTTCTGCAATGCGCTCCTCAATCTCGCGCGTCGGGCGAAGGCCGGCGAGGCCGACCGCTTCAAGGCCGCGCCCGTCCACGCCCCGCGTCGGCGTCTCGATGAAACGGCGGCGGCGCGAAAGCCCGTGCTGCGCTGGACGCCGGCGGTCGCGCCGATGGCGGCGGAATAATGCCAGGGTGCGATGACCCTCACTCATCGCAGCCTGGCAAGCGCGACCGCGCGCCCGCAGCGAAGCGAGGAAGCCTTTCAGTGATCGGCTTCGATCACTGAAACCAAGTATAAGTCTCAGGCGGCTTTCGCGGCCATGGCGCGCTGATCGAAGAGTCGGTCGCCGAGGCGCTGCGCCAGGCCGAGCGCCGGCTTCTCGAACCCGCGGTGGAGCGCGAAGGCTGCCGCGAGGCTGGCGCCGACATAGGCCGCGATCAGGAGAAGATTGTCGAAGGCGCCGTCCGGCACGACGAGACTCAGCGTCTTTCCGACGACGAGGAAGATCGGCACATGGACGAGATAAAGTGAATAGGACGCATCGCCGGTCGCCGTCAGCCAGCGCGGCGCCAAGGCGCCTCTGCTCGTTTCGAGCGCCGCCGCGCCGTAAAGGATAAGCGCGAAGACAGGGCCGAACGCCATCACCCTCCGCACGAAGTCGGCGACCCATACGGGGTAGAGCGCGCCCGCGAAAAAGATCGCCAGGGCGGCGAGCGACAGCGCCCCAAGAAGCAGCGCCGGCAGGGCGAGCCGTGTTTCGCCGCGCCGGACCAACAGCGCGATGAATGCGCCCGCAATGAATTCGAAGGTCAGCGGGCTGAAGGCGATGCGGGTCCAGGGATTGGCGTTCGTCAGGCCGGCGGCGTTGGCGACCGCGACGATCGCCGCCCACAGGATCAGAAACTGCAGGACGCCGATGCGCCGTTGAAGCACGAACAGCGCGAAGACAACGTAGAAATACATCTCGTGCACGAGCGTCCAGCCGACCGGCACCAGCGGGTAGTGATCGTCCGGCAGGAGCAGGAACGTCTCGACAGGATTGGGGAACGCCGTCGGCTCGCCGAACAGAGCCCGCTTGCCGGCGTAAAGAAGGAGAAGACCCAGCGTCACCAGCCAGTAGACCGGATAGATGCGCGCCGCGCGGTTGTAGAGGAAGCGCGCCGAGGCGCGAGCCCCGCGCGCGCCCTCGAGCGCGACATGCGCCATTACGAAGCCGCTGATGAGAAAGAAGAGATCGACCCCGGTGACGCCCATATAGAGCGCGTAAGGCAGCAGCGCGCCCTCCCGGCCATAGTCAAGCTCTGCGCCCTTGACGTGCGCGGCGAGCACCATCAGCGCCGCCGCGCCGCGCAGGGCCTGAATGTGCTCAAAGCGCTGTCTCACTTATGCTGCGGTATCCGACCCGGACGCACGCGGCAACAAAAACGCGTTGCAGCCGCTGCTGCAACGCGTTCCGGACCTTCGCCCCTTGCTGGAGAGTCGCCTATTGCGGCTCTTCGGCGGAAGCCTCTTCGGCCGGCTCTTCGACGACTTCTTCGGCTTCTTCGACGACCTCGACAGCAGCGTCGTCCGCGTCAGCCGCCGCGTCGTCAGCGCCGCCGGGAAGCATTCCCATCACCTGGGATTTAGCGCCCAGCAGTATGTCCTTGCCGCCCGGCGCATAGAACCAAATGCCGGCGAGCGCCGCCGCGACCACTACCAGAAAGAGAACCAAACGACCCATAACCCGCTCCTTGTTGACCCCGCCGCACGGCGGCTGAAGGCGATCGCAAGGATCCCCAAAAACCCCTGCGCCCCGGGCAAGCTTTTAGCCGAACCGGAATGGGGCGGAAAGGCGTCAGGGGAGGCGGGAGCGCAGATTAACCCCGTAGCGAGGCGAATGGGGCACGCAGGTGGGAGCCTGCCCGCCTAATGGAGTTTCGACCTGATCTCGTCGATGGCGCGTTCTGCAAGCGCCGATTGTGCGCCCTGATCCATCCGGTTGCGGATGATGTCGCGCGCGGCCTCGATGGCGAGATCAGCAGTCTGGCCGCGCACCTCGGCGATCGCCTGCGCCTCGGCGCGGGCGATCTTGTCCTCGGCGGCCTTGGCGCGGCGTTCGAGCTGCTCTTCGATTTTTTCACGCGCCTCCGCGGCGATGCGCGCCGCATCGCGCTTGGCCTGTTCGATGATCGCCTCGGCCTCCTCCTCGGCTTCGCGCTGGCGGCGCTGGTATTTGGCGAGGAGTTCCTGGGCCTCGTCGCGCAGGGCGCGCGCGCGATCGAGTTCGTCGGCGATCCCTTGCGCGCGCTTGTCGAGCGCGGCCGCGATCTTATTGTGCACGCCGAACCAGCCGAACAGCGAGACCACGACGAGGAAGCCGAGGCTCACCCAAGTCGCCGTGTCCTGAAGCAGCGGCGTCGGCGCATGGCCGGCGCCATGAGCGGCTTCGGTCGCAGCGGCCGCGCTGGCGAGGAGAAGATCGATCATGAACCCTTACCTCGCCCCCGCGGCCCTGGCGATCGCGGCTTCGACCGCGGCCTCGGCCGGCGTTTCCTGGATCAGCGTCTCGACGATCGCGCGCGTCGTCTCGGCGGCCGCCTCGCGGACTTTCGCGGCGGCGGCGCCTTTCATCGCGGCGATTCGGGCTTCCGCATCGGCCGCCCGCGCGGCAAGCGCGGCTTCGGCCTCTTTCTGCAGCGCGGCGATGTCGGCGTTCACCTCGTCGCGCGTTTCGGCCGCGATCGCCTGCGACTTGGCGCGCGCGTCGGCGAGGGCGCGGTTATAGGCGGCCTCCGCCTCCTCGGCCATGCGCCGCGATTCGGCGGCGCGATCGAGATCGTCCGCGATGCGATCGCGGCGCTCCTCGATCGCCGCCCCGACCCGCGGCAGCACCATGCGCGACAGGACGATGTAGAGCGCGCCGAACGTCACCGCGAGCCAGAAGATCTGGCTCGGGAACGTCGAGACGTCCATCTGCGGCAGGCTTCCGCCTTCCACCGCTTCGCCGGCGGCCGCCGCCAGCATGAGGAGGTTCTCGATCATCGTCGCGCCGCCTTATTCGTTCCTTAGAACACGAACAGGATGAGCATCGCGATGACGAAGCCGAGAAGGCCGGTGAATTCCGTCAGCGCGAAGGCGAGGAGGAGCGTCTGCTGGTTGCCGGCCGCGGCCGACGGGTTACGGAAGGCGCCGGCGAGGAAGTTGCCGAAGATGAGGCCGAGGCCGACGCCCGCGCCCGCGAGCGGCAGCGAGGCGATGCCGGCTCCGATCAGTTTTGCTGCTTCTGCGTCCATTTTTGTCTCCTGGAGTTCTCTTGAGCCGTTATGGGGTTCGCTCCGCGGCCGGCCCCCGTCCGCGTGCGAATTGGGTTGTCTAGTGATGGCCCGCGTGCACTGCGTCGTTAAGGTAGATGCAGGTGAGGATCGCGAAGACGTAAGCCTGCAGGAACGCCACCAGAATTTCGAGCAGCGTGATCGCCACGATGCCGAGGAAGGGGAAGATCGAGATCGCCGCGAAGACGCCGCCAGCGCCCATCAGCGAGATGATGAAGCCGGCGAACACCTTCAGGATGACGTGACCGGCGAGCATGTTGGCGAACAGCCGGATCGCAAGGCTGATCGGCCGCGACAGGAATGACACGAACTCTATGAGGCTGACGAGCGGCAACAGCCAAACCGGCACCCCAGACGGCGCAAAGAGCTTCAGGAAGCCGAGGCCGTTCTTGTAAAAACCATAGACGATCACGATGCCGATCGACAGGAGCCCGAGCGACAGCGTCACCGCGATATGGCTCGTCGTCGTAAAGGTGTGCGAGACGCCCGGAATCGAAGGCAAGAGGCCGAGGAGATTCGCAAACAGGATGTAAATGAAGAGCGTGAAGACGTAGGGGAAGAACTTCATGCCGTCCGGGCCGATGGCGCCGCGCACGGTGTCGGCGATGAATTCGTAGAAAATCTCCGCGACCGACTGCAGGCGACCTGGAATGAGCGCGCGCGAGCGGGTCGCGACGCCGAAGAAAACGACCGCCGAGGCGAGCCCGATCATCATCCAAAGCGTCGAATTGGTGAAAGAGACATCCACCCCGCCGATCGTCAGCGGGAACATCGGAGCGATCTCGAACTGCTCCATCGGATTGGCGGCTTGCGGCCGGATCATCGTCTCGCCCTTTGGAAGCGGGCGGCGCGGCCCCTTCCGGTCAGTCCTGCTTCTCCGCCGGCGCGCCGGCGTCCTGTTCCTTCATCGCGCGCGAGACGTTGAGAACGCCCGCCGCGAACCCCAAGAAAACCCCCCCGACAAGACCCCATGGCGCGATGCCCGCGAGCCGGTCGAGACCAAGGCCCAGGAGCGGGCCGACGATCATCGCCGCCAGGAGCTCCGACCCGAGCCGGAACCCCTGACCGAGCGCCCGCCCGCGCTTTTCCTCCGCCTTCGTGCCGGCGGGCGCCTTCCTCTGGCGTTCCGCCTCGAGGCGCGAGGAGAAGTCATCGAGCGGTGACGGTTCGGGCGTGCCGGCGTTTTCCGCCATTGACGTGTCTGGAGGGGGGTGGGACGGGTTGCCCCACCCTTGAAAACGGCGCGGACCATAGAGGCGGCCCCGGTGACCGTCAAGGAATTGTAATCGGCCTTAACGCCCTGAATCGCCGATGAGAAACTTGCGCCGCGGCGTGTTGCCGCGGTGCAATAAGCCTATTGGCCGTCATCTCCGGGGACCGGGAAGCCGCGATCCTTCAGCAGCGCCTCGACGCGGGCGTCGCGGCCGCGGAACTTCCGATAGGCCTCGGCCGGATCGAGCGCGTTCCTCGGCGCGAAGAGGTGATCGACGAGCTTCTTGGCGACGCCCTTGTCGTAATACCCGCCCGGCGCCTCTTCAAAGGCCAGCGCGGCGTCGGATGTGAGCACGTCCGCCCACATGTATCCGTAATAGCCGGCGGAATAGCCTTCGCCTGAAAAGATGTGCCCGAAATGGGGAGAGCGGTGGCGCATGACGATCTCGGAGGGCATGCCGAGGCTCGCGAGCGTCTCACGCTCGAAGCGGTCGGGGTCGATGCCCGCGGGATCGACAGTGTGGAATTTCATATCGACGAGCGCCGACGCGAGATATTCCGTGGTCTGAAAGCCCTGGTTGAAATTCGCCGCCGCCTTGATCTTCTCGACGAGCACCTTCGGCATCGGCTCGCCGGTCTTGTAGTGGACGAGATATTTCTCGATCACGGGATCGGTGATGAGCCAGCGTTCGAGGAGCTGCGACTGGAACTCGGTGTAGTCGCGCACCCCGCCGTTGAGCGTCGGGTAGGCGACATTCGACGACAGCGAATGCAGCGCATGGCCGAATTCGTGGAAATAGGTTCTGGCGTCGTCCCATGAAATCAGCACCGGTTCGCCCGGCGCGCCTTTCACGAAGTTCGAATTGTTCGTCGACAGCACGGTCTTCTTGCCGTTGAAGGTCTCATGGCCGCGGAAGCTGGAGGCCCATGCGCCGGAGCGCTTTCCTCGCCGTGCGAAGGGATCGAGATACCAGAGGCCGATATGGGCGCCGGTCGTTTTATCGGCGACCTCCCAGACTTTCACGTCTTCCTGGAAGACGGGCGCGGCGCCGTCGGGAACCGGCGTGAACTTGAAATTGAAAAGCTCGCCGGCGACGAAGAACATCGCCTCGCGGAGCTTCGACAGCTCGAGATACTGCTTCACCTCGTCGGAATTGAGGTCGTATTTCGCGAGCCGGACCTTCTCGGCGTAGTAGCGGTAATCCCAGGGTTCGATCTTGATCCTTGCGCCCTCCGCGTCCGCAAGCGCCTGCATGTCGGCGACCTCCTCTTTCGCGCGCGCGATGGCGGCCGGCCAGACCGCCATCATCAGCTCCATCGCGCGCTCCGGCGTCTTCGCCATCCGGTCTTCGAGCCGCCAGGCGGCGTAATTGTCATAGCGGAGAAGGCCGACGCGCTCGTCGCGCAGCGCAAGAATCTCGGCGATGACGGCGTTGTTGTCATAGTCATCGCCGTTGTCGCCGCGGTCGTAATAGGTGCGCCAGACCTTCTCGCGCAGCTTACGGTTCGTCGAATAGGTGAGGAAGGGGTCCATCGAGGAGCGCGTGTTGGTGATCGCGTATTCGCCTTTCCGGCCGCGCGCCTCGGCCGCTGCGGCCGCCGCCTTGATGAAGGACTCCGGGAGCCCGCCGAGCTCCGGCTTCTTCAGATAGGTGACGTAAGCTTCCTCGTCATGCAGCACGTTGTTGGCGAATTTCGTGTAGAGCTCGGCGAGGCGCTTCTCGATCGCCGCATAGCGCTCCTTCGCTGCGCCCTTAAGCGTCGCGCCGTCACGAGCGAAGCCGTTGTAGACGAGCCAGACGAGGCGCTGCTGATCGGGACGCATCCGCTTGACGCCGGGCGATTCGTAGACCGCCTTCACGCGCGCGAAGAGCTTTTCGTTCTGCGTGATCGTCGACTGGAACTCAGACAGCTTCGGCGCCATTTCCTGCTGGATCACGCGGAATTCAGGCGTCGACAGGTTGCCGGCGAGAATCCCGTAATAGGTGAAGACGCGATCGAGCGCGCGCCCCGAGTCCTCAAGCGCCAAAATCGTGTTTTCGAAGGTGGGCAGCGCGGGATTGTTCGCAATCGCGTCGATTTCAGCAAGGTTCATCGCCATGCCGGCCTCGATCGCCGGCTTCAGCTGCGCGAGGTCCATCTTGTCGAAGGCAGGCGTGCCGCCATAGGGGCCTGTCCACTCGGCGAGAAAGACGTTGGTCGCCGGGTCGACATTCACAGAAGCCGCCGCGGCGGCGAGATCGGCCTTGGGCCACATGCCGGGTTTTTCTGCGGGCGCGGTGGCGCAGGCGGAAACAGCGAGTGCGACGGCGGACGCCGTCAGGATCAGAACCGGACGCATGGGGTGCCCCTTGATTGCTTTAGCCGGGACTAAAGCAGGCGTTAACGACCGGCGCCACCATTATTGCGGCGATCGGTTCGGCGCTTGCGATCAGGCGCCTCTGGTCACGCCGCCGCCAGTCTCCGCCGCAGCGCCGACACGCCGGAACCGAGCACAAGGCCCGCCAGCATCAGCGTCCAGCCGACGGGCAGCGGAATTTCGGCCATCTCGAAATCGAGCCGGATCGACGTTCCGTTGACATAGCTGAGCCCGTTCCAGTTCAGCAAAAGCCGGTCGCCGATAATCGTCACGCGGCTGATGTCGAAGCCGGCCATGGTCGTCGCCATCACGTCGACGCTGACGCCGCTGATCGACGTCAAGGCAATGCCTTCGAAGATCACGCCGTTGAAATCGGCGACGTTCCAGGTCGGCGACGTTAGAATGGTATTGAACAGGATGGTCAGATAGTCGTCGCCGAAATCGACATTGATGTCGGTGACGTCCTCGACATTGATCACCGTTTCGACGCCCGCCCCGACGGCGAATGAACCAGGGCTCGCAATCGCGAAAGGATAGGGCGTCGTGTCGTTCGGGAAGTAATATCCAGCCGAAATCGTGCTGCCGACGAGAGCGGCGTTCGCGCCGCCGAAGGACGCGATGGCGAAAGCGACGGCAGCCGACACTGATTTTATGTTCATCACTATTCCCCAATGGACTGCGGAAAAATGCTGCCGGCCGGGGATTATCCGATCAACCGAAACCCGCCCGCTTGCGCCCGATTCAAGCGATGGTGGAATAGCGGCGCGGCGCGCAATTTATTAGGGCGCAGCGCGCCGGCGGTCACTCCGCCGCGGCGAGCTGCTCGGCCTTGTTGAGGTCGACCGAGACAAGCTGAGACACGCCGCGCTCGACCATCGTCACGCCGAACAGGCGGTTCATGCGCGACATCGTCAGCGCGTGATGGGTGATGATGAGGAAGCGCGTCTTTGTCTCATTCGCCATCTCGTGGAGCAGCCGGCAGAAGCGCTCGACGTTTGCGTCGTCGAGCGGGGCGTCGACCTCGTCGAGCACGCACACCGGCGCCGGGTTCGCCATGAAGACCGCGAAGATGAGCGCGGTCGCCGTCAAGGCCTGTTCGCCGCCCGACATCAGCGACATCGAGGCGAGCTTCTTGCCCGGCGGCGAGGCGTAGATTTCAAGGCCTGCCTCGAGCACGTCTTCGGAATCGATGAGCCGCAACTCCGCCTGACCGCCATTGAACAGGCGTGTGAACAGCGTCGAAAAATTGCGGTTGACCGTTTCGAAGGCGGCGTTGAGCCGCTCGCGCGCTTCGCGGTTGAGGCTGCCGATGGCGGCGCGCAGTTTCCGGATCGCGCCGTCGCAATCCTCGCGTTCGCGCGTCAGTTCCTCAAGGCGCGCAGAAACTTCCTGCATCTCCTCATCGGCGCGCAGGTTGACGCCGCCGAGATTTTCGCGCTCGCGCTTGTAGCGCTCGAGCCGCGCGTCGATCTCGGCGCGCGTCGGCAGCGCCGCGCCGTCCTTGAATTCCGCGATAGCGGGCAGGTCTTCCGGCGCCGCGTTGCAGGTCTCATGCGCGAGCAGAGCGGCTTCCTCGACGCGCGCGATGGCGGCTTCGGACTGCGCTTCAAGGCGCGCGCGCGCCTCGCGCGTTTCGGCGCTCGCCGCGTCAGCGGCCTTCGCCGCGCGGTCGGTCTCGGCGGCCGCAGCGACGGCGCGCG
>JBKBLR010000046.1:5000-18310 GCA_046296195.1 Parvularculaceae bacterium | reverse complement strand
CATCGTCTCGGGCGGCCCGCAGCTTGGTGCCGGGGCAGCCGTTGGCACTGGACTGGCTGCCGGCGGCGCGCTCCTTGCTGGCGCAGCCGGCGCGCGCATGGCGGGCGGTGCGGCGATGGCGGCCGGGCGGGGCGGCGTCCCCCTTTTGCCGGAGAAGCGAGGCCTGCGCATGGCGGAGAAATTTCGGCTGATCGGCTGGACACGGCGGAAACTCTTTTATGATTTGATCGTCCTTGCTTCGGCGTCCGCATTCATCGCTGCTCATTTGCTGATCGCGACCCTATACGGCGCCGACATCGACCGTCAGGCGTTTGCGCGCGCCGCCGGCGCGGGCGCGCTTTTCCTCGTGACTGCGGCGATGCTCATCGGGCCGCTCGCACGGCTCGCGCCGAGCGCTTTCCTGCCTGCATTGTACAATCGCCGGCATCTTGGCGTCATCGCGTTTCTTGTCATGAGCACGCATGTCGCCCTGTTCCTGAGCGATCCTGCAGCGGCGCCCTTCGCCGAAGACTTTTCGATCCAACGCTTGTCGGGGCCGTTCGAAAGCGGCGCGCTCGGCGAAGCGCCATTCCGGCTGTTCGGCCTTGCGGCCTTTGCGATCTTCGCGCTGATGGCGGCGACGAGTCACGATTTCTGGCTGGCCCGCCTCGGCCCGCCGGCCTGGAAACGCCTTCATATGGGCGTTTACGCCGCCTTCGCGCTCGCCCTCCTGCATGTCGCGGCGGGAATCATTCAGACCGGCAAGGACGCAGCCCTGTTGGGCGCGGGCGCGGGCGCGGCGGCTGCGGGGGCTGGCGTGCTCCAGCTCCGGCCGGGCCTTGCCCCTCGGGGCCCGCCCGGGGCGCGCCGCCGGCGGCGCCCCGACTGGCTTGACGCGGGATTCGCAGACGCCATTCCAGTCGGCAGTGCGAAGATCGTCCGTTTGCCTGAAGGTCGCGAAGCCGCAATCTTTCGCACGACCGAAGGATTCTTCGCACTTTCGAACGCCTGCTCTCATCAGATGGGACCGCTCGGCGTGGGATGCGTCAGGGACGGCTATGTCCGGTGTCCCTGGCATGGTTACGAATTTGACCTGCAGACGGGACGCGCGCCGTCGCCGTTCAAGGACGCCGTGCCGGCCTACCGGCTGCGGGTCGAAAGCGGGCGGCTCCTCATATCGCGAGAACCCAGGGAGGATCTTGATTCATGACTCCACATCATCGCGCGGCGCACCGGATCATCTGGGCAGGCCTCGTTCTCGCCGCGCCCTTCGCCGCGGCGAACCTTTTCCCGCCCGCGGCGGACGCTGCGGCGAAGCTGGCGACGACCGCCGAAATCCTCGCCGCCGGCGATGCCGCCCGCGGCGCTGCGGCCTATGACGCCCGCTGCGGCGGCTGTCACTCGCTTGACGCAAGCCGCATCGGACCGATGCATCGGGGCGTATACGGACGGAAGGCCGGATCGGTCGCCGATTTTGACTATTCACCCGCGCTAAGGGCGTCGGGCGTCGTCTGGGAGGCGGCGAGCCTCGATCGCTGGCTCTCAGGGCCTGAGGCTTTCATCCCCGGCCAGCGTATGGGGTTTTCCGTCTCGGATCCCTCGGTGCGCGCGGACATCATCGCCTACCTGAAGCAGGTCTCAGAACGCGACTGATCATCGGCGCGCCACTGGCCCCGTCGTCATCTTTTCGGCGGCGCCTTGGGCGCTCCAAAGGCGTCAGGCTGAAAATCGGGAGGAAAACACGCAAGACCTCCCCTCGGTTGCAAAGCCTTGCCGGCCGCCCTCGGCCGTGAAACGCGCCGATTGCATTAAAGCCGCAGTGAGGTACGCTATGCGGTATCCCGACGCAGGGTCGGCGCGAAGCTTCGTTGGGGGAAGCTTTGGAAGGTTTCAGGTCTCCGCTGTTCATTCTTGTCGGCGTGCAGACAGTGCTCGTCGCGGCGCTATTCTTCAGAACGTCCGATCTTGAGAAAAGGGTCGACGCCGCGATGGCGGCCGCGCTCACGCGCGCTGATCTGAACAATCCTGGTGCGACGGCCTCTCCCTTGTCGTCCTCCAGCCTTATTGAGGGTGAAATTCGCGCAATCCTGCGCGACGAATTCGCCGCGCTGAAGGCGACGCTCGCCGAAGGCTCCGTGGCGGCGCCGTCGCCCGCGCCTGAACGCACCGCGCAGACAGACCGCGCTTTTACAGACGTTCAGCAGCAAATGCGCCGCCTGATCGCGAAGGGGTCGGCAAGCGAAGCTGAAATGGCTGCGCTGGAGATGCAGATCGCTGAACTTCCTGCCGAACAGCGCCGTCAGGCGCTGTCCCAGCTCAGCCGGGCCGTGTCAAACGGTTCGTTGAAGGCCCGCATGTAATCGGTTTTTTTGGAGAGAGGAGCGCCTGAATGAGTATGAGAAAACATCTGGCGATCGGCAGCGCCTTCGCCGTCGTGCTCGCCGCGCCGGCCTATGCCGGCTTCGCACAACCCGCGCCGGTCGATGTCGATCTGGCGGCGGGGGTCGCGCTTGGCGACCAGCTGTCTGCGCGAATGGACGCTGACCCCGATGTCTTCATCGGCTGCGGGACGCGGACGACGCGCACTGCCGGCGGATCCCTCATTCGCACCGGCTTTTGCCAGGCCCGCGACGCGGCGGACGATCAGGTCCTGTGTTTCACGCAGGACGCTGACCTGCTCGGCGCCATCCAGGCGACGTCGGATTTCGCCTTCATTACCTTTTCCTTCGTTGATGACGGGGCCGGCGGTTTTGAATGCCGCCGCGTCGGCACGTCAACGCAGTCCTTCTACCTCTTCGATTTCGGTTCGCTGAAGACGAAGAAGTGACAAGGACGCTCGGTTGAACGCGGCCAGCCCGGCGCACCGCCGCGGCTGGCCGAATTCGTTTTGATTTGCGCAGGTGAAGATTTGGGTAGGTGAAAAGGTCCGGCGGCCCGCATGCAAGGCCTCGGGCTGATGGTGCCCAGGGGCGGAATTGAACCACCGACACGCGGATTTTCAGTCCGCTGCTCTACCAACTGAGCTACCTGGGCGCGCCGTCAGGGGCCTTGGAGCCCCGGCTGGCGGAGCGCGGCTTATAGGAAAGGGCTGGCGGCTTGTCCACCGCTCCGGCGCCCCGGTTGCGGGCTGCACGGGCGGGCGTCACAATCGCGACGCCATCGGTTGCTTTACGGGCGCGGCGGGCGCCGATACCTCTCGGGCGTTTTCCAAGAGCGGGCGGCGATGACGTCGGAACGAACGAGCAAGCAAGGCGGAAAAACCGCAAGGCGGCTGACGGCGGCGAAAGGCGGCGCGGCGCCGTCATTGCGCCAGCTCGGCCGCGTGACGGATACGCCGGCCTCGCCGGCGGCGGCGGTGCTTGAGACCGTGCCGAACCCCCAAGGCGAAACGCTTTATCTCGCCCGTTTTACGGCCCCTGAGTTCACCTCGCTCTGCCCCGTGACCGGCCAGCCCGATTTCGCCCATCTCGTCATTGACTATGCGCCGGCGCGCAAGCTCATCGAGTCGAAGTCCTTGAAGCTCTTTCTCGCCTCGTTCCGCAATCACGGCGCTTTTCATGAGGACTGCACTGTGACCATCGCGAGGCGCATCGTCGCCGCGGCGCGCCCCCACTGGTTGCGCATCGCCGGCTATTGGTATCCTCGCGGCGGCATTCCGATCGACGTTTTCTATCAGACCGGCGAGCCGCCGAAGGGACTGTGGATTCCCAACACCGGCGTTTCGCCTTATCGCGGAAGAGGATGAGGCATGAGAGCGGCGATCTTGTCCGTATGCGGCGCCTTGTCGGCGGCGTCCGCCTTCGCAGAGCCGCTTGAAGGGAAGAAATCAGGGGCCGAGATCCTCGCGGAGTCGGCGCCCGAGGATTGGCGGGAAATTCCCGCCGAAGAAATGCTCGTCATCGAGCTCGAGCGCGGCCGGGTCTATGTCGCCCTGTCGCCGGCGCTCGCGCCGAAGCATGTCGCGCAGGTGAAAAAACTCGCCCGCGAGGGCTTTTACGATGGGCTCTCCTTTTACCGCGTGATCGACGGTTTCGTCGCACAGGGCGGCGATCCGTTCGGCGAGAAGAAAACAAAAACGTCGAAGAGGATCCTGAAGGCCGAATTTGAAGGTCCGCTCGCCAAGGGCTATTCGTTCAATGCGCTGAAGGATGTCGACGGCTTTGCGCCGGCGGCAGGCTTCGTCGCCAGCCTGCCCACGGGGTTTGACGCGGGAAGCGGCGCCGCCTGGCACCTTCATTGCGCGGGCGCCTTCGCCTTCGGCCGGGAAGACGGGCGCGACACGGCCTCGACCGAGTTTTATGTGGCCTTGCAGCCGCAACGCTATCTCGATCGTAACATGTCCGTGTTCGGACGGGTGATCGCGGGCATGCAGCATCTGCAGGCGCTGCGCCGCATTGAGCCGCCGCAGGAAAAGACCGACGACATCGGCGAGAAGATCGTCTCCATCCGCGTCGCGGCCGACTTACCGCCCGCGGAGCGCGAGACCTTCGAAATTCTGGACAGCGCGCGGCCCATCTTCGCCGACTACGCCGAGGCGCGTCGCAACCGGCCTGAAGCTTTCTTTCATTTCCGGCCGGATTATCTCGATGTCTGCCAGCTGCCGGTTCCTGTTCGCGCGACCTCGAAAACTGACAAGCCCGTAAATTGAGCCCATATCGAAACGGCGACCTGGTCGGCCCCTGGACGGTGCGGTCATCAAGCGCCGTCTATGTGAACCCGTGGATCGCGGTGACCGATTATGTGGTCACGCGGCCCGACGGGGCGCTCGGCCAATATGGCGTCGTCTCCTTCGCAAACCTCGCCGTCGGCGTATTGCCGCTCGACTCCGACGGCATGACGACGCTCGTCGGCCAGCACCGGTTTCCGCATGACGCCTATAGCTGGGAGCTGCCGGAGGGGGGCGGGAAAACCGGTATCGACCCGCAAGTCTCGGCGGAACGTGAACTTCTGGAAGAGACCGGCTACCGCGCCGCCCATTGGTTCAAATTCGCCGAGTTCGACCTTTCGAATTCGGTGACCGACGAGAAGGGCGTCTGCTTCCTCGCCTGGGGGCTGACGCCGGGCGCGCCCCGCCCGGAGCCAGACGAGGTATTGGCTTATCGCAGGGTCAGCTTTTCTGACCTTCACGAAATGGTGCTGAAGGGCGACATTCGCGACTCCCTTACTATAATCATGGTTCTGAAGGCGGCGGCGCTGGCCCGGGCCGGGGCGTTGCCGGAGGACGTCGCCCGCCTCATTCTGATGCGACCATGAGGCAAAGGCGGGCAGGAAAGAAGCCGGGTAAGACGATGTCGTCGACGAAGATCATCAAGCTCGCCCATCATCAGACGTGGCCGCGAATGCGCAGCGAGGCGTTGGCTGCGGCGGCGCAAGAGCCGGCGCTGGCGAGCTTTCTCCACGCCAACGTCCTTAACCATCAGACTTTCGAAGACGCTCTTTCTTATCGACTCGCGCACAAGCTCGCTGACGCCGACATGAACGCACTTTTGTGGCGCGAGATCTTTCTCGATGCTTATCGCGATGAGCCGAAGATCGTCGAAGCGGGCCTGGCGGACATCATCGCGGTCTATGAGCGTGATCCGGCCTGCAGCGAATTCGTGCAGCCCTTCCTTTATTTCAAGGGCTATCTGTCGCTGCAGTCGCAGCGCGTCGCCAACTGGCTCTGGCGTCACGAGCGGCGCCCGCTTGCGCTTTATCTGCAAAGCCGCATGTCGGAGCTTTTCCAGGTCGACATCCACCCGGCGACGACGATCGGCAAGGGCGTCTTCATCGACCATGCGACGGGCGTCGTCATCGGCGAGACGGCGGTGATCGAAGACGACGTCTCGATTCTCCAGAACGTCACGCTCGGCGGCACCGGCAAGGAAGTCGGCGACCGGCATCCGAAGATCCGCCGCGGCGCCCTTATCAGCGTCGGCGCCAAGGTGCTCGGCAATATCGAGGTCGGCGAGAACGCCAAGGTCGCGGCCGGCAGCGTCGTGCTTCATCCTGTCAGGCCCGGCTGCACGGTCGCCGGCGTGCCCGCCAAGCCGGTCGGCGACTGCGCGAAATCGCCGGCGATCTCGATGGACCAGCGTTTCGATTAGTGATGGTGCGCGGCGGCGTCTGCGACGGATTTGGCTTCGGCCGCAGTCTCAATCGTCGACCCGTCCGCAAGCTCGAGCGTCAGGCTGACGGTCGCGCCCTCGGCGATTGGTTCTGCAAGGCTCATCAGCATTGCGTGCTTACCGCCCGGTTCGAAAATGACCGCCTCGCCAGGCGCAAGCGTGATCGGTCCTGTCGGCGCCATCGAAACGACGCCGTTCGGGTCGCGCGTCGTTTCGTGAAGCTCGATGAGGCCCGCCGCCGGCGTCGACAGGCCCTCGATCGTCACCGGGGTCATGCCGGCATTGCAGAGGCTGAAATAGGCTGCGCTCATGCCGGAAGCGTCGGCCTGGGCGCGCACCCAGGCTTTTTCGACCTTGAGTGCGCCGCCTTCCGCCGCAGCGCAATCGGCGGCCTTGGTCTCGGCCGTCTGGGGCCTGGCGCAGGCGACGAGGGCGAGGGCGGCGGCGAGAACCAGGGGGGGTTTCATCGGATGAGTCCTTCGTTGTCCCGGCGATTATTCCCACGCGCCGCCAGCAAAGGCGAGATCGCGCGATGCCGCGGGGCGGGATTTGGCCGCACGCCATTTGCGCCCAAGGCGGATGGGGCTAAGAAGGCCGCATCAGCAACAAATGATTTGCCATGGATCCCTTTGAAATCGCTCGACTTCAGCAATTTTTCCGCACCAAGTTCGGGCTCGGCAATCTCAGCGTTCGAGGGCGGCCGAACAAGAAGGATTCCGCCGAGGTCTATTTCGGCGACGAGTTCCTGGGCGTGATTTTCCGCGACGAGGAAGACGGCGACCTTTGCTACCAGTTCAACATGGCGATCCTCGACGAGGATCTGCCGGATCGCGCAGGCTGATGACGCCTCGTCGGGGAGATGCGTGCGCGAGCGTGGGATGAATTTTTTCGGCGAGTTGACGGCCGCCCGGCCGGTCCTTGCTTCTAGCGTCGTCGCCGTTGGAATAACCGCGCTCGCGGCCGCCGCCTACCGCAGCGCGCCGCCATCCTTTACAACCGTCTCCTATTCCTTTCTTGGCGCTTTTGCGGCGATGACGCTTGCGCCGGCGGTGATCGCCGCGTTCTCGCCGCGCAACTTCTGGCTTCGCCTCTTTTACGCCGGCGTCGCCGCCGGTCTCATCCTCGCCTTGCGCCGTCTCGCCCTTCAGAGCGGCGTTGAGGTCGGCGGGGTCAAAGTGGCGACCGCGCTCGGCTTTGCTGCATTCGCTTCAGGCGTGCTGTCGATTGGCGCGCCCTTGTGGCGCGGTCATCTTCGTTTGGCGTTGGTTGGCCTTTGCGCGTCGCTGCTGGGGCTCGCCGGCGGGCTTTCCATCGTTGCAATCGAGGCTGCGCGCCAGGGCGCCGTTCCGGCGGCCGGAGCGGCGCTGGGCGCTGCAGCTTCGGCGTCGTCGGCGCTCGCCGTGTTCCTTTCGGCGGGGTTCGCCAGCGCCTTCGCCGCCGGCGGCGCGCCATCAGGCGCCGCCGCGCGCGCAGCGCAGGGCGTCTTCGCGCCGGCGTTGCTCGGCATTGCCTTGACGACGATCGCGCTCGCCGCCGGGGCCTTTCTGGTCGACGGCTCGGCGCAGTCGGCCGCGCTCGCCGGCGCGGGCGCTCCCGCCGCCGGGCTGATGCCGACCCTTGTCATGGGTGTCGCGGCGCTGGCCCTCAAAACGCCGTCGGAAACGATGACGGTTGAAGAAAACCGGCGCCGCGCCGGGCTGCAGGCCTTTATGCGGCGC
Organism: Parvularculaceae bacterium; assembly: GCA_046296195.1. Lineage (GTDB taxonomy): Bacteria > Pseudomonadota > Alphaproteobacteria > Caulobacterales > Parvularculaceae > Amphiplicatus. The sequence continues at coordinate 10,506 of JBKBLR010000046.1, read as the reverse complement.
GTTCGCAGATTGGCGCCGCCGAGTTCATCGATCGCCGCCGTCGCCATCCTGCTCATCATGACGGTCGTGGCCGGCTTCGACTCGCAGGCGGCGGCCTCGCTTGCGGAGATCGTGGTGATCCTGACCACGTTTGCGGTTGCTCTGCTGATTTTGGTGTCGGTTCGCAGCGCCTTGCTTCTCGTCGTGCTTCTTATCGTCGCAAGTCGTCTGTCGATTTGGGGCGCCGAGCGGCTATTCTCCGGCGGCCCCCCTGAAAACGTCCGCATCGTCGCGCTCGCGCTCGCGGCGGTGCTTGCCGCGCCGCTCATTCTTGCCTGGCGCGACAATCGCGGGGGGCGCCGCAAAGCGTTCGAGGTGACGCAGCGCGCGTTGTCGGAGAGTCTGTTTAGCTTTGTTGCGGCGTCAATCCTTGCGCTCTCGGCGCTTGCATCGGCCGAAGCCGGCGGGCTTTGGAGCGCAGGGACCGAGGCGGCGCTTTTCGCCGGCTCAATGGCGCTCATCACCACCTTGGCGGCGGCGCCTTTGATGACCGCGATGGGCGCCGTGTTCGGCCGGGACTGACTACTGCTTGACGAGCCCGGCGACGAGCGCGCGGACCTCGCTGTCGATCTTGCGCCATTCCGCCAGATAGGGGCGTTTGAACCGGTAGGTGAGTGAAACGCCCTTGCTGAGTTCAAGTTCGCGCCAGCATTCGGGGGCGATGATGTCGTCGCGCTGCTTGAAACAAAAAATGGCGATGATTTCGCCTTTGGCTCCCTCGCCAAGATAGAGCTCGGTGTCGGAATAGCCGCTCGTCGGCACATTCACGCGCTGCTCGCGAAAATCATACTTGATTAGATTGAACGGCGTGCGGGCGCCGCGCTGGTCGATCGTCTGGGGCATGTAGAGGATGTCGATGCGCTCGCGCTCGGTGAAAGGCGAGGTGCGCTGTGCGATCAGCATGTCGATTCGCCGCGTATCAGGCGCGTTCTCGATGAAATCCTCGCGCCGTGACGGCGAATAGCCGGACAGCGTCGGCCACAGCGCATAAAGCCAGACCTCGTCCCGCACGCCGCCGCGGCGGTCGCGCGGATAGACGGTGTAATTTGCTGGAAAGTTGAAGGTCATGTCGCCGACGGTGACGGCGATCGGTTCTTCGCTGATCGCCGGGCTCGGAACATTGCCGCCGATTTCATCGACCGACGGCCCCACATAGTAATAAAGAAAGATCGCGCACAGGACTAGGGTCGCGAGGAAGATCCCCAACGGATAACGCCAACTTGACTCCTGGCGGATTTCCTCGCCGCCGATCCCGTAATTCGACATGCCTACAGCCCGACGCCTCGCACTCATGGACGACCGGCGGAGCCATAGCACGGCGCCGCACGGCCTTCCAAATATCAGAGGGCGTCGATCATCTCGGCGACGAGGGGATGGCGCACCACATCCGCCCGGCTGAAGCGCACGACCGACACCTGCTCAAGCGCGCCGAGGCGGGCGATCACCTCCTCAAGCCCCGACATGCCGGGCAGCAGGTCAGTCTGGGCTGGATCGCCGGTGACGACCATGGTCGAATTCCAGCCGAGCCTGGTCAGCAGCATTTTAAGTTGACCGTAGGTGCAGTTCTGCGCCTCGTCGATCACGATATAGGCGTTGTTGAGCGTTCTGCCGCGCATATAGGCGATGGGGGCGATTTCGATGACGCTCTCCGCCATCAGCGATTTCAGACGCTTGCCGGAAAGCCGGTCGCACAGCGCGTCGTAAAGCGGCCGGAGATAGGGCGAAAGCTTCTCCTCCATGTCGCCCGGCAGGAATCCGAGGCTCTCGCCGGCTTCAACCGCCGGTCGGGACAGGACGATGCGCCGCACACGCCCCGATTCGAGCGCCTCGACGCCTTTGGCGACGGCGAGATAGGTCTTGCCGGTGCCGGCGGCGCCTGCCGCGAAGACGAGCGGTGACCGGTCGATCGCCTCGATCAGCGCGCCCTGGGTGTCATTTTGCGGCCGGATGTTCTTTCGATATTTGGTTTCGCGCTCCTCAGTGGCGGCCTGCGGCCCCAGCGGCGACCAGGCCGGCTCGTCAAACAGGCGGCGGACATTGTCGCCGTAGCGGCTCTCGTCGTGCTGGCCCTGGAACTCGGGACCTTGCCGCTGGTGGCGGCGGCGGGCCTGGGCGGAGCGTTTCGCCATCAAAGTCTCCTCTTACATGAAAAATAGGCCGCGCCGCCGGGATCGGCGTCGCGGCAGTCATGGATCAGCGTTGGGAGGCGAGCGTCGAGGGTATGGCGTTGAGGCCGCTTGAAGGCGTGACAGGGTTTGTCGTTGCGCATTCGGCCGCCGATTAGGGGACGCCAAACTCACTCGACGAGAAGGCTATGGGCGTTCGCGCGCCGACGCGAGGGGCGCGGGCGAGAAATTCGCCATGTGTCGCGCAAAAGACTCAAAGGGGCGCGGCGCGCGTTAACGATTGACCAAAGAGGGATTTCTATCGGCGGCCGTGCACGAAGGCGGCGGAGATTTTCGCGTGCGCTTCCGGCGCATAGTTCGTCCACGAGGTGCGCCCGTTTGTGGCGTCGACGACGAAGAGAGACTCGTTCGATCGCAGGAACGGCGCGATCGCATTCCTGACGCCGATCGCCGTCAGTGCGCAGCTGACCGCCCAGACATTGTCGGCGAGTCGGAAGGCGCATCCAAGGCTGAGGAGCGCCGGCTCAATCCGGCTCGCCGCCGCGCTGACGACGTCGAAAATGAGAATGAAGTTCGCCGGTCCCGACTGCTCCGTAGGCGTCCCATTGGCGCCGACCTGCCCGAAAGCTTTAGGGCGCCGCGGCTCGCCCGGCCTCGCCGCGCGCGCATCGCTGTTGGCGGCGGGCGCGGCGCCGAAGAATGAGGCGAAAGCGGTTTCCGACCGCGCTTCGCGCCAGTCGCGGCTGCCCGCCGGCGCGATCAGCGAGGTGGCGGCGAAGCGGCCTTCATGCGCGAATTTCCGGAGCTGTTCGCAGGTGTAGGGGCCGAACACGCGATCATTCGCTTTAATGCACCAGTTGTCGGCGAACATCTAAGCCTCAACTCCGCAGCGGGGAGGGCATGGGCGTCACCCTCCCTTCTTGCCGAAGGGCTGTGCAAAAGGTGGGCCGAAAGTCGGCGGGCTGTCGACGGGCTTAGTCTTTTCAATGACGTCTTCCATCTTCACCGCCGGACCTGTGAAGACGACGCCGACGCCTTTCTCGTGACGGCGCACGACCTTCCCGACCATCCGGCCGATGGTAACCTTGACGCCAAGGTCAGGACGCGGATCGATCTTGACCGAGGCGCCGGTGAGCGAAATGTCGAGGATTTCGCAGGCGACTCTTTCCCCGTTTTCGAGCGTCAGCACCGTCGGCTGATCGGTCTTTATACGCGGGGACGTGCGCCGGTCGAGCTTCATCTGACGGTTGTTCAGCGTCTCCGTCAGATGGTCAGCAGTGCGCTTTACTTTCGCGCGACGCCCGCGATAGTCGACCGCGAAGAAATGCTTGGCCGACCGAATGACCTGACCCTCGTGACGGCCGACCTCGTCGATATAGAGCACGACGTGCTCGCCTGCAGCTGGCGGATTGACAGCCTTGAGAAGTGCGCCGCCGGCCGAAATATTGACGACGAGGCAGGGCTCCTCCTCACCGTTTTCCTTGAGAACGCGAGCCTTGATCGTCAGGTCGACGCGGCGATGGCGCCGCCGTTCATCTTCCGCCGGAAGAGGTGCGGCGGTCGGGTGCGCGGATCTCGGATCTTGGCCTTTGGGCATCGGCGTGAGCGTTAAGAAAACCTTACGGCGCTCCGATCTTAATGCCCTACTATGAACAAAGGTTTGCGCCGGGACGGGCCTGTCCCTAGATGAACATCGGGATTTGGGGCGGCTTGCGGGGGCCGGACGGCGGACAGATGGACGAAACCGATAATAGGCCGCCGGCCCTGGCGCCTTCCCGGCGCGCGACCTGGCTCTTCAATGTGCCGCCGGTCGTCGCCTTCACGACCGCCGTGCTCGCCTTTTGCTTCATCGCATCGGTGATCGCCCCGCGCGCCGTTCTGTGGGTCGCCGGCGGCGCGCCAGGCTTTTCACCCCTGCGGTTTTTCGCCGGCCCGGCGGCGTCGGGCGGAGTCATCCTCTGGGCCTCGCCGCTCGTGTCGCATATGCTGATGCACGCGAATGTCGCGCATCTCCTGTTCAATTCCTTGTGGCTGATCGTGTTCGGCGCGCCGCTGGCGCGGCGGCTGAGAAGTCCGGCGCGGTTTCTCGCCTTCTTCGCGCTGTGCGGCGCCGCCGGCGCCCTTTTCTACGGCCTGTTTCATATGCGCGATGCGGCGATCCTGATTGGCGCATCCGGCGGCGTGACCGGGCTCCTCGGAGGGCTTGTGCGCTTTGCCTTCCAGAACCCGCCCTGGGGCGCGCCGCCGCTCCATCGCGTTCCGCTCATTGACCGCAGCGTCATCGCCTGGTCGTCAGCGGTCATCGTTATCAATGCGTCAGTCGCCTTTGTAGGTGCGGGTTTCGGCGCCGCCGGCGCGGACGTCGCCTGGGAGGCGCATATCGGCGGCTATCTCTTCGGGCTGGTCGCCTTTCCGTTGTTCGACCGCCGGCCCTGACCTCCGCCTTCGCAACGGCGAGGCTGCGGCGGGTTGCAATCCCGACTGCGACAGGCAAACTAACGCCGCGGCCCGCCGCCGTCGGCGGGTCGGAATCGACGTGTTCGCGGGTCGCGTTTTCGCCGGCCGACGGACGGGCGACAGGCCGGGGGCGCTTTCCGCGCGGCGCGCGCGTGAAGGAGGCATCCGATGAAAGTTATCAATATCCTCCAGTCAAAGGGAACGGACGTCTTCGCCGTGACCGCCTCGATGACAATGAAGGAGGCGGTGGACATTCTCGGCGAGAAGAACATCGGCGCTGTGATCGTCAAGGATGCGGGCGGCGGCGTGACCGGCATACTCTCTGAACGCGACGTCGTGCGCCGTATACGGACGGATGGCCCCGACGTGCTGTCGCGTCCTGTCGCCGACTGCATGACGCCGTCGCCGATCACCTGCGGTCCGGAGACGACGCTCGATGAAATCCTCGAAAAAATGACGAATCGCCGCATTCGTCACCTGCCGGTCGTCGAGGGCGGAAAGCTTCTCGGCGTCATTTCGATCGGCGACGTCGTCAAGCGCAAGATCGACGATGCCGAGCGGGAAGCCGCGGCGCTTCGCGAATACATCGCCACGTGACGAAAAAGGGCGCGCTTGCGGCGCGCCCTTCGCTTCGACGACGATCGTCAAATCAGGATCATTCAGCCGGCGGCAGAAGGACCGCGTCGATGACGTGGATGACGCCGTTCGACGCATATACGTCGGCCGTCACAACTTTCGCGCCGCCGACCTTGACGCCGTTCGTCGCGTCGATTGCGAGCGGCGCGCCGTTGAGCGTCGTGACGCTGAGCTTCTTGCCTGCAAGGTCGGCAGACTTCGTTTTTCCGTCGACGATATGGTAGGTGAGAATCGCGACGAGCTTATCC
>JBKBLR010000045.1:0-19055 GCA_046296195.1 Parvularculaceae bacterium | reverse complement strand
GTCCGGGGGGCGATTTGGATATTCCTGATACGCAGGGTTTGCAGGCCGTCGGGTGGCGAGGATTCCTCGACTATTCCTACATGCTCGAATCGCTTGCGGCGCTGTTGCTGTCAACGGCGCTCGGGGCGCTCATCGCGCTGCAAAGCGAAACCGACGGCCGGCGACGCAACCGCGCCGCCGCCGAGCGCGCGCTGCTCCTTCTTGAAAGGCTCCGCGACGGCCTCCTCGCGGGGCGGATCGAGCGCGCTGATCTCGAACGGCTCGCTGATGCTGCAAGTGCGAAGCTCGACGATCCCGATCCCAGTCTCGCTGCGCTCTGGGCGGACATCGAACTGCGCGCCCGCGTCGAACTGGCGAAATTCCGGCTCTGAGCGGCGTGCGAGAAGCTTGCGGCGGGAAACGCCGTTCGCCGGCTCAACCATGGCGACAGAGTCTTGATCTGAGCGCTGAAATGGGAAGGCGCGGGCGCGAAATTTGCGTCTTGAGACGCCTTGAGTCGCCGACTATAGAGGCGCCGCCCGTCGGGGAGAGCCGGGCGTTGTCAGGGAGTGGAAAGGCAGGGAGGGGACGTGGCCGCGAAAAAGAAAAAGCCCGCAAAAGTCGACCTCACGGATTACCGCCCGTCGGAAGACGAAGAGTTCATGAACGATCGCCAGAAGGAGTATTTCCGGCGCAAGCTGATGGACTGGAAGAACGACATCCTGCGCGAAAGCAAATTCACGCTCGAACAGCTTCAGGAAGAGAGCCTTCACCTTCCTGATCTCGCCGACCGCGCCTCAAGCGAAACCGACAAGGCGATCGAGCTTCGGACCCGCGACCGGCAGCGCAAGCTGATTTCCAAGATCGACGCCGCGCTCCGGCGCATCGAGACCGGCGAATACGGCTATTGTGAGGAAACGGGCGAGCCGATCGGCATTCGCCGCCTTGAAGCCCGTCCGATCGCGACCCTTTCGCTCGAAGCGCAAGAGCGCCATGAGCGGGCGGAGAAGGTTCACCGGGACGACTGAAGAAAGCCCGCGAACCGGCGCTCAGCGGCGGCCAAAGCCGATGCGCGCCGCACGGTCCAATCCTCGCCGCTGATGATGTCATAGCCGGCGCCGAGGCGATCGAGCCGGCGCTGCGCTTCCTCGAAAAAAAACATTCGCGCGGCGGGATCGCCCGCATAGCGGACCCCGTCCTGCACCCAGGGCGTGTCGGGCTCGAGCAAGAAGTAATGATCGGCGAGCGTCTCGCACTCGATCGCTTCGAGCGCCGGATCTACGGCCTGCGCCAGAAATTGCGACCACACGGCGGTCTGCACGGCGTCGGTGTCTTCGATCAACAAGGGACCCGCGAGGCCGGCGAGGCCTGCGCGCATCGCGCGGTGCGTTTCGGCGAGCCTCACGAGATCCTGCGCCCGCCACTCTTTGCCGCGCTTGTAGGCGACGTCAAAAGTGCGGCCGTATTCCGGCATGACGCGCGTGTCGAACGCGGCGGCGAGCTCCCCCGCGAGCGTCGTCTTGCCGACGCTTTCCGGGCCGAGGAGCGTCAGGCGCTTCTGGAAATGCGGACGCACCTCGCGCGGCAGCTCGCGCCAGTGTTTTGCGGGAGCCTCGAGAACGCCGGAACCGGAAACGGAAACCGCGATGCGCTCGGGATCGACCAGCACCGGCTGGGCGCCGAGTTCGTCGGCAAGTCTGAAGACATAAGTCTCCGACGCGAACACATGCGTCGGCGGCTCGATGATGGTTTCGAGGATCGCCGCGCGCCAGATCGGCCAGAAATCGGGGTGATCTTCCGGCGCTTGCGGGAGGTCGCGATGCAGGTGGTGGATTTTCGCTTGCGGCAGCATCCGCCGCATCCAGCCGGCGCGCAGCGCGCCGGCGATCGGCTCTGAGCTGGTCGAACAGACAAGGACCACGGTCTCGTCCGTCAGGGCGAGCGCCGTCTCGGCGAGGAACCGGTGACCCTCAGTCGGCGGCAGGAATTTGCCGAGCAGAAATCCGCGCCGTTTCATGCGTCCGCCTTCGCGGCGCGCCGCCAGCCGAGCCAGCCGACGACGCACATCAACAGGAATACGCCATAAAGCGCCGCCGTTGGCTTCAGGTCCTTCACCCAGTAAAGGCCGATCGCGATGAGGTCTACGGCGATCCAGAAGAACCAGTTTTCGATCAGGTGCCGCGCCATCATGATCTGCGCGACGATGCTGAGGCCGGCGATCGCGGCGTCAGGATAGGGGTGGGTCGCATCGGTGCAGCGGTCGAGCGCAAGGCCAAGCGCTGCGCTGGCGGCGAGCGCAGCGCCGCCATAAAGGCTGATCGCGCCGCCCGCCCGCTCGACGATGACGCGCCCGTCCGACTCCCGCGCCCGCGCCCAGTTGATCCAGCCATAGAGCTGGATGGCGAAGAAGAAGATCTGCAGTCCGGCGTCCGCGTAGAGCGTCGCTTCGAAGAAGATGACGGCGTAAAGCGTCACCATGGCGAGGCCGAAGGGGTAATTCCAGAGGCTTCTCCGGATGAGGAGCGCGATATTGGCGAGGCCGAGCGCGACGGCGGCGATCTCGATCGCCCGCCCGCCCGCCATCGCCCGCAGAAAGTCGATCGCGCTTTCCATGTCAGCCGAGGGCCTACCGGGAAACGCCGCCGCCGCGCCAGCCGGGGCGACCGCCTTGCCAATGATATAAGGATATCCTTATATAATCGCGCCAATGAGGAGCCGCAAATGGCGAGCAATGATCCCTTTCCGGGGCGTCCTGCCCGAATTGCGGCGTTGAAGGCGGCGCTCCAGGAGAGAATCCTCACGCTCGACGGCGCGGCAGGAACGTTCATCCAGTCCTACGGCCTCGACGAGGCGGGCTATCGGGGCGAGCGGTTCGCCGACTGGCCGTCCGACCTGCGCGGCAATAACGATCTCCTCATCCTGTCGCGCCCCGAAATCGTCAGCGAGATGCATCGCGCCTATCTCGCCGCCGGCGCGGAGATGATCGAGACGAACACTTTTTCCTCCACGTCGATCGCGCAGGCCGATTACGGGATGGAAGCGCTCGCCTTCGAGATGAATGTCGAAGGCGCGCGCCTTGCCCGCGCCGAAGCCGACAGGATCGCCGAACCCAATCGGCCCCGCTGGGTCGCGGGCGCCGTCGGTCCGACGAACCGCACCGCCTCTATTTCGCCCGACGTCAACGATCCGGCCAAGCGCAATGTCGATTTCGATGCGCTGGTCGCCTCCTATGGCGAGGCGGCGAAGGGCCTTCTCGAAGGCGGCGTCGATACGATCCTTATCGAGACGATTTTCGACACGCTGAACGCCAAGGCGGCGATCTACGCGGTGCAGCAGCTGTTTGACGATCTCGGCTTTGAAGTCCCGGTGATGTTGTCGGTGACGATCACCGACCAGTCGGGGCGCACGCTGTCCGGCCAGACGCCGGAAGCGTTCTGGCACTCCGTCAGGCACGCAAAGCCGCTCTCCGTCGGCATCAACTGCGCGCTCGGGCCCGATCTCATGCGCCCGTTCGTCGCCGACCTTGCGCGTGTCGCAGACTGTTTTGTCTCCGCTTACCCGAACGCCGGGCTGCCGAACGCTTTCGGCGGTTATGACGAGACGCCCTCGTCGATGGCGAAGCATCTCGAGGAATGGGCGCGGTCCGGCCTCCTCAACATCGTCGGCGGCTGCTGCGGCACGACACCGGACCATATCGCGGCCTTCGCCCGCGCTGTCAGGGGTGTCGCGCCGCGAGCCGCGCCGACGGCCGCGCCGGGCCTCAGGCTCTCCGGCCTTGAGCCGTTCTTTCTGGCCCGGACGGCGTGATGGGTCGCGCAACGCAGATCACTCCGCTAGGGACGCCTCATGACCGACATTCAGCCCCAGATCGCATGGCTCGCCCGCCTCGTCGCTTTCGACACCACCTCGTCTAAGTCCAATCTCGCGCTCATCGAAGACGTTGAGGCCTATCTCAGGGATCACGGCGCTGAAACGCACCGGGTCTTCAACGCGGACCGCACCAAAGCCAATCTCTACGCCGTGGTCGGCCCCAGGGTCGAAGGCGGCGTCGTGCTCTCGGGGCATACCGATGTCGTGCCGGTCGACGGCCAGAGCTGGTCGAGCGATCCATGGACGCTCACGGAAAGGGACGGGAAGCTCTACGGCCGCGGCACGTCCGACATGAAGGCGTTCTCCGCGATCGCCCTTTCGCTCGCGCCCGAGATGCTGGAGGCCGGGTTGAAACGTCCGGTCATCTTCGCGCTTTCTTATGACGAGGAGATCGGGCTCCTCGGCGCGCCGCGCATGATCGCTGAAATCAGGGACAAGCTGCCGGCGCCGCAGGCTGTCATCGTCGGCGAGCCGACGATGATGAAGGTGATCGACGGGCACAAAGGCATCGCCTCCTTCCGCACCGCCGTCACCGGCTTCACGACGCATTCAAGTCAGACCGACCGGGGCGTATCGGCGGTGGAAGCGGCGGCGAAGATCATTGGGAAAATTTCCTCGATGCGCGAAGCGCGCGCCGCCGCAGCCGACCCGGCGAGCCCGTTCTCGCCGCCCTACACCACGATGACGGTCAATGTCGTTCGCGGCGGCTCGCAGCTCAACATCATGGCGGGCGAGTGCTCGTTCGACTGGGATTGCCGCGTCATCCCCGGCGACAGCGCCCGCGCGGCGCTGGCCGAAGTCGAGGCCTTTGCGAAGGAGATCGAGCAGCAGATGCGCCGCATCGCGCCCTCCTGCCGCATCGAGACGGCGCCGCTGTCGAACGCGCCGCCGCTCGCGCCCTCGCCGGACAACCCGGCCGCCGATCTCGCCAAGTCGCTCTCGGGGCTCAATTCGACGGACGTCGTTTCCTATTGCGCCGAAGCAGGGCAGTTTCAGGAGGCTGGGTTTTCAACGGTGATCTGCGGCCCGGGGTCGATCGATCAGGCGCATCAGCCGGATGAGTTCATTTCCGCAAGCCAGATCGCCGAGGGAACGAAATTTATCCGTAAGCTGATCAAACGGCTCGCGGCCTGACAGCAGAGGGAAGTCATGACATCCATTCAAGCCGCGGGTCTCTGGATCGGCCTCAACACGGTTTTCCTCATCTATGTCAGCGTACGGGTCGGCATGACCCGCACGCGCCTCAAGATCAATCTCGGCGACGGCGGCAATGAGGAAATGGTTCGTGCGATCCGGGCGCAGGGCAACTATGTCGAATATGCGCCGATCGCGCTGCTCGGCCTTTTCGCGCTGGCCGTGATGGGGCAGGCGCCGCTTCTCATTCACGCGCTTGGCGCCGCCTTCCTTGCAGCGCGCGTGGCGCATCTGCTGGGGCTCGGCGCGGGCGTCTGGCCGGCGGGCCGGTTCATCGGGACGCTCGGGACGATGCTGAGCCTTCTCGTGACGGCGGGCGCCCTTCTGCGGGCCGCCTTCGGCTGAGGCGCCGGCCCTCGCTTTACGGCGCATTTACCCTGAGCTGCGACAACAGGCGTCCATCAGCGCGTTGCGTCAGGGGCCTAGGGGTGAAGCGAATTTCTCACTGCCGCGCTTGCGGGTCTGCGGCCTTGACGCCGGCGTTCACGCTCGAAGGCGCGGTGAACGGCGCCTGCCGCAAGGGTCTTCTCGGCCGCGTGAAAAGCGAACCGGCGCAGTTCGTCCTTTGCGATCCGACGCGCGACGTTCATGCGTGCGGCCTTCTCCAGAACGCCCATGCGAGCGACGGTCCGGTGAAGCGGACGGCGCCTTCGGGCGTCTTTCGCGTCACGCGCTCCTCGCTGCGCGCGCTGGCGACCGAGGGCCTTGAACTCATCTCGGGCCGGGACTGCGCCGCCCTCGACATCGGCTGTTCGGACGGCACGCTCCTTTCTTTCTATCCGCGCTGGGTCGACCGCTATGGCGTCGACCCTTCCGACGACATCGACGGCGTCGGCGCCTGGACGTGGACCGCGAAGGCCGCGTTTCCGGGGCCGGACATCGACCGCGCTTTCGCTGGCAAGAAGTTCGACCTCATCACCGCCGCGTCGACTCTCGAAGAAGTCGATGAGCCGCGGGCGTTCCTCGCGCGCGTCAAATCGCTGCTGACGCCGGACGGGGTCTTCTGCCTCGAAACGCTCTATGCGCCAATGGCGCTGACGCATACGGCGGCGGACGCCTTCGCAAGCGGGATCTCGGCTGTCTATTCGCTGACCGTGCTCGAGCGGCTGCTGCGCGATTGCGACCTCAAAGTTTTCCGCGGCGCGCTCACCGAAAAAGACGGCGGATCGATCCGCCTCTTCGTCACGCACGCCGAGTCGCCCGAATACGACTTCGATCCCTGGTATGAGCGGCTCGCCCAGCTGTGGGACGAGGAGAATGCGCTCGGGCTGCGGTCGATTTCGCCTTATCAGGCGTTCTCAGCGCGTGCCGACGACCTTCGGGCCGCCTTTCAGGAAAAGCTTGCAGAGTTCTCGAAGCGCGGACAGAGCGTTCACCTCTTCGGTTCGGACGCCGGCGCAGCGATGTTCCACGCTTGGGCCGGTCCGCAGGCTGCGATCATCGAAGCGGCGGTCTCAGCGGCCGAATTTGACGAGGGCGCGCGTCTCCTCGCCGGCGGACCGGCGATCATCACCGAGCAGGAATCGCGTGCGGTCAATCCAGACTGCCTGATCGCGCCGTCCGCCTTGAAACGCGAGATCCTTGAACGCTGGCGCGACTATGTTCTCCAGGGCGGCAAGGTTCTGTTCGTGACGCCGGAGGTGCATGTCGTCACTGCGGCGAACTACGCCGGGGAATTCGGCAAATCACTCGCCGGCGCTGGCGGCGGGGCCGGCGCGGAATCGCTGCGTTCGATCCTCAAGGCGGCCGGCGGCCTGCGCGTCGTTGGCGGCAAAGACGCCAAGAACGCCGCCTCCGCCTGATCTATCGCGTGCTGATGAATCGCCGCGCCGTTCCCTCAAGCACGACGGCGGTCAGCGCATCCGACCACACCGCGCCCGTATCGACGGCGATGCGCCAGCCGAGGTCTTGCGGCTTTTTCACCGGATGGTGACCGTGGACGACGGTTTCTTTCGGACGGCCGTCCGGCGCGGCGTTGTGGAACTCGCCCCTGATCCAGAGGCAATCTTCCTCCGTCTGATCGGGCAGGGGGACGCCCGGCCGAAAGCCGGCGTGCACGAAGGCGTAATCGCCGAGGATGCGCCACAGCTCGAGCTTCTCGATAAACTCGACATGCGCGGGCGGCATGCGCTCCTTGAGCTCCGACGCGAGGCGGTCCGGCGTCTTGCTCCAGATGTCGGCGACGCCGTAACTTTCGAGCGTCTTGTCGCCGCCCCAGTGAAGCCAGTCCTCGTTCCGGCCCGGATCTTCGAGGAAATCGAGGATCGCCTGTTCATGATTTCCCTTCAGGAAGATGGTGTCGGGCTCCTGCGCGCCCTGCGCGAGAAGCCGGTCGATCACGCCCTTCGAATCCTCGCCGCGATCGACATAATCGCCAAGAAAGACGAGCCGCCGCTTGGCGCCGGCCGTGTCGGCGTTAATCTTTGTGAGCAAGGCGTCGAGCAGCCGCGCGCAGCCATGGATGTCGCCGATCGCATAAACCCGCTCGCCGTCGGGCGCTCCCGCGGCGGCGGTCTTCGGCTGGAAGAATTTACCAATCATCGGTTCATGAGTTGCTGCGGCGCCTCTATAAGATAGAGTCGATTTGTGATTATTGCCCATAGCAGGCGATAAAAGAGACGACCAAGCGCCCGAGGCGCGCCTATGACGGCGATCATCCCATGACTGTGCTCGTGACGGGCGGGGCCGGTTATGTCGGCGCTCACATGCTGCTCGCCCTCCTTGAAGCGGGCGAGGAGGCGATCGCGCTCGACGATCTCTCGGCGGGCGCCCGCTGGCTGGCCCCTGCGGGAGTGCCGCTCGTCGTCGCGGATGTCGGCGACCGCGCCGTCGTCATCGGCCTTTTGCGCGATCGCGGCGTCAAGGAGGTGGTTCACTTTGCAGGCTCCACGCTGGTGCCGGAGTCGCTGCAGAAGCCGCTGCATTACTACTGGAACAACACCGCGAAGACGATCGCGCTCCTCGAGGCCTGCGTCGCCTGCGGCGTCGAGCGGTTCATATTCTCCTCAACGGCGGCCGTTTACGGAACGCCCGACCAGTCGCCCGTCAATGAAGGCTCCGCCATCCATTCCATCTCCCCGTATGGCGGCTCCATGGCGATGAGCGAGCGCGTTCTTGAAGACGCCGCGCGCGCCCATGGCTTCTCCTACACGACGCTGCGCTATTTCAATGTAGCCGGCGCCGATCCGAAAGGGCGCGCCGGCCAGATCGGCAAGCCGACGCATCTCATCAAGGTCGCCGCACAGATCGCCGCGGGCGTCCGCAAGGAGAAACTTCAGGTGTACGGCGCCGATTATCCGACACCGGACGGCACGGCGATCCGCGATTATGTGCACGTGTCCGATCTCGCCGACGCGCACCTCGCCGCGCTCGCCCGGCTTCGGCGCGGGGGGACGTCGGAAACCCTCAACATCGGGTATGGCCGCGGCTATTCGGTGCGCGAGGTCATCGACGCGTTCGAAGCGGTGACCGGCAAGCCGCTACCCTTCGAGATCGCGCCGCGCCGCGCCGGCGATCCCGCGCAGCTCATCGCGGACACCGCCGCCATTCGCACCGAGCTCGACTGGCGCCCGCGCTATGACGAGATCAATTTCATCGTGCGCTCGGCGATCGAATGGGAACGCAAGCTTGCGACCGCGCCGGCGGGACTGACCGCATGATCGCCGCGCGTTGGTGGCGCCGCGCCTTCGTCGCGCTCGCCCTGTTCGTCACCTGGCGGACGCTGACGCCGGATCCTGACGCCGCCGACGGCGGATTGGCGATCGCGCGGCTGATCGCGGCGCTGCTTTTTCATGCGCCTGAGATGGCCGACAAAGTGGCGCATTTCATGGCTTACGCCGCGCTTGGGACGGCGGCCGCGATGGGGCGGCTGAGACTGCTTGGCCTGCGCTCGCCGGTCATCGCCGCGATCGCCGTTTATGGCGTGGTGCTCGAAGGATTGCAGGGGTTGGGCGGCGTCAGGGATCCTGAACTCGCTGATGCCGCCGCCAACGCGCTCGGCGTCATCACGGCGTTTGTTTGCGTCGGCCTGTTCGGCCGCATGACCGCAAGGGGCTTCGCATGAAAGCGGTCATCCTCATCCCGGCGCGCCTTCAGTCGACGCGGCTGCCGCGCAAATTGCTGCTCGACATCGGCGGCAAAACGGTGATCGAGCGGACCTGGGAGCAAGCCAGACAGTCGAAAGAAGCCGCCGAGGTGATGATCGCGACCGATTCCGCCGAGCTTGCATCGGTTGCAACGGATTTCGGGGCGCGGGTCATAATGACCCGCCCTGATCACCAGTCCGGCACGGAACGCATCGCCGAGGCCGCGGGCGCGATCGCCGACGCCGCGATGATCGTCAACATCCAGGGCGACGAACCCGGGATCGATCCGGCTCATATCGACGCCCTGATCGCGCTCCATCGTGTTTCGGAATGCTTCGCATCGACGCTCGCCTGCCCCTTCCCGGCGGACCTCGATCCGGCCAATCCCGCGGCGGTGAAGGCGGTTCTCGGCCGGCCGGTTCGGGGCGCGGAGCGGTCGTTCGAGGCGCTCTATTTCACGCGTGCGCGCGCGCCTTATCCGCGTGACGGGGGCGGGGAGTTCCATCTTCACGTCGGCGCCTATGCGTTTTCGCGCGATGCGCTGGCGCGCTTCGCGGCGGCGCCGCCGGGACGCCTCGAACAGATCGAGAAGCTCGAACAGCTTCGCATCCTTGAAATGGGGGAGAAGATCGCGGTGCGCGTCGTCAGTCATGCGGCCCGCGGCGTCGACACGGAGGCCGATCTTGAGGCGGCGCGCCGGCGGTTCGCGGCAGATTGAAAGACAACAGGCTCCGGGATCATTCGCCGGAGCCTGCATCGGGTCTGGAGCGTTGCGGGCGCTGTTTTTTCAAGTCGCATATCCCGCCTAGGCGAGGGCCCCCATGGTGTAGGCCGCCGGGAAAATCGCTGCGATCGTAACGATCAGCGTCAGGACGAATGTCGTCAGTTTGGCCATTTTTATCTCCTCTTCTTTTTGTTTCCGCCGTTTCCGGCATCAAGGGGAAATAGGCCAAGTCAGGAAAAATAAAATGGCGATCGGCGCCGTTCCGCCGCAGTCGGAAAACGGTTCGTCGAAGCGGGATTTCGGGATTTCGGCGCGGCCCGCGGAAACAACGGCTCGTCGCCCGCGCCCGCCCGGATCGTCGAGCCCTGATTGGGACTGAGGGCGCTCGATCGGGATGCAGGCCGTCGCGGCGCGGATTGCGCAAAACCGCTCACGCTTTTGCGCAACGCTCCGGCCCGGAAGCGTCAGAGGCCGATAAAGGGCTGGACGATGCGCCCGACGATGGTCTTGAAGCGCAAGGGCGCGCTCGTCGCGATGAGGCAGATGCAGGGTTCATCGCCAGTCGCCAGCGGCGCATGAAGCACATCCTCGTCGAGATCGGCGAGGTCGCCGCGGCGGAAGTCGCCGACTTCATCGGTGTAGGACCCACGAAGGATCAGCGTCAGCTCCTCGTCGCCATGCGTGTGCCTGGGGATCCTGACGCCCGGCGCGATCTTCAGGAGGCGGAGCACCCCGGGCCTGTAGCCTTCCGCGGGGATGACAAACTGGGAAAGGCCGGGCGCGACCGGGCGCCATTCGATCGCGTCGACGCCGTCCTTGAGGTAGCGCGCCAGAGGATGGGCGGCGTCGAGTGAAAAATCATTCGCCGCAAGGACGGAAGCGGACGCAGGCGCTGCTTCCTGCCTGCCAGCGCGCAGCCAGAAGCTGTCGAGCGCGCTGTCGCTCATGCCGACAGGCTCCACGGTTTCAAGGCAGGCCCCGCCGATGACTTCAAAATCGGCGACGGCGGAACGGCACACCCGGCAAAGCTTCAGATGCGCGGCGATCACGACGCTTCTTGCTTCGTCGAGCTGTCCGGCGGCGTAGGCCGCAAGCGTCATGTCTTTCGGGTGATGGCGAATGTCACTCAACGCTGTCACCAAGTTCCTTTCTGATCTTTTCAAAGGCGAGCCGCAGCCGCGATTTGACCGTGCCAAGCGGCAGGTTCAGCCTTTGTGCGATTTCCGAATGGGGCGCGTCTTCGATGAAATGGAGACGCACGACTTCATATTGCGCCGGCGGAAGGGACTTGAATGCCGCGCGAATTTTTTCGTCCCGCGCCTGACGTTCCATCTCCTCATCCGCACGCGGCTCGGGCTCCGGGGTAAAGGCCGGATCTTCCGAATCAAGGGCGGGCTTGGCCGCGCGTCGCGCCGCGTCGATCCTCAAATTGCGGGCGATAGTAAAGATCCAGGTCGACGCAGACGCCTTGGCCGGGTCGAACAGGCGGGCCTTGCGCCAGACTTTCAGCATCGCCTCCTGGGCAAGGTCTTCGGCGAGGTCAGCAGCGGCCCCGATTCGCATCAGATAGCCTTTGATGCGGGGGGCGTAGAAGGCGAACAATGCGTCGAAAGCCTCCCGGTCGCCGCAGTCGGCGACGCGAAGGAGAAGGTCGTTCAGCCGGTCCGGATCGGCCGGCGCCGGCATGCCGGACGGTCTTAACGCATTCACGCGACGCGCTAACGCTCCAAACATCAAGCCGTTTGCTCCTTCGCCGATCGCGATACGGGCGGGAGGCGGCTTGGATCACCCTTCTGTCCACTTTAGTTTACATTATTTCCCGTCCTCATCCAGATGCAGGCGGGCCTCGTATGGAATGTCGCACCCATCTAAAGGATCCTCATGGCATTCGACGTTCGCGACCCGCGCGCCGCTCATTCGGCGCCTCCCAGACGCTTGCGAGTCGCGGTCATCGGGTCCGGGGTGTCCGGCCTGTCAGCGGCCTGGCTGCTCTCCCGCGGGCATGACGTCGTCGTCTATGAGCGGGACCGCCGCCTTGGCGGGCACGCCAACACCGTTACAGTCGAGACGCCAGAAGGACTGATGGGAGTCGACGCCGGGTTCATCGTCTTCAACAAGCCGAACTATCCGAACCTCACCGCCCTTTTCGAGCATCTCGGCGTCGGTATTGAGGATACCGATATGTCTTTCGCGGCCTCGATCGACCGCGGCCGCATCGAATATTCCGGGCAGGGCCTTTCGGCGGTCTTCGCCAACCGGGCGAGCATCCTGTCGCCCTCGCACTGGGCGATGATCCGCGACATCCTTCGTTTCAACCGCGAGGCGAAGGCGGCGCTCGAAGCCGGCCTCTGCGAGGAGCTGACGCTCGGGGCTTTCGTGAGGCGGCAGGGCTATTCGACGGCGTTCGTCGAGCGGTTCCTGGCGCCGATGGCCGCCGCGATCTGGTCGACGCCCTCCCTCGACATTCTCGATTATCCGGCCGCCTCGCTGTTCCGCTTCTACGCCAATCACGGGCTCTTCCAGGTCGCCAATAATCCGCGCTGGAACACGGTCACCGGCGGGTCACGGGACTATGTCGAGAAAATCTCGGCGCCCTTCGCGGCGAACGCGCGACTTGGCTGCGGCGCGGCGCGCATCGAGCGGACGGCCGAGGGCGTTCTGGTGACGGACGAGCATGGCTTCATCGATCGCTTCGACCATGCGGTGATCGCGACGCATGCCGACCGCGCGCTGGCGCTGATCGACCAGCCGACCGCCCGGGAGGCGGCCTTGTTGAAGGCCTTCCGCTATCAGCCGAACCGCGCGGTCGTGCACACCGATGCGTCGGCGATGCCGATGCGCCGACGCGCCTGGGCGAGCTGGAACTACATGGGCGGGGAGGGGGCGCCGTCCGTCACCTACTGGATGAACCGGCTGCAGAACCTCGCCTGCAAGAAGAGCATATTCGTCACGCTCAATCCGTCCGCGCCGATCCGGCAGGATGCGATCATCGCTGAATTCGACTATGAACACCCGATGTTCAACGTGTCGGCGTTGAAGGCCCAGCGGGAATTGTGGTCGCTGCAGGGAGAGGGCGGTCTGTGGTTCTGCGGCGCCCATTTCGGCGCCGGCTTCCATGAAGACGGCCTGCAGGCGGGCCTTGCGGTCGCCGAGGACCTCGGCGGCCTGAAACGTCCCTGGAATGTTCCGAACGATTCGGGGCGGATTTGGCGGTCGGCGCTGGCTCCCCTCGCAATGGCGGCCGAATGACCGGGCCGGCGGCGCAGCTCTATCACGGCGTCGTCACGCACCGGCGATTGCGCCCGGTCGGCCATCGTTTCGCTTACCGGGTTTTCTCCATGCTGTTCGATGTCGACCGCATCGACGATCTCGCGCGCGGCTCGCGCTGGTTCTCGCGCAACCGGTTCAACCTCTTTTCGTTCCACGACGCCGATCACTCTTTCGACGAGGGGGCGCCCGTCGCTTCGAGCGTGCGCGCGCTGTTGCGGTCCCGCGGCTATCGCGGCGACGGCCGCATCGAGCTTCTCTGCTATCCGCGCATCCTCGGCTATGTGTTCAATCCGCTGTCGGTTTTTTACTGCCATGACGCGGCGGGCCGCCTGGAGGCGGTTCTTCATGAGGTCCGCAACACCTTCGGCGGCCGTCACGCCTATCTCCTCCCGGCGGCGGAGGGCGCAGGCGTCATTCGTCAGTCGACGGACAAACGGTTCCATGTCTCGCCCTTCATGGACATGGACCATGTTTATGATTTCCGGCTGACGCGGCCGGGCGAAACGCTCTCCATATCCATCAACCAGTCGGACGCCGAGGGACCGATCTTCCGGGCGTCTTTCGCAGGCCGCGCAGAACCGGTGAGCGATGCGGCGCTTCTGAAGGCCTTTTTCCGCCACCCGCTGATGACCCTGAAGGTGATCGCGGCGATCCATTTCGAGGCCGCCCGCCTGTTCCTCAAGGGCCTGCGCCTCAAGGGCGGGGCGCCTGATCCCGCCGAGCTGGTGACGGCGCCGCCGAGGCCCGAGGCGCGCAGAGAGGCGGCCTAATCGACCGGCGCGAGCGCCTTGCGGAGCGGCAAGTCGAGGTCGCGGGCAAGGCGGGTCTTCATCGCCCAGCCTTCGATCAAGCCCAGCTCCGCCGCATGGCGCGTTTCGAGGCCCTCATTCGCCGCGCGGCGCGTCGCCGCCGAGAAAGTTTGATCGGGGAATTTCGCGTCGGTCCG
Source organism: Parvularculaceae bacterium (assembly GCA_046296195.1). Taxonomy (GTDB): domain Bacteria; phylum Pseudomonadota; class Alphaproteobacteria; order Caulobacterales; family Parvularculaceae; genus Amphiplicatus. The sequence goes on along the minus strand of JBKBLR010000045.1, from coordinate 4,987 downwards.
GAACACCGGCCCCGCCGCGGCCTCGTCGAGCGCGGTGGCCGGAAGATCGAGGCCGAGCGCGGCCGACGCGGCGCGCAAACACCCGGCGGGCGAGGCGATGAAGCGGGCATAGTCGAGCGAAGCCGCGCGCGGCGCCGTCTCCAGAAGGCCGGCGAACTCTTCGATTTCGTGACGCCAGACGAGCGCTGCGGCCTGAAGGTCGGTGAGCGCCATCGCCTGGCGCGGATCGATGGCGCCGAGCGCGGTTCGGTCGAGCGCGAAGATGTTGAACATCTTGCGGGCGAAGGCGCGCCCTTCCTCGCCCTTTTTCAGGATCGACAACAGGAACTCGCGCAAGGACCCGTAAAGAAGCACGAGGGCGCCGCCCCGCGCCATGACGAGCGGGGCGAGCGGCAGCGCCAGATTGGTCGGCTTCACGACAATGCGTTCGCCGGGCGCGCGCCGCCGCTCGAGAAGGCGGAAGATGATTTCCGCGGTCCGCCGGAAAACGTCATCCGATCGGTAGGCGGGATGCGCACGCCGCGCGTTCGCGAGATCGAGGAGAATGTTCGGCTCCTTGAGCGCAAGCGTGCGGCCCGGCCTGTCGAGCGCGCGGGCGAGCAGCGTCGAGCCGCAAAACGCCGAATGAAAGATATAGGCCGCCGGCGCGCTCGCCGGCGCAAAGCTCGCCACTTCGTCGATGCGGGCCTCGGCGAAGGCGCTGACGGATGGGTCCTTGCGGGCGTCGAGAAACGCCTCGCGGCGCAACGCTTCGCCGTCGATTCTTGCAAAACGGATGACGCCGCGGCCGGCGTCGAGCGCGTCGGGCAGCCAGTGCGGGTCGGTCGCGAGCGTCCTGGCGTCGGTCATCCCTGCCTTTATGGACGCGCCGCCCCGGATGCGCTAGGCGGACCGCCGATCGGGAGGTCGGCATGGACAAAATCTACAAGGATGCACGCAGCGCCCTTGACGGGCTCCTTTTCGACGGCATGACCATCATGGCCGGGGGGTTCGGCCTGTGCGGCATTCCGGAAAATCTCATTCTCGCCCTTCGCGAATCCGGGGTGAAGAACATCACCGCGATCTCGAACAACGCCGGCGTCGACGGCTTTGGGCTCGGCATGCTCCTCAACAGCCGGCAGATCCGCAAGATGATCTCTTCCTATGTCGGCGAGAACAAGGAATTCGAACGGCAATATCTCTCGGGCGAGCTCGAGCTTGAATTCAATCCGCAAGGAACGCTCGCCGAACGGTGCCGCGCCGGCGGCGCGGGCATTCCGGGCTTTTACACCAAGACCGGCGTCGGGACGCTGATCGCCGAGGGCAAGGAGCACAAGGTCTTCAACGGCGAGACCTACATCCTCGAAACCGGCCTCGTCGCCGATCTCTCGATCGTCAAGGCGTGGAAAGCCGACCCGGAAGGCAATCTCGTCTACAGGAAGACGGCGAGGAACTTCAATCCGATGATGGCGACGGCGGGCAAAGCGACCGTGGCGGAGGTCGAGGAGATCGTGCCCCTTGGCGCGATCGATCCCGACGAGGTGCATACGCCCGGCATTTTCGTGCAGCGCCTCATCAAGGGCGTGCATGAAAAACGCATCGAGCAGCGCACGGTGCGCCAGCGGGAGAAGGCCTGATGTCCAACGTCATGAAAGGCTGGGATCGCAACCAGATGGCGGCGCGCGCAGCCAGGGAGCTGAAGGACGGCTTCTACGTCAATCTCGGCATCGGCATCCCGACGCTGGTCGCCAATTTCATTCCGGCGGGCGTCAAGATCACGCTCCAGTCCGAGAACGGCATGCTCGGCATGGGGCCTTTTCCGTTCGAGGACGAGGTTGATCCTGACCTCATCAACGCTGGCAAGCAGACGATCACCGAGCTTAAGGGCGCGTCCTATTTCTCGTCCGCTGACTCATTCGCGATGATCCGCGGCGGGCACATCGACCTGTCGATCCTCGGCGCCATGGAGGTGTCGGAGAAGGGCGATCTCGCCAACTGGATGATCCCCGGCAAGATGGTGAAGGGCATGGGCGGGGCGATGGATCTCGTGGCCGGCGTGAAGCGCGTTGTCGTCGTCATGGACCACGCCTCGAAAGCGGGCGAGCCGAAGCTTCTGAAGCAATGCTCGCTGCCGCTAACGGGCAAGGAGGTCGTCGACATGGCGATCACCAATCTCGGCGTCTTTTCCATCGAACGCGGCAAGGGGATGACGCTCATCGAGCTTGCCGACGGCGTCGGCCTCGATGAGGTGAAGGCCCAGACGGAGGCGTCGTTCAAGGTGGCCCTATAAAGCCCCGCCGCGGAATTGTTTTGTCGGGGGAAGCGGCGTAACCGGCTTTCCAGGCGGCGCCCGGCCGCCGCGTTCGGCCCCTTGTGATGCAGCCAGAGCCCCTTGATGCGACTGAAGCGGCGACGGAGGGCTTCCTCGTCGCGGCTCTTCTTCTTGGCGTCGTCGAGGGGCTGACCGAGTTCATCCCGGTGTCTTCGACCGGCCATCTCATCGTGCTCGTCGATTTCTTCCGTGTGAACACGCCGCCGGGCCGGGTCTTTGAAATCTGCATCCAGCTCGGCGCCATCCTCGCCGTCTGCGTCGTCTATTGGCGCCGCCTGCTGTCGAAAGCACTGGGGCTCGTCCACGACCCCGCCGCGCGGCGCTTCGCCGTCGGCATCCTCGCGGCTTTCGCCCCGGCGGTCGTGCTCGGGGTCGTCGCGGGCGATGTCGTGCGCGAACAATTGTTCCGCCCGGAGATCGTCGCAGCGATGCTCATCCTCGGCGGCGTCGCGATCCTCGTTCTCGAGCGGCGCGACCGTCCGGTCAGGTTCGACTGCGCCGATAATGTCGATCCGCTGACGGCGCTGAAGATCGGGATCGTGCAGTGCCTCGCCTTCATCCCGGGCGTCTCCCGCTCCGGCGCGACCATCATCGGCGCGAGAATGCTCGGCCTTTCCGCCGTCGCGGCGGCGGAATTTTCGTTTTTCGTCGCCATCCCGACGATGCTCGGCGCGACGGCCTACGCGGCCTACAAGGCGCGGGGCGACATCACCGCCGACGGCCTCGCCATGGTGGCGGTCGGGTTCGTTGCGGCTTTCATCGCCGCGCTCGTCGTCGTCAAGGCGGTGATCGGCTTCATCTCGCGGCGCGGCCTTGCGCCGTTCGCTTGGTACCGAATCGGCCTCGGGCTGCTGATTTTCGCGCTTCTCGCCGCCGGCGTCGGCCGCTGACCTTCAGTCGTGCTCGACGGGGCGCCCGCGCGTCTCGGGCAGGAAGGCGAGCCCGATCACGAACGACCCGCCGGCGATGATCACCGGATACCAAAGGCCGGCGAACGCGTCTCCCGTTGCGGCGACGATCGCAAAGGCGGTCGTCGGCAGGAAGCCGCCGAACCAGCCATTGCCAATATGATACGGCAGCGACATCGAGGTGTAGCGGATGCGCGCCGGGAAAAGTTCGACCAGCATCGCGGCGAGCGGCCCATAGGACATCGTCTGCACCATGACGAAGAACGCGATAAGCGCGATCATCGCCGGCCGGTTCATGCGTGCGGGATCGACCTTGTCGGGATAGCCGGCGGCCTCAAGCGCGCCGTCGACTTCGGCGGCGAACGCCGCGATGGCGGCCTTGCGCGCCTCGGCGTCGAGCCCGTCGGGATCGGGCGCGATAATGGCGCGTCCGCCGACGCGGATCTCGGCGCCGGCGGCGAGCGGCTCGTTCCGGTAGGAGACGCCGGCGCGCGTCAGGTAGGCCTTAGCGATGTCGCAGGCGCTTCCGTCGAATTTGTTGCGCCCCACCGGGTCGAATTGGAGCGAACACCCATCGCGGTCGGCGGCGACGATGATGGGGGTCGCCTTTTGCGCGGCGGCGAGCGCCGGGTTCGCCGCGGCCGACAGCGCATGGAAGACAGGAAACGCCGTCAACGCCGCGGTGAGGAGCCCGGCCATGATCACGGGCTTGCGCCCGACGCGGTCCGAGAGCCAGCCGAACAGGACATAGAAGGGGCCGCCGATGATCAGCGCGATGAGCACGATCGTGTTCGCGTCGATGCCCTCGACTTTCAGCACGCGCTCGAGAAAGAACAGCATGTAGAAGGTGCTGGCGTAGAACGACACCGCCTGGCCGGCGACGACGCCGAAGAGGACGATGAGAACGAGTTTCAGATTGGACCAGCGTCCGAACGCCTCGGCGAACGGGGCGCGCGATGTCCCGCTTTCGGCTTTCATCCGCTGGAAGACCGGGCTCTCGTTCAGCTTCAGCCGGATCCAGAGCGAGATCGCGAGCAGGAAAATCGAGACAAGGAACGGAACGCGCCAGCCCCAGCCGCTGAAGGCGTCCGGCGACATCAGCGTGCGGACGCCCATGATGACGACAAGAGACAGAATGAGACCCAGCACCGCCGTTGTCTGGATGAAGCTCGTCTGGAAGCCGCGTCGGTCCGCGGGCGCATGTTCGGCGACGTAGATGGCGGCGCCGCCATATTCGCCGCCGATCGCGAGGCCTTGCATCATGCGCAGGATGATGAGGAGGACCGGCGCGGCGATGCCGATGTCGGCGTAGCCGGGCAGAAGGCCGACGGCGAAGGTCGATACGCCCATCAGCGCCATGGTGACGAGAAAGGTGTTCTTCCTGCCGACGACGTCGCCGATCCGCCCGAAGACGAGGGCGCCGAGCGGGCGCACGATGAAGCCGACCGCAAAAGCCGCGAGCGCGAAGATGAAGGCCGTCGTCTCATTGACGCCTGAGAAGAAATGCCGCGCGATATAGGTCGCGAGCGCGCCGTAGAGAAAGAAGTCGTACCATTCGAACATGGCGCCGAGGGACGAGGCGCCGATGACGAGGCGTTCGCGCTTGCGGTCTTCGGCGGCGGAGGACGCCGTCGGGGTCGCCCTTTCCATCAGGGTTTTCAGCGCCTCTTCAATGCGGCCGCATGGGCGCGCGCTTCTTCGATGTAGTGCAGCGCGCCGCCGAGCGCCATCTTGTCCTCGCCCTCGCGCAGGTCGCGGAATTTCCGGG
>JBKBLR010000044.1:0-19064 GCA_046296195.1 Parvularculaceae bacterium | reverse complement strand
GGAAGCGCGCGGCCGCGCCGCGTCCGCCGATGCCGAAGGCGAGCGCGGCGGCGAGGGAGGCCGAGCCGAGGATCAATACGAAGCCGGCGAAGATGATGTCGGAGCCGAGCCCCATTTCGCGCACGCCGATCGCGGTGATGAGGACGAGGATCCCCCACTGAACGGCGGTCGCGACGAGCTCTGATCGCGCATCGCCCGCCCGCCGCAGCGTGTTGGCGACAAACCGGCTGACCGGAATGCCGGCGAGGATGACGACCGACCCGAGGAGGATCTTGGCGCCGACCGACAGGACCTCCGAGAGCGCGGAGGAGACCGGCTCGATATTGAGCTGCTGGGCGGCGGTGATCGCGCCGACGATCAGCATGCCGGCCATGGCGATGTTGGCGACGATGATGGTCGGCGAGATTGTCGGCGCCCGGGCGGCGTGTTTCGTCTCGGCCTCGTCGTCGTGATGCTCGATCGCGACGCCAAGATGGCGCCAAAAGCTGTCGAAGCCCATGCCTGAAAGGAACGAGATCACCAGCGACCGAACGGCGCGGGCGAACAGCGTGAACACGAACAGCACCAGCCCGGCGGCGATGATGCTGGGGATGGCGTTCAGCATCGTCTGCAGCATCGCGGTCAACGGTTGCGAGATCGACTGGATGTCGAGCGCTTCCAGCCCGACGATGAAGGTCGGGATGAGGATGAAGACATAAGCGATGAGGCCGACGGCGCGCGCAATCTCGGCGCCCTTGATGAGGTCGCCGATCTCGGCCCGCTTGGCGGCGTGATCGATCGGGGCGGCGGCGAGGAGGCTCGTCAGCGCCCGGCGCGCGACCGTGGCGATGACGAAGCCGATCGCGATGGTGAAAGCGAACAGCGCCACACGCGGCAGGTAATCCATCACCTGCGCCAGCATGGTGTTGATCGGCGCCAGCGTCTCGGAAAGGCCGATGACGGCGAGGATCCACGGAATGAACATCAGGAGAATGAGCCAGAACACGGCCGAGCCCAGCGACTTGCCGAGCGAGGGCCGTCCCGGCCCCAATGCTTCCCGGTTGGCGACCATGCCGATCTTCGAGCGGTCGACCCGCTTGCGGACGAATTCCGAGACGACGCGGGCCAGGACGAGGGCGAGCACGGTGAGGCCGAGCGCACCGAGGACGTTCGGCAGCGCGTCGATGAAGAATTCCAGCGTTCGTTCGAGTTCGGCGCGGATCGCTTCCATCGGGGGAGACCTCTTCACGGGGTTTCTATGGATCGCCAGCGCGAATCGCGGCGCTTGCGGGCGCCGCGCGGGATAGCAGGGGAAAGCCCTGACTGGCCAGCGAAAAACCGCTTCCTGGCGGGGCCGGAAAGGGCGGGCGCGGGGGCCTTTCTCATCGCGGCGCCCGCCAGTGGACCCCGCCGAGGAGCGGGCGCGGCGCCCGTGTCGTCCGGGGGAAGGTCAGGGGCAGGCGCCGCAACGAGCGCACCGCTAGATAAGCGAGGCACTCCGCCGCGAGATCATCGCCGCGCCAGCCTGCGTCCTCGGCGGCGCGCACCGGCGTCTCGAGGGCCTTCTCGAGCGCCGTCATCAGCGCCGGGTTGAGGCGCCCGCCGCCGGTCACGATCCATTCGCCCGGCGGTTCCGGCAGGTGCGCAACCGAGGCGCGCACGCAAGCCGCCGTGAACGCCGTCAGCGTCGCCGCGCCGTCGGCGGCGGACAGCGCCAGCGCCGGGTCGAGCTTGAACTCATGGCGGCCCAGCGATTTCGGCGGCTTGCGGCGGATGAACGGGTTGAGAAGCATGAGGCGAAGCACGTCCGAATGCACCTGCCCCTCGCGCGCCAGCGCGCCGCCTTCGTCCATCGCCGCCCCGGTCTTGAGCTCCGTCCACTGATCGATGAGGCCGGCGCCGGGCCCGCAATCAAAGGCGAGGATGTCGAGGTCGCCTCCGCCCGGCGGCGCGTAGGTGATGCTGGCGACGCCGCCGTTGTTGAGAACGGCGACGGCGTGCGAGCGGCTGAGCTTACCGGCGAGCGCGGCGTGATAGACAGGCGCGAGCGGCGCGCCTTCGCCGCCCTCGGCGATGTCGGCGCCGCGGAAGTCCGCCACGACGTCGATCCGGGTCTCCTCGGCGAGCAGGCGCGCATCCCCGATCTGCCAGCTGCGGCCGACGCTCTCGGGATCGCGCTTCGGGCGGTGCAGGATCGTCTGGCCGTGAAAGCCGATGACGTCGACGGCAGAGCGCCTCATCGCCGCCTTGTCGAGCAGCGCGGCGACCGCCTCGACATGCGCGCTCGTCACCTCCGCCGCCGCCTTGCCGATGTCGGCGGCGGTCTCGCGCCCCTCGAGCGCGGCCTTGATCGCGCGCCGGATGAACACCTTGAGGTCGCGCGGATAGGGGAAGAACGCCGCCGGCCCCGGTTCGACGATGCGCTCGCCGTCAGTCCTCAGGATCGCCGCGTCGATCCCGTCGAGCGATGTCCGGGTCATCAAGCCAAGGGCGGTCAGGAGCGTCATGGGCGATCTGTGTGCCGGCGGTTGCGAAAGGAAAATAGTGGCGGCGCAATGATGAACGCCGGGTGAGGGGACTGCAGGGCGCCGGGTTGACGGTTGACAGGGGGCAGCGGTCAAAAGCGTGGCCGGACGCCTTGTCATGCGCCCCGGCGGCAACCAATGGTTGGCGCGGCGGCGCGAACTCCGGAAAATCCGGATACTTCGGAAACTCCGGAGCGATCGGGCGCGGGCGCGCCCTGCTTTCTTGCGCCCATGAGCAGACTCTTCTGGATTTTCCAGAAACGCCCCGTTGAATAATCGCCCCCGGCGTCCGGCGGGCGATGACAGCGTCGGCATGTTCCATGGGGCTTACCTCTCCTGACTTCACGGGCGCCATCTTAAGCCGGCGGGGAAGGGGTGGGATAACTTTCCACTTTGGCGCGAGCTGTGCGTCCCGGCGCCGCCTTTCCGGCGTGCGCGCTTCAGGCTTCATGCGGTCTTCGATGGTTAACGCCGATCCGCGCCGCGTCGAAAACTGCCGAAAAACAGGCGTTCGCGTCATTCTATCACGGGAATGTGAACCACACGGCGTCGATGGGGCCTCGGGGAAACTCCGGGTGCGGAACGCCGGCGCCGTCATGTCGCGAGCGGGGGGAAGGCAGCGGTGAAAACGGCATGCTTCGCCGCAAGCGCGCGAGGCCTTTGCGCGCGGGCTGCGCCCCTCATGGGCTGGCCTTAAAACAGCTCCCGCTGGCCGATCTCGCGGGCGAGGTCTTCGCCCTCATTGCGCGCATTGTTCACCGCCCTGGAGACCGGATGAAAAGTCCAGAAGCCCTTGGGCGGGGGCCTCAGCATCGCCTGCACGGGACCGAGGTCCTTTTCATCGGCGCCGAGCCAGACAGAATAATCCGCCGGCTGAATGACGACCGGCTCGCGGTTGTGGAGGGCGGCGACGTCGGGGCCGGCCTCGCAGGTGAGAATGGCGGCGGTGTCGATCTCGCCGCCGTCCGGATCCTGCGCCGTCTCCCAGAGGCCGGCGAAGGCGAAGAGGCCGCTTAAGGAAGGGCGGATCAGATAGGGCTGGCGCGCGCCCTTTTCGGTGCGCCACTCATAGAAGCCGTCGGCCGGGATCAGGCAGCGGCGGCGCTTGAAGGCCGAGCGGAAGGTCGGCTTCTCGGCGGCGGTTTCGGCGCGCGCATTGATCAGCGGCTTGCCGCCGGTCTTCTCGAGATAGTCCTTCTTCGCCCAGGAGGGGATGAACCCCCAGCGCGCGAGCGCGAATTCGCGCGCGACTTTTTCACCCCGGCGGATGATCGCAATCGGCTGCGTCGGCGCGATGTTCCAGCGCGGCGGGAAATTCGCGCGGATGTCGACGCCGAAGGCTTCGCGCGCGGCTTCCGGCGGGGAGGTGAAGAGGTATCGACCGCACATCGGCTTCGAGTATAGAGCGCGCCATGGAACCACGCGACTTCAGGATGCATGGCGTCGGCGTCGGGGCGGTCGTCTTTCGCGGCGACGACGTGCTCGTCATCCGCCGTGGCAAGGCGCCCTTCATCGGCCAATGGTCGATCCCCGGCGGCGGCCTCCACGAGGGCGAGCGGCTCGAGGATGCGGCGATCCGCGAGGTCATGGAGGAAACGGGCGTCCGCATCCGGCTCCTCGGCCTCATCGGCGTTTTCGAGGCGCTGCCCAAGATGCGGGAGGGGGAGGGGTTCCTCCGCCACATGCTGATGATCGATTACGCCGCCGAATGGCTGGCGGGCGAGCCGGTCGCCGGCGATGACGCCGCGGCGGCCGAATTCGTGCCCTGTGAGACGGCGCTGGCGCGCGTGTCGTGGGACCTGACGCGCGCCGCCATTGCCGGCGCCCTGAAACTCCGCAATACCGTCATCGCGACGCCATAAAGCCGGTTCACCTCCGCCTTTCGATGAAACGCGTTATCCTGCTCCTCGCCTATTTCTTGGCAGACGCGCCCGCCTTCGCGCAAGACGAGGATTACAGCGCGCGCCGGCGCAGCCTCGTCAGCCTCTCAGAGATCTTCGGCGAGCTCCATCACATCCGCCGCACCTGCGATCCCGATCGCGAGGCGGATGCATGGCGAAACCGCATGAAGCAGCTCATCGACCTTGAAGAGCCGGCGTTCGAGGCGCGCGAGCAGATGGTCGCCGCCTTCAACGACGGCTATGTCACGGCGCAGGCGCGATTTCCTTATTGTGACCGCGACGCGAAGAATTACGCTGCTTCGCGCGCCTATGCCGGCGAGGCGCTCGTCTCGAACCTCACCGCCGCGCTCTACGCCGCCCAGCGCGAGGAAGATGCGGGCGACGTCACCGTCTTTCGCGGCAATGAGTGACCTCAGCCGCGCCCGCGGGCCTCATACCGGCTCTTCGTCATCGTAACCGATCACTGACAAGCGATCCTCGCTTCGCCGCGCGCGCAGTCGCGCTTGTCAGGTTGCGATGGGTCGACGTCATCGCAACTTGGCATTATCGCCAGCGCACCATGGTGCGGGTGAGCTCGCTGACTTTGGCGACCCCCATCAGCCGCATATCCCGCTCGATCTCGGCGCAAAGGAGGCCGAGCGCCCGCTCGACGCCTGGCTGACCCGCCGCTGCGAGCGCATAAAGATACATCCGTCCGCCCGAGCAGGCGGTCGCGCCCGCGGCGATCGCTTTCAAGACATGCGTGCCGCGCCGGACGCCGCCGTCGAGCACGATGTCGATGCGCCCGCCGACGGCGTCGGCGATCTCCGCGATCTGGTCGAAAGGCGCGCGCGATCCGTCAAGCTGACGCCCGCCATGGTTCGACACCATGATCGCGTCAGCGCCGATGTCGATCGCACGCCGCGCATCCTCAACGCTCATCACGCCCTTCAGGCAGAACGGCCCGCCCCAGGCCGCGCGAAGGCGTTCGGCGTCTTTCCATGTCATGGACGGATCAAGGAGCGTCGAGAAATACTCCGCCACCGACACCGCGACGTTCGAGCCCTCGCGCACATGCGATTTCAGCTCCGCAAGCTCAAACGGCTCGCGGGTGAGATAGTTCAACGCCCAGCCCGGATGGGCGGCGAAACTCGCAAGGCTCCTCAGCGTCAGCCGGGGAGGGGAGGTGAACCCGGTCCTGAGGTCGCGCTCGCGATTGCCGCCGGTGATGGTGTCGACGGTGAGGGCGAGAACGTCGAACCGCGCCGCCTTCGCGCGCTCGACCATCGCCGCATTGAGTCCGCGATCCTTGTGGAAATAGAACTGGAACATTTTCGGCGTCGATATCATCGCGCCGATCTCGGCAAGGCTCACCGTGCCGAGCGAGGAGACGCCGAACATCGTGCCGAACTTTTCCGCCGCGCGCGCGACCGCGCGCTCGCCGTCATGATGGAAGAGCCGTTGCAAGGCGGTCGGCGAGCAGAAGAGCGGCATGGCGAGCTTCTGGCCCATGACCGTGACGGAAAGGTCGATCTCGGCGGCGCCGGCGAGGACGTTCGGCACGAGGTCTGCGGTCTCGAACGCTTCGGTATTACGGCGACAGGTGATCTCGTCGTCGGCCGCGCCGTCGATATAGTGGAAGATCGGCCCCGGGAGGCGCCGCTTCGCCAGGGCGCGCAGGTCATCGATGTTGTGACACTCGGCAAGGTTTCGGACCATCGGCGCGCGCGTTCTCCGGAAAGCGTCGCGACCAGAAAACGCGCCGCGCCCGCCGGTCAAGCGAGCGGGCGATCCTGTTTTTCGGGGAACTTAAGGAATGGCGCACCCGAAGAGATTCGAACTCCTGACCCCCAGATTCGTAGTCTGGTGCTCTATCCAGCTGAGCTACGGGTGCGCGTCGCCGGCGGGCGGAGCGCGCGTTTAAGCCGATCGGCCTTCTGAAAGCAAGCGCGCGCCGCCGGCGGCCGCGTCAGCCCCGCGCGGCCTCGTGGACGGCGCGGGCGATCGCCCGGGCGAGGCAGTCGGCCGCAATGAGGCCGAGGCGCGTCAGGGCGAGGGGATCGCCCGCCGGCTGGCCGCCGGTCGCAAGCGCAAAGATGACGTCGCCGTCCGTTGGCCCGTGGGCGGGCCGAATTGCGCGGGCGAGCCCGTCCTGCGCCATGATGGCGAGCCGGCGCGCCGCGGCCTGCGAAAGTTCGGCATTGACGGCGACGACGCCGATCGTCGTGTTGGCGCGCGCCGCGGCGGCTGCGAGCTTGGTGTCGGGCGGCAGGTCGGAGACGCCGGCGCCGGCGTTGTCACTGATTGCGCCAAATTCACCGTCCAATTCAAACGGCGCAGCCCAGAAGGCGCGCGAGCCCGGGCGCCGCACCGAGCCGAAACTGTTCACCGCGACCAGCGCGCCGACGATGAAGCCATCATCGGTCACATATGAAGAGGAGCCGAGCCCGCCCGCTTCAGCGCCCGCGGTTGCGCCATAGCCGGCGCCGGCGCGCCCCTGCGCAACCGCACCGCCCGTCGCCGCGCGCGAGGCCTCAAGACCGAGGCGGCGATAGGGCGGATCCTCGCCCCAGTTCTTGTCGCCGCCATTGGCGAGATCATAGAGGATCGCCGCCGGCACGATCGGCGAGGCGGGGACGCCTTCGTGCGCCGTCAGGCGAAAGCCGCGCCCGAGCGCGCCGAGAAAGGCGGCGACGCCGTCCGCTGCGCCGAGCCCGTAGGAAGATCCGCCGGCGAGCACGATCGCATCGGCGCGATCGACCAGCGTTGACGGATCAAGAAGGTCGGTCTCGCGCGTGCCGGGCCCGCCGCCGCGCACGTCGCCGGCGACGATCGCGGGCGCCTCGGGCAGGATCACGGTGACGCCGGTCTTCACCTTCAAGTCGACCGCCGAGCCGACGCAAAGGCCCGGTACGTCGGTGATGTCGTTGCGAGGCCCCTTGCCGGCCATGCTGATCGATCTTTCCGCCTATCCGCCCGCCGCTTTGCCATGATCGCCGCGACTTTGTAAGGCGGTTGAAGTTTCAGGAAGGAACCCCGGATGAAGTGGTCACCAGCGGTCGCCGCATCGCTCATGGCGGCATTCGCGGCCCTGCCGCTCAACGCCCAGCCCGCCGGCGAGGCCGCAGGCGCCAACGCCCTCATCAGCTATCGCGCGATCTTTCATCCGGTCGAGGCGGAAAACGGCATGGTCGCCGCCCAGGACCGGCTCGCCGCCGAGGTCGGCCGCGACATCCTGAAAAATGGCGGCAATGTCGTCGACGCCGCGGTCGCGACCGGCTTTGCGCTCGCCGTCACCCATCCGCAGGCCGGCAATATCGGCGGCGGCGGCTTCATGCTGATCAAGTTCGCGGACCGCGACGAGGTGATTGCGATCGACTATCGCGAGCGCGCGCCGGCGGCGGCGACACGCGACATGTTCCTCGACGAGAAGGGCGAGGTCGACAACAGCCGCGCGCGCTTCAGCCATTTGTCGGCGGGCGTGCCAGGCTCGGTGATGGGCCTGACGACGGCGCTCGAGAAATACGGCACAATGCCGCTCGGCGCAGTGATGGCGCCGGCGATCCGCCTCGCCGAGAAGGGATTTCCGGTGACGGGCGCGCTCGCCGACGCGCTCAGCGAATATTCCTCCCGTTTTGAACGCGACCCTTCCTCGCTCGCCTATTTCACCAAGAACGGCGCGCCCTATCGCAAGGGCGACATTCTCATTCAGAAGGATCTCGCGCGCACGCTGAAGACGATCGCGAAAAACGGGACCAAGGGATTCTATGAGGGGCCGGTCGCCGACCGCATCGTTGCGGAGATGGCGGCGAATGGCGGGCTGATCACGCATGAGGACCTTAAATCCTACCGCGCCGTCGAACGCGAAGCGGTGAAGGGAACCTTCCGCGGCTATGAGATCATCTCGATGCCGCCACCGTCCTCGGGCGGCGTCCATCTCATCGAGATGCTGAATGTGCTCGAAGGCTATGATCTTGCGGCGATGGGCCACAACAGCGCCGATTATCTCTCGCTTCTCGTCGAGACGATGCGGCGCGCCTACGCCGACCGCTCGGCCTATCTCGGCGATCCGGATTTCTTCAGCGTGCCGGTCGCCGCGCTCACCTCGCGCGATTACGCAGCAGCGATCCGCAAGAAGATCAATCCGAAGCGGGCGACGAAGTCGTCCGACGTCGCGCCGGGCCTCGGCCCCGTCGGCGAAAGCGAGCAGACGACGCATTATTCGGTGATGGACAAGGATGGAAACGCCGTCGCCGTGACGACGACGCTCAACTTCACCTTCGGGTCGAGCTTCAGCGTCGACGGCGCAGGCTTCCTACTCAACAACGAGATGGACGATTTCTCCGCCAAGCCCGGAACGCCGAACGGCTACGGGCTTCTCGGCGGCGCGGCGAACGAGATCGCGCCGATGAAGCGGCCCCTGTCGTCGATGACGCCGACGATCGTCGTGAAGGACGGCAAGGCCGTCTTCGCGACCGGCACGCCAGGGGGATCGACGATCATCAATATCGTCCTCCAGAACGTGCTCAACATCCTCGAATTCGGCATGAACCCGATGCAGGCGAACGCCGCGCCGAAGATCCATCACCAATGGCAGCCGGACCGCATCACCGCCGAGCCTGGCGTTCCGGTCGATACGATCCGCCTCATGGAGGCGCGCGGCTTCATCTTCGCGCGCAGTGACAAGGGCGCGCTGCAGCAACGGCCGATGGGCCGCACCAACACCGTGATGCTTTACGAGGGGATGCTGCTCGGCGCGGCCGACCCGCGCGAGCCCGACGGCGGCGTCGGCGGGTTCTGAATGGGCGCCGCCGGAAGGGCCAGCCGGAAGGTCGCGCCGCCTGCATCGGATTTCAGAAGCATAAGGCCGCCATGATGGGCGCGGGCGATTTCGAGCGCGATGGCGACGCCGAGCCCCGATCCGCCAGGCTTCAGCGAGCCTTTGAAGGGTTCGAACAGGCTGTCGATCGCGGCCTGCGGTAGGCCCGGCCCGTTGTCGATGACGTCGATCGCGACTTCGCTGTCGAGGGCGGCGGCGCGCACGATAACGGCGGCGCCGGCGCGCGGCTGCGGCTCGCCCTCATCGCCCGGCGGCGACAGCGCCTCGACCGCGTTCTTCACGAGATTGAATAGCGCACGATAGACCTGCGTCGGATCCGCGCTGACGGCCAACCCCTCCGGCGCTTCGTTGACGAGGTCGACGCCGAGGGCGAGGCAATCCTCGAACACATCGTCGACGAGCGGGCGCAGCTCGACCGGCTCGATCTTCAGCGCGGAGGGGTCCATGCGCGCATAGCTGAGCGTGTCGCGGCTCAAGGCGATCGCGCGGTCGAGCGCGGCGATGAGGCGGGGGCTGAGCTTTCTGACCCGCGGATCCTCGCTCTTCGCCAGCCGGTCCGACATCAGCTGCGCCGAGGCAAGGATGTTGCGCAGGTCATGGCTGATCTTCGAGATGCCGGCGCCGAGCGCGGCGAGCCGCCGGCGCTCGGCGAGCAGCGTCTGCAACCGCTGTTCGAGCGAGGCGAGGCTGCGCTCGGCGACGCCGATCTCATCGGCGCGACGGCTGGGGATGAGGATGGCGGAGGCGTCTTCGGGGTTCATCTCGAACGTCATCATGTTGCGGGTGATGCGCTTGACCGGCTTGACGATCATCGCGTTGAGCGCGGCGAAGATCGCCGCCGCCGTCAGCGACGAAATGATGAGCGACAGGCCGAGCACGTTGCGCGCGAAGTTGAGGAGGTCGCGCCTGAGCGCGGCCTGCGACACGAACATGTCGACCTCGACGCCGGGCGCGTTCTCGGGCCGCCCGACGACCCTGATCGAATGATCGCCGGCGGAGAACATGGTCATCCACGCGTCCGCCATGAGCTTTTGCGGCATGTCGAATTCAAGGTTCACAAAGCGCCTCACCCGAGACTGCTCCGGCGTCAGGCGCGCCGTCATCGCGGGCATGCGAGCGCCGTCGCTGTCGACGGTGACGCCGAGAATGTCGGCGGTCGCAAAGAGCTTCTCCGCCGTTTCCGCGTCGATCATCTCCCCCGGCGCGTCGAGCGCGAGGCCGACGAGATAGGCCGACTCGATGCGGTCGCGCAGCCAGCCGATCCGGCGGTCGGACACCGAAGGCACGAGCACGATGAGCTCGGCGATGAAGACGAAGATGACCGTCAGCACGAGAAGCTTCGCCGACAGCGAGCGACGCACGCGGCCAAGAAGCTTCGGCGTCATCGGCGGCCTACCTCGCTTTCCTTCAGTCGAACGCAGACAGGAGGCGGACGAGCCTGCGCGTGCGATCGGAGAACAGCGCCGGCGTGAAAAAGGCCCCGCCGGCGCGCTTTGAAATCTCGCCGCGCGTCGGATAGGCGGCGATATAATTCGTCATCGCGCCGATCTTCAACCGGTTGGCGATCGCAAAGGACCACAGGGCGATGAGGTCGCCTGCGCCGCGTCCGACGATCGTCGCGCCGAGGATGCGCCCGTTCTTCGCGGCGAAGACCTTGATGAAGCCCTCGGCGTCGCGTTCGGCTTGGGCGCGGTCATTGTCCCTGGTCGCCCACTTGATGACGCGCATTGCGGGGTCAGCGGCCCGCGCCTCGCTCTCGCTGAGGCCGACGCCGGCGATTTCCGGGTCGCAATAGGTCGCGCGCGGAGCGAGCGCGTCGCGGCGCGTCGCCGGGGTCTTGAAAAGAATGTTGCGGATGAGCGTCGAAGCGTGGTCGCCGGCGAGATGAGTGAATTGCGGGCCGCCGGCGGCGTCGCCAGCCGCGTAAATGCGCGGGTTCGTGGTGCGAAGCCGCGCGTCGAGGACGAGTTTGCCTTTTTCGGTCCTCACGCCCGCCGTGTCGAGGCCGAGGCCGTCGAGATTGGCGCGCCGGCCCGCCGCGACCAGAAGGTGCGAGCCGTTGATGGTCTCGCCGCCGTCGAGCGTCACGGTGACGCCGGACGCCGATCCGTCGACGCGCGCGATCTTCGCCTTTTCCCGCAGCGCGACGCCCTCGGCGATGAGCCGGTTTCGGACGACCTCGACCGCTTCCGGATCTTCGCGATTGAGGATCGCAAGACCTTCGATGATCGTCACCGCCGCGCCGAGCCGGCGATGGGCTTGCGCAAGCTCTGTCCCGATCGGCCCGCCGCCGATGACGAGGAGGTGGGCCGGCGACACCCGGTTGGCGAAGACGGTCTCATTGGTGAAATGCGGCGTCTCGGCGAGCCCCGGGATCGGCGGCGTCGAGGGCGAGGACCCCGTCGCAATGACGAAATGCTTCGCTGTGACGGCGTGCTCGCCGGCCTTGATCGTACGCGGGCCGGTGAATTCGGCGCGCGCGCGGACGACCCTGACGCCGAGACCCTCGAAGCGCTCGACGCTGTCATGGGGCGCGATCGCGGCGATGACGCTCTGGACGTGTTCCATCACGGCGGCGAAGTCGACCTCAGGCTCGCCGGCGTGAACGCCGAACTCTTTCGACTTTCGGATCGCGGCGGCGTGTTCCGCGGCGGCGATGAGCGCCTTTGACGGCACGCAGCCGGTGTTGAGGCAATCCCCGCCCATCTCGCCCTTTTCGACGAGCACGACCTTGCGCCCGAGCTGCGCGGCGCCGGCGGCGACCGAAAGTCCTGCCGATCCCGCGCCGATGATGCAGAGGTCGGCGTTGATCGTCTCAGTCATGGTGCGGTGTTCCCGAAGCAGGCGCCTTCCTGAAGCGCTTGAGGACGACGGGCAACAGCGCCAGCGCTGCAAGTCCGACCATTGGCAGGAGCGTCGTCGGCTGCGTCAGGATGCCGGCGAGGGTGACATCTTCGCCCGCATCGAAGGCCGCGCCGGCGGCGTTGCCGATGCTCGCATAGACGAACGATCCCGGAATGATGCCGAAGAAGGTGCCGATGACGTAATTGCGCAAGGAAACGCCGAGCGCGCCGGCGCCGATATTGACCGCCCAGAAAGGAAAGACCGGCGCAAGGCGCAGCACGAACATGTAGTTGAGCTCGTTCTCGCGGAAACCCTGTTCCATCTGCGCCAGGAATCCCTTCGCGCGCCGGCGGAAGGCGTCGCCGGCGGCGCTGCGCGCGGCGAGGAAGACCGCGACCGCGCCGATGGTTGCAGCGCTGACGATCGCCGGCACGCCCGCGGCGAGGCCGAACAGAAAGCCTCCGAACACAGTGAGGATCGACGCGCCGGGGAACGAGATCGCCACCGCCGCGGCGTACACGAGCATGAAGACGCCGAGCGCGAGGAACGGCGAGCCGGCGACCCACGCCTTCAGCGCCGCCCG
This sequence comes from Parvularculaceae bacterium, assembly GCA_046296195.1. Lineage (GTDB taxonomy): Bacteria > Pseudomonadota > Alphaproteobacteria > Caulobacterales > Parvularculaceae > Amphiplicatus. The sequence goes on along the minus strand of JBKBLR010000044.1, from coordinate 6,413 downwards.
ATTCTCCCGCAGGACATCGAGCGAGAAATAGCGGTCGAGGCCGAAGGCGAAAAAGGCGGCGAGCCCGGCGGCGATGAGGAGGAGCGGCAGGAAGCGGGCAAGGCTCTTAGAAGCGGCGGCGGGCTCGGACATTTTGGGGGTTCCAATCGGGCTCGCTGGCCCCTAACAGGTTCTGCAGGGGCGTCCCAAGGGGGCCCACGCGATTGCGACGCGGGGGCTGCGTCACGAAAGCGCGATTCTGGGAGAATCCGAGCCGGCCCAGGGTCTCGCTTGACGACCCCTGACCCCTCGTCTAAGAGCGCGCCTCCACGGCGGCCCGCCCGCTGATCGGGCCAATCCCTGCGAGACCGACGATGAAGCGCACCTATCAACCGAGCAAGCTCGTCCGCAAGCGCCGCCACGGCTTCCGCGCGCGTCTCGCGACCAAGAACGGCCGCAAGGTTCTGGCGCGCCGCCGCGCCAAGGGCCGCAAGAAGCTGTCGGCCTGACCCTGGCCGATCCGGCCGCCCCCTCGCGATCCCGTTCCTTCTCCGCGCTCAAGAAGCGGACGGACTTTCTCGTCGCACAGGCAGGCCTCAAGGCCGGCGCGCCTACTCTCCTCCTTGCGCGCGCCGCCGCGCCGAACGGCCTTGCCGAGGCCCGGCTCGGCCTCACCGTCACCAGGAAGCTCGGGTCCGCGGTCGACCGCAACCGGATCAGGCGGCGCCTGCGCGAGGCGGCGCGCCTGGTTTTTCCCGAGGGAGCAGTCGTCGGCTATGATTATGTCGCCATCGCCCGGCCTGCCGCGCTCACCGCGGACTTCGGCGCGCTGCTTGACGATATGAAGCGCGCCCTTTTAAGGCTCAGCGCCCACCCCAAATAGGCCGCGCCTTCCCGCGCGCGCCGTCGCGCCGACTTTCCCGAGAGAGACCGATGGATCGCAACGTCCTCCTGTTCATCGTCCTGACGGCGGCCGTGCTCATCGGGTGGGACGCCTTCATCATCGGACCGCAGCGCGAAGCGCTGCGCGCCGCACGCCAGGCGGAGGCGGCTTCGGCCACGCCGCAGCAGGGCGGGCTTGTCGCCGATATCGCCGCCAAGGCTGCGCGCCCGAATACGCTGAGCGTCGAGGAGGCGCTGAAGGCGTCGCCGGGACGGGTCAGGATCGAAACCCCGAGCCTTTCAGGATCGATCAACCTCGCCGGCGGGCGCATCGATGACATTCTTCTGAAGAATTATCGGGAGACGATCGATCCCAACAGTCCGATGATCCGCCTGCTGTCGCCTTACGAGACCGAGCACGGGCATTATGTCGAGCAGGGCTTCGTCGCCGTCGTCGAGGGGACGGGCGCCGGCGTGCAGACGGAAGCCGTGCAGTGGTCGGCGCCCGACGGCGCGACGCTGACGCCGACGACGTCGGTGACGCTCACCGCGCGCGCCGGCGATCTCGTCTTCACCAAGACCTATTCGGTCGACGACAAATTCATGTTCACCGTGAAGCAGGAGGTCCGCAACGAGGGCGCTGCGACCGCGCGCGTTGCGCCCTACGGCCTCGTCGTCCAGCGCGGGGTTCCCGCCGGCGCCGGCAAACAGGCGATCCTGCATGAGGGCCCGATCGCTGTCGTCGGCGACAAGCTTTACGAACGCAAATATCCAAAGGCGGTGACGGCCGTCGTCGACGTCAAGGGCGATCGGGGCTGGGTTGGGATCACCAACAAATACTGGCTCGCCGTCGCGGCGCCGCCGCAGAGCGAACCAATCAGCGTCGTGATGCGCAATGTCGGGTCCGCCCAGGCGCCGGTTTTTCACGCCAATTACGCGCTCGCCGAGCGCGTCGTCGCGCCGGGCGCGACTGTTGAGCTGACGTCGCACATCTTCGCCGGCGCCAAGGACGTCGATATCCTGCAGTCCTATGAAAAGCCGATCGACAAAGGCGGGCTCGGCCTCTGGGATCTCGACCGTGCGGTCGACTGGGGGAACTTCTTCTTCCTGACCCGGCCGATCTTCTTCCTGCTCAACTATTTCGGCAATCTCACCGGCAATTTCGGCGTCGCCATTCTGCTGCTGACGCTTGTCGTCAAAGCGTTGTTGTTCCCGCTCGCCAACAGCGCCTTCGACGCGATGTCGAAGATGAAAAAGCTGCAGCCGAAAATGGAGGAGCTGAAGGCGCGCGCCGGCGACGACAAGATGAAGCTCCAGCAGGAGATGATGGAGCTTTACAAGAAAGAGAAGATCAATCCGCTCGCCGGGTGCCTGCCGATCCTCCTTCAGATGCCGATCTTCTACGCGCTCTACAAGACGCTGTTCGTCACCATCGAACTCCGGCACGCGCCCTTCATCGGCTGGCTGAAAGACCTGTCGGCGCCTGACCCGACCTCGGTCTTCAACCTGTTCGGCCTGTTGCCGTTCGATCCGACGGCGGTTCCGGTCATCGGCGCCTTCCTCGGCATTGGCGTTCTGCCGCTGCTGATGGGGGTCGCGATGTTCGTGCAGACCAAGCTCAATCCGCCGGCGACCGATCCCGTCCAGCAGCAGGTGATGACGATGATGCCCTTCATCTTCGTCTTCCTGTTCGCGTCCTTCGCGTCGGGACTCGTACTCTACTGGGTCTGGAGCACGGTGCTGTCGATCGTGCAGCAATGGTTCATCATGAAAAAGAACGGCGTCACGGTCGACTGGAGCAATCTCTTTCCGTTCCTGAAGTCGAAAACCGTCGCGCTCGAAAAGAAGTGACGCCCGACGCGCTCACTGACGAGGATATAGATCGCGGGCGTCTCCTGTTTGCGGGGCCCTGCGCCTTTATGCTCGGCGTCGTCGGCATGGCGGGGCTTCCCGAGGAGGGACCGCCGGAAATCGCCTTCGCCGGGCGTTCGAATGTCGGCAAGTCTTCGCTCCTCAACGCGCTGACCGGCCGCAAGAACCTCGCGCGGGCGTCGAACACCCCGGGCCGCACGAAAGAGATCAACTATTTCGATCTCGGCGGCGCGCTGCGGCTCGTCGACCTTCCCGGCTACGGCTATGCGCGCGCGACCCGGAAGGACGCGAAGAAATGGGCGGGCCTGACGCGGGACTTTCTGCGCGGGCGGCGCGCCTTGCGGCGCGTCTGCCTGCTCATCGACGCGCGTCACGGGCTGAAGGACGTCGACGAGGAGGTGATGAGCCTCCTCGACGCCGCCGCCGTCACTTACCAGCTCGTGCTCACCAAGGCCGACAAGGAGAAACCGACCGAGATCGCCGCGCTCATCGCGCGCACCGCCGAGCAAGCGCATCGGCGCCCGGCGGCGCATCCGGTCATTTTTGCGACTTCGGCGGAAACCGGCTATGGGCTTCCTGCGCTGCGCGGCGAGCTGGCGCGGCTCGCCGGCCGGTAACGCTTCGTTAACTGCAAGGCTGGCGGACTGTCGGCTTGCTTCCGCAACCCCCGAGTTCGCCGGCGATGACCGCCGTCCAAAGGCCAGATCCGGATGACGCGGCCGCATTGCCGGCATTGATCGGCCTCTATGTCCGGCATCTGCGCGCCGAGCGCCGGGCGAGCCCTCGCACAATCCGCAATTACGAGGCGGCGCTGCGCAATTTCGACGGCTTCGCCTGCGAACATTTTGGACGGCGACCCGGTCGCCGCGACCTCGAGCGGCTTGATCTCAGCGACTTCCGCAGCTTCCTGGCGAAGCGGCGCGCCGAGGGGCTGGGGGCCGCCTCGCTGAAGGTTGAATTATCGGCGCTGAAAGGGTTCTTTCGTTTCATCGCCCGGCGTGAAGGCGTCGAGAACGACGCCATCGCGGCGATGCGCGGGCCGAAGCTGAAGCCGAAACTGCCGCGCCCCGTCGACGCCGCGAACGCCGCGGCGCTGCTGGCGCTATCCGATCCGTCGCGTGAAGGCTGGATCGGCGCGCGCGACGGCGCGCTCTTCACGCTGCTCTATGGCGCGGGCCTTAGAATTTCCGAAGCGCTATCGTTGAAACGGTCCGACGCGCCGCTCGGCGAGACGCTGCGCATCCGCGGCAAGGGCGGGAAGGGACGCATCGTGCCGGTCCTGCCGATCGTTCGCGACGCCGTCGCGGCCTATCTAGGGCTTTGTCCCCATGCGCATGCGCCCGGGGATCCGCTTTTCCTTTCGGCGCGCGGCAAGGCGCTGAACCCGCGCATCGCGCAAGGCGAGATGAAGCGCCGCGCGAGATTGCTCGGCCTTCCCGACAGCGCAACGCCGCATGCCTTGCGCCATGCGTTCGCAACACAGCTTCTCGCGGCGGGCGGGGACCTGAGGTCGATCCAGGAACTGCTCGGCCACGCCTCGATCGCGGCGACGCAACGCTACACCAAGGTCGATGAGGCGGCGCTGCTCGCCACGCACCGGGCCGCGCACCCCCGTGCGCGCTAAGCCGTATGGCCGGAGGATCTTCCCCGGCGGCGGGCGTTGTAGGCGGCGAGGTCGCGCCTGATTTCCGGCATCATGATGTAGAGCGCGATGATGTTCGGGATGCACATGCCGAACAGCATCGAATCGATGAAGTCGATGATCGACGACAGCGAGACCGCTGCGCCGGTCGACAGCATCAGGCAGAGCGTCAGCTTGAAGGCGACGTCGACGGCGCGCGATGACCCGAACAGATAGGCCGCCGCCTGCGCGCCGTAATAGGACCAGCTGACGAGCGTCGTGAACGCGAACAGCATCGACGCGACGAGGAGGAGCAATGGGAACCAGTCGAAAGCGCTGGCGAAGGCTGCCGAGGTGATCTCGATGCCGCGCGCCGGCGGCTGGAAGAGATAGGGCTCATAGGCGCCGGAGACGATGACGACAAGCGCGGTGATCGTGCAGACGACGATGGTGTCGATGAAGGGCTCGAGCGAGGCGACGAAGCCTTCCGTCATCGGCTCGGAGGTCTTCACCGCCGAATGCGCGATCGCCGAGGACCCGACGCCGGCCTCGTTGGAATAGGTGGCGCGGCGAAATCCGTTGATGAGCGCGCCGAGGAGGCCGCCCCCCGCCGCATCGAGGCCGAAGGCGCCTTGAAAGATTAGGGCGAAAGCCTGCGGCGCCTTGTCGATGTTGAGACCGATGATGACGAGGCCGGCGCCGAGATAGAGCACGCCCATCAGCGGCACGAGCATGCCGGAGACGAAGCCGATGCGCTTGATGCCCCCGAGGATCACCACGGCGACAAGACCGGCCATGATGACGCCGAAAGGCAGCGGCGCCGCGATCCCCGTGACATTGGCGAACTGCGCATGGCTCTGGTTGACCTGAAAGACGCTGACGGAGGCGCCCATGGTCATGACGGCGAAGAAGATTGCGGCGGGCTTGCCGAGAAATCCGAGCTTCACGCGCCGGAACGCCTCCTCGATGTAGAACATCGGCCCGCCGATCACGCGCCCGTCCGGCTCGACGCGACGGTATTTCACCGACAGCGCGCATTCGGCGAATTTCGACGACATGCCGAGAAAGCCGGCGAGCACCATCCAGAAGACGGCGCCGGGGCCGCCGACCGCGATGGCGACGGGCACCGAGGCGATGTTGCCGAGGCCGACCGTGCCTGAGAGCGCCGAGCTCAGCGCCTGGAAATGCGAGATCTCGCCTTCGCCCTGCAAATGGCGCCGCTCGCGTCCCGACACGAGCGCGAGCGCATGGCCGAATCCCGTCAGGTTGACGAAGCGAAGATAAAAGGTGAACACCGCCGCCGCCGTGATGAGCCAGAGGACGACCAGCGGAATTTTCACGCCGAAAATCTCCGGCGCATAGAAGATTAGGCTGCTGACGAAATCGCTGATGGGCGCCACCGCGCTCTCGATGGCGTCAGCGATGGAGTGTGTGATGTTATCGCTCATCCGCTCATTCCTTGCTGCGGCGCCGTCAGGCGCAATCGATGCGCGAGTGAGGAGTCGGCCGCTGCAATCATCGGTTTTGCCCGTGCCGAATTCGGCGCTGTGAGTGCAAAAAATTGTTGCGCGCGCTGTGAACAGCAATAGCTTGCGCGCCGACTTCCGCGCGTTGCGCGGCAGGGCTGAACGGTCATTTTAACTGACCCGGATGAATGTCGCTGGCACCTCCCCCGCCGGCGGCGTGGGGCGGCGCCGGCTTTGCGGTCGGCGCCGCTTTTCTTTTTCGGCTGTCGGAAAATGGCGGCGCGCAGCATTCAGAGACCGGCGAGCGCCTGGTCGAGATCGCGCCGAAGATCGCCGGCGTCCTCGACGCCGACCGACAGCCTGACGAGCGCGTCATCGATGCCGAGTTCCTTGCGACGTTCCGGCGGAATCGAGGCATGCGTCATCACTCCCGGATGCTCGATGAGGCTTTCAACGCCGCCGAGCGATTCGGCGAGGGCCCAGGTTCCGGCCTTGTCGACGTACATGAGGGGGGCCTCGATGATGAGGTCGCACTCAAGGCCGAGTTGAAGCGTCTTTTCCTGCGCTTTCAGCGTCACGGCGCGGCAGTCGGG
>JBKBLR010000043.1:0-19803 GCA_046296195.1 Parvularculaceae bacterium | reverse complement strand
GGCGATCGCCCCGCGATGACGAGCCCCCGCGCCCGCCAAAAGCCCAGGCGGCGCGGGGGGTCGGGGGGCAAGGCGGGACTCTCCGCCAATTTATTGCGGCTGCGAAATCGAAGAAATTCTTCCCTCGCCTGTCGCCAAAAATTCATTGGCCCGGGTCGGCGTTCGCCCTAGATTTCAAGCGGAGATCGGGGAGCCATGACGGCCTCCGGCGGGGTGGTTTTGACAGTTAAAGGGGCGGGGCGCGTGAGAGCTTTGGCGTTGGGCGCGGTGGCGTCGGTTATGCTCGTGGGCGCGGCGAGTGCGAGCGGCTCGAACGAGAAGGCGGCGCCGGGGCCGCTCTGTTCGGCGCAGTTCTCCCTTGAAGATCACATGTTGCTCGAATGGGCCGCGGTCGGCGGCGACCCGCACGCGCAGATGACGCTGTCTGAATGTTCCTTTCCCGTCGGCGCCGAGGGACTGACCCCGGGACAGCGCGTTTACGCCATCAAATGGAACACGATCGCGCTCTGCGAAGCGCGGCCGAGCGACGTTCATGACGACCGCGATCTCAGAATGCGCCGCCTGAAGGAAGACGCTCGGCTCTCCTTCCGCCGCTTCGGCGGCCTGCAGAAGGACGAGAAGCTCAATTGGCGCGAACGCGATTTCGTCGAATACCGGAAGGAACAGACGGCGGCGCTCGAAGCGCGCCATCTTCGGCTGATGCAGGCGGTGAGCCCCGCAGACATGGCGGCGGCGCGCGCAGAGATCGCCGACCAATATTCGCGCATGGGCGCGCGCGGGCTTCTGAAGCTTGCGGAACTTTCCTCCTGCGATCTTCTTGGCGCCTCGCCCGCATTTGAAGCGGCGGCGTGGAGCGCAGCGTCCGAAAGCTGGCGCGGCGCGGAGCAAGCGGGCGTCTACGCGGCGGCGGACACCCCCGCTTATGACCTGCCGAAGGTCGCGATCGAAAAAACCAAGAAGCTGTCCGGCCCCGACCGGCGCGTCGCCGCGCTCGAAAAGGAACGCCTTTTGCGCACCGAGCCCGATCGCCTCGCCGTGATCGAGAAGAAGGCGCGCGAGTATGAAGCCGTGACTGCGGTCTCCAGCATCGAGAAATTCCGCCTGCCGCGGCAGGACACAGCCGCCGGCCTCGCCGACGCCGGCGGGCAAGGCTCGATGCTGACGACGGCGCTGCAATTCGCGCTCGAGACGCTCGGCTATGTCGAGTTCATCAACGGCCCGGACAATGATTACGGCCCGACGACGCGCGCCGCGGTTGCGCGAATGCAGGCGGCGGGCGGCGGCGAGCCGACGGCGGTCTTGACGAATGTTGAAACACGCGCCGCGATCTGCAAGGCGGCGGCGAAGGACGACCCCGTTTCGCTCTACCATGTCGCGCTGATGTGGCAGAACGGCTGGGGCCTGCCGAAGGACGAGGCGAAGGCCGCCGCCGTGATCGCGCGCGCTGAAACCGCGATGATCGCCGCCCTCGGCGGCGACAATCTTCCGGCGTGGAAACGCTCGGCCTACGCCCGCTACGCCGGCCTCATCCGTGCGTCGGCGAATGAATTGAAGCGGCCTGACCTCGCTCCGGCGCCCTCCGCCTCGCCCTGCGAATAAGCGGAAGACGTTCCGTATCCGGATGATCCGGTCGCCTCTCAGGCGGCGATGAGCTTCGCCTCAAGCGCTTCGCGCGGCGCGGGCGCCGGCGCCTTCGCATAGCCGAGCCGGGCGAGCATCTGCACTGTCGCCCCCGGCTGATGGGCGAGAATCTCGTGCGCGCGGTCATAGGCCGGCGCCATCTCAGGAAACTCCTGCAGCGCCTGGCTCAGGGGATGGAACGCAACGCCGCGCTGCGTCGCCGCCTGATGGATTCTGACCCAGGCCGCGCCGGCGGCGAGCTGGTCGGCGCGCGTGTTCGCCGCGGTCGAGGTCGCAATGAAGGCGGCCGCGCTCTGGCAGGCTTTCTCATAGAACCGCAAAGATTCGTCGAAGGCGGTTTCACCGGGCTTGCCTTGCTTTTCGCGAGTCATCACGTCGGCGATGGCCAGCGCCTCGATCATCGGGCCGCCGAGCGACAGCCCCCACGGATCGGCTTCGATCTCCTTCTTGCCGATGCGCGTCACCGCGATCGATTCGGCGCGCGTGCGCGGCAGAGTCCATTCGATCTTCCAGGCGTCACGCGTCAGCGCACGCAATTCCTCGACGCCCTGCTGGTCTGCAACGACGCGCGCGACGACGCCCGCGGCGCTGGCCGCTGCGATCTCGGCGAGGAGACGCGGCTCCACGGCGCGATCCTCGAACGGCGAACGGTTCGTCCGCCGCAGCGGCGTCGCCCAGAACAGGGGATCGCGCCCGATTCCGGGCTCCTCTTTCAGGCGCACTCGCGCGATGGGGCGCGCGTCCAGCACGGGCTGCGGTTCGCCGTCCGGAAAAGGCTCGATCTCGGCGTGGTGGCCCTTTTCGGCCGCAGCTTGACGAAAGAGTTCAAGGAAACAGCCGAAGCCAATGGTGATCTGGCGGCAGAGCGGATCGGTTTGAGGCAGAAGCCGTGCGGGGTCGCAATAGACGGCGACCGCATCCGCGCCTTCAAGGGCGACGCGCCAAGGCTGCATGTTGTGCGGACTGGGCGCAAGGATCGCATAGCTGAGCGCGTCGAGGCGCGGATCGCCGAAGCTGTCGCCGACCCGGTTCCAAGGCTCGATCGCGCGCCGCGGCGTGCGCGTGAGCGCGAAGGCGCCCGCCCCGCCAAAGCCTGCGACAATCACCGCCGCGCCGGCGACCTGCAACAACGCCCGCCTTGTCGACATCCGGGAAATCCCGCCTCCGCCGCACTCTGGAAAAGATATTCGCAGCTATTCGTCTGGCAAGCAGCCACGCACTCTACGCGGCGAGGGAGAAAACCGCATCAGCGCAAAGAATGCGGCGGAATCGATTATTGCAAAGAAGCGCAAGGGGATCGAACAGGCGGCAGGCGCCTCGGGTTCCGGGGGCTGGGGGCGATTGAGTAACCGGTCGCTCCGACGCCCGCGCCTGTTCGACGATTGTAGTGTCGCTGGTGATTGCGGCTGCGCGGCGGGCGAAATGCGGCGAAAACAAGGTTAACGCGAACGTGACGCGGCCGGATCGCCAGCCGCGTCGCTGTCGCCGTTGCAGGTCACTCGGCGAGACTGAGGTCTTCAACGACGCCGCGGCGCACCTTGCAGTCGCCGGTCACCTTGGCGCCGTCAGCGAACTGAACCTCGACCGTCACCAGCGCCGCGCCTCTTTGCCTGCCTTTGACGAGCTTGGACTGGAGGGCGTCGGCCGGCTTGCCGGCCTTTTCGGCGATTGCGGCGGCGCAGGCGGATTTCGCCTCCGCGAATTCCGCCGCCATCGCGGAACTGGCGAAAAGCGCGGCGGCGAACGCGACCATGGCTGTCTTTTTCATTGACCTCTCCTGACTGGATTGACGCTTGGCGGCCCGACTCCGCCGTCTTGGCCTGCCCGCCCGCCTGGGGCTAGGACAGCGTCCGACGGGGCTTGAACCGGGCTCTTTTGTATCGTTCAGTACAGAAAGGCCCGGGTCAATGGTTTTGTGCAGAATGGTACAAAAAGAAAAACTAAAGCGCGGTCGGCCCCGCGCTTACGACCCCGAAGCGGCGCTCGACAGCGTGCTCGACGTGTTTTGGCGGGCCGGCTACGCCGCCTCCTCGCTCGACGACATCTGTCAGGCGACCGGCATGAACCGGCCGAGCGTCTACGCCGCCTTCGGGGACAAGCGGGCGCTGTTCCTCAAGGCCATCGACCGTTATCGGGAGATTTCGCGCGGCCATATGCGCGCCTCTTTCGGCGCTGAGATGCCGATCCGGCGGAAACTGAAGGGCGCTTACGACCGCGCCCTCAACCTCTATTATTCCGGCGCCGGCACGCCGCTCGGCTGCTTCATGGTCGGCGCCGTCGTCAACGAGGCGGTCGGCGACCCTGAGATCCGCGCCGCCTTCGCTGAAGGCCTCAAACAGTTCGACCTCGCCTTCACGGAGCAGATCCGCGCCGCGCAGGCGCGCGGCGAGATCGACGCCCGCAAGGACGCCGAGGCGCTGGGTCAGATCGCTTCATCAGCGCTCTATTATCTCGCGACGCGCTCGCGCGCTGGCGAGGACCGCGCCGTGCTCGAAAAATTCGTCGACAAGACCATCGAGCTCATCTGCGCATGACCATCGCGCCCGATCTCGACGCGCGCGTACTTTATCGCGACGGATTGATGCTCGTCATCGACAAGCCGGCAGGTCTTCCGGTGCATGCAAAGCCCGGAACAAAAAAGGGCGAAGGCGGGCCGTGCCTTGAGGATTACTTACACCAGCTTCGATACGGACTGCCGCGCGATCCTGCGCTCGCCCACCGCCTCGACCGCGACACCACGGGGTGCCTTGTCCTCGGGCGTCATCCCAAGGCGCTTAGGAAACTTCACACGCTCTTTCTCGAAGGGCGTATCGACAAAACCTATTGGGCGATTTGCAGTGGCGCGCCAGAAAAGCCGTCCGGAACGATCGACGCTCCCTTGAAGAAGGGCAATGAGCGCACGGGGTGGAAGATGTGCGTCGCCGCACCTGGGGAGGAAGGCGCGCTTGCCGCGGTCACGACCTACCGGACGCTGAAATCCGTGGACGGACTGTCGTTCATCGAGGCCAAGCCTAAGACCGGGCGCACGCACCAGATCCGCGCGCACCTCGCCCATATCGGCGCGCCGATCCTTGGCGATCCCCTGTATGGCGCGCTGACGAGGGAAGAGCGGGCGGGGCCGATCATGCTGCACGCGCGTCGGGTGGTTGTTCCTATCTCGAAGAACAAGGAACCGGTGACCGTCGAAGCCCCCGCGCCGCCTTGGATGACCGAGACGCTGGCGAGGTTCGGCGCCCTTTGAACGAAATCGCCGTGCATCGGCCGGTCATGGGGAATGGCCCTTATAGCGCGGCCTCGATCTCCTTGAGGCGGGCCAGCGTTTCCGCCGCCGCCATGCGCGTCTCGGGCGCGGTGTCAGCGTCGCCGAGGTCTTCCTCAGCCCATTTGATGCGCTCGGCGATCATTTCGCGCGAAAGCTCGGCGACCGGAATCGCTTCCTCGGCGAGGATAGTGAGGCCCGTCGGCGTCACTTCAGCGAAACCGCCGCGCACGAAGATGCGCTTTTCCTCAGAGCCCGTCTTCACCTTGACGACGCCCGGCAGCAGCACCGACATGAACGGCGCATGGTTGGGCAGGACGCCGAACATGCCTTCCGCCCCCGGCGCCTCGACCAGGTCGACCTCGCCGGAGAAAAGCTCTTTCTCCGGCGAGACGAGGTTGAAGTGGAGTTTTTCCATCGATGCTTAGCGAATAGCGAATGGCGAGCAGCGAGCAGAGTGTCGCAGCGCCGTTTCCCTAGTCGCTACTCCCTATTTGCCATCCGACCGATTACGCCGCTTCCGCCGCAAGACGCTGCGCTTTTTCAATCGCCTGCTCGATCGTGCCGACCATGTAGAACGCCGCCTCGGGAAGGTGATCATACTCGCCGGCGACGAGGCCCTTGAACGAGCGCACGGTGTCGGCGATCGGCACCTGGACGCCGGGGCTTCCGGTGAAGACCTGCGCGACGTCGAAGGGCTGCGACAGGAAGCGCTCGATCTTGCGCGCGCGCGCGACGACGAGCTTGTCGTCCTCCGAAAGTTCATCCATGCCGAGAATGGCGATGATGTCTTGCAGCGCCTTGTAGCGCTGGAGGACGCCCTGCACCGATCGGGCGACCTGATAATGCTCCTCGCCGACGATGCGCGGGTCGAGGATTCGCGAGGTCGAATCAAGCGGATCGACCGCCGGATAAATCCCTTTTTCGGCGATCGAGCGGTTGAGAACCGTTGTTGCGTCGAGGTGCGAGAACGACGTCGCCGGCGCCGGGTCGGTGAGGTCGTCGGCGGGGACGTAGATCGCCTGCACCGAGGTGATCGAGCCCTTGGTCGTCGTCGTGATGCGCTCCTGCAGCGCGCCCATGTCGGTCGCGAGCGTCGGCTGATAGCCGACCGCCGAAGGGATGCGCCCGAGCAGCGCCGACACTTCCGAGCCGGCCTGCGTGAAGCGGAAGATGTTGTCGACGAAGAAGAGCACGTCCTGGCCCTGATCGCGGAAGTGCTCCGCGACCGTGAGGCCGGTGAGCGCGACGCGGGCCCGCGCGCCAGGCGGCTCGTTCATTTGGCCGTAGATGAGCGCGCATTTCGAGCCCGCGGCGGAACCCGTCTTATGCGGATCCTTGTTGACGCCCGACTCGATCATCTCGTGATAGAGGTCGTTGCCTTCGCGCGTTCTCTCGCCGACGCCGGCGAAAACGGAATAGCCGCCGTGAACCTTGGCGATGTTGTTGATGAGTTCCTGGATGAGCACGGTCTTGCCGACGCCCGCGCCGCCGAAGAGACCGATCTTGCCGCCCTTCGCATAGGGGCAGAGAAGGTCGACGACCTTGATGCCGGTGACGAGGATTTCTGCTTCCGTCGACTGTTCGACGAAGGGCGGGGCTTCCTGATGGATGGTGCGGCGCGCCTTGTGCTCGATCGGCCCGGCTTCGTCGACCGGCTCGCCGATGACGTTCATGATGCGCCCGAGCGTGCCGTCGCCTACCGGCACCGAAATGCCGGCGCCCGTGTCGACGACTTTCTGGCCGCGCACGAGGCCTTCGGAGCTGTCCATCGCGATCGTGCGGACGGTGTTCTGACCGAGGTGCTGCGCGACCTCGAGGACGAGGCGGGCGCCATTGTTGTCGGTCTCGAGCGCGTTCAGGATGGCGGGAAGGTGATCGTCGAACACGACGTCGACGACGGCGCCGATAACCTGGCTGATGCGGCCTTCTTTACCCATGGTCTCTTCCTTCGTTAATTCGCGTCAAACGGCTTCCGCGCCGGAGATGATTTCGATCAGTTCCTTGGTGATCTGCGCCTGACGCGCGCGATTGTATTGCAGCGTCAGGTCATTGATCATGTCACCGGCGTTGCGCGTTGCGTTGTCCATCGCGGTCATCGAGGCCGCCTGTTCGGAGGCGACATTTTCAAGGAGCGCGCGGAACACCTGAACCGCGGCGTAACGCGGGAGGAGCGCCTTGAGGATCTGCTCCTCATCCGGCTCGTAGTCGTAAATTGCGCCTTTGAGGTCGGGCGTCTTCACGCCCTCCGGGGCCTTCGCCGGAATGATCTGTTGTGCAGTCGGAACCTGACTGACGACCGACTTGAACTTGCCGTAAAAAAGCGTCGCGACGTCGAACTCGCCGGCCTCGAACATCGACAGCGCTTTTCGCGCGATCGCCTGCGCCTGCGCGAAGCCGATCGACTTCACGTCGGTGAAATCGGTCTTCCACACGATGAGGTCGCCGTAAAGGCGCTTAAGCTGGTCGTTGCCCTTCCGGCCGACAGTGATGATTTTCACCGTCTTGCCTTCGCTTTGCAGCCGGACGATGTGCTCGCGCGCCAGGCGCACGATCGAGGAATTGAATGCGCCGCAAAGGCCTTTGTCCGCCGTCGCAACGATGAGGAGGTGAACCTTGTCCGAGCCCGTGCCGGCGAGCAGTTTCGGCGCGTTGGGGTTATCCTTCGCCGACGCCGTGAGGTTCGCGAGCACGCCCTCCATCCGCTCCGTATAGGGACGGGCGGCCTTGGCCGCTTCCTCCGCTCGGCGCAGTTTCGCCGCGGCGACCATCTGCTTCGCCTTGGTGATCTTCTTCGTCGACTTGACGGAAGCGATCCGGTTTTTGAGGGCCTTGAGGCTCGGCATTGTCGGCGAGCCTTACGCGAACTTCTTAACGAAGGCGTCGAGAATGGCGACGAGCTTGTCCTCTTCCGCCTTGTCGAGCTTGCCGGTGTCGCGAATGGTTTTGAGAAGCGTGCCGTGCTCGCCATGGAGGTGGCGCAGGAACTCCTTCTCGAAATCTTGCACGCGGTTCTTCGGCATCTTGTCGAGGTAGCCGCGCACGCCCGCGAAGATGACGCAGACCTGCTCCTCGACCTGCAGGGGCGAGAATTGCGGCTGCTTCATCAGTTCGGTGAGACGGTCGCCGCGATTGAGGATCCGCTGCGTCGTCGCGTCGAGGTCTGAGCCGAACTGCGCGAAAGCGGCGAGTTCGCGGTACTGGGCGAGCTCGCCTTTGATCTTGCCGGCGACCTGCTTCATCGCCTTGATCTGCGCCGAGGAGCCGACGCGGGAAACCGAGAGGCCGACGTTCACCGCCGGACGAATGCCCTGATAGAAGAGATCGGTTTCAAGGAAGATCTGACCGTCGGTGATCGAGATGACGTTGGTCGGAATATAGGCCGACACGTCATTCGCCTGCGTCTCGATGATCGGGAGCGCGGTGAGCGACCCGGCGCCGTGGTCTTCATTGAGCTTCGCCGCGCGCTCGAGAAGACGCGAGTGGAGATAGAACACGTCGCCCGGATAGGCTTCGCGGCCCGGCGGCCGGCGCAGCAAGAGCGACATCTGGCGGTAGGCGACGGCCTGCTTTGAGAGATCGTCATAAATGATGAGCGCATGCATGCCGTTGTCGCGGAAATATTCCGCCATGGCGCAGCCGGCGAAGGGCGCGAGGAACTGCAGCGGCGCAGGCTCCGACGCGGTCGCGGCGACCACGATCGAGTAGTCGAGCGCGCCATTGTCCTCGAGCGTCTTGACGATCTGCGCGACGGTCGAGCGCTTCTGGCCGATCGCGACATAGACGCAATAAAGCTTCTTCTTCTCGTCGCCCGTCGCGTTGACAGCCTTTTGGTTCAGGATCGTGTCGATGCAGATCGCGGTCTTGCCGGTCTGGCGGTCGCCGATGACAAGCTCGCGCTGGCCGCGGCCGATCGGGATCATCGCGTCGATCGCCTTGATGCCGGTTTGCACCGGTTCGTGCACGGATTTGCGCGGCAGGATGCCAGGCGCCTTGACGTCGACGACGCGGCGCTCGCTCGCCGAGATCGGCCCTTTGCCGTCGATCGGATTGCCGAGCGGATCGACAACGCGCCCGAGAAGCCCCTTGCCGACCGGCACGTCGACGATCGCCTTGGTGCGCTTGACGGTGTCGCCTTCCTTGATCTCGCGGTCCTCGCCAAAGATGACGACGCCGACATTGTCGGTTTCAAGGTTCAAGGCCATGCCCTTCACCCCGTTGGCGAACTCGACCATTTCGCCGGCCTGAACATTATCGAGACCGAAGACGCGCGCGATGCCGTCGCCGACCGAGAGCACCTGGCCGATCTCGGAGACTTCAGCGTCCTTGCCGAAATCCTTGATCTGCTGCTTCAGGATGCTCGAAATTTCCGCCGCATTGAGTTCCATGGCTAGCGCGCCTCTTTCATCACGGATTTAAGCTTGTTGAGTTTGGTCTTGAGCGAGGAGTCGATCATCGTCGAGCCGACCTTGACGACCATGCCGCCAAGGAGCTCCGGATCGACCTTCACGGTGAGATTGACCGCCTTTCCGACGACGCGCTCGATCTCGCCCCTGAGACGCTTGGTCTGATCGACATTGAGCGGCGCCGCCGAGATCGCCTCGGCCGAGACTTCCCCGCGGTGGGCGGCGAGACGTTCGCGGAACGCGGCGATGACGCCGTCAAGCGCGAACAGGCGCCGGTTCTTCGCAACGACGCCGAGAAAGTTTTTCGTCAGCGGCGAAGCGCCAGCCTTGTCGGCGATCGCCGTGATCGCTCGCGACTTGGCGTCGGCGTCATAGACGGGGCTTTTCAGCATGGCGCTGAGATCGGCCGAAGCGCCGATCGCGCTTGCAAGCGCCTTGAGGTCGGCTTCAACGCGGTCGAGCGCCTTGCCTTCGAGCGCGAGATCGAAAAGCGCCTCGGCATAGCGGCCGGCGGCGGTCGAGGAAGGTGAGTCCGCAGACATAGGGCGGCCCGTTGCTCCGTCCGGTCCGGCGCGGGGGAACCCCCTCGCCTAGTCCTTTGAATTTACAGCGAAATTGGAGCCGAACGGCAGGACTGCCGGGCTCCTTGACGCGAATTGCGGCGCGCATAGCACGCCCCCTTTGGCGGCGCAACAAACCCTGCTGCGGCGGAATGGCCACCACCGACCCGCCAAACCGCCCTATAGACCCGCCCGCCGATGAAGATCCTTTATTCCCACCGAACGAAATCCTCCGACGGTCAGGCGGTGCATATCCGCTCCCTGACCGAGGCGCTCGCGCGCCGCGGCCACGACCTCGCGATCGTCGGGCCCGATGAAGCGCCGCCCTCGGCGCGTCCGCTCGACGCGCATGCCGGCGTCGGCCTGCGCCGGTTCCTGCCCGCGCCGGTCCACGAGCTCGCTGAGGTCGCTTACTCAGCGCCTGCCTATCTGCGGCTCGCCGCGCGCGCCCGCGCCTTCGCGCCGGACGTCCTCTATGAGCGCTACAATCTCTTCTACCATTCCGGCGTCAGGCTGGCGCGCGCGCGGGGCCTCCCTTTCCTTCTCGAAATCAACGCCCCGCTCGCCGAAGAGCGCGAGCGGCACGGCAAGCTCGCGCTGACAGCGCTGGCGCGCGCGAGCGAACGGTCGATCTGGCGTGCTGCCTCACGCGTGCTGCCGGTGACGCGCGCGCTCGCCGACTATGTCGAAGCGGCGGGCGTCGATCCTGCGCGCATCGACATCATCCCGAACGGCGTTGAAGACATCTTTCTCCGAGACCATGACCCGCGCCCGGTGAGAGCGCGCTACGGCCTCAGCGACAAGATCGTCCTCGGCTTCACCGGCTTCGTGCGCGACTGGCACGGGCTCGACCGCATCATCGCCTATCTCGCTGCCCGGCGGCGCAGCGACCTAACTTTTCTTATCGTCGGCGACGGCGATGCGCGGTCGGCGCTTGAACGCCTGGCGAAGGCGCTCGGCGTCGCGGACGCGGTCATTTTCACCGGCGTCGTGCAGCGCGAGGACGTGCCGGCCCACCTTGCGGCCTTCGACGTCGCGCTGCAGCCGGCGGTGACGGCCTACGCCTCGCCGCTGAAACTTTTTGAATATATGGCGGCCGCCCGCGCGATCATCGCGCCCGACATGGCCAACATCCGCGAGGTCATCGACGACAGCGCCGCGATCCTCGTGCGGAGCGACGACGCCGCCGCCCTCTATGCCGCCCTTGACGCCTTCCTCAATGACGCCGCCCGCCGCCGCAGTTTCGGCGCTGCAGCGCGTAACGCGCTGATCCGGCGCGGCTTCACTTGGGACGAAAACGCCCGCCGGGTGGAAGCGATCGCGGAAGAAGAACTCGGCCGGGCGGCGGAGCGGCGCTAGCGGCGGCTCAAGTATTCCGGTATGTTGACCAAGTAATTGCGCCCGCCTTTTTATGGCGGCGCAGTTTTTTAGCGGGGAGACCTCATGAAGATCATCCGTCTCATGCCGGCGGTCGTGGCGCTCATCATCAACGCAAATGCGGCTGTCGCGGCTGACAGAATCTATGGCGTCGAAATTTCGCCGAGCGGAAAGCATTACGCCGTTTTGCGCGATTTCGGCCAACAGCAGGCGCTGGCGATCTATTCGACGGACGATCCGGCGGCGGCGCCCAAGGGCATCGGCCTCGGCCCCGTCAAGGCGCAGGACCTCGAATGGGGCGGCGATGATTATGTCCTCGTCCGCTTCGCCGGCGAAAAGGGCGGCATCGACACGGTGTCCGGCGTCAAGACGCTCGAGTTCCAGCGCTGGATGTCGATTTCCCGCGATACAGGCGCCTCCAAGACGCTGTTCGGCAATGAGGAAGGCGCCGACTTTTATTATTTCATCGCCTCGGCGGGCGTCCTTCTCGCGGCGATGCCGCTTGACAATGAGCGCGCGCTGTTTGCGCGCAGCTTCCCGCAGGTCAGCCTGCAGAGCGGGTCGCGATTGAAGGACGGCCAGGACCAGCTTCTCTATTCCTTGCAATCTGCGAACCTGAAGACCGGCGACATCAAGCGCGTTGCGGACGGCGACAAGAAAACGATCGACTGGATCGTCGACGCCGCCGGCAAGGCGGTCGCGCGCATCGACCAGTATGAGGCCTCGAAGAAGGTCGAGATCATGGCTGCGGATGAAAGCGGCAAGCGCTTCAGAAAGGCCGGAGAAATCTCCGGCGATCAGGTCAAGGCCGAGGAGATCAGCTTCTTGGGCGTGGGCGCCGCGCCGCGCTCCATCCAGGTGTTGCGCACTGAGGGCGGCAGCCGGACGCTGACGGAGTATGACCTCGACACGGCCTCCTTCAAGGCGGGCGGCGAAGCGGTCGGCGCGGTCAATCGCGTCATCTACGATCCACGCGAGGCGCGCGCGCGCATTCTCTATGTGGCGAGCGGCGGCGGGGAGCGGCCCGTTCATGTCGATCCCGCCGACCAGAAAACGCAAGCCGCGCTCGAAAAGGCGGTCGCCGGCTCGGCGATTTCCATCGTCTCGAAGTCGGTCGATGGCGGACGCATGATCGCCCGCGCCGATTTCGCCGGAAAGGGTTCGGAATTCTACCTCTATGACAAGGGCGCCAAACGATTGGAGCTGGTCGCCGCGAACGATTAGGCCCGCCGCAAGGTCTTGCGGCGGCGGAAGGGGGAGAGCATGCGCAAGACGATTTTTGCGTTCGCGATGGCGGGGGTTCTGTCGGCGACGGCGAGCGCGCAACAGGGCGTCATCCGCGACGCCGCCGTGTTCGGCGCGCTTCCGGCCGTCAGCGAAGCGGCGGTCTCGCCCGACGGGCGGACTCTCGCGCAGATCCAGCGAACGCCCGAGGGCGGGCGCGCGGTCGCCTTCATCGACCTTGACGGCAAGGGGCAGGCGGTCGGGATGGCGCTCGAAAACGCGAAGGCGCGCGCCCTTCAGTGGGTCGGCGACGAGCATGTCATGCTGCTCGTCTCAGGAACGCTCAAGGCCAATTACGGGTCGGGGATCGAGACCTTCGAGATCTGGCGCTGGTTCATCATCGACCGGCAGGCGAAGACCAAGTCAATTCCCTTCAGATCGTGGCGGCGCAACGCCTTTTATTCCGGCTCTGGCCAGATCAAGTGCCGCAACGGCGCCGCGGTCTTCCTGGCGCATCAGAGTCCATATTCTGTCTTCGCGGTCGCGCTGAAGGACGGCAGCGAGCGACTCGTAGAGCGCGGCGAGGCGGAAACCTTCGATTGGGTCCTTAACGCCGACTGCGAGCCCGTCGGCCGCATCGACTATGATCGCGCCAAGCAGATGATCAAATATTCCGCGCGCAAGCCCGGCGGCGGCTATGAGCAGAAGTTTGCGATCGAGAGCAAGATCGGCGAGTTCGACGCCGTCTCCGATTTCGGCCTCATCGGCGCCGGCGCCGAGGTCGCCGGCCTCGCCCAGCTTGGCGATTTCATGGCGCTTCGCCGGCTCGATCCTCAGACGGGCGCGTTTCTCCCCGGCGGCGACGGCGAGCCCGGCTATGACATGTCCTCCACGATCGTCGATCCCTATACGAACCGGATCATCGGCGTCCGCTATGTCGACGACTTTCCCCGCGCCCGGTTTTTCGACGAGCCGCTGAAAGGCCTTCAGGAAAAGGCGTCGAAGGCGATCAAAGGCGGCTCAGCCGTCATAACGTCGTGGTCGCGCGACCACCAGCGCCTGATCGTCAACGTCTCCTATCCCGATCATCCCGACCAGATCATGCTGTTTGAACCGGAGAAGAGGAGCCTGTCGGCGATCGGATCGACCTATCCGGCGCTCGATGGCCGCCCGCAGCCCCAGCGCGTGAAGTTCGATTATCTCGCCTCGGACGCCGTGCACGTGCCCGGATACCTTACGGAACCGGTCGGCGCGGGCGCTGATGCGCCGCTGATCGTGCTGCCGCATGGCGGGCCGACCGCGCGCGATGATCAGGGCTTCGATTGGTGGGCGGGCTTTTACGCAGCGAATGGCTACCGCGTTTACCAGCCGAACTTCCGCGGCTCCTTCGGGTATGGCGAGAGCTTCCGCAAGGCTGGCGACAATGAATGGGGCCGCAAGATGCAGGACGACATATCGGAAGGCGTCAAGAAACTCGTCGCCGACGGCCTCGTCGATCCGCGCCGCGTCTGCATCGTCGGCGCAAGCTATGGCGGCTATGCCGCGCTCGCCGGCGCGACGCTTACGCCCGACCTCTACGCTTGCGCGGTCAGCGTCAACGGCGTCTCGAACCTGCCCTCGCTGATCGCGTCTGAGAGCGAAAGCGCCGAGAAATACTGGACGAACCGCATCGGCAGCAAATTCAAGGAAAAGGAAGCGATCGCCGTCAGCCCGGAAAAGCAGGTGTCAAAGGTGACGCCGCCGGTCTTGCTCCTGCACGGCACGAACGACATCGTCGCACCGCCGGGGCAGAGCCTGATGATGAAGAGGGCGCTCGAGAACGAGGGCCGCCCGGTCGAACATCGCGAGTTGAAGGGCGAGGATCACTGGCTGTCGCAGGAAGGAACCCGAATCGAAATGCTCGAGCGTTCCCTCTCCTTCATCAACAAGCATATCGGCGCGAAATAGCCGCCGTCGTCACCCTCGGCGCGAGGCGGTCACCTGCGCCGCGCCCTCGTCGAGCGCCCGGCCAGCGAGCGGCGGCTCAAGCGGATTGTCGCGCAACAGCCCTTCCCACTTCGCGACGGCCGCCGTCGCCACCGAATTGCCGACGATATTGGTGCCCGAGCGGCCCATGTCGAGGAACTGGTCGACGGCGAGGAGGAGGAGGAGGCCTTCCTCCGGCAGGTTGAAGGCCGTCAGCGTCGCCGCGATGACGACGAGCGAAGCGCGCGGCACCGCCGCCATGCCCTTCGAGGTCACCATCAGGAAAAGCAGCATGGTGACCTGCTGCATCGCCGACATTTCGATCCCGTAGGCTTGCGCGATGAACATCGTCGCGAAGGCGCAATACATCATCGAGCCGTCGAGATTGAACGAATAGCCGAGCGGCAGCACGAAGCTTGCGATGCGATTGGCGACGCCGAAGCGCTCGAGCCGCTCGAGGAGCTTAGGGTAGGCCGCTTCCGAACTCGCCGTCGAAAAGGCGATGACGACGGGTTCGCGGATCGCGGCGATCAGCTCGCCGGTCCGCCTGCCGATGACAAGGCGGCCGGCGAAGGCGAGCGCGATCCACAAAATCGCGAGCGAGAGATAAAAGCCGCCGACGAATTTGCCGTAATCGATGATGACGGCGAGCCCCTTCGTGGCGACGACGCCGGCGAGCGCGGCGAATACGGCGAAGGGCGCAAGCAGCATCACATATTCGGTGATCTTCAGCATTAGATAGGCGACCTGCTCAGTGATCTCGACGACCTTCGCCGTCTTCTCCCCGAGCTTGGCGAGCGCGACGCCGGCGAACACCGAAAATATGACGATCTGCAGGATCTCGTTCGTCGCCATCGCCTCGAAGATCGAGCGCGGCACCAGATGGGTGATGAAGTTGGCGAGGGTGAAATTCTCCGCCGTCGGCGCGCCGTTTGCGGCAGCCGGAAGGCCCGCGTCGAAGCCCGCGCCCGGCTGGATGAGATTGACCATCACGAGGCCGAGGCCGAGCGAGAACAGCGAGGCGGCAATGAACCACAGCATGGTCCTGAGGCCTACGCGGCCGAGCGCCTTCGGATCGCGCATATGCGCGATGCCGACGATCAGCGTCGTCAGCACGAGGGGCGCAATCACCATCTTGATGAGGCGCAGGAAGATGTCGGTGACGATCTTCATCGCCGCCGCGAAATCGGCCTGTCCGTCGGCGCTCAGATTGGCGTGCGCCAGCCAGCCGGCGGTGACGCCGAAAACCATCGCGATGAGAATGATCTGGAAAAGTCTTTTCGCCATAAGCGCGCCGCCCCGATCCGAAGCGCGGGACCCTATCGACGGTCGGGAATGAAGTCCACGGCGCGGGAAAGCCGTTCTGACGCTCCGCATGCCCCCCTTCAGGCGGGCCGTTCTCAGAACCGTTCGAGAAGACGCTCGAGATAATGGATCTCGTCTTCGGTGCGCTCGCCGTCCGACAGGCGCCGGCGAAGCTCTTCGAGAAGTTCGCGCGCGCGCTGGGCGTCGGACTTCTCCGGAACTTCGACGCCCTGCCCGGTCGGCGGGCCGAGCGGACGCCCCAAGGGATCGCGCATCGGCTGGCCGCCTGATCCGCGCGCGGCTTGCGCTTGCGCGCGCTCGGCCTTCGCCAGCGCTTCGGCGCCGTCGCGAAGGTTGGCGATCGCTTCTTCCATCGCGTTGCGCGCGCCGTCGAAATTCCTGGCCGAAAGGTCGCCTTCGGCCCGGCGCATCGCCGACAGCGCGCGCGACAACGGCTTGCCCGCCTCCTCTCCGCCGCCCGCCGCGGACTGATCGAGCGACTTCATCAGATCGGCGAGATCGCCGGCGAGCGCGCCCTCCTTGTCGGCAAGATCATCGCCCGGCGCGTCACGCCTCTCGCCGCGGCGGAAGGTTTCATCGGCAAGCGACCGCTGGCGCGCGATGAGATCGCCGACAGCGCCCGCCTGCCCGCCCTGCCCCTCCCGGCGGCCGCCGCCAGCCGCGCCGGCGGCGCTACGACCTGGCGCGCGAAGATTTTCAAGCAGCGATTCAAGATCGGCGAGCGCCTGGCGCGCCGCGTTCGCCGCGCCGGACTTTGCGAGGTCCCGCACCGCATCGAGCATCGCTTCGAGATCTTCGGCCGTCACGGTCTGGTCGGCTTCTGATGTTTCCGCGCCCGCTTCGGATCCCGACTGCGCGAGCGCGTCGAGATAGCTCTGCAGCGCGGCGCGCAGGGCCTCGGTCAGGCGTTCGATCTCGGCGTCGGACGCGCGGTTTTCGAGCGCCTCGCGCAAGGCCTTGCGCGCAGCATCGAGCCGCTGGCGCGCCAGCTCCGTCGTCTCGTCCTCAAGCTGCAGGGCGAGCGGCCAGAATTCCTCGACGGTCGCATCGCTCTCCTCGCCGGCGCGCTTGTTCACGCGCCACATCGCGGTGCGAAGGAGAAGGTAATCCTTCGGACGGTCGAAGAAGAACTCCGGACCGAGCGTCAGGCCGCCGAGCGCCCATTCGACGCGGCGCCATTCGTCAGGCGCGACGGCGATCGACTGGCGCTGCTCGATGACCGCCTTGGCGAGCGGATTGGCGAAGGCGCGCGCCGGCAACTGAAAGTCGACAGAGGCCGACTGTGCTTCCTGCCCGGCCTCGTCCGTGACGACGGCGACAAGGCTGACGGTGAGCCCGGCCCAAGGATGCGCGGTCAGGTCGACCGCGGCAGCGCGCACGCCCGGGCCGCCTTTGAGCGATTCGAGCGGGATGCGCTGCGGCTTCGCCGAGACGCCTGCGTCGATCTCCGGCGCGTCGAGCGGGCGCGGCTGCCCGCCGTCAAGGCGTATTTCAAGCGCGACCGCGGTCGCGCCGTAATCATCGTCGATCTTCAGCGCGACGACGAGCCTTCCGTCACGGTCGGATGCGGGCGGCCTTGCAAACTCGACCGTCGGCGGACGGTCGTCGATGAGGGTGATCGCCCAGCGGCTGCGCCGTCCGCCAGCGGCGAGTTCAAGCGAGCCGGGTCGCGTGAGCGTCAGCGCGGCGCGCGCCGATCCCGGCCCGCCTTCGCGTTCGGCCCTTTCGGTCACGCCGCCCCCGTTCATCGACAACCGGTATCTCGCCCCAGGTTTCGTCTGAATACGGACGATCGAGCCTTCGGGCGCTGCGACCGCCTCCCCGGCCTCGCCGAGCGGGTCCTTCGCCCGCAAGAGGTGGATCGGCGCCTTGCCGGTGTAGGCCGGCGGCTCGATCCAGAGATCAGCAAAGCCCGCGCGAGTCACCGCCGGATCGCTCGGCAGGAAGGCGTCGGCGAGGCGGCGCGGCGCTTGCGACCCTGCAGCGACGAGGCCGATCAACAGGACCCCTGCCGCCGCATAGCGCAGGCCATGGGGGTCGACCGCGTTCGCCGTCGGCGCCGGGGAAAGGAGCCTTGTCTTCTTGAGACGCCGCCGCGATTCCTCAAGATGCGCCCGCCAGAGAGCGCCCGCCCCCGCGGCGGGCTCGTCTTCAAGCGCCTGCAGCGGCTCATGCCGCATCAGCCCGTCGCGTTCGAGTCGCGCGAGCGCGTCCTCGCGCGTCGGCAGGAGGCGCTCAGGGCGACGGCGCCAGAACAGGACAGCCGACAATGCAAGCAGCAGGAGAAGCCCCGCCGAATGGCCCCAGAGACCGGCGAAGCGCCAAAGGTCGAAGAGACCGGCGGCGAGGATGAGCGCCAGCGGCGCGCCCGCCAGCACGAATAAGGGCGCTGCGCGCTCGACGAACAGCGTCGCGCGGGCGAGCAGGATCGCACGAGCGCTCGCGCCCGCCAGGGCGCGGCCGCTCGCCTCCTTTTCCTCGGCCTGCGCCATTTCAGTCGTCATGGTTTTTGCAGATTAACGCCGGCCCGGCGCGCCGTCGACCGGCGCCGGGCGCGCCTTGCCTGCCCTTCGCCGCTTTTTGTCGAAAATCGGGTCACAACAAAGTTAACGGAGCCCCCTTGGTTTCGCTCTTCAAGATAACCCCCCGCGAAAAGGCTCTCGCCGCGCAAGCGGCCGAAGCGCGCGCCATCAGGCTTAACGTCGTCATCGCGCTCGCCGCGGTCGCCGTCTACAACGTCGTCGGCGTGCTCGACATCGTCTCGACCATCGCCGCGATCGAGCTCGGCCGCGCGCAGGAAGCGAACCCGTTGATGCGCGCGATCATGGATCACCACGGCGCGGGATGGATCGCCGCCAAGCTGTTCCTGCAGCTCGTCATCTCCGGCATGGTGCTTTGGTTTCCACACCGGATCGTCATCGCGGCCTTCGCGCTCGCGGTCACGACCAACGGGCTCATCGTCGCCAACAATTTCCTGATCGCGTTCGGCCTTTAGACCTCCGGGCGGCGCACGTCGCCGTCACCGCAGCGCTTCGCTCACGGCGCGGGCGGCGGCGGCGATCGCTTCCTCCGCGACTGACGAGAAATTGCAGAACGAGAAGAAGCCGTGGATCTGATCGGGATATTCGACATAGCGGCACGGAACGCCGGCTTTTGACAACGCCAGCGCGTAGTCGCGTCCCTCATCGAGCAGAGGATCAAAGCCCGCCGTGATGACATAGGCCGGCGCGAGATCGGCAGGCGCCGAATGCAGCAGCGGCGAGATCCGCGGATCGGTCCTGTCGACGCCCTTCGGCAGATAATGGCCGTCGAACCAGTCCATGCTCTCCTTCGTCAGGAAATAGCCTTCGGCGAGGCGCTCGCGCGACGGCGTCGACCGCACCGACTGCGTCACCGGATAGATGAGGAGCTGATGCTTCAGCGCCGGCGCGCCTTCGAGCGCCGCGCGCCGCGCGGTCACCGTCGCCAGATTGGCGCCCGCCGAGTCCCCGCCGACGCCGACCCGCGCCGCATCGACGCCGAGGTCGCTTGCGCGCGCAAGGATGTCTGCGAGCGCGGCCCAAGCGTCATCAACGGCGGCGGGAAACGGCGCTTCGGGGGCGAGCCGGTATTCGACCGAGATCACCCGCAGATCGCCAGCCTGTGCGACGCGCCGACAAAGCTGGTCATGGCTGTCGAGATCGCCGAAGGTGAAACCGCCGCCATGATAATAGACAAGCGTCGGCCGCGGGGCCTCCCCCCGAGCATAATCATAGAGTCGCGCCCGGATCGGCCCCGCCGCGCCCTTGAGCTGAAATGTCCGATAGTCGGCAGGCTCCGGCCACGCGACATTGAGCATGTCGCGGCTCCTTGCGCGCATCGCTCGGAAGGCTTCCGGCGTCATTTCACTGAGCGGCGGCGCCCCGAGCATGGCGATCATGTCGAGGAGCACGCGGGTCTTCGGGTCGACGTCGATCACGGCGAGACTCTCATGGCGGCGTCATGAAAGTCTGGCCGATGACCGCGCCCCTGGTAAACATTCGGCCGCAGTCTCGACCTAGAGGCG
>JBKBLR010000042.1:0-21915 GCA_046296195.1 Parvularculaceae bacterium | reverse complement strand
CTCTTCATCCCCCGCCTTATCCCCCTCCTTATCCCACCCCTTTCCGGCGCTCTTATCCTCCCCGCTCGCGCGCCCAACGAAACCCGCGCGCAGAAGCAAAAAAAGGAGCGACCGGAAAATGACCTCCCGCCGTCAGCCCGCCGACGCGCGCCGAACCTTCCGGATTTTCCGGATTTTACGGATGACGCCGCCGGAGCAACAGGGTTCGGAAGGGGTCGAACCCGCTGGCGGGCGAAAATCAGTCCTTCGACCGCTTCTTGCGGAGATGCGGAGCGAGCGCGCGCTTTCGGAGGCGGACCGATTTCGGCGTCACCTCGACGAGTTCGTCGTCGGCGATATAAGCGATCGCCTGTTCAAGGCTCATGCGCCGCGGCGGCGTCAGGCGGATCGCCTCGTCCGCCGCCTTGGTGCGGATGTTGGTGAGCTTCTTTTCCTTCAGCGGATTGACGTCGAGATCGTCATCCTTGGCGTTCTCGCCGATGATCATCCCCTGATAGACCGCCTCGCCCGGGCCGATGAACAGAAAGCCGCGCTCCTCGATGTACCAGAGCGCATAGGCGACGGCCGCGCCGTCATCGGTCGAGATGAGGACGCCGTTCCGGCGGCCCTCGATCGTTCCCTTGTGCGGCGCGTGCTTGAGGTAGGAGCGGTTCATCACGCCGGTGCCGCGCGTGTCGGTGAGGAATTCGCCGTGATAGCCGATGAGGGCGCGCGCCGGCGCATGCATGATGATGCGCGTCTTGCCGGCGCCCGATGGCTTCATCTCGGCGAGCTCGCATTTCCGCCGCGTCAGCTTCTCGATGACGACGCCGGTGAATTCATCGTCAACGTCGATGAAGACTTCCTCGATCGGCTCAAGGAGCTGGCCGTTCTCGTCCGTCCTCGTGACGACGCGCGGGCGGGAGACGGAAAGCTCAAAGCCTTCGCGGCGCATGTTCTCGATGAGGACGCCGAGCTGGAGCTCGCCCCGGCCTGCGACCTCCATCGCATCGCCTTCCTCGGTGTCCTTGACCCGGATCGCGACGTCGCCTTGCGCCTGGCGCAAGAGGCGGTCGCGGATGACGCGGCTTTGCACCTTGTCGCCCTCGCGGCCCGCAAGCGGGGAATCGTTCGCCGAGATGGTGATCGCAAGCGTCGGCGGATCGATCGGCTGCGCCGGAATGACTTCGGAATTTTCGATGTCGCAGAGCGTGTCGGCGACCGAGGCTTCGCCGAAACCCGCGAGCGCGACGATGTCGCCGGGCTCGGCGCTGTCGACCGGCTGGCGCTTCAATCCGCGGAAGGCGAGCACTTTCGTGATCCTGACGCGCTCGATCTCCGACCCGTCGGCGCGCAGCGCCTTCATGGTGACGCCTGGCCGCGCGACGCCGGTGAGAATGCGCCCGGTGAGGATGCGGCCGAGATAGGGATCGGCCTCGAGCGTCGTCGCCAGCATCTTGAACGGCAGGCCCGCCGCATTCGCCGGCAGCTTCGGCGCCGGCACATGCGCGATGATGCGCTCGAAGAGCGGCTTCAGATTCTCGCGCGGCGCCTCGAGGGAATGCGCCGCCCAGCCGTCGCGGCCCGAGGCGTAGACGACGGGGAAGTCGAGCTGCTCCGACGAGGCGCCGAGCGCGGCGAAGAGGTCGAAGGTGAGATTGAGCGCCTCATCGGGGTCTGCCTGCGGACGGTCGACCTTGTTGAGGACGACGATCGGGCGCAGGCCGAGCGCGAGCGCCTTCGACAACACGAATTTGGTCTGAGGCATCGGCCCTTCGGCGGCGTCGATAAGAAGAAGGCAGCCGTCGACCATGGAGAGGATGCGCTCGACCTCGCCGCCGAAATCGGCGTGGCCCGGCGTGTCGACGATGTTGATGCGGACGGGCGCCGCGCCCTCCTCCCAAAGAACGCTCGTGCATTTGGCGAGAATGGTGATGCCGCGCTCGCGCTCGATGTCGTTGGAATCCATCGCGCGCTCGGCCATCTCGGTGTTGGCGCGCACTGTCCCCGACTGGCGCAGAAGGGCGTCGACGAGGGTCGTCTTGCCATGGTCGACATGGGCGATGATGGCGATGTTGCGAAGGGCGGTCATGGCGGAATTCGGTCTTTCGGCCCGGGGGTCAGGGGGCGCGGGTTCAAGGGCGCGGCCGCCCCAAAGGCGCAGCACGGCGGGCGGCTGGCCTGTCGCCGAATTTCTGCTGCAGCGCAAGAGGCGGATCCGGCAGGTCCGCCCACAGGCCGCCCAAAAGAAAACGCCGCTCCGGCGAGGGAGCGGCGCCTGGCCAGGATTTCTAACCGCTCAGACCCGGGTCAGGTCCGAGAGATCCTCGTCGAGCGCGACCGCCTCGCCGTCAACGAAAATGACCGTGTAGCGGACATAGCCGCCAAGCTCGCCCGAGGGCATCCGCGACTTGACGCGGATGTCGACACCCCAGCCCGGCAGGCCCTCATAGCCTTTGAGGTCGGCGATCACCCGATAGGGCTCGCTGACCACCTGAACCTTGGCGCCGCGGGCGTCGGCAAGGCGGCTCTGGACATAGTCGGCCGCGCGGACCGGATAGTCGTCCGGGCAGGGTCTGATCTCGCGGGCGGTCGAGACGCCCCACAGAAGGGCGATCCCGGCAGCGGCGGAGACGGCGGTTTTCAGGAAGGCCATGGGGCAATCTCCTTTAAGGGGGCGAGCGGCGGCTCGGTCAGCGGAAACCTTGTCACCGATCTGTTATTGAACTGTCACGATAGTGTCATAATCATCGCGCCCGTCAAGAGTCTTGCGCACCCGTTGCGCAAATTTTTTGAGGCTGGCGCGCCGGGTGCGCCAGAAGCGGGGCTCGGCTGTCACAATTGGGGAAAATCGTCGCCTTTGCCCTTCCCGGCTTTGGCGTTGCGAGCGAGGGGCGCTAGGCTATCGTCGGGGTGTTGCGGAAATCGGGAGGGGTCGGCATGGCGCGAACGATTGAGCGCAGGGTGAGGTTCGTCGAACCCGGCCGGTACATCCTCAACATGCTGCTGTTCCTGACCGCGGCCTCGGCCGTCGTCTTCTATCTGTCGCCCTGGAGCCCGGAGCCGTCGACGCTGCTCGTCGACGCCTTCAACGCCAATCGCGCGCTCAACGGGCTCATCATCTTCGTCCTTTTTTTCGGGATCGTTTATTACCTGCGCGCGGCGGGCGTCGTGTCGCCGGCGATCCGCTGGGCCGAGGCGTTCCAGGACCGCGCGCGCCTTCCGCGCGCGCCGATCCTCATCGGCGCCATGGCGCGTTATCTTCTCGATGCGGACGAACCGGAAAAGCGCGACGGCCGGCGCGTGGTGCTCACTCCGGAAGCGACCCGCGCCATCCTCGATTCAATCGGCACACGAATGGACGAGAGCCGCGAGACCGGGCGGTATATCGGCAGCCTCCTCGTCTTTCTCGGCCTCCTCGGCACGTTCTGGGGCCTCATCGCGACCGTCAACGGCGTCGCCGCCGTCATCGGCGACCTCGCAAGCTCGGGCGGCGAGGCGGAGGACGCCATCACCCAGCTCATCTCCAATCTGCGCGCGCCCCTTTCGGGCATGGGCGTCGCCTTCTCCTCTTCGCTCTTCGGCCTGTCGGGCTCGCTCGTGCTCGGCTTTCTCGATCTCCAGGCGAGCCAGGCGCATGGGCAGTTCTATTCCGACATCGAGGACTGGCTGACCGGCATGACCGAAGCGCGCGTGTCGGGCCCGCGCGTCTCTTCGAGCCTTGACGCCGGCGCCGACGGCTTCAGCGGCCTTGAGGCCGCCTTCGCCGCCAACACCGAGGCCCTCATCAAGGCGCAGGCGGGTCAGATCGCTGAACTCAAAGACGAGATCCGCGCGCTCAACCGCTCGATCATCCGCGCAGGCAAGGAGTAAGGCCTTGGCGCGCCGCCGGCGATCATCGGAGGCCAATATCTGGCCGGGCTTCGTCGACGGATTGTCGACGCTGCTCCTCGTGCTGATGTTCGTGCTGTCGATCTTCGTCGTCGCGCAGTTCTATCTCGGCTCGAAGCTCAACACGGTGAAGGACGAGCTGGCGACCAAGGACTCAGAGCTTGCCCGCCTCACCGCCCGCATCAACGAGCTCGCCGAACAGCTCGGCCTTGCGCAGGCAGAAAAGGACAAACTCGCGGCGAGCATTCTCGCGCTCGAGGCGACGATCGCCGACAAGGATGCGCAGCTTGCCGCTGCGACCGCCGCGCTCGCCGCCGCGCAGTCCGCCGTCGCCGCAAGCGCTGAGGAGCTGAAGGCCGAGAAGGCGCTGACCGAAGACCAGAAATCGCAGATCGCGACCCTCAACGCGCAGCTCGCCGCGCTCCGGCGCCAGCTGCAGAGCCTTCAGGAAGCGCTCGAAGCGGCGGAAGCCAAGGACAAGGAGCAGGAAGCGCAGATCAAGAACCTTTCCTCGCGCCTCAACGCCGCGCTCGCGCAGAAGGTGCAGGAACTGCAGGCCGTGCGCTCGCGCTTCTTCGAAGCGCTCCGGAAAGCGCTTGAGGGGCGCACCGACGTCAAGGTCGACGGCGACCGCTTCATCCTTCAGGGCGATGTTCTGTTCGGGTCCTGCTCGGCGGCGATCAGCGAGGCGGGCAAGCTTGAGCTCGACAAGGTCGCGGCGATCGTCAACGACATCAAGAACGACATTCCGGCGGAGATCCCGTGGGTGTTGCGCGTCGACGGCCATGCCGACGCGGTGCCGCTCGGGCCCGCCTGCGCTGCGGTCTATCGCTCGAACCTGCATTTGTCGGCGGAGCGCGCGAGCGCCGTCGTTGAATACCTCAAGACGCGCGGCGTGCCGGCCAAGCGCCTCGTCGCCACCGGCTGGGGGTCGGAATGGCCGATCGCCAGCGGCGCTTCCGCCGCCGCGCTCGCCCAGAACCGGCGCATCGAGTTCAAGCTGGACGCGCGGTAGACGCATGCGCGGTGCAGATCGTAGTGTGAAGGAAGTCCGCGCCGGCAAGGGCGCGAAGGGGGTGATGATGAAACCCGCAATCCTCAAACGCATCGCGGCGGGCTTGGCGGGCGCGGCGATCATCGCCGGTCCTGCTCTCGCGCAGGACGACGAGGCCGCCGCAGAGCGCCTGCGCGCCACCGACAAGGAGCGCGCGCTGACCATTCCGAGGGCGAACGCGCCCGAGATCGGCGCGCCGGCGCGCGACGTCATCGACGGCCGCATCAACTGGACCGAGATGCGCACCGAGCTGGCGCTGACCGCGCGCCGGGAGGTCGCGGCGCAGCAATCGGTGACGCGCGTCGTCGCTCGCCCGCCGGGCCTGCGCGCTTCGGGCGCCGACCGCTTCAAGCTCGTGCGCGCGCTCGAGATCAACAGCGCCGCCGTGCCGGTGCTGGCGCCGGAGGGCGACCGAATCGCGGCGACGCTGAAAGTCTATTCGCAGGGCGGTTCCTATTCCGCGCTCGCCGAGGTCGCGCCCGGCGTCGCCATGCGCATGTCGGGCGCGAAGAAGAAACTCGTGCTTGGCGACGCCAAGGCGGCGCGCGCGAAATTCTCGGCGCTGCGGGCGGAGCAGCGGACGCTGCCGAGCCTTGAAGTTCCCTACATCATCACCCGCAGCGACAGCGCGACCGATCTTTCCTTCGCCAAGTTCGGCGCTGGCTATGTGCTGTCCTTGATGTGCGACGAGCCGGAGACCGATGCGCGCTGCCTCGGCGACGACTTCATCGTCGCCCTCGCCTCGAATCTCCTTCTCCTCAACCCGGAAGCGGGAGGCGAATGATGCCAGCCCCTCGACACGCGCAAAGCGGCCGCACGATCGTCATCCTCCTCATCCTCCTCATTCTCGCCGCACTCGCCTGGTGGTGGTGGCGCAATGGCGGAACCATGCTGCCGGGCCCGGGCGGCGATCCGGTCGTTGGCGGCGACGATCCCCAGCAGGACGACGACGAGCCCCTGCCCGATGACGGCGGCGACGACGCCGCGCCGGAGCCTCCGCCGGTTCTCACCGATTCCGACGGCAAGGTCTTCAGCTATCTCCCCGTCGGCGATCTCCTGCCGAATTCAGGGCCGGGATTCGTCGATGAAACCGTTTATCGCACCTCGATCGCCTTCCCGACCGAGGGCCCCGTCTATCTCAACAGTCAGGTCTATCGGTATGGCGGCGGCCAGGGCGCGGTGAACGGCATGAACGGCGCCCAGTGCGATGCGCGCAATTACGATTATCCCTGGCAGGACACGTTCTGCGAGAAACGCGACCGAAACCAGCCGCTCTGTCCCGGCGGCGGCCATGAAGGGCTCGACATTCGCCCGCACAGCTGCGTGAAAAACGTGCACTGGGCGATCGCGGTCGAGAACGCGCGCGTCATCGACATCCGCCGCCATTGGGTGACGCTCCAGACCGACGCTGGCACGATCTACAACTATCTCCATCTCAACATGGGCGAGCTCGCCGTCGTCGAGGGCCAGCAGATTCTGAAGGGCGACCGCATCGGCAAGATCTCGAACGACTTCTTCAAGTCAGATGGAACAAGCGTTCCGACGACGACGCATCTCCATTTCGAGATGTATGAGAATTACGTCGCCGAGCCGGGCGATGAGCCGCTGTTCACCAAGGTTAACCCCTATATGACGCTCGTCGCCGCCTATGAGAGGAAACTGCGCGGCGCGCCATGACCAGAAGCGTTACCGGGGGATGCCAGTGCGGAAGGGTTCGCTACCGGATTTCGGGTCCGCTGACGAACCCGCATGTCTGCCATTGCCGGATGTGCCAGAAGGCCGCCGGCAATTTCTTTCTGCCGCTCGTCAACGTGCAGAAGACCGACATTGAATGGATGCGAGGTCGCCCGGCGCATTTTCACTCCTCGGACGCCGTCCGCCGCGGATTCTGCGCCGATTGCGGATCGCCGCTCACCTTTGAGACGCTGTCGGCGAAGCACCTCAATGTGACGATCGGAAGCCTCGACGACCCCGCAAGCGTCAAGCCGGCGACGCAGGACGGCGTTGAATCACGGCTCCCGTGGATAGGCGAGTTGCACCGGCTGCCGGAATTCTTCACCGACGCGCTCCCCCGCGCCAACCATCAGCACCCTGACCATGACACGCCCTTCTGGCCGCCGCGCTGAAGCGCCCCCGCCGATCGGCGCAGACGAACGCCGCGCGCGCGTCGAGCGCCTGCGCGCCGCAATGGACCGCGCCGGCGTTTCGGCGACGCTGCTCGGCTCGACGACGAGCCTTCGCTATTTCACCGGCATCGACTGGCATCCTTCGGAACGATTCTGCGGCGCGCTCCTCACCGCCGCGCGCATCACCTATGTCGCGCCGCGCTTCGAGCTCGACAAGGTCGCCGGCCTCGTTTCGCTACCGGGCGACATCGCGACCTGGGAGGAGGAGGAAAGCCCCTATCGGCTGATCGCCGGCCTTGCGCCCGCCGGCGTCCTCGCGCTCGATCCCGACCTGCCGCTTTTCATGTATCGCGGCCTCAGGCGCGAAATCGACGATGCGCGGCTCGGCGACGCCGGACCGCTCATCGCGCCCTTGCGCGCGCGGAAATCGCCCGCCGAAATCGCGCTGATGGCGCACGCCAAGCGCCTGACGCTTGAGGCGCAGCGCCGGGTGCGCGGATTCCTGCGCCCGGGCGTCCTCGCGAGCGAGGTCGCGCGCTTCATCGATGAGAACCATCGCGCGCTCGGCGCGGAATCGGGCTCGACCTTTTGCATTGTCGCCTTCGGCGCCGACACCGCGCTGCCCCACGGGCCGGAGAAGGACCGCGCCCTTGCGGAAGGCGATCCGGTGCTCATCGACACCGGCTGCCGCATCGGCGGCTATAATTCCGACATCACCCGCAGCTATGTCTTCGGCGCTCCGTGCACAGAGTATCGCGCCGCTTGGGAGGCGGAAAAGGAAGCGCAAGGCGCCGCCTTCGAGGCGGCGAGGCGCGGCGCCCTCTGCGAAAGCGTCGACGCCGCCGCGCGGCGTTCGCTCGAACGGCGCGGCTACGGCCCTGGCTACCGTCTCCCCGGCCTTCCCCATCGCACCGGCCACGGCATCGGCCTCGACATTCATGAATCGCCGAACCTCGTGCGCGGCGACAGGACCCCGCTCGACATCGGCATGTGCTTTTCAAACGAGCCGATGATCGTCGTCCCTGGCCGCTTCGGCGTGCGCCACGAAGACCATTTCCACATCAGCGGCGAGGGCCCGCGCTGGTTCACCGAGCCGGCCGCGAGCCTCGATGATCCGTTTGCGAACGTTCGCCCGCTTTGACCGGCGCCGCCTACGCGCGCCGGGCCTTTCGACGATGGTCGCGAATGAAGTCGTCAATCTTCGCCTCCAACGTCAACTTGCGCTGCAATAGAAGTCGGTTCTCTTCACGAAGACGGTCGCAGTCGGCCTCGGCTCCTGCGCGCGACAGCCTCAATTCCTCGATGAGCGCAGCCGCCATACGCCGTTTGAGCTCGATCGCGCCGAAATCAAAAGCGACATCGGATGCAGCCGGCGTCTGCGCACGCTCGATGCAAAGTCGCGCAATCTCGGAATCGAGCGCTGAGAGGCGCGAAAGGGCGGCGCTCAGGCGCAGTTCGGCGTTTTGCAGCCTCCGCTCCACGGTCTCAAGCAGCTCCTTGACGCGGAGCAAAGCGTTTCTTCTCATTTGGATCTCGCTTTCTTCCGCACAGCGTCCGCGAAATGAATGGCGGCCGCGATCGCAGCGAAGTGTTCGCGCCGGATTTCCTGACCTATTTCAACCGTGGCGTACACCGCGCGCGCCGTCAGGGGGTCCCGACGGATCGGCACGCCGTTTGCGATCGCAATCTCACGAATCTTGTCCGCCATTTTGTCGACGCCTTTTGCGACGCAGACCGGCGCACCGGCGCCAGGCCCATCCCAGCGCAAGGCGACCGCATAATGTTCCGGGTTGACGATGATGACGCTCGCCTTCGGAACGTCTGCGAGCATCCGGTTCGTCGCAACCGCTTTCGCGCGTTCGCGGCGCGCCGA
The DNA here is from genome assembly GCA_046296195.1 of Parvularculaceae bacterium. Classification (GTDB taxonomy): domain Bacteria; phylum Pseudomonadota; class Alphaproteobacteria; order Caulobacterales; family Parvularculaceae; genus Amphiplicatus. Next base: position 12,992 of record JBKBLR010000042.1, on the reverse strand, counting down.
TTTCAGAAACGGATCGCCTTCAGTCTCCTTTGCGTCGCGCTTCACCTCTTCAAGGCTCATCATGAGGCGTTTGCGACGCCGCGCATTCACCCAGATCACGTCCAGCAGCCCAAGGGCCAGCGTGAAGGCCGACATGGCGCCGATGAAGAGAACGATTTCAATCGTCAGGAGCTCGCCCACCGCGCTTCCTTGCGAGAACGCCGCTCCCGGCAGAGATTCAAAGCGTCCGCCCCAAACGACGGCGAGCATCAAGAAGACGAAGAGGAGCGCTGCGGCGGCGCGCGCGAACTCCATAAGACCGTCCGGACCGAATTTGTGCCTGGCGTTGGCCGCCGGCGACAATCGCGAGAGCTTGGGTTTAAGTCGCTGAGCGGCGAAAACGACGCTCTGCTGCACGATCAGCGAGGCGATCGCACCCGCCGCCGGTCCGGCGAGAAAGATAGCCGCCGGCAGCGCGGCCGCGAGCAAGGCCGCCTGCAAGGCGCCGCCCGCGTAAAGCGGCGAGAAATCCTCAGGGCGCTCCTGCATCGACGCCAGCGATTGGGCGATCGCCGGCGCCGATGCGGCGGCGCCGAATACGATCGCCAGATAGAAGCCGACATAGCCGCCGGCGCCGTTGAGTTCGCGCGAAATTGCGACGTCGCCTTCCCTTCGGGCCCGCTCCAGCCGCGACGGCGTCGGATCGAAGCTCTTGTCCTGTCCCGAAGTCTCGCTCATGGCAGGCCGCCAAGAGGGGCGCTGAAGAGCACGCTCGCAATGTCGGTCCACCGCGACAGGATCGCCCACGCGGCGCCGGCGATCAGAGTGAGGCCGGCAAGCGCGATCGCCGGCGCGCCGACGAAAACCGCCGCCATCTGCGGCATGGTGCGGTTCGACGCAGCGAGCGCTGCAGAGTAGGCCATGCCAAGCAGCACAAACGGAGCGGCGATGCCGAATGCGAGGGAAATCGCTTTCGCCGATTCTTTTGCGACGAAACCGGCCGCGTCTCCGACATCGAAGAGGCCGCCGAGGGGAATGAGGGCGTAGGTCTGCGCTGCCGCCGCGGCGATCTGAATGTGGAGCCCTGATGCGCAGGCGAGCGCAAGCCCGGCGGCGATGAAAATGGTTGAGATCGGCGATTCCTGATCATGGCCAAGACCAGGCCCGAAGAGCTGCGTCATCGAAAGCGATTGCGCGGCAATGGCGCCTAACATCTGCAGGATGAAGATTGCGAGCCGTAAGATGAAGCCGATGAGAAGACCTGCGGAGGCTTCGGCGGCGAGAATTGCGATGAATGTCGCCGGTTCGCCGGCGCCCGCCGGTGCGACGAGCCCTGGGGCGATTACGGCCGTCAAAGCCGCGGCAGCGGCGAGGCGAACGCGAGGCGAGACGCTGAGTTCGCCCATTGCTGGGGCCAGGAAGGCGATCGCTCCCATACGGGCGAAGACGCCGGCGAAGACCTCCCAGCGCTCGCCGAGCGACTTGACGAGATTAAAGATCGATTCGAGGACAGCGCTCTCCATCACGCCGTCCCTATCAGCACGGGCTTCGCTTGCAGGTCCAGTTCGTCGTAGGCGACGACCGGATTGCGGATGCCCTTCGCGACAAGAGCGGTTCTGACGAACCGTCGCCGGTCTCCGAATGTGACGATCGCCGGCGAAACCCCGTCGTCGGCGGCCTTTCGCAATTGGTCCTGGACTGAGCGCACGAACCTGTTGAACTCTTCAGGCGGAAGCGCCACCTCCTTTACGCTGGCGCCCTTCACCGCCTCGTGCTTTTGGAAAACGCTCTCCCACTCGGTCGACAGCTGAATCAGCGGAATCTCACCGCGGCTGTTGCGAAGGCTCGCGGTTATCTGTTTACTGAGCCGTCGGCGAACGTGTTCCGCGATCTGTTCGGAACTCTCGCTCCAAGGGCGCACTTCGGCGATGGTTTCCAGAATCAGGCCAATATTCCTGATCGACACGCCCTCTTCCAATAGCATGCGGCAAACCGCCTGTATGACCTCGATGGGCGCCTTGTCGGGAACAAGTTCATCGATCAGCTGCCTAAGCGTTTGGCTGCGGAGGGGGTCTGTCGTCTTCACTGCTTCATCGAGAACGCGGCGCATGGCGCGGCGAGTCATCAGCCGGCCGAAATTGAGTTTGATCGCCTCGAGCACATGGGTCGCCAGGACCTCGCCCGGCTCAATGACGGTTGCTCCCCGTTCACGGGCCTGATCGCGTTCGCCGAATGGAAGCCATCGCGCCGGAGCGCCGAAGACGGGCTCAAGGACGCGCTCGCCTGGAATTTCCGACGCATCCGTTTCGTCGACAAGAACCAGCACTGCGCCAAGCTTCAGGCGGAAGCGAGCATATTCGACGCCATGGATCAGTATCGCGTATTCGCCGGGCGCGAGCATCGGGCTGTCCGTCAATCGAACAGGCGGCACTACGAAGCCGAATTCGGCGGCGACGAAATTTCGGATTCGCGCAATGCGGGATTCCAGCCCCATCGTCGCGTCAAGGACAAGCGGCGCCAGGTCTGGGGCGAACTCCACTTGAATCTCGTCGAGAGCGAGATGGTCTCCCAACGATTTCTCGGCGCGCGCGAGCGCGGGCGCATCGGAGACCGGCGTCTTTTCGGAAGCGGCCTTGCGCCGCTGCAGCAACAGCGCCGTCCCTGCAAGAAGCGCCGCGCCGGCGAAGAAAAATCCGAAGGGCAGGCCCGGCACGATGGCAAAGATCGCCAAGCACCCCGCGACAGTGAATAAGGCGAGAGGATGGGCGCCAAGTTGGCTCAACACAATGGCGTCTGTCGAACCTGTCGCGCCGCCTTTCGACATCAATATTGCGGCGGCCACCGAGATGATCACGGCAGGCATTTGCGATACGAGGCCGTCCCCGACAGTGAGTATCGAATAGGTTTCGACGGCCTCCGCGAACGACAGGCCATGAACGCCGACACCGACGCCTATGCCGATGATTATGTTGAGCGCCGTAATCACAAGTCCGGCGACGGCGTCGCCTTTGACGAATTTCGATGCGCCGTCGAGAGAGCCGAAAAAAGCCGTTTCGTCCTGCTCGCGCTTCCGTCGCGCCTGCGCTTCTTCGTGGGTGATTGCGCCGGCCGCGACGTCGCTGTCGATCGCAAGCTGCTTGCCCGGCATGCCGTCAAGGGCGAACCGCGCCCCGACCTCCGCCATTCGGCCGGCCCCCTTTGTGATCACCATGAAATTCACGATCATTATTACGAGAAATACGACGAGGCCGATGAAGATGTTTCCGCCCATGATGAACATGGCGAAGCCCTCAATCACAGCGCCGGCGGCGTCGGTTCCGGTGTGCCCCTCGCCGATGATCAAGCGCGTCGATGAAACATTGAGCGACAGGCGCAGAATCACCGCGCTGAGCAGAATGGTCGGAAAGCCCGAAAATTCGACAGGTCGTTGGATGAAAAGCGTGTTTGCAAACACAAGCATCGACACCGCAAACGAGATCGTGAGGCCGATGTCGAGGATGATTGGCGGAGCAGGCAACACCATCATCGCGAGCACCGCGATGAGGCCGACGGTCATAATCGTGGTTGAACGGCCGCCGGCCAGCATTGCTGCGAAGGGGCCGGACGCGCCGCCCGCTGCGGCGGCTGCGCTAACCATCGCCTAGCCGCCCCATATGAAGGGCAGGACCCTGGTTTCGAAGAACAGCTTCAGCATTCGTCCCATGGTCCCGACATTCAGTAAGAAGACGATGAAGATGACCGCGAGCTTCGGCGCAAAAGTCAGGGTGGTCTCCTGCACTGAAGTCAGCGCCTGCAGGAGGCCTATGATGAGGCCTGTGACAAGCGCGGCGATCATCATCGGCGCGATCATTTCAACGCTCAACCAAAGCGCTTCACGGAAGAAATCGACAATGTCCTGTTCGTGCATTAGGGTTCACATCGGCATCCGAAGAAGTTCTTGGTAAGCCTCGACCACTTTGTCGCGCACGGTCACCGCGGTCTCGATCGCGAGTTCCGCGGCTGCGATCGCCTCGACGACGGAATGGGGGTCAGCCGCGCCCGTCATCAGACCGATCGACTGTTTCTCGCTCTCTTTAACGGCGTCTGACAGAGCGCGGATCGCTTCAAAGGCGACATTCGCGCCGCGGGGCGTCTCCGACGGCCCGGAACGCATGGCGGCCTTGGCGGCCCCATAGGCGGCGGCGGCTTCAAACGGCAAGAGTTTCACGACGGGCTCCTTTCGCTTCAGCGCTTCAGCGCTTCAAGAAGGCCCGAGTACATTTGCCGCGCCTGCGCCAGGATCTGCAGGCCCGCCTGATAGGAGCGATTGGCTTCACGGGCGTCGGCGATCTCCGTCAACATGTTGACGTTCGACATCTCAACATAACCGTCGGCGTCAGCGAGCGGATGACCGGGATCAAAGACTCTTTCTCGCGGGCTGGGATCAAGGCCGATACGGCTGATGCGCACGATGGGGCTTTGCCGGGCCTGATCAAAACCCTGATCGAAGGCGATCGTCTTGCGTCGATAGCCGTGCGTGTCGACGTTTGCGATGTTCTGCGCTGCGACCTGCAGTCGATAGGCCTGAGCGCGCAGGCCGGACGCCGCAGTCGCCGAAGTCTTTGCGAATATGTTCATGACGGTCACCTCGGCCTTGCGGCCGCCGCGCGGAGCATGGCTGTCGTTTTCTCAAAGATTGTCGTCGCGATTTCGCTCGCACGCATCGCTTCGCCGGCGCGGAGCATCTGATCCTCGAGTGAAACCGTGTTCCGGTTCGGAGAGGCCGCCCCCGGCGAAGAAGTGACGACGGTGCGCGCCGTCGCAGTCGCATCGAGCGGGTTCCGCGCATGGCGCAGCGCTGTTTCGAACGGTTCAAGGTCAACGGCGCGGTAACCCGGCGTGTCAGCGTTCGCGACATTCTTCGCAATTAACGAATGCCGATGCGCGGCGTATCGACCGAGCGCGCCAGCGACCCGAAGGATCGAAAGATCGGATAGCATTTCATCCCTCCTTAACCCTGCGCCGCGACATTACTCGTATAAGTTGCAATTAATGGTTAACGCTACCAATGACCTGCCATGAGACGATTCCGGCCGCTTTAGTTGAGGCTATTGCGCCTCGGGTGTTTGGCCATGTGACTGCGGTCGAGGGTCCTCGGATGCGCGTGTCAGGTCTCAAGGGCTTCGCTAGGATTGGCGACCGACTGTCAATCGACGCAGGTCAAGCGTCACCCCTTTACGCGGAGGTGATCGGCGCCGAACAAAGCGACATCATTGCTTTCGCCTTCGGTTCAACAATCGGCCTTTGCGCGGGCGCGCGCGCTGATTTGAAGAAGTTCGCCGCTGTTGCGCGCCCGAGCGCCGACTGGCTTGGACATGTCGTCAACTGGCGCGGAGAATCGTCGGCGGGCGGAGTACTGGCGATGGGAAATCGCATGGCGCCTATCGACGGGAAGCCGCCTGCCGCCGCACGTCGCCGACCGCTTGGTGAACGCCTGAAGACCGGACATGCCGTTTTTGACACTTTTTTGCCGATTTGCCGCGGTCAACGTATTGGCGTTTTCGCCGGATCCGGCGTTGGGAAATCAACTTTGCTCGCTGGTCTTGCGAAAGGCGTCGAAGCCGACGTCTGCGTATATGCGCTAATCGGCGAAAGAGGCCGCGAAGTGCAGGCCATTGTCGATCATGCCCGCAAGGCACGATTTCTCGACCGCACTGTGGTGGTCGCATCGACGTCCGACGAGTCAGCGCTCGCCAAGCGCGAGGGCGCTCGTCTCGCCATGGCGATCGCCGAATGCTTTAGAAACGATGGACGCCACGTCCTGCTCATATTCGACAGCCTCACCCGCTACGCCGAGGCCCATCGCGAAATCGCGCTTGCGCGCGGCGAACCTCCGTCGCTGCACGCTTATCCCCCCTCGACGGTGAGCGAATTGGCGTCATTGCTGGAACGAAGCGGTCCTGGCGAGGGCGACCAAGGGGACATCACCGCGATCTATTCGGTCCTCATAGCGGGCTCGGATATGGACGAACCGGTCGCCGATATGGTTCGAGGCCTGCTCGATGGCCATGTCGTCCTTGATCGGGCGATCGCCGAGCGAGGCCGCTTTCCTGCGGTCAATATCCGACAATCGGTGTCTCGATCGCTTCCCTCGGCGGCCAGCGCGGAGGAGAATTCGTTGCTCATTGAGGCGCGGGGGTTGCTCGCCGCATACGAAAACGCCGAACTGCTCATCCGCTCAGGATTGTACGCCCCGGGGACAGACCCGCACACGGATCGCGCCATCGCGACTTGGCCGGCGCTCGAAGATTTTAGCGCGCTAACAGGCGACTTTACCACAGTCGAATGGTTCAATAGACTTCGTCAGACGCTTGATTGCGCAAAGCCGGGATCACCGCTCCAGCCGATAAACACATGAGTCTTTTGGACGGCGCGCGCACTGCGGACAGCGATTCCTTTTGTCCGGGATGAGCGGCCAATCTCTCAGCGCCGTTACGAACTGACTGACTTTGAGCAGTCGATTATCGAGCCGCTTTTGCTGAATAAGCCGCGCGGGGCGCCGCGCGCCGATGACCGCAAGGCGCTGAGCGGGATCTTCTGGCGACTGCAGACCGGCGTTCCATAGGCGGACATTCCCGAGCGCTACGGCCAGCCGACAACCCGTTAATACCAAGGTGCGATGACCTTGACTCATCGCTGCCTGGCAAGCGCGACCGCGCGCCCGCAGCGAAGCGAGGATGCCTTTCAGTGAAAGGTTTCGATCACTGAAAGAGCGTATAAAAGCGCTTTACCGATGGCGGGAGCTCGGCGTCTCGGATCGGCTCTCCATGTGATTTCAAAAGCTTTCAAAGGCAATTTCCCAATCGTTCGATTCCGCGTCAATCAAGATTCAAGAGCGCGCCGCTGACGCCTGACCTTGCCCCCGACATTCTTCCAGCCGCGATAGGATTCTGGCGGTTGATTCCTTCAAGCGTGTTGTCATCAGCGTGACAGCCTCAACCTGCTGCGAAAGCACGACGCGAACGGCATCACTCTCGCGACACTTGCTTCAATCCGCATCTCATTGCGGACTATCGCGTCGGCGGCTTAAACCGCCGACGATCGGCGTTCGCTCAGGAGCGCGAGCGCCGCGGCGCTTCGGCTTGACTGCGCCGCGCCGTCAGTCGTTGACGGCGACAGAAAAAATCGACGCAGGATTATCTCGACATTTGCTTGTTCCTTGAATACCGCAGGAGAAGAACCGCCGAATAAACTCTGCGCTTTTTGCTCGAGGATCGCGCGCTGGCGATTGACGTCGAGACGCGCAAGTGACCGCGGCAGACCAAAAGCGTCTTCCACGACACGACGTAGCGGCTCCTGTCCGAGGATTTGGAGCCATCCGATTTTGTCGGCATTAGGCCCCGCGGCTATCGACTGGATTTCGCGGCGAAAGTTCAGCGCGAGCCGCAGGTTGGCGTCGACCTCTCCCACGGCCCGCTCGAAGGCGCGTTCGGCGTAGCGCTGCGTTATTCGCTCCTGAAAGGCGCTCGCCGCAAATGGCGGCGGCCCATTCGCGAAGCTGAACGCTTGTGCAAAGGCGCGCCAGCGGGAATCGTTAAGTCGAAATGCAAATGAGTCAGGGCTGGATGGCGATTCCTCGAGAATGCGCCGAATGATCGCTTTCTTAGAGATCTCCGTTTCCAAACCGAAAGCGCCAAGCGCGACAGTCAGAATGCGGCGGTCTGCGATGATTTGGTCCGCCGAAAGGAGGTCTCGGACCTTTTCGCGGAAATAGGCGATGTCACGCCGTGTTTCAGGCGTTTTTAAGAACGCATCAAATTGTCGTTCGTAGGTTCGCTCGAACAGCTTGTATCCAGCATATCCGCCGAAAGGCGCTGAAGGTATAAACATCAAGATCCACCTGAATATGGCGGCCCCTGCAATGAAATCAAAGGCCGCAGAGCGCGCATCACTGAATAGAATCTACCGGCTTCAGCGGCGGCGAGAGCGCCAGCGTAAACGTCACGCTCCAGATCAACTGTCGAACAATGAGCGGCCAGAGTGATTAAGGACACAAGCTCCGATATCGCTTCTTCGATTTCGGCCTCCCCGGCGACCGCCAACTGCGCGATATAGTAGATTTTCTCCGCGGAGGTCGTCGCCTCGCCAGGACGCATCGCATCCCGCAAGCGAAGGATTGAAGCGTTCTGCGTGGTGACGCGCAATCGCGTCGCGCGGGAGCCGTTCTGCAGAACCGCGCCATTGACCAGCAGCTTCTCAAACGGCCTTAATTTTATTACGAGACCTGACACGGTGCGCCCGTCGCCGCAGATTTCCCCCGAAGACCGGCGCAGACGTTGCCGTTTATCTCAAGGAGCGCCTCGATCCCTACCTCTGCGTGGCTTCGTTGCAGACGCAGCGTCTCCCGCTGAACATAGGCGTAAATCTTTATAATGGCGGCTCGCAGGCTCTCCGGCAAAGGATTGGTGGGATCGGCGGAATCAGCGGCGAATTGAGTCCATAATGCGAGGTTTCTTGAGAGCGCAGCCACATATGCGGGAAACTCCGCTTGCCTGTTTGCGTGGGTTCGCTTGATCTCGGCCGAAATCCGCGCCAGCGCCTCGTGCTCAATCGCGCGGGGCGATGATGTCGCGAGCATCGATTTCTCGTAGCGCGCTCGAGCGGTCGGGTTGGGATGCATTGGAAGCCGCCGTCCTGCGTGCGGAGGTCTTGGGGGAAAGGACGTGGGAACGGCGCAAATGACGCCGTTCCCAAATCAAAAGCCTAGCGGAACAGCGCCAGAATCGACTGCGGCGACTGGTTCGCAATCGAAAGAGCCTGGATGCCGAGCTGCTGCTGCACCTGGAGCGATTGCAGACGGGCGGACGCCTCCTCAAGGTCTGCGTCCGTCAGTGCGCCGACGCCGCTCGTGAGCGCATCCGTCAGCTGTCGAACGAACTCGTTCTGCACCTCGATGCGCTTTTGCGCGGAACCGAATGCGGCGGCTGCGTCAATCGCCGTTTGAACCAGCGCCTCGATACTGGTCAGGGCCGAGGCGGCGCCGGCCGCAGTCGAAACATCAATCGAAGCGAGCGCGGCGAGTCCTCCGCCCGTCCCTGTTTCAAGGCTCTGCGCGGCCACAGTGATGCTGCTCGCAGTCACGGTTCCGGATGAATCGCGGTCGAGCGAGGCAAGGAACGTGACCGTGCCAGTCGCGGCCTTCACGAGATTAAGGCCGTTGAATTGGGCGGCGTTCACGATCGAGTCGACCTGGTCGGTCAGCTGTCCAATATCCGCCTGAATCTTGGCGCGGTCGACGTTAGACTCCTGCGCTTGAACGATCAGGCCTTTGATCTGAGTGAGAATATCGGTCACCTGCTCCGCGGCGCCGCGCGCCACAGCGACAGTCGATGAGCCTAGATTGAGCGAGTCCGAGATCTTCTTGAATCCTTCGACGTCGGATTTGATGACCGTCGAGATGGCGTAAATTGACGCGTTGTCCTTTGCATTGCTGATCTTCTTGCCTGTCGAGATCTGTTCTTGCACTGCAGCGAGGTTGCGATTGACGCTTCGAAGATTCTGCAGCGCCACGATCGCACTGTTGTTCGTTTGAATGCTGGCCATGGATTTTCCTTTTCCTTCTTTCAGATTTTTCCTGAACTCAAACTCTTGACCGATGGAGATGCCCCCGGCTCGATCGCCCGCTTTCAGCGGGCTTTAGGACCGTCCTGGTCCATGACCGGCTGGATTCGCCGGGGCGCCCTTGATTGCGCCGAGACCGTAATACAACCTGGAGTATACTAACTCGTTAATTTCTAGGCGTCGCGCTCGTTGGCGCACGAATACTTGACCCTAATTGGACGGCCCGACGCCGCGTAGACGCCGACAAGCTGCGATGCGTCTGTCAGTTCGGCGATCCGATTTCGGGCGCGCGCGACACCCTCCCTTAGCAGGTCAAGTCTGTGGGCGTTTTCTCGCGCGACTTTCTGCACCGCTTTCAACTCATCCCCGGACACAGCGGAGGTGGAAGCCAGCATCGGCTCAAGCTGTTCAATGATCTCGAGCTTCTTGCTCGTGATAGCGCCGATTTCCTTCCAATCGCGCTTCGCGATTGCTTGCGCTTCTCTTGTGAGAAGGTTCATCAGCGTTTGGATTTTCTTGCTGGTCACAAGGAATTCGGGCATCATGCTTGGCGACTCAAGTTTCGCGTCACAAGGTCGGCGACTCCGAACGTTTGTTGAGCCGCAATCTGACGACTGATCTCAGCGATTAGAAAGCTCGCCATGCTTTCGCCGCCGAAGCCGCTTCGCGCGGCCAGCGCTGCGTCCAATCCCGCATAAGAAAGCATTTCTGAAATAAACGCGGCTTCAAATTCCTCCGCCGCAACTTGCACCTCCCGAGGCGCCGGCTCGCGGGAATTCACTGCGGCCGCCAAATACGGGCTTGGGTCGACAGCCTGTGCGATTGACACTTTTTACTCCATATAAACCTTGCGGCACTACTTATAGTTGCATATGTTGAACGATGCGTTATCGGACCGTCGGGGCCTTCATGCAGCTTGCGCTTAGCCCAAGGGCGTTCCTTTCGCCGTTTACGAAAGCGGAAGCTGCGGAGCCGCCAAACGAGTCGCCGGCGAGCTCAGCCGAATTCACGGCGCATGTGTTCAGCGAACATCACGCCCCGAAATCGACAACCGAAAACGAAAAGGATCCGGCGCAGAGCGGGGGTGACGTTCAATTTTCGAGCGTTAGCAGCCAAACGGCGCCGCCTGTCGGCCAAGCCGCCATCGCTGCGGACGACATCGACGCCGCCGATCGTTTGAATCTCATTCGTAATCTTCAAACGGATTCGATCGGAAGCTCCGGGTCTATCGGAGACGACAAGCCAAACGAGGCGCGCGGCGCTTTCGCTTCCTGGGGAACCGCTGACACAGATGATAATCGTCGCGCGGCGAGCACGCGAGACACGCAAGTCCGACAAGCGCTTGACTTCCCCGAATCGCCGAGCATTGACGCGGATGCGGCGATAAAGATCCGTGCTGCCTTTCGCGATTCTTCGGCTCCCGTGCTTTCCGATGGCCGGATCAAGCGAGGCGACATCCGCCCCTCAGCGCCAAGCTCCACGCCTGCGCCGGGCGGCACATCGCGAGGCGATTTCCATTGGAGTGAAAGCTTTGGCGGCGATGCGGCCTCGCAAGCGGAGCAGGATCGGCAAGAGTTATTCGGAGTCGAACACAAGCTCCAAAACACATCGACGACCGCTGAATTCATTAAAGGCCTTGAATTAGCCCGCGAAGCAAAGATCGTCGCCAGCGACTCCAGCCAAGGTCCGCGCCCCCCGTCGCCGGCGCCGACCGAGCTGAGAGTCGACATTTCGACCTTAGCCGACGGCAAGGCGACGGAACACGTCCCTCCATTTCGAGTGTCCATCGTAGCAAGCCGGCGCGACGCCGCCCTGGAACTTCGACTTGACCCGCCCGAACTCGGAAAGGTGACACTCAGCTTCTACGAAGACGATGCCGGGGTTCAGCGCGCAACTGTCGTAGCGGAAAATTTTGAAACCCTTGACCTACTAAGACGTCATTCTGATGTCTTGCAACGCGAGTTAGCCCGAGCGGGCGCCGCAGATGTGCAGCTCTCATTCTCAGAAAGGCGCGAGGACAGCCGACAATTCGCCGAACGGCGCGAGATTGGGAAGGTGGTCCTGCTCGCCACATCGCTGGAAAGCAATTCCGCCGAACCTCAACGTGACGGAAACACCGTGTTTCCTGGCCGCATAGATCGATTTGCATAAGGAGAGACCATGCAAGTTTCGCCAGTTCAAGGTCCGCCGGCGACGACCGCCGTTAGCGGAGGACTCGCCGCTTCTACGTCGACGACGGTCGATTTTCAAAGCTTTCTGCGCCTGTTGACAGCTCAGCTGCGCAATCAGGACCCCCTTTCGCCGCTGGACTCCACGCAGTTTGTCGCGCAGCTCGCGAACTTTTCGACCGTGGAGCAGCTTGTCTCCGCCAATGCACGGCTTGATAGGATTGCTGAAAGTTTCTCTTCTGGAGTCTTGGAAGACTACGCGAATTGGATCGGCAAGGCCGCCGAAATCAAGGGGGCTCCGGTCCTTTACGCCGGTTCGCCGACGCCCTATCGGCTCGACCCCCTTTTCAGCGCTGTCAGCGTGGATCTCGTTGTCCGCGACCTCAGCGGCGCAGTCGTGCATCGATCAACGATTGACAATAACGACAAGATTCAACAGTGGCTTGGCGCCGTTGGGCGCGAAGGCGAACCATTCATTCTTGAGAGCGAGTTCACTCTCGACGACGGCGCCAAAGTCATTCGGCCAGTAAGCACATTTGACGTCATCACTGCAGTCCGCCAGGACGCGGATTCAGTCGTCTTCTCACTCGCCAGCGGCTTCACTGCGCCACGAGCGACGGTCCGCGGTCTGTCCAGTCACACACCTATTTAGGGTGTAGACTCAAATCAGGAACCACATTCTGACGGCGACGAGGGCGACGGCGGCCTCGAAGTTCCGTTTGAGCTTATCATATCTTGTTGCGATGCGGCTGTAGTCCTTGAGGAAACAGAACGCGCGTTCGATGAGATTTCTCTCCTTGTAGAGTTGGCGATCGTAGTTGGCGGGAGCGCGGGCACGCTCGCGCGAGGGGATGACCGGCGTCATGCCTGCGTCTTCGGCGGCGGCGCGCAAGTCTTGGCTGTCATAGCCTTTATCGCCGATGAAGAAGTCGGCGGCGTTGTCGCCGGACAGGATCAGCGGCTCGGCGACGACGGCGTCATGGCGGTTTCCGCCGGTCAATTCGAAGCGGCGCAGGCGGCCTTTTTCATCCGTGATGGCGTGGATTTTCGTGGTGCGTCCGCCGCGCGAGACGCCGATGGCTTCTTCCTCGGCGCGCTCTTCGGTCGAGAGCCCCCTTTTTCCGCGCCGGCGGCGGCGCGGTGGGCTTTGACGCTCGTTGAGTCGATCGTAAGCGTCCGGGGAACGCGCCTTGAAGGCGGCTGTTGGGAACTTGTAAGTCCTGCGACTGGCGTGGCGGGCGATCC
>JBKBLR010000041.1:0-22884 GCA_046296195.1 Parvularculaceae bacterium | reverse complement strand
GCAGAATCGAGCGCGGCGGTCGGCTCGTCGCAGATGATGAGGCGCGGCTCATGAACCAGCGCGCGCGCGATCGCCACGCGCTGCTGCTGGCCGCCGGAAAGCTGGCGCGGATACTTCTCGCAATGCTCGCCGAGGCCGAGCCCCGCCAGGCAGGCGCGCGCGCGCGCGACCGCGACGTCGCACCGTTCGCCCGCGATGATGAGCGCCGTCGCCGCGTTTTCCGCCGCGGTCAGAGCCGGCACGAGGTTATACTGCTGGAAAATGAAACCGACGTCGCGCCGGCGATAGGCGGCGCGCTCGCGCGCCGTCATGGCCGAGAGCGCGCGCCCGAACACGATCGCCTCGCCGCCGGTCGGGGTCAGCAGGCCGCCGAGAATGGACAGCAGCGTCGACTTTCCGCAGCCCGAGGGGCCTGCGATCATGGTGAGGCGCCCGGGCTCGGCCGTCATGTTGACGCCGCGCAGGACCGTCTGGCGCGCGCCGGCGCTTCCAAACTCCATCTTCAGATAGCGGCATTCGATCGCGGCGCTCATCTCACCCTCTAAGAACGATCGCCGGATCGAGACGGATCGCACGGCGGATGCTGAGAAGCCCCGATAGGAACGCGACCGCAAAGACGACGGCGCCGACTTTCAGTACGACGCCGGCGGGCAGGTAGAAGCCTTTGAAGGCGGGCGTCTTATCCGGCACGGTTTCGAAAAACCAGGCTGCGCCCGCGACGCCGAGCGAAAAGCCGATGGCGGCGACGATCGCGCATTGAACGAGCGTCATGCGGATGAGCGGCCAGCCCTCGGCGCCCATGGCGCGGAAGAGCGCGAGATGGCGGAGATTCTCGGTGATAAAGAGATAGAAGGTCTGGATGACGATCGCCGCCCCGACGATGAAGCCGAGGAGGATGGTGATGAAGAAATTGATCGGGATGCCGGTGTTCTTGAGATAATAGTCGATGGTGCGGCGTCCGAACGCTTTGCTGTCGAAGGCTGAATAGCCGGTCGCGCTGTCGATGGCGGCGGCGACGGCGGCCGGATCGGCGGCGTCCTTCACGCGCGCGACGATGAAGCTCGGCCGCGCCTCGCCGCCGATCAGCGCCGCCGTCGAGAGGCTGACATAGATGAGCGGCTGCGAAATGAAGGGCGAGGGCGGATCGGCGATTCCGACCAGCTTCAACAGGCGTCCGTCGACTTCGAGAAAGCGGCCGATCTCGATTTCTTCCTCCGGCCAGATGTCGTTATAGCCGCGCCGGTCGACGATGAAGGTGTCGGCGCTGCGGAGGTTCTTCATGTCGCCGTGGAGCATCTTTTGCGGCGCGCCGAGCAGCGAACCCGCGTCGACGCCGATGAGCACCGCTTGTTCAATGACAGCGCGGGTGTCGACGATCGCGCCGCGGCGCAGGAACGGCGCCGCATAGGCGACGCCCTCGACGCTGCGCACGCGGTCGAGAAGCCCAGAGGGCAGCACGCCGGGATCGTCGAAATAGTCCGAGCGCTCATCGGCGATCCAGATGTCGACGTCCTCGGCGCTCGTGATGTGCGAGGCGGAATTCGCCATCAGGCACACGAAGATGGCCGCCTGCTGCGCCATCAGCAGCGTTGAAAAGGCGACGCCGAGAATCATGGCCGTCGCCTTGCCGAAATCGGCCCAAAGGATCTGAAGTCCGAGAAAATTCATGCCAGCGGATCGAGCCTCGATCCTGAAGCATTATCGATGGCGAATTTAGATCGGCTTAATGAAGCCGCCGCCCGGGGCCGGTTAAAGGCCCGTTAAAGCTCACGACGCCGCCCGCGCGGCCCCGGCGCCCCGAGCGCCAGCGCTCGAGCGCCAGGTCGAGCTCCTCCGGGTCGATCGGCTTGGTGATGAAATCGTCCATGCCGGCGTCGAGGCAACGCTGGCGGTCTTTCGCTTCCGAGCTTGCGGTGAGCGCGATGATCGGCGTGTCGGCGCCGGGGCCGCCGAGCGCGCGCACTTTCCGCGTTGCGGCGACGCCGTCGAGCGTCGGCATGTGCATGTCCATCAGGATGAGATCATAGGGCGAGGCCATGATCGCCTCGATGACGAGGTGGCCGTTCTCGGCGACGTCGGCGCGGTGTCCGCGCCGTTCGATGAGCGACTTGATGAGGAGGGCGTTGATCTTGTTGTCCTCGGCCACGAGGATCTTCAGCGCCGCTGGCGTCGCCGCAGCTTCCTTCGTGCGGTCCTGCCGGCGCCGCTTCGGCTGCAGGTCGGCGGTTTCGTTGAGGACCGCGATCAGCGTCGCGGCGCGGATCGGCTTCATCAGATAACCGCCGAAGCCCATGCGCTTGAAGCCGTCGATCCGTCCGCGCGTCGCCGGGGTCAGCATCACATAGGCCGCGCCTGCCGACTGGCTGAGGCGCTGTCCGCCTTCAACCGCGATGTCGAGATCGCAAATGAGCGCCGCCTTCGGATGTTTGGCGAGCATGGCCGTCGCCTGCAACGCCGAACTCGCCTCAATGACGTTGCCGGCGCCGGAGGCCTGCAATTGCAGCTTCAGGAATCGCTGGATCGTCTGCGACCGCGAGGCGACGAGCACCGGAAGATCGCCGTTGCGCAGCGGCGGCAGGCTCTCGGTCTCCGCGTTGGCGACCGCGAGCGTCAACACGGCCGAGAATACGCTGCCCTGGCCGAGGCGGCTTTCGACCAGCACCTCGCCGCCCATCGCATCGACGAGGCGGCGCACGATCGCAAGGCCGAGGCCGGTGCCTTCGGCGCGCCGCTCGCGGCCTGACTCGGCTTGCGAGAATTCGTCGAAGATGTGCTTGAGGTCCTTCTCGTC
This sequence comes from Parvularculaceae bacterium, assembly GCA_046296195.1. Classification (GTDB taxonomy): domain Bacteria; phylum Pseudomonadota; class Alphaproteobacteria; order Caulobacterales; family Parvularculaceae; genus Amphiplicatus. The sequence continues at coordinate 20,093 of JBKBLR010000041.1, read as the reverse complement.
GATGCCGACGCCGGTGTCGCGCACGTCGATCCGGAAGCGGCATCCGCCGTCGGAGGCGGCGCCGAGATGGTGCACCTCGATGCAGACGCCGCCGCGTTCGGTGAACTTGACGGCGTTGCCGACGAGATTGAGGAGAATCTGCCTGAGGCGCATTTCATCGCCGAGGAGGGATTCCGGAATCGACGGCGCTACGAAGGAGGCGATCTCGATGCCCTTTTGCGCCGCGCGCGGCGACAGAAGTTCGGCGACTCCCTGCACGAGGCTGCGCAGATTCACGGGCGCGGCCTCGATCTCGAGTTTCGAGGCGGCGATCTTCGAATAGTCGAGAATGTCGTTGATGAGCGTCAGCAGCGTCGAGCCCGATTCATGGATGGCGTCGACATAGGTGCGCTGCGAGGGCTCAAGCTCGCTGTCGAGAAGAAGGCCGCTCATGCCGAGAATGCCGTTGAGCGGCGTTCTCATCTCGTGGCTCATGGTCGCAAGGAAGCGGAGCTTGGCCTCACCCTCGCCAGCCGATTTCAGCGACGGACGGCCGATGAAGACGAGACTGCCGTCAAGGCGCCGGCTCTCCGACCAGTCAAGGCTGAGCGCTTCGTTGCCGCGAAGCGCGTCCGCCGTTTCGCCGATCCAGCCTTGTTCGTCGCCGCCGGCGAGTGCGAGGAAGCGCTTGTTGACATAGCTCGCGTGCACGCCGTCGTCACAGATGACGACCGCATCCGACAGCTCGTCGAACGCTGCATGCTTGCCGGCCATGTTCCCTCGCTCCCCCTTTGGCCGCATCCTCAAGGAAAGCGGTTGCCGCTTTGTAAGGGCGGATGGTTAACCGGCGGGACGGGCTCTCGCCCCAGCGGCCCCGAGGAGAGGGGCTTGATCGGAGCGTTTTAGCGTAGTAGCACGCTGAGACCTGTCCGGAGCCCCCGATGCCAGAAAAGCCTGCGCCCGACCTTTATGACGCGGTCCTCGCGCTGAAGACGCGCGCCGAGGCCGAAGCGTTCTTCGCCGATCTTTGCACGCCGGGCGAGCTGCGGGCCTTCGCCGAGCGCTGGCGCGTCGCCCAGCTGCTCGATGCGGGCGAGCTTTCCTATCGCGAGATCGCCGGCGCGGCGGGTTCCTCGACCGCGACGGTCGTGCGCGTCGCCCGCTTCCTCAAGGACATGCCCTATCGCGGCTACCGCCTTGTGCTCGACCGCCTCGCCCGGAGCCGCAAGAATGCCATCTGAGCGCCTGCGCATCGCCATCCAGAAATCCGGCCGCCTCGCCGATGACAGCCTCGGACTCATTGCGGCGGCGGGCTTCCGCATCGTCAAGGGCGTCAACGATCTCGTCTTTCGCATCGACAATGCGCCGATCGACCTTTTGCGCGTGCGCGACGACGACATCCCGACCTTCGTCGGCGACGGCGTCGCCGATTTCGGCGTCATCGGCCTCAACGTGCTGCGCGAACGCACTGGCCGCGACGCGCCGATCGAGGTGATGCCGCTCGGCTTCGGGCGCTGCGCGCTGAAGATCGCCGCGCCGCCGGATTTCGACTACAGCGGGCCGCGATCGCTCGCCGGAAAACGCATCGCGACGTCCTATCCGAACGTGCTCGCCGCCTTCTTGAAGGCGCGCGACGTCAGCGCCGACATCGTCTTGATGCGCGGCGCCGTCGAGGTCGCGCCGCGATTGGGGCTTGCGCAGGCGATCTGCGACCTTGTCTCGACCGGCGCGACGCTGGAAATGAACGGCCTCGTCGCGCTCGAGACCGTGCTGACGAGCGAGGCGGTGCTGATCCGCTCGCCGAAGGCGCCGGCCTCGGCGCTCGCCGACAGCATCGTCGAGCGGATGCGCGGCGTCATCGCCTCGCGCGGGGCGAAATATGTGATGATGAATGCCCCGAAGGCCCGGCTTGCGGAGATTTCCGCCCTGCTGCCCGGGGCCGAGGCGCCGACGGTGACGCCGCTTGCGGGGCGCGACGACGCCGTCGCCGTGCACGCCGTCTGCCAGGAGTCCGTTTTCTGGGAGACGCTCGAGCGGCTGAAAGCCGCCGGCGCGTCTTCGATCCTCGTCCTGCCGATCGAAAAGATGATGTGACGATGCGCCGGTTCGAGTGGTCGACGCTGTCTGAGAAAGACCGCCGCGCGGCGCTTGCGCGGCCTTCCCGGCGCGCCGACGCGCGCGTCATCGACGCCGTCGCGGCGATCCTCGGCGAAGTCGAGGCGGAAGGGGCGCGCGCGGTCGCCCGCTGGTCGGAGAAACTCGACCGCGCAGCGCCCCTCGCCGTCGATCTCTCGCCTGCGGTCGTCGCCGCGGCGCGCGCGCGCCTCGCCGCGGACGATCTCGCCGCGATCGAGCGCGCGGTCGAGAATGTCCGCCGCCATCACGAAGCGACGGCCCCGCGCCCATGCGAGACCGAGCCGTTCCCCGGCGTGTTCTGCCGCCAGGTCTGGCGGCCCGTCCGTGCGGCAGGGCTTTACGTGCCGGGCGGCGCAGCGCCGCTCGTCTCGACGCTGATCATGCTGGCCGAGCCGGCGCGCGCCGCCGGCGTCCCCGAACGCATCGTCGTGACGCCGCCGCAAAAGGGCGAGCGCATCGCCCCGGCGATGATCGCGGCGGCGGCGCTCTCCGGCGTTGAGGTCGTCCAATCGGTCGGGGGCGCGCAAGGCGTCGCCGCGCTCGCCTTCGGCGCCGGTCTTCCGCGCGCGGACAAGATCTTCGGGCCCGGCAACGCCTTCGTCGCGGAAGCCAAGCGCCAGGTCGCCGCGCGCGGCCTTGCCGCGATCGATCTGCCGGCGGGCCCGAGCGAGCTCCTCGTCATCGCCGATGCGGCGGCCGATCCCGCGATCGTCGCCGCCGACCTCCTGTCGCAGGCCGAGCATGACGCCGACGCGCAGGTCATTCTCGTCGCGCTCGGCGGGTGCGTCGCCGACCGCGTCCTTGCCGAGATCGCCCGCCAGACCGAGACGCTGCCGCGCGCCGTTATCGCGCGCGCGAGCCTTGCCGAGATGCGCGTCGTCATCGCCGACAGCCGGCAGGCCGCGCTCGATATCGCCAACGCCTATGCGCCCGAGCACCTGTCGCTCAATGTCGAGGACGCGGCCGCCTGGATCGACGGTGTTGAAAGCGCGGGCGCGGTGTTCGTCGGCGCGGCGAGCGCGGAGAGCTTCGGCGATTATCTCGCCGGCCCCAGCCATGTGCTGCCGACGGACGGCGCGGCGCGCGTCGTCGGCGGCGTCACCGTGCAGTCCTTCATGAAGCCTCTCTCCGTGCAGACGCTGACCATCCCGGCGGCGCGCGCGCTCGCGCCGGCGGCGGCGCGGCTCGCGCGCCTTGAAGGCCTTGAAGCGCATGCGCGCGCGGCGGAGGCGCGGTTGTGAGCGCCATGTTCGATCCGCAGGCAGAGCTTTTGCGCCTTGCGCCCTTGCGCGCGCGCCTTGCGGCGGTGTTCGGCGTCCCGGAAGCGGCGCTCCTGCCGGTGCGCGGCTTCGCCCATGCATCCTCGCTGCTCGGCGCGTTGCTGCGGGAAGGGCGCGCGTTGTCGTTTGTCGACGAGCGTCTCATCGAGCAGCGAGCCTCGTCGTCAGCCGGGCAAGGCCCCGCCGGCGACGGCGCGGCGCTCATTTATCGCGAGATCGGCCCGGCCTATGGCGCGCCGCAGCCGCTCTCAGGGGCGCTGATCGGCGCGCCGGCGCTGATCGCCCGGCTCGAGGGGCTCGTCGATCCCGATCACCTGCACCCGCTCCTTGTCGAGGAAACGCTGAAGGCGCTTTCCCCAGCGCGGCTTGCGCTCTGCGACGCCCGCCAGGTGGCGCAGCGCGCCGAGCGCGCACGCTTCATCAAGGCGCTTGCCGCAGCGCCGGGCGTTCGCTGCGTCGCCGAGGACGGCGATGGTCTCCTCGTCGAGGCGCGCGATGAGGCCGAGGCGCTCCGCCGCGGCGCGCTCTTCGGCGCCGAGATGACCGCGCGCGAGGATGGAAGAATAAGGGTCGGCGTCGGCGAGACTGCAGCCAACGATCTTGCGCTTGCCGCCTTCGGGGCAGGCCCGGGCCGGGCGCCGCGCGTCGGCGAGGCGGTGCGCGAAACCAAGGAGACCCGCATCGCCGTGCGCGTCGATCTCGACCGCGCGGGCGCGGCGCGCATCGCGACCGGCGTCGGCTATTTCGACCATATGCTCGAACAGGTTGCGGCCCATGGCGGCCTCTCGCTCACGCTCGCCTGCGAGGGCGACACGCATGTCGATCTTCACCACACGATCGAGGATTGCGCCCTGGCGCTCGGGTCCGCGCTGTCGAAGGCGCTGGGCGAGCGGCGCGGCATCGCGCGTTACGGTTTCACGCTGCCGATGGACGAGGCGGAGGCGCGCGTCTCGATCGATCTCGGCGGACGGCCCTACGCCGTTTTCGAAGGCGCCTTCGCCGCGCCGCTCCTCGGCGCCTATCCGACCGAGATGACCGCGCATGTGTTCAAGAGCCTCGCGCAGACGCTCGGGGCGGCGATTCATGTGTCAGTGCGGGGCGAGAACGATCACCACAAGACCGAGGCGTGCTTCAAGGCCTTCGCCCGCGCGCTTCGCGCCGCCGTTGCGGTCGATGGCGAGGCCGTACCGTCGACGAAAGGGGTGCTCTGATGACCGTCGCCGTCATCAGGCTCGGCGTCGGCAACACCGCGTCCGTCCTCTTTGCGCTCGAGCGTCTCGGCGCGAAGGCGGTGCTGACCGATGAGCCGCGCGTCATCGCCGAATGCGCGCGCGCGATATTGCCCGGCGTCGGCGCCGCCGATTTCGCGATGCGGATGCTGGCGGAAAAAGGCCTTGCGCGCGCGCTCCTCGATTTCGGGCGGCCGCTCCTCGGCATCTGCCTCGGCCAGCAGATGCTGTTCGAGGAGAGCGAAGAGGGGAACGCAACGGGGCTCGGCTTCTTCGACGGGCGCGTCACGCGACTCAAGGCGAGCCGCGCGGCGCCGGCGCCCCATGTCGGCTGGTCGCGGCTTTCGCAGACGAAAGAGAGCGCCATGTTCGAGGGCGTCGCAGACGGCGCCTACGCCTATTTCACCCATTCCTATGTCTGTCCGCTGTCGGACGATACGGCGGCGCGCGCGACCTATGGCGAGACCTTCAGCGCCGCCGTCGCGCGCGGGGCTGTCTGGGGCTGCCAGTTTCACCCCGAGCGGTCGGGCCCCGTCGGCGCGCGGATCCTTTCAAACTTCCTCGCCCTGCCATGCTGATCTATCCTGCGATCGACATCCGCGCGGGGCGGTGCGTGCGCCTGTCGCAAGGCGATTTCAGCGCCGAGACCCGTTATGGCGACCCGGTCGCGCAAGCGCTGGCCTTCGCGGAAGCGGGCGCACGATGGATCCACGTCGTCGATCTCGACGGCGCCCGCGACGGCGCTGCGCGCCAGCGCAGCCTGATCGCTGCGATCGTCGCAAGCGCAAGGGCGAAGGTCCAGTGCGGCGGCGGCGTGCGCTCCGCCGAGGATGCCGCCGCGCTCCTCGATCTCGGCGTCGCCCGCGTCGTCGCCGGCTCGGCGGCGGTGAAGCGCCCGGAGGAAGTCTGCCGATGGATCGAACGCTTCGGCGCGGAAAAGATCTGCGCCGCCTTTGACGGGCGCATGGGCGCGGCGGGCTTCATGATCGCGGTGGAAGGGTGGACCGAAGCGAGCGGGGTGAGGCTCGATGAGGGGATTGGGCGCCTTGCAGGCGCGGGCCTCCGGCATGTCCTCATCACGGACGTTGCGCGCGACGGCATGCTGGCCGGACCGAATGCGGCGCTTTACGCCGATCTCGTTCAGCGCTTTCCGGGACTTGCCGTGCAGGCGTCGGGCGGCGTCGCTGAGCTTTCCGACCTTGCCGCGCTGAAGAGGACCGGCGCGGCCGGCGCGATCGTCGGGCGCGCGCTTTACGAGAAACGCTTCACGCTGGAGGACGCCCTTGCCTGCTAAGCGCATCATCGCCTGCCTCGATGTTAGGGGCGGGCGCGTCGTCAAGGGCGTCAGGTTCGAGGGCCACCGCGACATGGGCGATCCGGCGACCCTCGCCCGCCGCTATTGCGAGGAGGGCGCCGACGAGATCGTCATCTACGACATCACCGCCTCGGCGGAGCGGCGCACGATCGATTATCGCTGGCTCTCGGGGATCGCGGCGGCGCTCGATGCGCCGCTCTGCGTCGCCGGCGGCATCCGCACGCTCGATCATGCGATCGCGGCGCTTGAAAGCGGCGCCGACAAGGTGTCGATCAACTCCCCGGCGCTCGAACGCCCGGAATTCATTTCGGAGATCGCGGCGGTCGCGGGCTCGCAATGCGTCGTCGTCGGCGTCGACAGCCGGCGCGCCGGTGACGGGCGATGGGAGGTCTATCAGTATACGGGCGATGCGCGCACCCTCCGCGCCGCCGGCCGGTCGACGCTCGACTGGATCGCCGAGGCGGAAGATCGCGGCGCCGGCGAGATCGTCCTCAACTGCATGGACGAGGACGGCGTCGGCGCCGGCTATGACCTCGAGCAGCTCGCCGCCGCGCGCGCGAAGCTTTCCATTCCGCTCGTCGCTTCGGGCGGCGCGGGCGAGGCGCGGCATTTCATCGACCTCTTTGCGATGGCGGACGTCTCGGGCGCGCTGGCGGCGGGGGCCTTTCATTCCGGCAGGCTGACGATCGGCGCCGTGAAGGAGGCGCTTGGCGAGGCCGGCGTCGAGGTGCGGCGATGACATTGATCGCGCCGGAGATCGACTTCGCGAAGGGCGGCGGACTTGTTCCCGCCGTCGTGCAGGACGCCGCGACGCTGCAGGTTCTGATGCTCGCCTATATGGACCGGGCGGCGCTCGAGGAAACCATCGCCAGCGGGGAGGCGACCTTCTTCTCGCGCTCGCGGGCTCAGCGCTGGCGTAAGGGCGAAACCTCAGGCAACAGGCTGAAGGTCGTCTCGATCGGCGCCGATTGCGACGGCGATGCGATCCTCCTCGCCGTCGAACCGCAAGGGCCCGCCTGTCACCTTGGAACGGCCAGCTGCTTCGGCGCCGCGACGGCGCCCGGGGTCGGGCGGCTGGCGCTTCTCGAACGGACCATCGCGGTGCGCGCGGGCGGCGAGGGCTATACGGCGCGGCTTCTCGGCGAGGGCGTCCGCCGCATCGCGCAGAAGGTCGGCGAGGAAGGCGTTGAAACGGCGCTCGCCGGCGCCGGCGGCGCTGACGACGAGCTTTGCGGGGAAGCGGCCGACCTGCTTTATCACCTCCTCGTTCTGTTGAAGGCGCGTGACCTCAGCCTCGAGGATGTCATGGCTGTCTTGAAGAAAAGGGCGGAGGCGCGACCGTGACCGGCCCCATCCCGCGTGCGGCGGTCGCCCGCATGGGCGTTTATGTTCCCGGCAAGGCGCGCGCCGAGGGCGCGGCGCGCGTCATCAAACTATCGGCGAACGAAAACGCGCTCGGCGCGAGCCCGAAGGCCCGCGCGGCCTATCTCGCCGCCGTCGATGGGCTTTTCCGCTACACCGACGTGCGCGCCTCGGCCTTGCGCGCCGCAGTGGCGCGGAAGTTCGACCTCGAGCCGGAGCGGCTCATCTTCGGCGTCGGTTCCGACGAGATCTTCACGCTCGCCTGCATGGCGTTCCTCGAACCGGGCGACAACGCCGTGCAGCCCGAATGGGGCTTCGCCGCCTGGCGCCTCGCCGTTGCGGCGATGGATGCGGAAATGCGCTTTGCGCCGGAGCGCGATTATATCGTCGATGTCGATGCGATCCTCGCCATGGTCGATGCGCGCACCAAGATCGTCTTCCTCGCCAATCCGGCGAACCCGACCGGCTCCTATATTCCGTTTACGGAGGTCGAACGCCTCTGGCGCGCGCTGCCCTCTGAAACGCTGCTCGTCCTCGACGGGGCCTATGCGGAGTTCGCGCGCGCCGCGCCCGGCTTCGACGCGGGGCTCGATCTGGCGCGCAGGGCGCCCAACGTGCTGGCGACGCGGACATTCTCGAAGCTCCATGGCCTTGCGGGCCTGCGCGTCGGCTGGGGCTATGGCGCAGCGGGCGTCGTAGCGGCGCTCGACCGCGTGCGCCTTCCCTTCAACATGACGGCGCCGGGCGAGGCCGCCGCGATCGCCGCGCTCGACGATGACGATTTCGCCGACCGCTCGATCGCGCATGTCGACGCCGGGCGGGAAAGTCTCGTCACCTTTTTCGACCGGCTCGGCGTCAAGTCGATTCCTTCTTTCGCGAATTTCGTCACCATCGTCCTGCCGGAGGGCGAGGCGGCGCGGCGCATCGAGGCAGTGCTGGCGCTGGAAGGCGTGCTCGTGCGCGGCCTTGCCAATTACGGCATGCTGGAGGCCTTGCGCGTGACGATCGGCCGGCCGGAGGAGATGGAGATTTTCCGCGACGCTTTTGCGCGGGCGCTCGGCTGACGCCCCGGGGCCGCGTGGACGGGAAAGCGGTTTCGGCCTATCGAGAGGCCGCCGCAATCAGGTCCGCCGCCGATGAGCCGGAACGCCGAGAATTTCGACCAGTGGATCAGGACGCGCTTCGTCGATCTCAATTCCGAGCTCGAGGAAATCTATTTCGCGCAGGAAGACCGCGCCGCGGTTGAACAGGTCGGCGCCGCTGAAAAGAAGGCGCTCGTCGAGGAAGGGCTTGTCCATGTCGCCGCGCTCCGGCGCGAAGGTAACACGGATGAAGGCTTCGACGTCGCCTTCGATGTGCTCGGCGATCTCGGACTCTTTCTCGCCGCGATGCGCCGCCACGAATTGACGAACCCGGCGCGCGAGGAGAAATCGCCCTTTCAGGAGGCCTCGGCCCTCGGCCTTCACATCGGCGCCTCGATCGGCGTCGCGCCGCGCTTTGCGACGAGCCATCTGTCGACCCATAACCGCGCCGTCGGCGGCAAGCCGAAGAGCTTCACCCGGCTGAAGGATGAAAAGCTCTTCCTCGATTACAACACGCGCGGCATCTTCGCCTACAAGCGCGCGGCGGATGCGCTCATGCGCATCGTGCCGCTGGGGATTTCCCACCCGGTCGCCGAGACCTTGTTCGACGACGCGCTCGCCGCGCTCAACGATGTCGCGCGCTGGAACGACGTCCTCTACAGAGATCTCGACGTCGACCGCTTCTTCTTCAGCGTCAGGCCCTATTACAAGCCCTATCGCGTCGGGCGGCAGGAATATCGCGGCGCCAACGCCGGCGACTTCTCCGGCATCAATGAGATCGACCTCCTGACCGGCCTCTGCCAGGCGAACGATCCTTATTATTCGCAGCTTCTCGTCGACAAGATGCTGTTCATGCGGCCGGAGGATCAGGCCTCGTTGCGCGACTGCATGCGTCGGCGCGACTTCATGACGGTCTTTCTCGAGAGCGCGGCGGCGTCGAAGGACGAGCCCTGGTTCCGCCGCAACGCCGCCAAGTTCATCGCCGTCTGCGAGGCGCATGGGAGGACCGCGGCGCAGCATCATGACCGGCTGGTCGCGCGCTTCATCGAAAAGCCTTCAACGCGCCTCGACCAGTCGCGCCTCGCGCAGGTGACGGCGAGCGGGCCGCCGCTGCCGGCGCTGCTGAACGCGCTCGCGATCTTGCGCGATCTGCGGCTCGCCGCGCCGCGGCCTGACATCCGCACCCGCTGCGACGACCTCAAGCGCCTGAAAGAGCTTATCGGCGCATGATTTCGGCGAGCGCGGCCGCGATGCGATCCGCGTTGCCGTCATTGACCGCGCAGAGATTGATGCGGCCGCTGTTGACGAGATGGAGCGCATGGCGGTCGCGCAGCATGGCGACCTGCGCCTCGTCGACAGGCAACAGCGAGAACATCCCGTTCTGCCGCGTCAGATGATCGAGGCGGTCGCCAAGCTGATGGGCGCGCGCCGCCTCGACAAGCAGGGCGCGCGAGCGCCGGACCGCGAGGCGCATCGCGTCGAGTTCCTCGCGCCATGACGCCTTGAGGGCGGGATCGGCGAGGACTTCCGCGACGAGCAGCGCGCCATGGGCGGGCGGCATCGAATACATCTGCCGGCCGATATTGACCGCATGCGTCATCATCGCGCTCGCCGCCGCCTCGTCGGCGCCCAGCATGGCGACCGCGCCGGTGCGCTCGCGGTAAAGGCCGAAATGCTTCGAACAGGAATAGGCGAGGAGCAGCTCTGGCAGCCGCCGCGCCATCGCGCGCACGATATAGGCGTCGGCTTCGAGCCCTTCGGCGAAGCCGTGATAGGCGAAATCGACGAAGGGCAGGAATTTTCGGTCGGCGGCGAGATCGATGATCGCGTCGATTTCCTCGCGGCTTAGGTCCGCGCCGGTCGGGTTGTGGCAGCCGGCGTGAAGGAGGAGCGCGTCCTTCGGCCCGAGCGTCGAGGCGGCGTCGAAAAAGGCCGCGAAATCGACCCCGCCAGAGCGCGCGTCGTAATAGGGGAGCTGGCGGATCGCAAGGCCCGAGGCGCCGAGCAGCGGCGCATGATTGGCCCAGGTCGGCGTTCCGATGGCGATGGCGGTCGCGCCGGCGCGCTTGAGCAGTTCGGCGGCGACGCGCAAGGCGCCCGAGCCGCCCGGCGTCTGCACGACGGCGATGCGCGGATCCTCGGCCGCGCCGAAGATCAGTTCACGGATCGCCGGCGCAAAGCCCGGCGCGCTTTCGGGCGGCAGGTAGACCTTCGACGTTTCTTTCGCGACAAGCCGGCGCTGCGCCTCGGCCACGGCGCGCATCACGGGGGTCTCGCCGTTGCGGGTGCGGAAGACGCCGACGCCGAGGTCGATCTTCTCGGCGCGCGGATCGGCGCGGAAGCGCGCGGTGACGCCGAGCAGGGGATCGGGCGGGAGGGGCGTGAGGTCGGCGAACATCAAAGGCGTCCTTTCACGCCGCGCGGGTCAGGCGCGCGGCAGGGTTGAGGCGGGCGAGGAGGTCGGCGCGCCGCGCGCCCGCCTTTTCGATCGAGGCGAGCTTCACCGGCCCGAAGCCGCGAATCTCCTCCGGCAGCCGCGCAAGCTCGATGGCGACCGGCAAGGACGAGGCGTCGAGCGTCGCGGCCGCGGCGTCGATATCGCGGGCGTAGTCGTCGATCAACCGGCGTTCGAGCCGGCGCTCTTGCGTCCGCCCGAACAGGTCGAGCGGCCCGCCGCGCAGGCCCTTCAATCGGGCGAGGAGGGCGAACCCCGCCATCATCCACGGGCCGAAGGCCCGCTTCTTCGGGCGCCCGAGGCTGTCGAGATCGCGGGACATGAGCGGCGGGGCGAGATGGAAGTTGAGGCGGAAGCCGCCCTCGATCTCGGCCTCCAGCTTGCGCCGGAATTCGCCCGACGCATAGAGCCGCGCGACCTCATATTCGTCCTTGTACGCCATCAGCTTGAAGAAGTTCTCTGCGACGGCGCGGGCAAGGCGCCCCTCTGGATCGACGCTGCGGCACTTCTCGGCGATCTTGCCGACGAAGTCGCAATAGCGCTGCGCGTAGGCGGCGTTCTGGTAGTCGGCGAGGAAGGCGGCGCGCCGCTCGACCAGCGCCTCGAGCGTCAAGGGCGCCGGCGGCGCTTCAGCGAGCCCCGCCGCGCGGCGAAGCGCCCCCTCATCCGCGGCGACGGCGCGGCCGAGCTCGAAAGCGCGCTTGTTCTTCGCAATCGAGACGCCGTTGAGCTCGACGGCGCGGTGGAGCGCGGCGCGCGACACCGGCACGAGGCCTTTCTGCCACGCCATGCCGAGCAGCATCATGTTGGAATAGACCGTGTCGCCGAGGAGGCGGCGCGAGAGGTGAACGGCGTCGGCGGCGGCGACGGCGTCCGGGTCGCAGGCCTCTTTCAGGACCTTCAGCCGCCGAGCCGTCTCGAAATCGACGTTCCGGTTACGAATGAAATCGGCGGTCGGCAGGATGTCGGTATTGACGACGGCGCGCGTCGCGCCGCGGCGGAGCACGCGCAGCGCGCGCTCGTCCGTCGCGACGACGAGATCGCTGGCGATGAGGGCCTCGGCCTCGCCGATGTCGATCCGCACCTGGTTGAGCGCCTCGGGGCTGGCGGCGAGGCGCACATAGGAAAGGACCGCGCCGCCCTTCTGCGCAAAGCCCATGAAGTCGAGAACGCTCGCGCCCTTGCCCTCAAGATGGGCGGCCATGGCGATGACGGCGCCGATCGTGACGACGCCCGTGCCGCCGACGCCGGCGACGAGCAGATCATAAGCGCGGCCCGTGTCGGGCGGCGCCGGTTCCGGCAGGCGCGCAAGGATGGCATCGACCGCCTCGGCGTCGGTCTCGACCCTTGGTTTCTTCAGCGCGCCGCCCTCGACGGTGACGAAGCTCGGGCAGAAGCCTTTGAGGCAGGAATAATCCTTGTTGCAGGACGACTGGTCGATGCGCCGCTTGCGGCCGAATTCGGTCTCGACCGGAACGACCGAGAGGCAGTTCGACTGCGTGGAGCAGTCGCCGCAGCCCTCGCACACGGCGTCATTGATGAAGACGCGCCGCGGCGGGTCGGGATAGTCGCCGCGCTTCCTCTTGCGGCGCTTTTCCGCCGCGCAGGCCTGGTCGTAAATGAGCGCGGTGACGCCCTCGATTTCTCTGAGCTCGCGCTGCACGGCGTCGAGATCGTCGCGCCCGCGCACCTCGACGCCGGCGGGAAGGCCCCCGGCGGCGAGGAGCGCTTCCGGGTTCTCCGACAAAATGACGATCTTTTTCACGCCCTCGGCGACGAGGCTGTTGGCGATCAGCGGCACGGAGATCGCGCCGTCGACCGGCTGGCCGCCGGTCATCGCGACGGCGTCGTTGTAAAGAATCTTGTAGGTGATGTTCGCCTTCGCCGCGATCGCCTGCCGGATCGCCATCGAGCCGGAATGATACCAGGTGCCGTCGCCGAGATTCTGGAAGATGTGCGGCCGGCCTTTGAGGAACAGCGATTTCGCCGCCCAGTTGACGCCTTCCCCGCCCATCTGGATGAGCGAGGAGGTGTCGCGGTCCATCCACGACGCCATGAAATGACAGCCGATGCCGGCGAGCGCCTTCGAGCCTTCGGGGACCTTCGTCGAGGTGTTGTGCGGGCACCCCGAGCAGAAATAGGGCTGACGCCTCGCCCCGCCGGGCGCCTCGGCGACGCGCGAGAGCCGTTCGAGGCGGGCGAGCGGCTCTGAAAAGTCGAGGTCGGGGAAGACTTTCTTCAATCGCGCGGCGATGATCGGCGCAAGACCTGAGGGCGACAATTCATCGACCCAGGAGATGAGCGAGGCGTTCGTCTCGTCATGCTTGCCGAGGATGAGCTTCGGCTTGGCCACCGCGCGGTCGTATATATACTCTTTAAGCTGACTTTCGATGATGCCGCGCTTCTCCTCGACGACGAGCACTTCCTCCTTGCCCGCCATGAAGCGTTCGGCCCCGGCGTTCTCGAGCGGCCAGACGATCCCGACCTTGTAGACGTCAAGGCCGATCGCGCGCGCGCGTGGCCCGTCGATCCCCAGCAGCGCGAGCGCCTCCATGACGTCGAGGTGCGCCTTGCCGGTCGTGATGATCCCGTAGCGGGCGCCGGCGACGTTCCATATCGCGCGGTCGATCGGATTGGCGCGCGCGAAGGCCCTGACCGCCTCCTTCTTGAACTTCATCCGCCGTTCGATCTGCATGCCGGGAAGGTCCGGCCAGCGGAAATTGAGCCCCCCCTCCGGCATGATGAAGTCCGCCGGCAGGCGGAAGGACGGCGGCGCGGAGAGCGTGACGCTCGCCGCGCTTTCGACGGTTTCGGAAATTCCCTTGAAGCCGACCCACATGCCGGAAAAGCGCGACAGCGCGAACCCGTAAAGGCCGAAATCGATATATTCCGCGATCGACGCCGGGTTCAGCGTCGGCATGTACCAGGACATGAAGGCGACGTCCGACTGGTGCGACATCGACGAGGAGGCGCAGCCATGATCGTCGCCGGCGACGACGAGAACCCCGCCATGCGGGGATGATCCGTAGGCGTTGCCGTGCTTCAGCGCGTCGCCGGCGCGATCAACGCCCGGCCCCTTGCCATACCACATTGAAAAGACGCCATCGACGGCGCGGCTTTCTTCAAGCTCGACCTGCTGCGTGCCAAGGACCGCCGTCGCGGCGAGGTCTTCATTGATCGCGGGCAGGAACTCGATCTGCTCCTCGGCGAGAAATTTTTTTGCGCGCCACAGCGCCTGATCGACGGCGCCGAGGGGCGAGCCGCGATAGCCGGAGACGAAGCCTGCGGTGTTGAGGCCCGCCGCGCGGTCAAGCCGGCGTTGATGCAGCAGGATGGCGACGAGCGCCTGCGTGCCGGTGAGGAAGACGCGGCCCGCCCGCCGCCGGTAGCGGTCGTCGAGGTCATAGGCATCGAGCATCAGCGCGGCGGGGGTCATCGGCGGGGCCTCCTTCCCGGCCGACGGCATAACCGATTTGCCCGAAAGGAACCCGGCGATTCGGGGCTGCGGCCAGCCCGGCGCGGCGTATTCATTGCGCCGGGAAAAACAATATGAAACATATATTGCATGATTGAGCTTGATGATCTCGACAGGCGCATCCTTTCTGCATTGCAGCGAAACGGTCGTCTCTCCGCGCAGGAGCTTGCCGAAAGGGCGGGGGCGTCGGCGGCGACCTGCTGGCGGCGCCTCAAGGCGCTCGAAGAGATTGGCGCCGTCAGGGGCTTTAACGCCGTTCTCGACCGCGAGAAGCTCGGCTTCTCAGTCGTCGCCTTCGTTCATGTCACGATCGAGCGCCAATACGCCGAGGCTGTCGCCGAAATCGAAAGGAAGATCCGCGCCCGGCCGGAGGTTCTCGATTGTTACGCGACGACGGGCGATGCTGATTTCACGCTGCGCATCGTCGCGCGCGACATCGCCGACTATGATCGCTTCCTGCAGAAATTCCTGCTGGAGCTGCCTGAGGTGCGGCAGGTGCGTTCGGCGATTGCGCTGCGCGAGGTCAAGGCGACGACGGAGCTTCCCCTGTAGCGTGCGACGCGCAACCGGCGGGGGAATTTAACCATAATCGTTTATGCTAATGGATGCTTGACTCCTTCGAGCGTTGCAGCTAGAGTTTCGAGATCGCGCGGGGGCGTTCGTCTCCCGCGCGTTTTTTGTTTTCGGGCCGGCGCGAATGCGGCCCCTTGAAAAGTCCGGGTTGTCGCGCGGTTCGGCCTCTCTGCTGGCGGCGTGATGTGAGGAAAACGCCCGCCGGCGCCGCGTCGGACGGGAGGGGCGCGCGCTCGCTTTTTGCGCTGGCCGCCGTGGAGGCGTGGATCGAAAAGGCCGGACGACGGCGCTTCGCGGCGCTCTCGATCTGCGCATTTTTCTCCGGCCCAAAATGCGCATTTTCGGGCTGGAGGCGGCGGAGAGCTTCGAAAAGCCAGAAAGGCGCGCGAAAAATTCTACGAATGACCCGGCGCCGGCGCCATCCATTGCGCGCCGAAGGGAAGAGGGGCCGCCCGCGGACAGCCCCTCCGAATTTTCCGAAGCTTCCGGATCTTCCGGAAAGCGACGGCGCCGGCTGAAGCCGCGGCGTCAGCGCCGCGGCGGGCCCGCTCAGTCGACCGGGAAGCCGCGATCGCGCAGCAGCGCTTTCGTGTCGACGTCGCGGCCGCGGAATTTCCGGAAGCCTTCCGCGGGATCGATCGAGTCGCCGACCGACATGATGGCGTCGTGGAAGCGCTTCGCCGTCGCCTTGTCATAGAAGCTTCCCGCCTCGATGAAGGCCTCGGCGGCGTCGGCGGTGATCGCATCGGCCCAGAGATAGCTGTAATACCCCGCCGCATAGCCTTCGCCCGAGAAGATGTGCCCGAACTGCGGCGTGCGGTGGCGCATGACGATCTCGGACGGCATGCCGAGCTCCTTCAGCGTGTCGCGTTCGAAGGCGTCCGGGTCGATGTCCGCCGCGCCCGCAAGGTGCAGCTTCATGTCGACGAGCGCGCTGGCGAGGAACTCGACCGTTCCGAAGCCCTGATTGAAGGTCTTGGCGCGCTTGATCTTGTCGGCGAGGTCCTGCGGCAGCGGCTCGCCCGTCTGATAGTGGACGAGGAAGCGGCTCATCACTTCCGGCGTCGACAGCCAGCGCTCCATCACCTGGCTCGGGAACTCGACATAGTCGCGCGGCACATTGGTGCCCGCCTGCGAGGGATATTTGACGTTGGAGAGCAGGCCGTGCAGCGCATGGCCGAATTCGTGGAACAGCGTTTCGGCGTCATCCCACGAGATCAGCACCGGCTCGCCGGGCTTTCCCTTGATGTAGTTGCAGTTGTTGGAGACGATCGGCTGGATGTCGCCGGCGAGCTTCTGCTGGCCGCGATATTCCGTCATCCACGCGCCGGAGTTCTTGCCGGGCCGGGCGTAGGGGTCGAAATACCAGAGGCCGGCGAAGGCGCCCGTGCCGTCTGTCACCTTCCACACGCGCACGTCAGGATGGAAGACCGGCGCGTCGCTGACGGGTTCGAAGGTGAGGCCGAAAAGCTCGCCCGCGACCCAGAACATCCCCTCGCGCAGCTTCTCCATTTGCATGTAGGGTTTCACCTCATTGAAATCGAGGTCGTATTTCGCCTTGCGGACCTTTTCCGCGTAAAAGCGGTAGTCCCAGGGTTCGATCCTGATCTTCGCGCCTTCCTCGTCGGCGAGGCCCTGCATGTCGGCGACCTCTTCCCTGACCCGCGCGACCGCCTTCGGCCAGACGCTCATCATCAGCGCCATCGCGGCTTCAGGCGTTTTCGCCATCTGCCGCTCGATCGCCCAGTGCGCATAGGTCGGATAGCCGAGCAGCTTCGAGCGCTCGGCGCGCAGCTTCAGCGTCTCGGCGATGATCGCGTTGTTGTCGGTCGCCCCACCATTGTCGCCGCGATTGACGAAGGCGCGCCAGACTTTCTCTCGCAGCTTGCGGTTCTCCGCATAGGTGAGGAAGGGATCGACCGCTGAGCGCGTGTTGGCGACCGCCCATTTGCCGACCTCACCCTTCGCCTTGGCGGTTTCGGCGTAGCCGTCGATGAGCGATTGGGGCAGGCCCTTGAGGTCCGCTTTGCTGGCGATCAGCGTGAAGGCTTCTTCATCCTTCAGTTGGTTCTGCGTGAACTGCGTGCCGAGCGTGGCGAGGCGCTGGTTGATCTCTGCAACGCGCGCCTTGCCCGCCGCGTCGAGATTGGCGCCGTTGCGGACGAAGCCCTTGTAGCTGTCCTCGACGAGCCGGCGCTCTTCGGGCTTCAGTTTCTTCATCTCCTTGCCGTTGAAGACGGCGGCGACGCGCCTGAAGAGTGCCTCGTTCTGGTTCACCTCATCGCCGAAAGCGGCAAGCTTTGGATAGACGACAAGCTCGATGTCCGGTACTTCGCCGACATTGAGATTGCCCGAATAGACGCCGAAGAGATTCTGAAGGCGCGTCAGCTCAGCGCCCGCCTTCTCCATCGCGACGATCGTGTTCTCGAAGGTCGGCTTCTTCGTGTTCGCGGCGATGGCGTTGATTTCGGCGCGCGCCGTCGCGATCGCATGGTCGAAGGCCGGAATGAAGTCGGAAACGACGATCCTGTCCCAGGGCGGCACGCCGCCATAGGGGCCGGTCCACTCGGCGATCAGCGGATTGTCGGCGGCGAGGCTCGCGGGCGCTGCGGCGGCGGCTTGCGTTTCAGCACAGGCGGCTTCGGTCATCAGGGGCGCGCCTCCGAGCGCGATCGCAATGGCGGCCGCGGATGCGGCGAGATGCTTCTTCAAGGTTCCGACTCCATACCCGTTGGGGCGTCGGGGCCTTGCGCCCGCGCCCTTCTCGATCCGGCCGCGGAGAATGCCGCCGTCGCCCCGCTTCGGCAACCGGAATGGCCGAAAGATGGCGCCAGACGAGCCCGTGCCGCGACGAAACGGTCAAGGCGCGAAGGAAACGCCGGCAAGTTCCACGAAAAGCGGGTTTTCCAGCGTTTCCTGCTGGAGCGCGGCGAGCTCATCCGCGAAATAGCGGTCCTCGGTCCAGGGCGCGGCCTTTGCGCGCACGGCGGCGCGCACGCGTTCGAGGGGCGCGGAAGTCTTGAGCGGCGCATGGAATTCGAGCCCCTGCGCGGCGGCGAGAAGTTCGACGCCGATCACGCCGGCGGCGTTGACGGCGATGCGTCCCGCCTTGCGCGCCGCGCCCGTCGCCATCGACACATGGTCTTCCTGGTTCGCCGAGGTCGGGATCGAATCGACGCTGCCCGGGAACGCCATCGATTTGTTCTCGGAGACGAGCGCGGCCGCCGTCACCTGCGCGATCATGAAGCCCGAATTCACGCCGCCGTCGGCGACGAGAAACGCTGGAAGCCCGCTCATCTTCGGATCGACGAGAATGGCGATGCGCCGTTCGCTGATCGAGCCCGTCTCGCAAAGCGCCATGGCGATCATGTCGCTCGCGAAGGCGACGGGCTCGGCGTGGAAATTGCCGCCCGAGATCGCTTCATCCGCCTCGGGGAAGATCAGCGGATTGTCGGTGACGGCGTTCGCCTCGATCGTCAACGTCCGCGCCGCGTGTCGGAGGAGGTCGAGGCATGCGCCCATCACCTGCGGCTGGCAGCGGAAGGAATAGGGATCCTGCACGCGGTCGCAGTCGATATGCGAAAGATTGATTGCGCTTCCTTCGAGCAGCGCGCGGATGGCGCGTGCGACGTCGATCTGACCCTGATGGCCGCGCAAGCCGTGGATGCGCGGATCGAAGGGCGCCATCGAGCCCTTGAGCGCATCGACCGAAAGCGCGCCGGCGCAAAGCGCGGCGCCGAAGACATGCTCGGCCTTGAACAGAGCGTCGAGCGCGATCGCGGTCGAGACCTGCGTGCCGTTCAGAAGCGCGAGCCCTTCTTTCGGCCCGAGCTCGAGCGGCGAAAGGCCGGCAAGGCCGAGCGCCTTTGCGGCTGGCATCGACTCGCCTTTAACGCGGATCGCGCCGACGCCCATCATCGCCGCGGTCATGTGGGCAAGGGGGGCGAGGTCGCCCGATGCGCCGACCGAGCCCTGTTCCGGGATGACCGGCAGGACTCCTTTCGCGAGAAAATCGAGCAGCCGCTCGACGACGATGCGCCTGACGCCCGAGGCGCCGCGCGCAAGGCCGACGATCTTCAGGGCAAGGACGAGCCGCGTAATGCGGTCGTCCAGCGCGGCCCCGAGCCCGCAGGCGTGACTCAAGACGATTTTCTTCTGCAGTTCGACAAGGCGCTCATTCGGAATGCGCGTATGCGCGAGAAGCCCGAAGCCGGTGTTGAGCCCGTAAACGGTCTCGCCCGCGGCGACGATGCGCGCGACGCTCGCGGCCGCGCGCTCGACCGCGGCGAAACCGTCAGCGGAAAGCGCAACGCCGGCGCCGTTCCAGACGGCGCGGAGATCGGCGAAGGTGACGGCGCCGGGCTCGAGGGTGATCGTCATCGCGTCACCATCGGCAGGTCGAGCCCCTGCTCGCGGGCGCACTCAACGGCAATTTCATACCCCGCATCCGCGTGGCGCATCACGCCCGTGCCGGGATCGTTCCAGAGCACGCGCTTCAGGCGCCGCGCGGCGGCTTCCGTGCCGTCCGCGACGATCACCATGCCCGCATGCTGCGAATAGCCCATGCCGACGCCGCCGCCATGATGAAGCGAAACCCAGGTCGCGCCCGACGCGGTGTTGAGGAGCGCATTAAGGAGCGGCCAGTCGGAGACGGCGTCCGAGCCGTCTTTCATCGCTTCGGTCTCGCGGTTGGGCGAGGCGACGGAGCCCGAATCGAGATGATCGCGGCCGATGACGATCGGCGCCTTCACGTCGCCCTTCGCGACCATCTCGTTGAAGGCGAGGCCAAGCCGGTGGCGCTCGCCCAATCCCACCCAGCAGATGCGCGCAGGCAGGCCTTGGAACTTGATGCGCTCCCTCGCCATGTCGAGCCAGCGATGAAGGTGCGCGTCGTCAGGAATGAGTTCCTTCACGCGCGCGTCGGTGCGGTAGATGTCATCGGGGTCGCCCGACAGGGCGGCCCAGCGGAACGGACCGCCGCCACGGCAGAACAGCGGGCGCACATAGGCCGGCACGAATCCCGGAAAATCGAAGGCGTGCGTGACGCCTTCATCGCACGCGACCTGGCGGATGTTGTTGCCATAATCGAAGACCGGGATCCCCATCGCCTTGAAGGCGAGCATCGCCTCGACATGGCGCGCCATCGAGGCGCGCGCCTCGCGCTCGACGCGCTTCGGATCGCGCTCGCGAGCGCTCATCCACTGGTC
>JBKBLR010000040.1:0-23976 GCA_046296195.1 Parvularculaceae bacterium | reverse complement strand
TCTGGTCGAGAAGGAGACCGCGCTTTTCCTCGATTTCGGCGGGCAGGGCCTCGGCGGCGGCGAGCGAAACCTTCGTCGCGTCGAGGCGCGCCGCGATTTCGGCGAGCCGCGCTGACGCCGTTTCACCGCGCGTCGTCCAGACGCTTTTCTCGCGCGCGATTTCTTCAAGCCGCTGCGCGCGCATCTGCGCTTCGCGGGCGAGGTCGTTGTGCGCGGCGCGCGCTTCGGTTCCTTCGGTGCGCGCGCGCGCCGCCTCTTCGCGCGCCGCCGCAAGGGCTTCGGCGATCAGCGCCGGGTCGGGCAGGGCGGCGCATTCGGCCTCGGCCGACGCAAGGTCGCGCTCGTTTTCGGCGCGCTCGTTTTCGGCGAGCGCCAGCGCATCGGCGATCGACGCAAGGCGGGTCGTCGCGCGCTCATGGTCGCGCCTGAGGTCGTCAAGCCGCGCGCGCGCTGCGTCGAAGGCGCGCCTTGCCTCGGTGAAGAGCGTGCGCGCATCGCGTTCGACGGCCTGCGCCCGCGCCAGATCGTCCTGTGCGGCGCGATGGGCCTCGCTCGCCTGGGCCGCACGCTCTTCCGCGCCCGCAAGGTCGTCCTCAAGCCGGGTCAGCCGGTTCTGCTGTTCAAGACGGATGGCGGCGGCGGTCTTGGCCTCGGCGCGGCTGACAAAGCCGTCCCAGCGCCACAGATCGCCGGCGCGGCTGACGAGCCGCTGTCCGGGCGCCATGGCCGCGGCGAGCGCGCTGCCGTTCGCCGCATCGACGACGCCGATCATGGAAAGGCGCAGCGCGAGCGCGGCCGGCCCGCGCACGAAATCCGACAGCGGCGACGTGTTTGCGGGAAGCGGGGCGCCCGGCGCAAACGCGCTTCGTTCTGTCCAGTGCGAGGGCGCGGCGCTGTCGAGCGCGGCAAAGAGATCGTCGCCCAGCGCGGCGGCGAGCGCGTTCTCGAAGCCGGGCTCGACCTCGACGGATTGGATGAGCGACGGCCAGTCGCCGTCGGCCTGACTCGCCAGCACGCGTTTCAGGGCGTCGCGTTCGGCGCGCAGCTCGGAAAGGCTTTGTTCGGCCTTCTGGCGCGGCGCCTTCATCGCCAGTTCGCGCGCCTCGGCGGTTGCGCGCTCCTCTTCGGCGCGCGCATGGGCGGCTTCGGCGGCGCGTGCGGCTTCTTCCGCGGCGGCAAAGCGCGACGCCGCCGCGTCGAGCGCGGCGGCCTGTTCCGGCGTCGGCGCGATGCGGGCGCGTTCATCCTGCGCCTGCGCGATCTGCGCGAGCGTGCGCTGCAGGCGGCGCTCGGCGGTCTCGATCGCGCTCGCGACGGCGCGCCGACGGGCGTCGAAATCGGCCGATTCCCGGCTCTTCTCGTCAAGTCGCGCCTCGGCCGCCGCAACGGCCTCGGCCGCTGCGTCAAGGCGCGCCTTCGCGAGCGCGATGCGACTCTGTTCGGCGGCCTCGCGCTCGGAAAGACCCGAAGCTTCCCGCGACAGCGCATCGACGGCGTCTTCGGCGTCGCGCTTCAGCGTCGTCTCGCGCGTAAGGTCGGCGCCGAGGCGCTCGACTTCCTGCGACAGGCGGCGGATTTCAGTCTCGGCGCGGCGGGCTTCGTCGTCGAGCCCCTCGCGCGCGACATTAAGGCGGTGGAGCGCAGCGGCGGCGGCGGCTTCTTCAAGGCGCAAGGGGTCGAGCGCGGCATGGGCCTCGGCCTGCGCGGTTGAAGCGTTGGCGCTTGCGCGCGCGGTTTCCTCGATCAGCGCCGCGATCTCTTGCAGATGCGCGCCGGCTTCTTCGCGCGCCTCGACCGCTTCCTTCCAGCGCAGGAAGGCGCTCGCCGCCTCAGCGCGCCGGATATCGCCCGAAAGATTGCGATAACGCGTCGCCTGCCGCGCTTGGCGCTGCAGCGCCGCCTTTTGCGTCTCGAGCTCGCCGATCACCTGGTCGAGACGCTCAAGATTCTGCTCGGCTGCCCGCAGGCGGAGTTCAGCTTCATGCCGGCGCGAGTGCAGGCCGGTGATGCCCGCCGCTTCCTCGAGCAGCCGGCGCCGGTTCTGCGGCTTGGCGCTGATGAGTTCGGAAATCTGCCCCTGCCTGACGAGCGAGGGCGAATTGGCGCCCGTCGAGGCGTCGGCGAAGAGAAGCTGCACGTCCTTGGCGCGCACCTCCTTCGCATTGATGCGGTAGATCGACTGGGTGCCGTCCTCCTTGTTGAGGATGCGGCGCGAGACCTCGATGACATCGGCGTCATTGTATTCAGCCGGCGCGGTGCGGTCGGAATTGTCGAGCGTCAAGATGACTTCGGCCCAGTTCCGGGCGGGCCGCATCGACGTGCCGGCGAAAATGACGTCGCCCATGCCGTCGCCGCGCAGCGCCTTTGCGGAGGTCGCGCCCATCACCCAGCGCAGCGCTTCGAGGAGGTTCGATTTCCCGCAGCCGTTCGGCCCGACGACGCCGGTCAGTCCGTCGCGGATTTCGAGATCGGTCGGCTCGACGAACGACTTGAAGCCGACGAGGCGGAGATTGACGAACTTCACGCGAAAGGTCCTGACAGGCGAAAGCCGAGCGCCCTGCGGTTGAAGGGCCGACTCATCGCCGATTCTCCGGAGGCGGCAATTTCAGGCCCGCGGCTGGGGATAAACCGGACCGCCATCAGGCTCCGGCTTTCGCGACCGCGTCGGCGATCGCTTTTTCGAAATCCTCGGGCGAACGGATCGGCAGCTTTTCGCCGTTGAGGAAGAAGGTGGGCGTGCCGTTGACCTTGTGCTTCTCGAGGGCCGTCGTCGCATTGTCGTTGATGATCTTTTGCAGGTCTTCGCGCTTGACGCAGGCGTCGAGCGCAGCCTCGTCCATCCCCGCCTGGGCGACGATCTTGATGAGTTCGGCGCGGGCGTCCTTGCTCACCCAGGCCTGCTGCTGGCGGAAAAGCGCGTCGGTGATCAGGAAATAGGCGTCGGGTCCGGCCTTTTCCGCCGCGCAGCGCGCGAGAAGCGAGCCGATGATCGCGTAATTTGCGGGGGCGGTCGGGAACTCCCGGAACACGAGCTTCACTTTGCCGGTGTCGATGAACTTCTCCTTGATCGACGGCATGATCTGCTCGTTGACCGCGGCGCAATGCGGGCAGGTGACCGAGGCATACTCGACGAGCGTCACCGGCGCGTCGGCCTTGCCCATCACCATGTCCGTGGGCAGAATCTCGAACTTCGCCGCGGAGGGCTGCGCCAGCGTCGCGGTTCCGGCTTCGGAAGACGCCTTTGAGCAGCCGGCGAAGAGGAGCGGCGCTGCAAGGGCGAGCGCGCGAAACGATTTCAACATGGACGGTCCGCCTTTCGGTTTTCGGCCTCGCCCTCGCGGGAAGGGCGTTTGCTCGGCGGAATAGCAAGGGGCCCGGCGCTTGTCCAAGGTCGCGCAAAGGGGTCGGCGAAGCCTTGCCGGATATCGCGAAATTTTAAGGAGCTGGCTTCCGGAAGCGCGAAAACAGCGGCGGCTTCGGCGAGGCTGGCGCCGGCCCCTGGACGATCTCGATGCGGCTTATGGCGTCCGGCCCGAAAAAGCCGTTGAGCCGCCGCCGGAGCGTTTCCGCCGCGAATTCGACCGAGGTCGCCGCCGCGCCATGGGGAACGATGACTTCGAGTGTCCGGCCCGCGGGTCCGCCGGAGAGGCGGCCGGGCCGGCAGATTTTCGACAGCTCCGGCCCCGCGATTTCAGCCCACCGCGCGGCAAGGTCGGGATCGACGAACCGGGTCTTGCGAGCGAGGTCGGCGACGAGCGCCGAGGCGGCCCGGCCAAGCGGCGGCGCGGCGGGCCTTGCCCCCCTCGTCGGCGGGGCTGACAGATCGCGGAGCGGCGGGCGGCGTTTGACCATCGGGGCGATCCTAGCATAGGCGCGGCGTCGATGCCCGCGCTCTCCGCCGCCTTGCTCAAATGGTACGACGCCAGCGCCCGCGACCTGCCCTGGCGCGTCGGGCCGCAGGCCCGAAAGGCGGGCGCGCGGCCTGATCCCTATCGCGTCTGGCTCTCCGAAGTGATGCTGCAGCAAACGACTGTCGCGACGGTCCGGCCTCGCTTCGACGCCTTCCTGGCGCGCTGGCCGACGGTCGAGGCGCTGGCGGCGGCGCCGCTCGATAACGTTCTCAGCGAATGGGCGGGGCTCGGTTACTACGCCCGGGCGCGAAACCTTCACAAATGCGCGCAGGCGGTCGCGGCGCGCGGAGCGTTTCCCGATACGGAGGACGGGCTGCGCGCGCTGCCCGGAATCGGCGACTACACGGCGGCGGCGGTCGCCGCGATCGCCTTTGACCGGCGCGCCGTCATCATGGACGGCAATATCGAGCGTGTCTCGGCAAGGCTGTTCGCGATTGAGACGCCGCTGCCGGGGGCGAAACCGGAACTCAAGGCCGCGATCGGCTCGGTCTGGCCCGCGCGGCGATCGGGAGATTTTGCGCAAGGCCTGATGGATCTCGGCGCGACGGTCTGCGCTCCTCGCGCGCCGAAATGCCTCCTTTGTCCGCTGTCGGAGCATTGCGAAGGACGCAAGCGCGGGATCGCCGGAATCTTGCCGGTGAAAGCGAGGAAAGCCGGAAAGCCGACCCGCTATGGCGTCGCCTTTGCGCTCGTCAACGAAAAAGGCGAGGTGCTGTTCGAACGCCGCCCTGAAAAGGGCCTTCTGGGCGGCATGCTCGGCCTTCCCGGCACGGAATGGACGGAAGCGCCGGCCTCTTCTCCGCAACAAAAGGGGCGCGTGGCGTGGCGCCGCGCCGGAACGGTGCGCCACACCTTCACCCATTTTCATTTGGAGCTTGAAGTGATGACGGCGCCGGCGCCGAACGGCCGGCGCGCGGATAACGAGCTCTGGCTCGCGCCCGCGGACGCGCGCCTGCCGACGGTGATGAAAAAGGCGGTCGAACGCGCCCTCGGCGCTTCGGGCCGGCCTTAGGTCTGCGCGCCGGCGAGCGCGGCGAACTCGCACAAAAGCGGGCGCGTGTCGCGCGGGTCGATGATGTCCTCGATGAGGAATTGCTCCGCCGTGCGGAGAGGGGACGTGACCGCGCCAAGTCTCGCCTTGATGCGCGCAAGCTCGGCCTGCGGATCATCGCTCGCGGCGAGCTCCGCCTTGTAGGCGACCTCAACGCCGCCTTCCATCGGCAATGAGCCCCAATCTCCGCTCGGCCAGGCGAAGCGGTATTGATACCGCGTGTGGTTCGACATCGCCGCGCCGGCGACGCCATAGGCCTTGCGGATGATGATGCTCGCCCACGGGACCGACGCCTTGTAGATCGCAGTCATGGCCTCGACGCCGCGCCGGATCGTGGCGGCTTTCTCGGCCTCGAGGCCGATCATGAAGCCCGGATTGTCGACGAAGTGCGCGACCGGCAAGCGGAAAAGCTCCGCCATCTGAACAAAGCGCCGCGCCTTGTCTGAAGCGTCGGCCGTCCATGAGCCGCCGAGGAACGTAGGATCGCTCGCCAGCACCGCGACCGGCCAGCCGTCGAAGCGCGCGAAGGCGGTGATGACCGCGCGGCCCCAGCGCGCCCCCATCTCGAATACGGAATCCCTGTCGCAGACGGCGGCGAGGATCTTGCGCATCGAATAAGCCTGGCGCCGGTCGCGCGGCACGATCGACAGCAGGCTTTCCTCGCGACGGTCGGCGGGGTCGTCATTCGTCAAGCGCGGCGCCCGCCCCTTCGTCGAGGACGGCAGGTAGGAAAGAAAGGCGCGCGCCCGCGCGAAGGCTTCGATCTCGCTTTCCGCTTCGTCGTCAATGACGCCGTTCCTCGCATGAATGTCGGCGCCGCCAAGCGCTTCATTATCGCGTGGTTCCTCGCCGATTCCTTCCGCGACCTTGGGGCCGGCGGTGAAGACCTGCGCAAGGCCGCGCACCATCACCGAATAATGGCTGGCGACGAGGCGCGCCGCGCCGAGCCCGGCGCAGGGACCGAGCGCGAGGGCGACGACCGGGACGGTGTCAAGATTTTTGACGACATGCTCCCAGCCCGGCACGAAAGGCACATAGGTGAAGCCCATCTGTTCAAGGCTTTTCACCGATCCGCCGCCGCCCGTCCCGTCGATCATGCGGATGAGCGGCAAGCCGAGCTCATGCGCCATCTGTTCGGCCATGGCGAATTTGCGGTGAATGGCGGCGTCGGCCGCGCCTCCGCGGACGGTGAAATCGTCAGCGCTCGCGATGACGTTGCGCCCGCCGATGCGTCCGCGCCCGAAAATGAAATTTGAAGGCGAGAAGTCTTCCAGGTCGCCGCTTTCGGAATAGCGGCCCTTGCCGGCGATCTTGCCGATCTCGCGGAAGCTGCCCTGGTCAAGGATGGCGCCAAGGCGCTCGCGCGCGTTCAGCTTGCCGCGTTCCTTCTGGCGCGCGAGCTTGTCGGGCCCGCCCATCCTTTCCGCGAGCGCTTCACGGCGGCGGAGTTCCGCGACTTCTTTTTCCCAGGACATGCCGAAAGCTTGTCCCGGCCGGTCGCCGCGATCAAGCTTTGAGTTCATGCGACGAAGCGACCCCTTGCTGCGTCGGCGCCGCTTCTGCCGCGCGGATGTCGGCGATAGAATGTCGGCGGCGGACGATCCTTCACAGACGATTTGATGTTGGTCCGATTTGCTCTCCTCGCGTCCTTGGCGCTTTCAGCCTGCGCCGCCGGCCCTTCAACGCCCACGCTGAAGGTCTTTGGCGATCGCCTTTTCATCGACGCCGCCGTCAACGGCGCGCCGGTCGAGGCGCTGCTCGACAGCGCGGCGGAAATTTCTTTTGCTGACCGGGCATGGGCGGAGAAGATCGGCCTTGAGAGTTCCAGCGCCGAGATCGCCAAAGGTTCGGGCGGCGCGGAGGACGTCGCGTTCGCCGAGGGCGTAACCATCGAAACGCTGGGCGTCAGTCTCGAGGGACTTAAGGTCGCCGTGCTCGATCTCAACGACCTTTCAACACGCCTCATCGGCCGGCCGGTCCGCTTCATCATGGGGCGGGAGCTCTTCGATCAGGAGAGAGTGTCGGTCGACATCGAAAGCGGCATGATCGCCGTCGTCCCCCGCGCGATGACGCCGGCCGGCGTTGCCCTTCCTCTGGCGTCAGAGCGAGGGATCGAAACCTTCAGCGTGCGGGTCAACGGCCGCGAGGCGAAGGCGGAATTCGACCTCGGCAACGGCAGCGACATCCTCATCGGCGAGAGATTCGCGCGAAGTCTCGGCCTCCTCGAGAATCCGGACGCGCTTCCGCGTCGCAAGGGCGGCGGCGTCGGGGGCGAGATCGAGCGCAAGGTGGTGCGGCTTGCCTCGCTCGACATCGCCGGCCGGACCTTCCACGACGTCGAGGCGGCGGTCGACGACCTCGAGAACGCCGGCGATCTCAATATCGGCGTGCGGTATTTGCGCCATTTCCTCATTACGGCCGATTTTGCGCAGCGGACGATCTGGCTCGCGCCGCGATGACGTCGCCGCCGCCCGGCGCCCGCCCGCCGGTTGCGGTCGGGGCGAATTCGCCTTATTCCCGGCGCATTGGGGACGAATGAAAGTCGGCGGCCGGCGGCCCGGCGAAGTCTCGGGGCGGCTGACGCGGAGCGGGTAGGCGTGCGCAAGAGCTTTCTGAAAACCCTTTTCAAATCAACCATTTTCAGCCTTGCAGCCACGGCGAGCGCCGCGGGCTGGGCTCAGGCGCCGGCCTCGGGCAGCGCCAAGGCCGAAAACCGTCAGGGCATTCCGGCTTCCTACCAGGGGCCCGCGAGCGCCGTCGCCGCCATCGTCAACGACACCGTCATCACAACCTTCGACGTCGAGCAGCGCCTGCGGCTGATGATCCTTTCCTCGGGCGGGCGCGTCACCCCGCAGATGCTGCCGAGATTGCAGCAACAGGCGGTGCGCGATCTCGTCGAGGAACAGCTGAAGCTGCAGGAAGCCAAGAAGTTCGAGCTCGAGGCGCCCGAGTCGGCGATCGAGGCCGAGCTTCGGGACATGGCGGCGCAGAGCGGCCTCACGGCCGCGCAGCTTGAGCATGCGCTAAAGCTCGACGGCGTATCCATCAGCACTCTCAAGACGCAGATCGCCGCCGGCATCGTCTGGCCGGAGCTTGTCCGCGGCCGCTATGGCAAGCGCGCGCGGGTCAAGGACGAAGAGATCAACCAGACGCTCGAGCGCCTGCGCGAGGACGCGACGCAAGAACAGCTCCTCGTCTCTGAAATCTGCCTGCCGGTGCCTTCGCCTGATCTCGCTCAGGCCTATTATCAGGGCGGCCTCCAACTCATCGAGCAGATGCGCAAGGGCGTTCCCTTCGCGGTTGTCGCGCAGCAATTCTCCGCCTGCACGACGGCGGCCGCCGGCGGCGACATGGGCTGGGTGCGCGCCGGCGAGTTGCCGGTCGAGCTCAGCGAGGCGGTGCGCCAATTGCCGCCGGGCGCGGTGACGAACCCGATCCTCGCCGAAGGCGCTTTCATGATCATGGCCGTGCGCGACAAGCGCGCCGCCGTGCAGCAGGGGGAGAAAAGCTGGACCCTCGCCTATGCGGGCGCGCCGGTGTCGATGGGTCGGGCGGCCGCGCGCGCTGCGCTCGAAAAGCTCGCGACCTCGCAGGCCTGCGTCGGCGGGCGCACGCTGCGCCAGGATCTTGGGGCCGGCGTCGGCGTCGCCATCATCGAGAACGTCCCGCTCGGTTCTATCGACGAACGCTTCCGCGGCGCCGTCGAAGGCTTGCGCCGCGGCGACATGAGCGATCCCGTCGAGGCCGACGACGCGCTGCATGTTTTTTATGCCTGCGAGGTGGATGAAGGCCTCGGCATTCCGTCGCGTGACGCGATCGAGGACCGGCTTTACGGGCGTCATCTCCAGCGCATCGCCAACCAGTATCTTCGCGACATCGAGCGGAAATCTGCGGTCGACATCCGCCTCGAGGCGCCGGAAGCCCCGCGCCAGGCCGGCGGCTGACGGAATGGCGGACGCGTGACGCCCATGGCGGGCCCTTTGGCGCTGACAATGGGCGAACCGGGCGGCGTCGGGCCTGAAATCGCACTCAAGGCGCATGATGCGCTCGCCGCCTCCGGTCCCCCTTTTTTCCTCATCGGCGACCCGGCCGTGTTTCCGGCGGACCGCATACGGATCATCGCCGCACCGGCCGGCGCCGACGCCGTCTTCCCGCGGGCGTTGCCCGTGCTCGACGTCGGCGTCCCGGCGCACGCGCGCGCCGGCCTCGCCGATCCTCGTTCAGCCCCGGCGGTGATCGAAGCGATCGAGCGCGCCGTGGCTTTCGCCCTCTCCGACGAGGCGGCGGGCGTCGTCACCAACCCGATCGAGAAATCGAGCCTTGCTGCGGCCGGCTTCGCCTTTCCGGGCCATACGGAGTTCATCGACCACCTGACGAGCGCGGCGCCGATGCCGGCGGGCCGCACGCGCGGCGCGGTGATGATGATCGCCGGGCCGTCCTTGCGCACCGTGCCCGTCACCATCCACCAATCAGTGCGCGAGGCCGCCGCTTCCCTGACGGCGGAGATGATCGTCCGCAAGGGGACTATTACGATCGAGGCGCTGCGGGAGGATTTCGGCGTCGCAGCGCCCCGCCTCGCCGTTTCGGGCGTCAACCCGCACGCCGGGGAGAAAGGCGCCTTCGGCCTTGAGGACCGCGACGTCATCGCGCCTGCGGTCGCCGCCTTGCAGGCGCGCTTCGGCGCGGGGGTGACCGGGCCGCATCCAGCGGACACGCTGTTTCACGAGGCGGCGCGCGCGCGTTACGACGCCGCGCTGTGCATGCTGCATGACCAGGCGCTCATTCCGGCCAAGACGCTCGACTTTCACGAGGCGGTCAATGTGACGCTCGGCCTGCCGATCGTGCGCACCTCGCCTGATCACGGAACGGCGCTCGACATCGCCGGCAAGGGGAGGGCGCGCGCGGACAGTCTCATCGCTGCGATCAGGCTCGCGAGCGCGATGGCGCGCCGGCGCGGTTCGCCATGACCGCCGGCTTGCCGCCCCTGCGCGAGGTGATCGCGCGTCACGACCTCGGCGCTGACAAGGCGTTCGGCCAGCATTTCCTTCTCGACCTCAATATCACTCGAAAGATCGCGCGCGTGGCGGCGGCGGGGCCGGGCGACGTCGTCATCGAAGTCGGGCCGGGCCCCGGAGGCCTCACGCGAGCGTTGCTGGAGACGGGCGCCGCCGTCATCGCGATCGAACGTGACCGCCGGTTCACCCCGGCGCTCGACGACCTCAAGGCCGCTTTCCCGGGCGCCCTGACGATCGTCGAGGCCGATGCGCTCGCAGTCGACGAGCGTGCGCTCCTCAATGGCGCGACAGCAAAGATCGTCGCGAACCTTCCCTACAACATCTCGACCGAGCTGCTTGTCAAATGGCTCGCCGCCAATCACGAGGCCGCGCCATTGTGGTCGCAAATGACGCTGATGTTTCAGAAGGAAGTCGCCGACCGCATTCTCGCCGCGCCGGGATCGAAGACCTATGGGCGCCTCTCCGTCATCGCGCAGGCCGCGAGCCGGCCGTCGCGCGCCTTCGATCTGCCGGCGCGGGCCTTCACGCCGCCGCCGAAAGTTCAATCGAGCGTCGTCGCCTTCGCCCCGGCGCCGGCGCGAGTGGAGACGCTTGCGCGTCTCGAGAAAGTGACCCAGGCCGCCTTTTCGCAGCGGCGCAAGATGCTGAGGTCGTCGTTGAAGCCGGTCTTCGGCGCGGAGGTCGAGGCGCGGCTAGCCGCCGCCGGGGTCGCGGCGACGCGGCGCGCGGAAGAGATCGCCGTCGCCGATTTCCTGACGCTCGCCGGCTTGAGCGACTGAGGGCGGCTCAGGCCTGCAGTACGTCGAATTCGCCGCGCACGAAGGCTTCGGCGAGCTTGAATTTCTGGATCTTGCCGGAACCGGTCAGCGGCCAGTCGTCGACCCAGATCCAGTAGGCTGGCGTTTTCTGGGCGGCGAGCCGGGCGCGGATGAAGGTCTTGAGCTCGGCCGGCGACGGGCGCGCCTCGCCCTTCGCGCGCATGAAACAGGCGACCTGCTCGCCCCATTTGTCGTCCGGCACGCCGACGACGGCGATCTCGAGGATCGCCTCATGCTCAAGGAGCGCATTCTCGATCTCGGCCGGGAAGAGGTTCTCCCCGCCACGGATGATCATCTCCTTCACGCGGCCGGTGATTTTCAAAAATCCGCGCGCATCCATGCGGCCGAGATCGCCGGTGTGGAGCCAGCCTTCGCGGTCGATCGCCTTCGCGGTGGCTTCAGGATTGTCGTTGTAGCCGTCCATGATGAGATAGCCGCG
The DNA here is from genome assembly GCA_046296195.1 of Parvularculaceae bacterium. Classification (GTDB taxonomy): domain Bacteria; phylum Pseudomonadota; class Alphaproteobacteria; order Caulobacterales; family Parvularculaceae; genus Amphiplicatus. The sequence continues at coordinate 12,742 of JBKBLR010000040.1, read as the reverse complement.
CGCGCAAATCTCGCCTTGCGCGCCAATCGGGACGACGGCGTTCGTCGCCACGTCCCTGATCGACGCCTCGACGTCGTCGAGCGGCGTCCCGATCGTGCCGCAAAGATCATTGAAGGCGTCGTCCTGACGAGTCTGCGTGATGACGGGCGAGGCTTCCGTCTGGCCGTAGATGATCTGGATGACGCAGCCGAACACGGCCTGCGCCTTGCGCACGAGTTCCGGCGGCACCATCGACCCGCCGGACAGGATGTTCCGGATCGACGATACATCCCGGTCGCTTTTCTCGACCGCCTCGATCAGCGCGACGATCATCGTCGGCACGCCAAGCATGAAACTCGGCCGCTCCCGCTCGATGACGCGGACGACCATGTCGGCGTCGAAAATCGGCGCAAGCAGCATCGTCGCCCCGCGCGCGAGCCCGCCCAGCGCCAGAATCGCGCAGCCCGTCGTGTGAAAGAGCGGCATGTGGTGGACGAAGCTGTCCGCAGCGGAAACGCCGCCGCGGGTCATCGTATCATGGCCGTTCTTCAAAAGCCCCCAATGGTGGAGGAGGGCGCCTTTCGGAAATCCGGTCGTGCCCGAGGTGTATTGAATCTGGCAGATGTCGGAGGGCGCGACGTCAGGCAGGCGGCCGCGCTCCGCCCCGTCATAAAGCGTGTCGTGATCAGTAAGCCTGATGCGCCAGCGGATCGCCGGAACGGCGGCGCAAACCTCGTCCGCGATCTTCGCCATCGGATTGCCGCGGAATTCATCGACGAGATAAAGCCCCTCGGAACGCGACTGTTCGAGGACATATTTCAGCTCGCGCGCCTGAAACCCCGGATTGACCGTCACGAGCGTCAACCCCGCCATCGCGGAGGCGTATTCGAGCAGCAGCCATTCGGGAATGTTGTTCGCCCAGACGGCGATGCGCGCGCCCTTCGCATGCCGGCTGGCGAGCGCGCGCGCGAGGCGTTCAACGTCTGCGTAAAGCTCGGAATAAGTCCAGATGCGGGCGATGTCGCCGCCGGGCGTCAGCTCCTTGAGCGCCGGCGCGTCGCCGCGCGCGCCGGCCTGCCGCCCCAGCATTGCGCCGATCGTCATCGGCGTCGTGAACGCGCCCTTGCGCGCCGGCCAATAGCTCTCTTCAAGCATCCGTCATCCTCGCATCGGAAGGATCATCTGCGTCTGCGTCACGATCGCGGCGAGCTTGCCGTCCTCGCGGCTGATCTCGGTCTTCCAGACCTGCAGCGACTTGCCGATATGAACGGGCGTGGTGACGGCGAACACCTTCTGCCCCACCGGCGCCGGGCGGAGGAAATTCGTCTTGCTCTCGACCGTCGTGGTCATCATGCCTTCAGGCATGTTGAGGAAAGCGCCGCAGCCGCCCATGTTGTCGGCGAACGCCATCATCGCCCCGCCATGGAGCGTCGCCGGAATGGTGCAATGATCCGGCGTCACGAGCATTTCGGCCTCGAGGCGGTCCTTCGTGACGTAAGTCATCTTCACGCCGATCATGCGTGCGAAAGGGGCGTTCGACTGATTGAAGGCGTCGGCGAGGTTCTCGTCGGCCATCAATGGTCTCCGGCGTTGATGAGAATGGCGACGAGAAGCGCCGTCTCGCCGCCGCGGTTCACCCAGGCGTGATTGGTCGCGCGCTGGATGACGACGTCGCCGGGCTTCAGCGCCTTCGCCTCGCCGTCGTCGAGGATCAAATCGACCTCGCCCTTGACGAGGATGATCGCGTCGAGCGTCGCGGTCTTGTGCATCATTGGATGCCGCGTCGTGTCGACGCGCGCCGCGCCGGCGCCGCAGGCGGCGAAGGCGAACACAGCTTCGGCCTCGCGTTCGGCCGGCGTTTTCGACCGATCCTCGGGCGGCACGGTGAACCAGCGGATTTTGACGGCGTGTCGGGCCGGCTCAAGTCGCACCTCCTCGGCGGCGAGACGGTCGCGGCCGTCAAGAAGCCCGGGGCCGAGTGCGGCCGTCCAGATCTCCGCAAGGCCCGCTTCCTCGACGGCGAGCACCTTCGCCGGGCCGCCGTCGATCACCGCCGAGGAGCGCCCCTTTGCGTCGTTTCCAGTGACGATGCGGCGCAGCTGTTCCCAGATCATGACGACGGGGCGGTCCGGGCGCGAATCGTCGCGGCGAGGGAGCGCGCATCATAAACGCTCGGCATGTCAGCCGGTTTATCGCCCCTGCCGAAGATCACCTCGAGCCGCGCGGTGTAGAACTTCCGCGCTCCGACCGTGCCGAGATTGCCGCCGACGCCGACGCCGACATTGCGCCCGCCGCCGCCGAGCCCTGCGCCGATGCCGACGCCGCCCTTTTCGGACTCGTCGACCGAGCGGCCGACGACGCGAAACCAGTCATAGCCGCCCGCGATCGCAAGATCGGCGGCGCGCAGCAGGGCGTAGTCCTCGACCGTTCCGACGGGCGTCGCGCCGTCGCCCGCGAAGGTGACGCGGTAGCGGCCTTCCTCGATGCGGGTCTCGGAATAGCCGTACCCGTTTTTCCCCGCCGGCGCATAGGCCGTGCCGACCGCGGTTGCGCAAGCGGCGCCCGCCATTGCGAGCGCGGCGGCGATCATCATTCTCATGGCGGGCCTCCCAAATGCCGATGTCGATGCATAGCACCCGCGCCAAGGGCCGCAAACGGGGCGGGAGCGCTAGCCGAACAGCCGGGTGACGACGTCTGGCCGCATCAGCACGGTCAGCGACGCGCCGGCGATCGCTCCACCGAGATGCCCCTCATGGGCGATGATTCGGTCCGCCCGCCCCATCAGGCGGGCGGAAATTAAAATGAAGAGCGCTCCATAAAGGAGGGCGGGAATCCCGAACGGGAGGAAAAGAATATAGACGGGCTTGAACGGATAGAAGCAGCAGAAAGAAAGAACGACGCCTGACGCCGCGTCGGACGCGCCGACGGAAGCGTAGTCAGGATTGTTGCGGTTGGCCCTGAGCGAAACGATACCGCTCGTCACGATCGCGCCGAAATAGACGACGAGGAATCCAAGAGCGCCAAGTACGGCCTCGACCGGCGGCCCGAAAAAGAGAATCGTCACCATGTTGAGCAGAAGATGCGGGATGTTCGCGTGGAGAAAGCTCGACGTGACGACCCGGTAGTGCTGCTGCATCTCTTTGACTGCGCGCACCTGAAAAGCGAACTGGTTGATGAAGGTCCGGTCGCCGTAGAAAGCGTAAAGGCTTACGATGATGTTAACGAGGATAAGCGCGAAGGTCGCCGGCGCGTCGGAGAAAGCGGGCATCAGCGGACTTTCTCCTCGCGGACCGGCTAGTGCGCGGCGCTGAATTCGGCAGGCGTCAGAGTCTTCAGCGCGAGGGCGTGAACGGGGCCGGCGAGTTCCTGCTTCAGCGCCGCGTTGACTGCGCGCTGGCGCATGACGGGCGACAGCCCTTCAAACGCCCGCGAGACGACCAGCACCCGAAAATGCGACTCGCCGCCCTGGCGAGCGCCAGCGTGGCCCGCATGAAGGTGGGATTCGTCCTTGATGACGAGGCGGACCGGGTCGAGCGCGGCGACCAGCTTGGCGCGGATGGTTTCAGCGAGGCTCATCTGCGGAATGGCCCTCTTGAGGAATTGCGGCGCAGTAACACGCCGTGCCGGAAATATCGCCCTATTCGGCCGGGCGGCGGCGCTGTCAAGATTGTTTCAACCCGGCATGCGCACCATAATTTCGCAATGCGCTATTCCTATCGCCCGCGCCATGGCTTCGACATCCGGGTTCGGCCCCCTCGGGACGACGCGGGCGAGCCGCCGTTATGGGCGCGCGGAGCTGCGCGCCGCTGCGACGCGGAGAGCTGCGAGAGGGTCGCGATCGTCAGGGTGTCGAAATCGCCGCGCGAAACGCTCGCCAAGATCTGGCTATGCGAGGATCATGCGCGCGCCCACAACGCGAGATGGAATTTCTTCGAGGGGTTGACGGAGGCCGAGGCCGAGGCGGCTCGGCTGGGGGCGCTTTACGGCGATCGTCCCACCTGGGCGATGGGCAAGAATGAACGCGCCCGCGCGGCCGCGCGCGCCCGCGGGCCCGCAGATTTGCGTGACGCGTTCGGAATTTTTTCCGAAGCCGTCCGAGCCTCGCAGCGCGCCCGGCCCGAAATGCGGGACGGCCGGCCGGTGTCGAAACTGCAATCCAAAGCGTTCCAGATTCTCGACCTGCCGGTTTCCGCGCCCCCCGCCGAAATCCGCAAACGCTATGCCGAGCTGCTTCGACGCTTCCATCCGGACGTCAATGGCGGCGACCGGAGCGCGGAAGGCCAGCTTCAGGAAGTCGTCCGGGCCCATCACATTCTGAAGAAGGCGGGGTTCTGCTGAAGCAGCGCGCGCAAAATCATCCGCGGATTTGCGCGCGAACGCCGCGACGATCAAGAACCTGATCGGGCGCCCTGATTTCCAGCCGAGGCCGACGATTAAGGCTTTCGCGGCGTTCGGCCTCTGTCCGAGGGCCTTGAAATCCCCTGCCGTTCGGGCAAGGGTCCGCCGCGTTTTCAAGGCGTTCTCCATGCCCGTGACCGACGACAAGTTTCTCGAAAAGCCCGATGTTCGCATTGACGCCAAGACGACCTTCGGCGTCGACTTCGCCGGCGGGGTGCCGGCGTTCTCCAAGGCCAACGAATATGTGCCCGCGATCGACGCCGCCCACCGGTTCGATCCGCAGACCACGCGCGCGATCCTTGCGGGGTTTGCGCACAACCGGCGGGTGATGGTGCAGGGCTATCACGGCACCGGCAAGTCGACGCACATCGAACAGATCGCCGCGCGGCTTAACTGGCCCTGCGTGCGCGTCAATCTCGACAGCCATGTCAGCCGCATCGACCTCATCGGCAAGGACGCAATCGTGGTCGAAAACGGCGTGCAGGTGACGGCCTTCAAGGAAGGCATCCTGCCATGGGCTTTCCAGCGTCCCGTCGCGCTCGTTTTCGACGAATATGACGCCGGACGCCCGGATGTGATGTTCGTCATCCAGCGCGTGCTCGAATCCGAGGGGCGCCTGACGCTGCTTGACCAGAACAAGGTGCTGCGACCGCACCCGTGGTTCCGGCTCTTCGCGACGACGAACACGATCGGGCTCGGCGACACGACCGGCCTTTATCACGGCACCCAGCAGCTCAATCAGGGCCAGATGGACCGCTGGTCGATCGTGACGACGCTCAACTACCTGCCGCATGACGAAGAAGTCGAGATCGTCATCGCCAAATGCCCGCTTTACGATTCGAAGGAAGGACGCCAGGCGGTCAGCGCCATGGTGCGGGTCGCCGACATGACGCGGAACGCTTTCATCAACGGCGATCTGGCGACGGTCATGAGCCCGCGCACGGTCATCACCTGGGCGCAGAACGCGGAGATCTTCCAGGACATCGGTTACGCCTTCCGAGTCACCTTCCTCAACAAATGCGACGAACTGGAGCGCCCGACGGTCGCCGAATTCTACCAGCGCGCCTTTGGCGAAGATTTGCCGGAAGCGGCCTATCAGGTGGAAGTCGCTTAAGGTTCTCAGAGCCTGAAGGTGTGGCCGAGCCTGAGCGCGAAGCTCGACCCTTGCGCGCGGAAGGACGCGGGAAAGCGGTCCTCCTCGATCAGCGCCGTATGGCCGAAGGAGATGAAGACCTCCCGTTCGGGGCGCGGCTCCCAGGTGAAGCGCGAGAAGAAGGTGAAATTCTCCGAAATGTTGTCGTACTGAACGTCGGTGGCGATCGACAGCGTCGGCGAGAAGGCGAGCACCGACTGGATGACGCCGACATGAACGTCGAGCGCGCCGGTCGGCAGGTCGAAGCTCGTCAGCTCATACTCCGCGCCGATGCGAAAATGCTTGTTCGGGCGCCAGCTGACCCCGGATTCGACATTGAGAAAGTCGCCGCCATAGGCGCCGCCTAGCCCGACTTCCGCCCGCGCCGAGACCGGCCTGGCCTCGGTCATGGCCGCGCTGAATTTATAGCGTTCGTGACGGTATATGCCGGCGGGCACGTTGAGGCGCCCGGCGATGTCGAAGGGCTCACGAATGTCCTCGTACAGATTAAAGGCTTCAAGCTCGAATTCGTCGCCCGCCTGCAACTGCGCTTTGGCGAAGCCGCCGAGATAGCGATCGAGCAGTCGGTTGTCGAGGTCGGTGACGGCCTCGGCGAACCCGCCGACCTCGACGAAGCGAATGACGCTGCTCGACGGACGGAACCTGCGCCAGCCGTCCTGGAGATAGCGGCGTGTGCCGGTCCGGTTCGCGAAGCCAAGGCGCGGCTTGTAATCTTCGCCGATATGCTCGAAGCGCGTCGTCCAGTTCCATTTGTCGCCGCGATAGGCGGCCTCAAGCGCGCCGAACTGGCCGTCGGCGTCGACGGCGCCGTCGCCGCCGAGACTCCGAAGATAGGCGAAGTCAGCGGTCAGGGCGCCCTTGAAGCGCGTCGTGTTCCGGTACTGGAAATCGACGCCGCCGACCGCGTTGTCGATCTCGCCCGCCGGGTCGCCATAGGTGAAGACGGCGCCCGCTTTCGATTCGTTGAGCACCTGGAAAGAAGCGCGCGCCGAGCCGAGATATTGGCCGTCGACAAGATCGTCGGCGCCCGTCCTCACCGCCAACGCACCGACATTCGCCGGCCCCAGCTTCCCGCTGACTTTCGCGCCGGCGATGATGTCGACGGGGCGCCCCTGAACGATCCCGATCCGGCGCGAAAAGAACGGCATCCCGTTGACATTGTCCGAAAAGACCGCGCCGCCGAACTCGAAGGAGGCGACGTCCTGCAGGAAGAAGTCCCGCGTTTCGGGAAAGAAAAGCGCGAAGCGCCCGGTGTTCACTTGCCGGGCGTCAAGGGGCGCGTCGGCGAAGTCGGTGTTGAACGTCAGCGAGCCGGTCAGCGACGGCGTTATCTTGTAGAAGATGTTGGCGCTAGGGTTGAGGCTGATATCGACGTCGTCAAGTTCCCAGTCGTAGGAGCTCGCGCCGGTGACGAACAACTGCGCCTCGAGCCCGATCCCTGTCGAAACGTCCTTGACGCCCGAAAGGCGACCCGGATTGGTGAGGTCGATGCGGTCGCGTGTGCGGTCGATGTTCGACCAGCGGACTTCCTCGTTCTTGCGCGGGATGTTGCGCAGGAACTGCATGCCCCATTCTTCAAGCGAGGCGTCGATTGAAATGGAGCGGAAGGGAATGGCGAATTCGGCGATCCAGCCGTCCTCGACGATCCGCGACTTGACGTTCCAGATGGTGTTCCACTCCACCCGGATCCTGTTGCTGTTCTCGATCAGCGCATCGACCCGGGCGCCATTGGCGTTGGCGCCGAAGAAGAAACCGTCCCTGAAGGTGCCGAACGGATCCAGCATGACGCGGATGCCGTCCTCGTTGCGAAGCTGGGAATCGCGCGCAAGGAGCTTTGCGGTGATCTTCTGCGGCTCGCTGTCATAGAGATAAAAGCCGACATAGAGATTGTCGCGGTCATACATCAGATAAGCGCGCGTTCGTTCCGACCCTGGCGCGCCTTCGTTCGGCTCGACCTGATAGAATTCTTCCGTCGTCGCCGCTTTCGCCCAGGCGGGATCCGAAAGGTCGCCGTCGATCGTCGGGGCCTCGCTTTCGTCGATGCGGACGGCCTGCATCCGCGGGAAATAGCTCTGGAAGTCGACCGGCTGGGCGCGCGCGGGCGCTGCGCAAATGAGCGCGAACGCTGCTGCAGCCGCCAGCGGCGCCCGCGAACTCGTTAACCAGATCATTATGCTTCCGTATCAGGAAGATCCTTACGGTCCCCCAACCGCAAGGTACGCGCCCCTCTTTTCCGCCTCTTGTTCGGCGGCTTATCGTTTCGGCGGCGATCCTAGGCCGGCGGCCGGTCAGCCCGCAAGCCGTTCCATCTCATCGGCGGCGATGTCGTAATTGGCGTAAAGGTTCTGAACGTCGTCGCAGTCTTCAAGCGCGCTCATGAGCTTCATCAGGCCGGACGCGGCCTCTCCCGAGACGGGGATCGAGGTTTGCGGCCGCCAGGCGAGTTTTTGCGAGCGCGCTTCGCCGAATTTGGCTTCGAGCGCGGCGGCGACGGCGGCGAGCTCATCGCTCGCCGTATAGATGAAATGGCCCTCGGGCCCCGACTCAACGTCGCTCGCGCCGGCGTCGAGCGCAGCCTCCAGCATGGCGTCTTCGCTAGCGACGGTCGCGGGATACTCGATCGCCCCCACGCGGTCGAACATGAAGGCGACGGAGCCCGTCTCGCCGAGATTGCCTCCATGCTTGGTGAAGATCGACCGCACCTCGCCGGCGGCGCGATTGCGATTGTCGGTGAGGACCTCGACGATCACGCCGACGCCGCCGGGCGCGAAGCCTTCGTAGCGCACGTCTTCGAAACCGGCGCCGTCGCCGCCGGTCGCCTTCTTGATCGCGCGTTCGATGTTGTCCTTCGGCATCGACTGGGCCTTGGCGGCCTGGATCGCGAGGCGGAGGCGCGGGTTGAACGCCGGGTCGGGCGCGCCGAGCTTGGCCGCCACGGTGATCTCCTTTGAAAGTTTGGAGAACATCTTCGACCGCTTGGCGTCCTGCTTGCCTTTGCGGTGCATGATGTTGGCGAACTGGGAATGTCCGGCCATGGCGAACCCTCGGCGAATGCTGCGCTTGCTGAATTGAGGCCGCGGCAATACCAAGCCTCAAAGGCGCGTTTCAAGAGGCGGGCAATGGCGGATCTTGAAGGAAAGACGGTATTGGTGACGGGCGCATCGCGCGGCATCGGCGCGGCGATCGCACGGTCGGCGGCGGACGCGGGGGCGAGCCTGATCGTTCACGCCTCGCGGCCCGGCGGGGCGATCGATGAACTGGTCAAGGACCGCTCCATTCCGGCGTCACGAGTCCTTTTCGAGGACCTTTCAAAGCCGGAGGCCGGCTTCCGGCTTTTCGAAAAGGCGCTCAAGGCGTCGCCCCGCATCGATGCGGTCGCCAACAACGCCGGCCTCTACGACGAAACGCCGCTAGAAGGCCCTCAAAATCAGTGGACGGAAGGGTGGGCGGCCAATCTCGCGGTCAATCTCCAGGCGCCCGCTGATCTCTGCCGGGCGGCGATCGCGCATTTCCGCGCCTTCGGCGGCGGGATCGTGGTCAACATCGCAAGCCGCGCCGGCCATCGCGGCGACGCCATCGACGGGGCAGGCTACGCCGCCTCGAAAGGCGCGATCCTCGCCATGACGAAGACTTTCGCCCGCGCGCTCGCAGCCGAAAACATCCTCTTCTACGCCGTCGCCCCGGGCTGGGTTGAAACGCGCATGGCGCCGAAAGACATCGCCGCCCGCGCCAGGGCCGTCGCCGACATTCCGCTCGGGCGCGTCGCCAGCCCCGAAGAAGTCGCGGCGATGACCGTGTTTCTGATGTCGGGGGCGTGCCCGTCAGCTACCGGCGCGACCTTCGACATCAACGGGGCGAGCTATGTCCGCTGAGGCGCGGCGGGGTCGCGCTGGCGCAGCACGCCGCCGACGCGCAAGGGCTCGATCGACGAGGCAAGGCCGGACGGAGCGATTTCGATGATGACGCCGCACAAGGTCGCTTCGCCCGCGGCGGGCTGGAAGCGCTGGCCCGGCATCTTGGTCAGAAACCGGCGCAAGGGCTCCGTCTTCTCCATGCCGATGACGCTGTCATAGTCGCCGCACATGCCGATGTCGGTGATATAGGCCGTGCCGCCTGGCAGCACGCGATCATCCGCGGTCGGCGTATGGGTGTGCGTGCCGATGACGGCCGAGACGCGGCCGTCGAGATAGTGCCCCATCGCCTGCTTCTCGCTTGTCGCCTCGGCGTGAAAGTCGACGATGATGGCGTCTGCGTCGCGGCCGAGCTCGGCGCTCGCCATGGCGGCGTCGATCGCGGCGAAGGGATCGTCGCACGGATGCATCTCGACCTGCCCTTGCGCGTGCAGCACGAGGACGCGTCCGCCGTCTTTCGCATCGAAGAGGCCGGCGCCGCGCCCCGGATTGGACTTTGGAAAATTGAGCGGGCGCAGGAGCCGCGTCTCCGTCCGGAAGACGTCGATCTCGTCGCGCTGGTCGAAGGCGTGATTGCCGGTCGTCACGACATCAGCGCCGGCGGCGATGAAGGCCTCGACGATTTCAGCGTTGACGCCGAACCCGCCGGCGGCGTTCTCGCCATTGACGATGATGAAATCGAGGCCGTGGCGGCGTTTCAGGCGCGGCAGTTCATCGGTCAGCGCCTTGCGCCCCGAACGGCCGACGACATCGCCGAAAACGCCGATCTTCACCGCAGGCCGTCTTTCCACGGGCGCGCATCGATCGCCTCGCGCTCGGTGACGATCATGTCGATGCGCTGGTCGTTCCTGCCGAAGGGCATCGTCTCGACCTCCTGCGCGCCATAGGCGTAGCCGACGGCGAGCACGTCATGGTCGGCGCGCAGGCTCGCGAGGGTGCGGTCGTAATAGCCGCCGCCATAGCCGAGCCGCTTGCCGTCGCGCGTGAAGGCGAGAAGCGGCGTGACGATCAGCATCGGCCGAACCTCCGCCGCTTCCTCCGCCGGCGTCATCACGCCGTAGCGATCGGCGCGCAAGGGGTCGCCGTCGCGAAAGGCGCGAAAAGTAAGCGGGCCGCGCTTTTTCGGCGTGACGGGCAGCGCGATTCGGAAGCCGCGCTCGATCAGCGTCGCGGCGAGCGGCTTGGTGTCAAGCTCGTCCTTCATCGGGTGATAGAGCGCGATCGTCGCGCCGGCGGGAATCGGCACGTGGTCCATGAAGACGCGGGCCGCGTGCCGGCCGGCGTCAGGCCTTGCTTTCGCTGCGGCTCGCCGTTCCGTCATCATCCGATGGCGGAGGAGTTCTTTCGACGCGAAAGAGGGCGCCATCGGCGGCAGAACAGGCAGCAAGGATCGACAACCTTCAACAAAGCGCCGCCCTGGCCGTCGGACGAGACATTCGCCCTGGACCCTAAGGACCAGGTGGGCGCCGCGTGATGGAAACCAAGGGTCTCCGCCAGAGGCAGCTCCCGTTCTGTGAGATACGGCCCCGGGGAAGTTCGCCCTGACGCGCCGGGCAGCGGCATCGACATAGGCGCAGGCGTCGTTTGCGTAAAGGGTCGTCAGAAGAGGCCCTCGATCTCGCCGCGCTCGTTCACCGCAATTCGCTCCGCCGCAGGTGATTTCGGCAGGCCGGGCATGGTCATGATTTCCCCGCAGATCGCGACGACGAAGCCGGCGCCGGCCGAAAGCCGCGCCTCGCGCACATGGAGGACATGGCCTTCCGGCGCTCCGAGGCGCGAAGGATCGTCCGAGAAGCTCATCTGGGTCTTCGCCATGCAGACGGGCAGGGCGCCGAAGCCGAGGCGCTCATAGGTCGCGAGCGCGCGCTCGGCCGCGGAGGAAAAGTCGACGCGCGCCGCGCGATAGATTTTCGTCGCGACCGTCTCGATTTTCGCTTTCAGCGGCAAGGCGTCGGGATAGAGCGGATGAAACCTTGCGCCGCCCTGCTCGACAAGATCGACGACGGCGCGGGCGAGATCTTCAGCGCCCTTCGAGCCTTCCGCCCAATGGCGGCAGAGGACGCCGCGCGCGCCTGCGCGCGCGGCCGCAGCTTCAATCGCAGCCAGCTCGGCCGGCGTATCGCTCGTGAACTGGTTGACCGCGACAAGGACCGGAACGCCGAAGCCGCGCACATTCTCAATGTGCCGTGCAAGGTTCACCGCGCCCTCGGCCACGGCGCCGGCGTTCTCGGAGCCCAGGGCCTCTTTGGCGACGCCGCCGTTCATCTTCAGGGCACGGACGGTTGCGACGATGACCGCGGCTTTCGGCGCAAGGCCGGCCTTGCGGCATTTGATGTTGAAAAATTTCTCCGCGCCGAGATCGGCGCCGAACCCCGCCTCGGTGATCACATAGTCCGCGAGCGCAAGGCCTGTCCGCGTCGCGATCACTGAATTGCAGCCATGCGCGATGTTGGCGAAGGGGCCGCCGTGAATGATCGCCGGGTTGTTTTCGAGCGTCTGCACGAGGTTCGGCAGGATCGCGTCCTTGAGGAGCGCGGCCATCGCGCCGTCGGCCTTGAGGTCCCGCGCCGTCACGGGGCTCTTATCGCGTCGCCAGCCGGCGATGATCGCGCCGAGTCGGCGCTCAAGGTCTTCAAGGTTCTCGGACAGGCACAGGATCGCCATCACTTCCGAGGCGACGGTGATGTCGAAGCCGGCTTCCCGCACGACGCCGTTGTTCTCGCCGACGCCGCAGATGATCTCGCGCAAGGCGCGGTCGTTCATGTCCATCACGCGCCGCCAGGCGATGCGGCGCGGGTCGATGTTCAGCGTGTCGCCCCAATGGAGATGATTGTCGATCATCGCCGCGAGCAGGTTGTGCGCCGCGGTTATGGCGTGAAAGTCGCCGGTGAAATGCAGGTTGATGTCGTCCATCGGCGCGACCTGGGCCATGCCGCCGCCGGTCGCGCCGCCCTTGACGCCGAAACAGGGACCGAGCGAGGGCTCGCGCAGGACGATCGCCGTCTTCTTGCCGATGCGGTTGAGGGCGTCGCCGAGCCCGATCGTGGTCGTCGTTTTTCCCGCGCCGGCCCGCGGCGGAGTGATGGCCGTCACGAGAATGAGGTTGCCGCGCTCCTGCGCCTTGGGGTCGCCGATCGCGCTGGTGTCGATTTTCGCTTTGCCGCGGCCGTGAGGAATGACCGCCTCGGGCGGCAGGCCGAGCTTCGACCCGATCTCGGTGATCGGCTGCAGGCGCGCCGCGCGGGCGATCTCAATATCGGATTTCAAGGGCGTCCCCGGCTTTGGAAGGCCCCGACCCATA
>JBKBLR010000039.1:0-24836 GCA_046296195.1 Parvularculaceae bacterium | reverse complement strand
CGCCGCGCTTTGAAGCCTGGATCCTTCGAGCCTCTTCCCTGCGACACGCGGGAAGCATCCTAAGGCCGCCCCGGGGGAGGGGGATAACTCCGCGACGAACCGAGCGGTTAACCCTGTCCGTTAACCCTGCCGGCCTTCCGGCGCCAAGGAAATCAACGGCTTGCGGCGTTAACCTGATCCCGAAAAATACGCAGAGTTGACGCGCGCCGGCGCCGTTAACCCTGTCCTGAAACAAAATGTGATCGACGGGCGCAAGAGCCCGCCGGCCGGCCATGATTTCGCCGGTCTTCCGTATACGGAGCGCCTGCCAATCCCCGCCATCATGGCGACGGCGGTTCGCGCGACGCCGCCTTGCGGGCTGCGACAAGAAAAGCCGCGAGGTCGTCGGTGACATGGTGCACATGCCCCGGTTTCTCCTCGCCGGGGCGGGCGGGCCGCTTGGCTTCGGGCTCATCCGCAAACCAGTCGGCGTCGGAGGCGACGAGCACCGTCGTCATGCCGAGCGCGTGCGCCGCCTCGAGGTTGTGCGCGAGGTCCTCGAACATCGCCGCCTCGCCCGCCCTGACGCGCGTCGCCGCGAGAAAGCGCTCATAGGCTGCGCGGTGCGGCTTCGGCGTCCAGTTGGCCGCCCTGATGTCGAAAATGTCGTCGAAGAGGCCGCACGCGCCGATGCGGGAAAGCACCCGCTCGGCATGGGCGACGGACCCGTTCGTGAAAATGTAGCGCCGCCCGGGCAGCGCCTCGATCGCCGCGCGCATCGCTTGATCTTCGGGCACCGCCGAAAAATCGATGTCGTGGACATAGTCGAGAAAATCCTCCGGCGAAATCCTGTGCTCGGCCATCATGCCTGAAAGCGTCGTGCCGTATTTGACGTAGTAATGCTTTTGCAGCCGGCGCGCCTCGTCATGCGCAGCGCCGGTCGTCCGGCGGATATAGTCCGTCATGCGCGCGTCAATCTGGCTGAAGAGCCGGCAATGCGCGGGGTAGAGCGTGTTGTCGAGGTCGAAGACCCAGGTCTCGACATGGGCGAAATCCGGAGAAAGGTCAGGCGCCATACGGTTCAGCGCGCCGGCGAGGGCGCGCCCTCGGCCGGCGGCGCGACGAAACTTTCCGGACCGAAATTGAAGGTCGCCGAGGACGCCCCGCCGATATTCAGCCGGCGGAACATCGCTTCGTCGAGCTCCTGATCGGCGCAGGTCGTGTCGCTCGGCGAGGTGAAGCGGACGGGGCTCGTGCAAAAAGCCTTGTCGCCGCCGGCGAGCCGGCGCTCCCCGCGCGCATCCTCGACGACGCCATAAATGTAATAATGGTCCGCCGCGAGCGCGCCCTTGACGACCTTGGCGCAATCTCCGGCGGCAAGGCGCCACCAGCCGCGGGATTCATAACGCCCTTCGCCGAGCGGCTCGGCGAGCGCCGCCCAGACCTGCGCGTCGGTCTTGTTGCAGAAGAACAGGCCGAGCTTGGCCTCGCGCGCGTTCGCCTCCTCGATCATGGCGTCGATGGTGGCGTCGTCGATGACGGGACCCTCGCCGAGATTTTTCTCTTTCCTGTAGGAGGCGAGGAGCCGCTGGGTTTCGCGCCCGAGCGAGCCGTCGACGCGCGAATTGGCGAGGCCGAGATCGTTGAGGAGTCGCTGCACGCCGGCGACCTCGGCGCTGTAGACGGTGTAGTTGGCGGCTTCGGCGAAATCAGTCTGCCAGTTGCCGCCGGCGGCGGGGGTCACTTCGACGTCAAAGAAATTGCGCTGCTGCACGGGATTGTCCCGGCAGACTTCCTGGTTGCGGAGGTTGAAGAAGCCTTCGTTCTCGACGCAGAGCGGCGTCTCGCCCGACCAGGACCGCAAGGGGCCATTATGTCCGGCGACAGCTTCCGCGTAGACGAAATAGCGGCCCGGATCGGTCGGCTCGGTCAGGACGACCTTGCACTGTCCGGGCCGCAGCCGCCACCAGCCGCGCGTCGCGAGCCGGTCGCCGTCGACATAGCCGATGGCCGCCGAGAGCGCATAGCTCGTCTTGTTGCACAGGCTGTATTTGGCGTCGGCGGGCGAGGCGGTCAGAAGGCTTGCGCCGACCGCGGAAAGGAGGAACAGAACAAAGCCACGCATCACGCCGCCGCTGGTTGGTTGACCCTTGCCTCCGACGGCGCGGAACCGCTCCGACGGCGGAGCGCAATTCACCCGAAACCGGTTTGAGGATCAAGCGTGAACGACGAGACGGCGGCGACGACCATCGAAGCCGGGACGGCGACCGCGCGGGTCAAGGTGCTGTTCGCGATGCCGCTCGAGAAACCCTTTGACTACCGCGCGCCCCTCCCGCTCCCGCCCGGAACCTATGTCGAGGCGCCCTTCGCCGGGCGGCTCGTTCCCGGCGTCGTCTGGCCCGGCGCGCCGGACGCCGTTCCGGCCGGGAAGCTCAAGGACATCGCCCGGGTTCTGAACGCGCCGCCGCTCTCCGGGGCGATGATCGATTTTCTACAGTGGGTCGCCGGCTACACGATGTTTCCTCTCGGCGCGGTCTTGCGTCTCACCTTGCGGTCCGGCGACGCGTTGTCGGCGCCGAAAGGCGTCGCTGCGTTCAGCCTCGCCAGTCCGCCGGCGGCGCGAATGACGCCGGGCCGGCGCGCCGTCATCGACTATCTGGCCGCGCGCGGCGCGCCCGCGACGCCTTCGGAGATCGCCGCGGCGACAGGCGTTCAATCGGCTGTTGTCGGCGGCCTCCTCAAGACTGGCGCGCTCCGTCGTCATGAGATCGATCCCGACGCGCCCTTTGAGGCTCCCGATCCGGGACGCGCCGGCAAGCGGCTCACGGATGAACAGGCCGTCGCGGCGCGCGCGCTCATCGAGGCGGCGCGAAAAGGCGGCGTCACGCTGCTCGACGGCGTCACCGGCGCCGGCAAGACCGAGGTCTATCTCGAGGCGGCGGCGGACGCGCTCTCGCGCGATGCGAGCGCGCAGGTCCTCATCCTTCTCCCCGAAATAGCGCTCACGCTGCCTTTCATCACCCGAATCGCCGACCGCTTCGGGGCTGAACCCGCCGCCTGGCATTCCGATCTATCCGCCGCGGCGCGGCGCCGCGTTTTCCGGCGCGTCGCCGACGGTTCGGCGCGCCTTGTCGTCGGCGCCCGTTCGGCGCTTTTCCTGCCGTTCCCGAATTTGCGCCTTATCGTCGTCGACGAGGAACATGACGGCGCCTACAAGCAGGAAGAGGGCGTCATTTATCAGGCGCGCGACATGGCGGTGGCGCGGGGCGCGCGTGCGCAATTTCCCGTCATTCTCGCGTCAGCGACGCCCTCGCTCGAAAGCGTCGTCAATGTCGAACAGGGCCGCTATGGCCTCGTGCGGCTGGAAGCCCGTTTCGGCAAGGCGGCCCTGCCCAGGATCGCGCTTGTCGACCTGCGCCGCGATCCCCCGGAGGAGGGGCGGTGGCTCTCGCCGCCGCTTGTCGCCGGCGTCAACGCCCGCCTCGCCGCCGGCGAGCAGTCGCTGCTCTTCATCAACCGTCGCGGATACGCCCCGCTGACGATCTGCCGGCGTTGCGGCTCGCGGATGAAATCTCCGTATGCGGATGCCTACCTCGTCGAGCACCGCTATGAAAACAAGCTCGTCTGCCACGTCACCGGCTATTCGACGCCGAAGCCTTCGGCCTGCCCCGAATGCAAGGCGGTCGGCGCGCTGACGGCTTGCGGCCCCGGCGTCGAGCGTATCGCCGAGGAAGCCGCGGCGCTGTGGCCGGACGCGCGTCGGCGGACGCTCTCCTCCGACCTGGTGCGATCGCCGCACGACATGCGCGCGCTTCTCGATGACATGGCGGCGGGCCGCGTCGACATCCTCGTCGCCACGCAGATGATCGCCAAGGGTCATCATTTTCCGCGCCTGACGCTGGTCGGCGTCGTCGACGCCGACATGGGCCTGGCCGGCGGCGACCTGCGCGCCGCCGAGCGGACCTATCAGCTGCTTGTCCAGGTCGCCGGGCGGGCGGGTCGCGCCGAGCGCCCCGGCGAAGCGCTCATCCAGACCTATCAACCGGAAGCGCCGGTCTTCGTCGCGCTCGCCAAGGGCGATCGCGATGGCTTTCTTGAAGCTGAAGCGGCGGGGCGCGCCGAGCTCGGCTTTCCGCCCTTCGGGCGCCTCGCCGCGCTGCATCTGCGCTCCGCTGACGAGTCCGCGCTGAAAGAGGCCGGCGCGGCGCACCGGGCGGCGCTGCCGCCGGCGGACGGCGTCGCCGTGTTCGGCCCGGCGCCGGCGCCCGTCTATCGCGTGCGCGGCGAGGCGCGGCTGCGCTTTCTCGTCAAGGCCCGCCGCGACGTCAACGTGCAAGCCTTCCTCGCCGACTGGCTCGCGCGCGTGAAGATCCCGGCGCGCGTTCGCCGCACGATCGACGTCGACCCCTACAGCTTCAGCTGACGGTCACGGTCACGACGGCCTTCGCCGGAACCCCCTGCCGGTTTTTCACCCAATATTCAAAGCGGTCCACGCCCCGGAAATCCGGAAACGGACGATAGTCGAAAGTCCCGTCCGGCGCTTGCGTGACATTCCCGTTGCGTGGATAGGTGTATCCGGCGGGCTTGAGGCCGCCGTCATTGCTGCGGTCGTTGGCGAGCGCGTTGATCTTGACCGATCCGTTCGCCGCGACGCGGGCGGCGTCGTCCGAGGGGCTCGGCGGCAGGGCCTTGACGTCGATGGCGCCCTGGTCGCCCGCCGATCCGTCGACAAGGCGCGCCGGGAAGCCGAAGCCATCCGGCACGCGCAGGACGAAACGCGTCTGATGGATGTCGCCATAGAGGCGGTCGGAGAAGAACTCAGGCGACGACGTCGCGCGCTCCTTGTTCGGCAAGGTCCACCAGCCGAGCTCCTTCATCAGCTCCTGCACGTTGGTGAACGTGACGCGGAATTCGTCGTCAGCAAGGGGATAGGGCGTTTTTCCGGAGGCGTCCGTCTTCACGCCGGCGACGGCGATGTTGACGCCGGACCTCGGGTTGGCGAGCCCCGAGCCCCATTTGAAATCGAGGCGCGGCGTCGTTCGGGGCGGAACCGCAGCGAGCACCTGGTCGGAGGCGTCCTGATTGAGGATATTCTGGCGCAGCACGCCCGAAAATCTCAGCCCGGCGAGCGTGTAGCGGTTGTTCGTCGTGAAAGTTCTCGAGGCGACTTTGGACAGATCGACGCCATAGTCGAAATTCTTTATCACCGTGTTGACCGCCGCAAGATCATAGGTGTTCTTGCCGAAAACGATCCCGTAAGAGGAAGTCAGCTTGTTGCGGCGCAGCTTCGATCCGATGATGAGGCCGTCCCAGATCGTGTAGCGGGAGGTGTAAGTGAGGTCGATGCCGGTCTGGACCTCCCAAGCCGTGAAATCGTCGATGACCGAGCGGATGTCGTGCGGCTCGAGCGGACGGTCCTTGACGACATGGAATCCGCGGTGGCTGGCCGCCACCTCATTATCCGTAAACTGAAGGATCGCCGGCTTGTCGATCGACTGGTTCTGGAACCGCATCGCGCCCGGCGTGCAGAGCGCGGTGCGGATGAAGGCCGGCGTCAGCGGGAAGCGGTCGCCGAGATCGGTGTTGCGGTGGAAGAAGACGAAGCCCGTCCCGCCCGACATGCCGACGGCGAGGTTCTTGTGCAGGCGCACCATGCGGCTCTGCATCCAGAAGCCGTCGCCCGTGCGCCCGAGGTCGAAGGCGATGACGTCCGCGGCGTCCTTGACGATGTGGTTGACGCCGACTCCCTTGATCGCGGTGTTTTCGACCCAGGCCCCGGTCTCGTTGCCGCTTTCGGCCACGAAGGCCGACCCGAAGGCGTTGTAGACGTTCGACTGGTAGACGAACGCCTTGCCGCCGTGCTGCACGAGGCCCCAGCCGGGCGATCCCCAGATGGCGACGCCGCGAATGACGGGCGCGAGCTCATCCGACGGGAATCCGGGCTGGTGGAGGTGAAGGGGGTATCGCCCCTTGACGTTCGAGACCGCCGTGGGCGCGGTGAGCGTCGCAGCGTCGAACGCGCGCTGCGATTTATCGGTGCGGCCCATCTCGAAGAACTCGGCGCCTTGAATCGTCGTCTCGATCGACATGAACAAGGAATGGGCGCGGCGGCTGGCCGGCAATCTGGCGCCGTTCTCGGTCGCCAGCCGCACGTTCCGCGTATAGTTGACAAGATAGGCGCCGAGCGAGGGATCGGGCGCGAGGTGATCGAAAGCGAGCGGGGCATCGAGCGTCACGCTTGCGCCGCTCACCGCGGTGATGAATCGGACCTCATCCTCGGTCGGGCTGGCGAGGACGACGTCGCCTTTCGTCGTCTGCGGGATCCAGCGCGTGCCGGTCAGGATCACGCGGTCGCCGATGCGCCAGCCTGAGGGCGCCGATTGCAGAGCCACGACCGTGTCGCCGCGCCTTGGCGCTCTCGCGACCTTGACCCGCGGCGTTTTCAGCGCGCCGTAGAGCCGCACGCGCGAGGCGGCGACCAGGCCCTTGCCCGAAAGCGTCGGATCGATCGCCGGATTGAGCGGCCCGAGATCCGGGAACACGATTTCGGCCGTCACCGTCGCCGGAACCGGCCTTGACGGCGTCCCGGCGAGCAGTTCGCCGCCGGGGGCGACATAGAGAAACTCCGTATTCAGACGATTGCTCTTCTCGCCCGACAGCTCAAGGCAGCCCTCGACCCGGACCGATTTCAGCGGCGCGGTCGACGCGACATCGGCGACGACGCTGATTCCGGCGGGAATGAGCGCGCGATCCGTGGGCAGGGCGCCGCCCCAGGTCGCTGCGTCCGACCAGGCGCCGGATCGGACCGCCCGGACGCTGCGGCCGGCGGGCGCGAGCGCGTCGAAATTGCGCAGGCTGGCGACGTGGCGCGAGGCGACGGGCGCGGGGGAAGGGCGCGCCCCCGAACAGGCGACGGGCGCTTGCGCCGACGCGCCGGTCGGCGCGAGGCCGAGGCTGGCGAAAAGGCCGCATATCGCGGCTGAAAGAACGCGTCCCCCTTGATGGCGAAACAGCACGCAAGACCTCCACAAGGTTGCGACGGGAGGTCTAGGCAGCCCGCCGCGACAGGCCACCTTAATTGTCGTAAAATCACGGGATCGTAATGTCCGCGGCCCGGGATCTCATTACCGAAATGATAGTCAGCCTACGGAACAGTTGCAAACTGTCCTAACCGGATCAGTTCGCGGCGCCGATATGGGGCAGCCCGCGCCGCCGCCCGTCGTCGTCCATGCCGAAGCCGACGATGAAGTCTTCAGCGCCTGCTTCAAAGCCTACGAAGTCGGCGTCGATGTCGGCGCTGCGGCCGGTGCTCTTGCGCACAAGGACGCAGATCCGCGCTTCGACGGCGCCGGCGTCGAGAACCATGTTCTTCGCAAAATGCAAACTACGGCCGGTGTCGAGCACGTCGTCGACGATGAGGACGCGCCGACCCTGCAGCGGCAGGGAGAAATCCTTGAGCAGTTTGACGACGCCTGAGGACGCGCGTGCGCCGCCATAGCTCGAAAGCTGCACGAAATCGACGAGCGGGTCGGCGCCGATCCGGTAGAGCGCGCGCAGAAGATCTGCGGCGAAGACGAAGGCGCCGGTCAGAACGGGCGCCATCAGGAAGTCGCGGCCATAGACTTCGATGATGTCGGCGGCGAGCTGATCGATCCGCCGCGCGAGGGCTTCTTCGGTATGGAGAATACGCATGCGGGCGGCTTTAGCCGTTCGCCGCAGAAAGGCAACGGCCCGCGGCGAAGACGCGGGACTATTGCGGCGACGAGGGCCTCATCGCATTGCCGACGGAAATCTTGACGCCTTCAGCGGGCGCAAAGGACAGCAGCACCTCGCTGACCCCGTCGGGGGCGGGCGCGCGGGTCGAAAAGGCGACCGTCTCGCCCGGCCCGACATCGCCCGATTGCGCCGAAAAGGTCCAACGCGACAGGATCTTGCCGTCAGCGCCGACGGCCTCGGCCTGCAGGACCGGCGCGGCGACTGAAGCGTCGCCGGCGTTTCTGAGGCGGCCGAGGATCTCGATCGCCGGGCCTTCCGGCGCCATCGCGACGCGGTGCGTGACGCCCTCGATCTCGAGCCCGAAAGGCCGCGCCTCGATGCCGATCGCCTGATAGGCGCCGAGCGCATTGGGGAACATGGCGACGATGTCATTGCGGTAGGAATAGGTGACGAAGCCCGCTGCGGCGATGGCGCCGACGAAGGCCGACCAGCCGAGCGCGCGCATCGGCGTCAGCCGGTTCTTGTCGCGCGCCTCGGCCCGGCGGCGCGCCTTGCGGATCGCGCGCTCGAGCTCTTTTGGCTGCACGCGCAGCGCGGTGAAGAACTCTTCATTGAAGACGCGTTCCGCGATCGGCTCGAGATCTTCATAGCGGGCGAGCGCTGTCTCGCGGCGATCGTCGCGATCGATCCGCTCATCGTGATCGCCGCTCAGCTTGCGTCCGAAGCCGCGGCCGAGCGGGGCGGCTTCGCGCCGCTGCGGCTCATCGTCGAGATCCTCGAAGTCGGCGTCGACGACTTTGGCGGCGCGGCGCGCGCGAGCAGGAATGGCGTCCTCATCGTCAGCGCCGCCATCGAGACGCCGGTCATTGCGGCGAGGCGCGCCGGGCTCTCCGCGAGCGCCTGCGCGCCGGCGCGGCTCCCGGCCGGCCTCGGCTGCGCGCGCGACGTCGCGGACAGTTTCTGCGCCGCGCGCCGCCGGCCTGGCGTCTTCCTCCGCCCGGCCCGAAGTCGGCCCGCCGGCGCTGAAAAGCGGCTCCTCGACGTCTTCTTCATAGGCGTCGTTAAACCGGACCCGGCCGTCGCGGCGGGACGCGGGTTCGTCCCGCGGCTCGTCGAGTTTCCGCGCCCTGGGCTTCAGCGGCATCAGGTTTTCAACAGGGGTCGGCGCCGGCACGAACCAGCTCTCGGCGCATTCGGCGCAGCGCACCGACCGTCCGTCCGGGTGGAACCGGTCGTCGTCGACGTCGTAGCGCGCCGCGCAGGCGGGGCAGGTGATTATCATCGCGGACGGGAATCATGGCTTGGCTCGGCGGCCGATCTCATCCAATGAGCGGCCGGAGCGGATTGCGAGGCGTCGTGATCGTCAGATTCGAGAGTGTCGGGCTCGCCTATGACGGCGGCGTGGAATGTCTCCGCGATCTCGATTTCGGATTGGGCGAAGGCGAGTTCCGCTTCCTGACCGGGCCGTCCGGCGCGGGCAAGACATCGTTCCTGAAGCTCATCTATCTCGGTCTCCGGCCGACGCGCGGCCGGATCACGCTCTTTGGCGAGGATGTCACGGCCGCCCCCCGCGAGGCGCTGCCGCCCCTCAGGCGACGCATCGGCGTCGTCTTCCAGGAGTTCCGCCTGCTCGATCATCTCACCGCTTTCGAAAACGTCGCGCTGCCCATGAAAGTCGCGGGCGTTAATCATAACCAGTATAAGGAAGACGTAAGGGAACTCTTAAACTGGGTGGGTCTCGGCTCAAGGCTGGACGCCAAGCCGCAAACGCTTTCCGGCGGCGAGAAGCAGCGCGTGGCGCTGGCGCGCGCGCTGGTGTCGAAACCCGATCTCATCCTCGCCGACGAGCCGACGGGCAATGTCGATCCGCTGATGGGAGAGAAGATCATGAAACTCTTCATCGAGCTCAACAAACTCGGCGCCGCCGTCATCGTCGCGACCCACGATCTCGAGCTCGTCAAGGCGCTCGGCAAGAAGACGATCAGGCTTGAGGGCGGTCGCCTTCACGATGACCTCCATGCCGCGCCGTCGGCCCGCGGGGCGGTCCGATGAGCAGCGTCTCCGGCATCGGCGGGGCGATCGAGGAGCCGCGCCGCGGCGAGCTTGTCGCCGACCGGCGCGCCTCGGGCCGCGGCGGGGCGCCGCCGATAAAGCCCGGACGCTCGCCGCTGCTTCCCGAAACGGGATCGAGCGGCGCTCCGCTGACGGCGGTCATCGCGGTCATTTCCTCGCTCGCCTGCGTCGCGCTGGCGGCGTTCATCCTGACGGCCTCGGCCGCGCGCAACTGGACGACCGATCTCAAGGCGTCCGTGACCGTGCAGGTCAAGGGCGCCGATGTCGCGGAGATCGACGAACGCGCCGCGCGCGTCGCCGAGGTCTTATCGGCCTCGCCGGAAGTAGCTTCGTATACGGTCATTTCCTCGAAGGAGGCCGCCAAGCTGCTCGAGCCTTGGCTCGGCAAAGGCAACGCCGACACGCTCAACGTCCCCGCGCTCATCGAACTGAAGCTTGCGGAGACAGGCCGCAAGGATCTTTCCGGACTTTCGGCGCGGCTTGCGGCGGCGGCGCCGGGCGTGGTGCTCGACGACCACGGGGATTGGAACGAAAGGCTCGCGGTCGCCGCGCGCTCGGGACAGCTGCTCGCCTTCGCCATCTTCGCGCTCATCATGGGCGCGGCTTGCGCGATTGCGATCTTCGCGAGCCGCGCGGGTCTTGCGGCCAACGCGGAGGTCGTCGCGCTGTTGCACCTTGTCGGCGCCACTGACCGCTATATCGCCGGCGAGGTGCAGCGCCGCTTCACGATCATCGGCCTCAGGGGCGCGTTGATCGGGCTCTTCATCGCGTATTTCCTCATCGGCCTTTTTGCGATGGCGACGCGGCCGAAGGGCGCTGAAGGCGCATTCCTGCCGGGGCTCGATCTCGGCTATGGGCTTGCCCTGCCGATGCTGCTCGTGCCGATCGCAATCTGCCTCGTAACGGCGGTGTCGGCGCGGCTCACCGTCCTCAAAACGCTGGGCGAGACCTACTGAACGGCTGGACCCCTTCGCCCCTCAGGGGCTATCTTGTCCACGGAGACGATGGATCGTGCGACGCTTCTTTCACATCCTTGCGCTCGCCGGCCTCGCTTGGGGCGCCGGTCTTTTGCTGTTCGTCGCCGAGTTGCCGGCGCCGGCGAAGGGCGCGGCCCCGCGGGCGGACGGGGTCGTCGTCTTCACCGGCCGGAACGGCGAACGCCTGACGGCGGCGATGACGCTTCTCAGCGACGGGGCGGCCAAGCGCCTTCTCATTTCCGGCGTCAACCCGTCGGTGACGCGGCCCGAGCTCGCCGAGCTCTGGCCGGGCGACGATCTTGCGCTTTTCGATTGCTGCGTCGATCTGGGGCTCAAGGCGCAGACGACGACCGGCAATGCAAGCGAGCTCGACGCCTGGGCGCGCGCCAACGGCTTCACCTCGCTCATTCTTGTGACCTCGGAATTCCACATGCCGCGCGCCCTCGTCGAAGCGCATGAGCGTCTGCCCGATGTCGCCATAACGCCGTTTCCGGTGGCCTCCGGCCTGATCGGTCCGCAAGGGCGACCGGGCACGTTCTCAGCCTGGCGGCGCGTCAGCGCCGAGTACACGAAGTTCCTGTTCGCCCGCGTCAAGACGATGCTCACCTGAGCCCTGTCTTGCGCGCAATGATCGCTGTCCGCTCTTATCTCTTCACGCTGTTCCTCGTGATCCTCACCGGCGCGATGGGAATCGTGTGCCTGCCGGCGGTCCTCCTCGGCCCTGATGCGGCGCGGTCGGTCATCAAAGTCTGGGCCCATGTCGTCCTTGGCGCGCTGCAGCTTCTCTGCGGCGTCGGCCATCGGATCGACGGCGCTGAAAACCTGCCGAAGGGCGCAGCGATCGTCGCGGCCAATCACCAGTCGATGTGGGAGACGATCGCGCTCTACGCGATCCTCGATCGGCCCGTGATGGTGTTCAAGAAGGAGCTCTTTAACATTCCCGTCTATGGATGGTGGGCGCGCGCAACCGGCGTGATGCTCGACCGCGAGGCCGGCGCGAAGGCGATCAGGGCGCTGCGCGAGGAAACCACGAAAAGGCTCGCCAGAGGCGACCAGATCGTCATCTTCCCGGAAGGAACCCGCGGAGCGCCCGGCGGCCTTCTGCCTCTCCTGCCGGGCGTTGCGGGCGTCTATCTCGTCGCCGATGCGCCGGTGACGCCGGCCGTCCACAATTCCGGCCTGTTCTGGCGTCATCCGGGCGCCATGAAGCGTCCTGGAGTCATCACGCTGAAAATCCTTCCCGCCATTCCGCCGGGACTGCCGCGCAAGGAATTCATGACGAGGCTCGAAGCCGCGCTCAGCGGCGCCTCGCAAATGGCGCAAGCGTGACGGCCCGCCGCGCTCTCCTCCTCTGGGCGCCGTTCGCGCTCGCCGGGCTGGTTCTCATCGTCTGGTTTTTCATGTGGCGCGCCGGCGCCGCGGCGATGCGCAGCGCTATCGACGATTTCGCGGCCGATGTCGCCGCGGGGGGCGGCGCAGTTTCACATGCGCCGATGCGCGCGCGGGGTTTTCCGTTCTTCCTGCGCGGCGAGATCGACGATTTCTCGATCGCACGCGAAGGCTATCGGTTTGAAACCCGGACGCTCTATCTACACGCCTCGCCAGGCGATCCCGGCCGCATCGTCTTTTCTGCATCGCCTGCGATGCGGCTGACGACGCCCACGGGCGACTGGTCGATCCGCGCCGACGGCGCGCGGGCGAGCATAGAGCGCGATCGCGACGGCTGGCTCTTCAAGGCCCAAACAGCGGCGATCGCAGCGCTGAAAGGCGGCGAGGCCGTCAAGAGCGGCCGCGCCGTCATCAATATCGCGCCGGCGGATGCGGGCGCCTGGCGAATAAGCCTGCGCGTGCTCGACGCCGTCATCAGCAATGCGCGAGGTGAAGCGTCGATCCCGCGCCTCGACGCCGCGATGACGGCGCAAGGAGAGCCGCGGGCGGTCGAACTCCATGGCTTCGACGGCGAAATCGGCGCGGCGCGGCTAGGGCTTCAGGGCGCGCTCGCCCAGGATGGCGACGGCTTCGCCGCCGGCCGGCTTGACGCGGCGATCGAAAATCCCGCCGCCCTGATCGACGCGCTCGCCGTCATCGGCGCCGTGAAACCGGAGACCAGGCGCACTGTCGAATCAGGGCTTCTGATCCTGGCGGCGGCTGGCGGCGGACGCATCAGCGCGCCGATCGATGTCGGGGGCGGCGTCGTCAAGGTCGCGGGCGTCAAGGTCGCCGACGCCCCGCGCCTCGGTCAGCCATAAGCGGCCGCGCTCATCACCGGCCCGCGCATGCGCTCGCTGACGAGCCGCGCGAATTGGTCGAGATAGATCGACCCTTCCGGCGTTTTCTGGACGAGCACGATGCGCCGGTCGGTCTCGTCGCGGACGCGGCGCACGAAGCCGAGGATCGACAGCGCGTCGAGCGCCCGGCTGATCGCCGGCTTCGGCACGCCGAGGTCGCGCGCGAGCGCGCGCACCGTATGCGGGCCCTGATGAAGATAAACGGTCAGCAGGATCGCCCATTGACGCATGGACAAGTCGGGTCCGTCGCTGCGGATCGAATCCGCCAGGACATCGCGCCAATTCGCCAGAAGTGAGTTCACGATCGCTTCGCCGCCGTCGCCGCCCGAAATCGGGTGATCGATGCTTGATTGCAACCGTTCGCCCGGGAAGGGCAAGCGC
The DNA here is from genome assembly GCA_046296195.1 of Parvularculaceae bacterium. Lineage (GTDB taxonomy): Bacteria > Pseudomonadota > Alphaproteobacteria > Caulobacterales > Parvularculaceae > Amphiplicatus. The sequence goes on along the minus strand of JBKBLR010000039.1, from coordinate 11,422 downwards.
CTCCGGTGGGCTCAGGCCGGGCGCCAGTTCCTGAGCGCGGCAAGCAGCGCCCTGATCGACTGCGCCTCGCCGCCGACCGGACGCCCGGGCGCGGCTTTCGCGCGCCAGGCGTAAATGTCGAAATGACCCCAGACGGCGTTTTCAGGCGCAAAGCGCTTCAGGAACAGCGCCGCAATCACCGAACCGGCGAAACCGCCGCCGGGCGCGTTATTGAGATCGGCGACCGACGATGACAGCGACGCCGCATAGGGCTTCCAGAGCGGCATCCGCCAGACGGGGTCGTTGGTCTGCGCGGCCGCTGCAAGGAGGCGCGCTGCGAACGGCTCATCATCGCAATAAAAAGGCGGCAGCTCGGGTCCAAGCGCCACTCGCGCCGCGCCCGTCAGGGTCGCCAGCGTGATCATCATCTGGGGCGCGGCCTCCGCCCCATAGGTCATCGCGTCGGCGAGGACGAGGCGTCCTTCAGCGTCGGTATTGCCGATCTCGACGCTGAGCCCCTTGCGGCTGCGGATGACGTCGCCGGGCCGGAAGGCGTTTCCTGAAATCGCGTTCTCGACCGCCGGGATGAGGACGCGAAGATTGAGGTCGAGCCCTTCCTCCATGATGAGGCGCGCAAGGCCAAGCGCATGCGCCGCCCCGCCCATGTCCTTTTTCATCAGCGCCATGCCTTCGGCGCCCTTGATGTCGAGTCCGCCCGAATCGAACGTCACGCCCTTGCCGACCACCGTCACCCGCGGCGCGTCCTGGCGACCCCATGTGAGGTCGATGAGGCGCGGCGCGGCGGCGGCGGCGCGTCCGACGGCGTGGATGAGCGGAAAATTCCTTGTCAGGAGGTCGCCGCCGGTAATGACGTCGACCGCGGCGCTGAATCTGTCGGCGATCGCGCGCGCCTCGTGCTCAAGCGCGTCGGGGCCCATGTCGGCGGCCGGCGTGTTGACGAGGTCGCGGACATAGCCGACCGCGGCCGCCTCGCGCCGAATGGCGGCGACGTCGACGCCAGCGGGCGCTGCAAGGCGCGCCGCCGCCGGCTTGGCGCCTTTGTAGCGGTCGAACCGGTAGGCGCCGAGCAGCCAGGCGAAACACTGCGCCGCTGTCGCGCCCTCGATCCGGTAATCGCCTTCGGGAAGGCGCTCGGCCCCGGCCGCGGCGATGAAAGGATCCGATCCGTCGCCGGCGCCGAGAAGCACGCCCTCCGGGCCGGCGAGAACTGCGCCCGCCTCGCCGGCGAAGCCGTTCAACGTCGCGAGCGCCGCCAAGGCCGCCGGCGCGCGCTCGAGGTCGTCGGACTTTTCGCGAATGAGGAAGACGGGCCGGGCGGCGTCGTGACGCGCCTTGTCATAGCCGGTCAAAACGTCGCTGATCACGAAACGCTCCGTTAACGAACCTTTTGCCGCCGTGAACGGGCGGCGCTCCTCAGAGTTAAACCTTTATTGAAGAGATTCCGCAATGATCCGCGCCGTCCATCCGCTATGTCGAGGATCGCATCCATGGCCGTCAAGCTTTTCGTCTCGCGCGCATGCGTGATCGCCGGCGCTGCAGCCCTCTCGGCCTGCGCGTCGAGCGGCAAGGAGCTGACCGCGAACGGAAAGAGCGTCGATTACAAGAAGGAGATCGGCGTCTTCACCGATCCTGGCGCCGCCGCCGGCATGGATCCGATCGCCGCGGCCTCCTATTGGGGCTCGCGCTACAACCAGAATCCGCGCGATGTGAACGCGGCGGTCGCCTATTCGGCGGCGCTGCGCAAGATCCGGTCGAACGACGAAGCGGTGAAGGTCGTCACGCGCGCCGCCAACGCCAACCCCGAACATCACGGCGCCAATCTCGAAGCGGGCCGCGCGCTCGTCGAAGCGGGGCGCGCCTTCGAGGCGGTTCGCTACCTCGAGAAGGCCGAAGAGCTGAGCCCGCAGGACTGGCGCACGCTGTCGGCCTTCGGCGTCGCGCTCGACCAGATCAAGGAACACAAGCTCGCGCGGATGAAATACGACGTCGCGTTGACATTTGCGCCGGGCTCGCCGCTCGTTCTCAATAACAAGGGCCTCTCCTACGCGCTCGATGGCGATCTCGACGCCGCCAAGCAGACGCTTCGCGCCGCCGCGGCCGCGCGCGGGGCCGATGCGCGCGTGCGCCAGAATCTCGCGCTCGTTCTTGCGCTCAAGGGCGAGATGAGCGAGGCCGAGCGCCTTGCGCGCTCGGACTTGCCGCCGCAGGTCGCCGACCAGAACATCGACTATTACCGGGCGCTCGCGAACCAGCCGGCCTATTGGCAGGAGTTTGCGGCGGACGAGGTTGAAACGCCCGCTTTCGACGACAAGCCCGCGCCCAAGAAGGCCGCCGCCAAGAAGGAAGAGCCCTCGCCCGCCCCGAAGGCGCAGGCGGTCCCGGCGACCCCGGCTTCGGCGACGACGGAGCCCGCGCCGGCTTTAAAGCCCGCGACGCCTGCTGCAGCGCCGCCGGACTCCGCACCCGCGCCGCTCCTCAAGGACGGCGACTAGAGCGACGTGCGCAAAAGTGCGCGCGGGCCTGCGCAAAACGCCGCGACATAAAAACTGATCGGACGCCTTGACGCCGACTCACGGCGCGTCGATCCGGGCGCGACGATGCGAAGGATCAAGGGCCGCCCCACCGGAGGGCCCTTTCGTTTCACGCGAAAGCGTAAGGGCCGCCGCGTTCGAGCGCGCGCTTGTAGGCGGGGCGCGCATGCAGCCGGTCGACATAGGCCTTGATGCGTCCGGCCTTCAGCGTTTCGGGGCCGCGCTGCAACGCCGCCTCGGCGGGAAAGCTCATCATGATGTCGGCGCCGGTGAGGTCGTTCCCTGCGAGGAAAGGCGACTTCGCAAGCTCGGCGTCCAGATGTCCGAAAAGCGCGGCGATCGTGTGATCGAGATAGCCCTGACGCACCGCTCCCGTCAGGCGCTTGGCGATCGGCTTTGCAAAGAACGGCATCGGCGCCGTTTCCATGCGGCCAAGCATCAAGGTGAGGACGAGCGGCGGCATGTAGGAGCCCTCGGCCGCATGCATCCAGTAGCGATAGCGCCGCCATTCGGGCGTGCCGCGCGCCGGCTGGAGACGTCCGCCGCCGCGCTCCTCGATGAGGTGCTCGACGATCGCGCCCGTCTCGGCGATGACGGCGCCGTCATCGGCGATCAGCGGCGACTTGCCGGTCGGATGAACCTTCAGCAGCTCCTTCGGGGCGAGATTCGTTTTCTTGTCGCGCTCATAGCGCTTGACCTCGTAGGGCAGACCCAGTTCTTCGAGGAGCCATAAAACCCGCTGCGAGCGCGAGTTCTCGAGATGGTGGACGACGATCATGAAATTCCTTTCCGGGTCAATAAAGAACGCCGAGCGCGTCCTTGGAGAATTCCTGGAGTTGGTCGATGCGGCCGGTCCGGACTTTCTCCGTCCACTGAGGATCCTGCAGCAGCGCGCGCCCGACGGCGATGAGATCGAAATCGCCGCGCTCCATCATCTCGACAAGACGGTCGAGCGAGGCGGGCTTTGAAACCTCGCCGCCATAGGTCGCGGTGAATTCGCCCGACAGCCCGACCGAGCCGACCGAGATCGTCGGCTTGCCGGTCAGCTTCTTCGCCCATCCGGCGACGTTGAGGTCGGACCCCTCGAAGGCGGGCTCCCAGAAGCGGCGCTGCGAGCAGTGGATCGCGTCGATCCCGGCGTCGACGAGCGGGGCGAGCCATTTTTCAAATTCCTGCGGGGTTGCGGCCGCGCGGGCGGCGAAGTCCTGCTGCTTCCATTGCGAGATGCGGATGAGGAGCGGGAAGTCAGCCCCCACCTTCTTCCGCGTGCGGCGGATGATCTCGCAGGCCAGTCGCGTGCGCCCCTCCCAGCCGCCGCCCCATTGGTCGTCGCGCCGATTGGTCTTGTCCCAGAAGAAGCTGTCGATGAGATAGCTGTGGGCGCCGTGGAACTCGACGCATTGAAAGCCTGCTTCTTTCGTCGCGACGGCGGCGGCGACGAATTCCTCGATCGCGGTTTCGATCTCGGCCTCGGTCATCGGCGCCCAGAGCGGCGGCTTTTCCGGCACTTTAAGGCCCGAAGCCGACCAGGACGGAATGTCAGGATGCGGCGATTTCGCCGGATGGCGATAGGGCCCTTCATGCCAAAGCTGCAGGCCCATGACCCCGCCCGCGCTCCGGACGGCGTCGGCGACCGCCTTCCAGCCTGCTTTCGCCGCCGGGGTCACGATGTCGGGCACGTTGGGGGTGCCGTCCGCGGTCGTGGTGTTGGGGTGGACGCCTTCGGAGAGGATGAGGCCGACCCCGCCTTCCGCGCGCCGGCGGTAATAGGCCGCGACATCGGGCCCCGGGACGTTTCCCGGCGAGAATGACCGCGTCATCGGCGCCATCACGATGCGGTTCTTGAGCGCGAGCGGACCGATGCGGAACGGCGTGAAGAGGTAAGCGACGGATTTTGACATGGAGGCTCCGAAAGGCGGGAGCGTCCATGCTAGCCGCGTCCGCGCGCGCCCGCGAGCCTTCCGTGCAGCATGGCGCGCGGGCGAAAATTCCTTATAAGCCGGCCCATGAAATTCCTCGATCGCGCGAAAATCTACATCGAGAGCGGCGCCGGCGGCGCCGGCTGCCTCTCGTTCCGGCGCGAGAAATTCATCGAGATGGGCGGGCCGAACGGCGGCGACGGCGGGCGCGGCGGGCACGTCTTCGCCGAGGCGGTCGAGAATCTCAACACGCTGATCGACTTCCGCTACCAGCAGCATTTCGAGGCGAAGAACGGCCGCCCCGGCGAGGGATCGAACCGCACCGGCGCGGACGGCGAAGACCTCGTCATCAAGGTGCCGGTCGGCACGCAGATCTTCGAGGAGGACGAAGAAACGCTCATCGCCGATCTCGATGCGCCGGGCGAGCGCGTTCTTCTCGCCAAGGGTGGAAACGGCGGCTTCGGCAACGCGCATTTCAAATCCTCGACCAATCGCGCCCCGACGCGCGCCAACGCCGGCCAGCCGTCGGAGAAGCGCACCGTCTGGCTGCGGCTGAAGCTGATCGCCGACTTCGGCCTCGTCGGGCTGCCGAACGCCGGCAAATCGACGCTGCTTGCGGCGGTGACGGCGGCCAAGCCGAAGATCGCCGATTATCCGTTCACGACGCTTCATCCGGGGCTCGGCGTCGTGCGCCTCAACGAGGGCGAGAGCTTCGTGCTCGCCGACATTCCGGGCCTCATCGAGGGCGCGCATGAAGGGGCGGGGATCGGCGACCGCTTCCTCGGTCATATCGAGCGCTGCGCCGGGGTCGTGCACCTCGTCGACGGGACGTCGGAGGATGTCGCGGGCGATTATCGCACGGTGAGGGGCGAACTCCTCGCCTATGGCGCAGGGCTCGCCGAAAAGCCGGAGATCGTCTGCCTCAACAAGATCGACGCGCTCGACGAGGCGACGGCGAAGGCGCGCCTCAAGGCGCTTTCAAAAGCGGCCGGCAAGCCGGCGCGCGCGATCTCGGGCGTTTCGGGCGCCGGGCTCAAGGAGCTTCTCCGGGATCTGATGACTTTGAAGAAGGCCGGCGCGGCGCCGGCCTCGCCCGCCGAACCGGCCGGATGGGCGCCGTGATCCCGCAGCGCCACGACACCTCGCGCATCGGCCTCCTCGGCGGCTCCTTCAATCCGGCGCATGAAGGCCACCGCGAGATTTCGCTCCTCGCGCTGAAGCGCCTCAATCTCGACGCCGTCTGGTGGCTCGTCTCGCCCGGCAATCCGCTGAAGGATGCGGCGGCCTACGCCCCTTTCGACGAACGGCTCAAGGTCGCGCGCAAGGTCGCGGACCATCCCCGCATCATCGTTTCGAATTTCGAGGAGAGGAAGGGTCTTCAGTATACGGTCGATACGCTTGAGACCTTGACGGCGCTGTGGCCGCAGATCGAGTTCGTCTGGCTGATGGGGGCGGACAGCCTCGCCTCGTTTCATCGCTGGCGCGACTGGCGCCGGATCGCGAACCTTGTCCCCTTCGCCGTCTTCAACCGCCCGGGCCATGAGGCGGCGTGGAAGGCGGCGCCGGCCGCCGAGGCGCTCGCCGCCTTCAGGATCGACGAGGGGTCCGCCGAAACGCTCGCCGGCGCCGAGCCGCCCGCCTGGGTCTTCCTGTCCGGGCCGGCGAACCCGCAATCCTCGACCGCCCTGCGCGCCGCCCGGAACGCGGCGCCGCGCTGAAACAATTCGGAAATTCCGGCGATTTGGCGAATCCCCGCCGAGCCCTTAAATTGATGGCGCGGGCGGTGATCCCGCGGCGACGAGGAGACCCTATCTGACGTCCGACCATCGACCGACGCGGCCTGCCGACAGGAAGGGGCCGGCGCTCGCCATCGTCCCCAAAACCGGCGCTGAGGCGGCGCCCGCCGCCCGGCCGGCGATCCCGGAAAAGTCCGGAGCCTGTCCCGCCGATCGCGGCGCCGCGACGCTTGCGCTCATCCTGGCGCAGCTCGATGACGACAAGGCCGAGGATGTCGTGACGATCGACCTGTGCGGCAAGACCGACATCGCCGATGCGATGGTCGTCGCCTCCGGGCGTTCGGCGCGCCATGTCGGCGCCATGGCCGACAAGATCGCCCGCAAGCTCAAGGATCACGGCCATGGCCGCGTCCGGCTCGAGGGCGTCCCGGCGTGCGACTGGGTGCTCATCGACGCCGAGGACGTCATCGTTCATCTCTTCAGGCCGGAAGTCCGGCAGTTCTACAATCTTGAGCGCATCTGGTCGGAAACGGCGCGCGCGCCGGTTCGGCCCGACGCCTGATGCGCCTCAGCGTCGCGGCGGCCGGACGCCTGCGCGCCGGCCCGGAGGCGAGCCTCATCGCCGATTATTCCGGCCGCATCCTGGGCCTTGGCCGCGGCCTCGGCGTCACCGCCTTTGACATCCGCGAGATCGAAGCTCCGAAGGGCCTGTCCGCGGACAAGCGGCGAGAGCGTGAGAGCGCGCTTCTCATCGAGGCGACGCCCGGCGCGCGCCGCCTCGCGCTCGATGAGCGCGGCGCCAATCTTTCGAGCGAGGAATTCGCAAAGCGGATCGCCGATCTGCGCGACGCCGGCGCCGGCGAGCTCGCGTTCCTGATCGGCGGGGCTGACGGGCATCATCCGACCCTCAAGGCCGACTGGCGAATCGCTTTCGGACGGGCCACCTTTCCGCATATGCTCGTCCGCGTGATGCTGGTCGAGCAGATCTATCGCGCCCTGACGATTCTCGCCGGGCACCCCTATCATCGCGCATGAGACGTTTCGTTTCCCTGCTGATCGTTCTGGCGCTTCAAGGCGTCGGCGCGGCCCATGCGCAGCCGGCGGGACGCGAGCGTGAACTCGCCGACATCGAAAAGCAGCTGATGGAAAGGCGCGGCGAGGAAACGCGGCTGCGCGACGAGGCGAAGGCGCGCGAGAAAGAGGCGGCGGCGCTCCGCCGCCAGATGATCGAGGCGGCGGACGCCCTCCAGACTGCGGAACAGCGCATCGCCGAAATCAACCGCGAGACGGCGCGTCTTGAGGCCGAGGAGAAGTCCCTCTCAGCCTCGCTCGCCGCGCAGCAAGACGCGCTCGGCGACGCCCTCGCCGCGCTGCAGTCGATCGAGCGCGCGCGGCCGCCGGCGCTTCTCGTTTCGCCGGAAGACGCCGCGCACGCCGCCCGCACCGCGATGCTGCTCGCCGATGTGACGCCGCAGATCGAGGCCCGCGCCGCCGCGCTGAAGGAAACATTGACGCGGCGGTCCCAGGTGCGCGCCGCGCTCGACAAGGAGAGATCGGATTTCGAAAAAACGAACGCGGAGATCGCCCGCCGGCGGGCCTTGCTCGCCGATCTCCTTGAACAGAAACAACGGGAGAGGCGCACCGCTGAACGTCTCGCCAAGGCGGCGCAAAGCGAGACCGCGGCGCTCGCAGCCCGCGCCGAGTCGCTGCGCGACGTGCTCTCGCGCCTTGAAAAGCTTGCGCGTGTCGTCGCACCCCGACTGAAACCCCCGCCGCCGGCGCCGGAGCGTCTCGCCGCGCCGCGCCGGCCCGATCCGCCGGAGGCCGCGACGCGGCGCCAGCCCTTCCAACCCGCCAAGGCCTTCGCCGCCGCGCGCGGCGCGCTCAAGGCGCCGGTCGCCGGAAATGTGATCGGCCGGTTCGGGGCGCCGCGGCCGGAAGGGGGAAAATTCGACGGCTTGAGATATGCATCAAGCGCCGGCGCCATCGTGACGGCGCCGTTCGAGGGGAACGTCTCCTTCGCCAGAGCCTGGGGGCCGGTGGGCAATCTGATCGTTCTGGACGTCGGAGGAGGCTACCATATACTCTTGCTCGGGGTCGGCGCCTTCCTTGTCGAGGAGGGCCAGACCGTGAAGGCCGGCGAGCCGGTCGCCGCGATGAGCGGCGCGAGCGCCGAGCTTGACCTTGAGATCCGCAAGAACGGCGATCCCGTTAACCCCTCCTTGTGGCTCTCGGATAATTCTGGCGCGGCCGGGTCATCGTGACCGTTCGCGCGCGTCAGCGTCGCGCACGATGAGGAAACCAAGGTGTCGGATGCCGAACATGCAACCCTCTGAGACTTCCCCCAAACGTCGCCCGGTTCTCGCCGGCGCGGCTTCCGCCGGGGCCCTCGCCGCCGCGGCGCTCGGCGGCGCGCTGGTGACGGCCGCGGTGCTGTCGGCGGGCTTTGCGCGATCGACGATCTCGGCCGACACGTTCCGGCAGCTCGATCTCTTCGGCGAGGTGTTCGAGCAGGTCTATCAGAACTATGTCGAAAAGCCTGAGGACGCCAAGCTCGTCAAGGGCGCGATCGACGGCATGCTCGCCGGCCTCGACCCGCATTCAAGCTACATGACGGCGGAAGATTTCACGCGCATGCAGGAGCAGACGCGCGGCAGCTTCGCCGGCCTCGGCATCCAGGTCGTGATGGACAATGAAGGACCCGACAAGGGGTTCGTCAAAGTCATCGCGCCGATCGACGACACGCCGGCGCAAAAGGCGGGCATCCAGACGAACGACCTCATCACCGAGATTGACGGCGTCGAAGTGCAGGGCATGACGATCGACCAGGCGATCGAAAAGCTGAAGGGGGCGAAAGGCACCTCGGTCGAGATCGCGGTCGTCCGGGACCGGACGAAACCATCCTTCAAGCTGAAGCTCGTGCGCGACATCGTGCGCGTGCCGGCGGTGACGCACCGGGTCGAAGGGGATTTCGGTTATATCCGCGTCTCGAATTTCTCGGAGCAAACGGAAGCAGGACTGCTCAAGGCGATGAAGTCGCTCGACAAGGCGATCGCCGGCGGACCCAAGGGCTATGTCATCGACCTCAGGAACAATCCCGGCGGCCTCCTCGATCAGGCGGTGGCGCTCTCGGACGCCTTCCTCGAGGGCGGCGAGATCGTGTCGACGCGCGGGCGCAATCCGAAGGACACGCTGCGCGAAATGGGAACGCCGGGCGACCTTGCGAAAGGAAAGCCGGTCATCGTTCTCATCAATGGCGGCTCGGCCTCGGCCTCGGAGATCGTCGCCGGCGCGCTGCAGGACCGCAATCGCGCGCTCGTTCTCGGCACGCAGTCTTTCGGCAAAGGCAGCGTGCAGACCGTCATTCCGCTCCAGAACGGGCTTCAGGGCGCGCTGCGCCTGACGACGGCGCGCTATTACACGCCCTCCGGCCGCTCGATTCAGGCGCACGGCATCGATCCCGACATCGAGATGCCGGTCAAATATCCGGGGCAGGAAGAACCCACGGGCGAGCGCCCATCCGAGGCGACGCTGAAAGGCGCGCTCGACGTGGAAAAGGAAAAGAACGCGAAGAAGCGGCCGGCCGTCGAACCCTTCCTTTGCTTCTTCAAGAAGGGACCGGACGGCAAGCCGAACGAGAACGACCCGAACGACTGTCAACTCGATCGGGCGCTTTCGATTCTCGCCGATACGACGGCCTATCGGGCGGCGCTGGCGGATGCTTCCGCGGCCCGGCGCTCCGCGGCGCAATAGCCCGCACCAAGGCTCCGATCGCCTCAACGCCCCGCCGTTCAGGCGGGGCGTTCGCCATTTGAGCGCCCGGGCGATCCCCCCGGGCTTTTCCTTATCGTTAACCCTGTTCTTCCTAGGGTGCGGGGAAACAACAACGCCGCCGGTCGGCGCGGCGAGGGAAAAGCGCGTGCGGTTCGGCGGGCGTCGGTTGAAATTGCCGGTCTTGAGCAGACTGACCCAGGCGTGGCTTGTCTTCGCCGCTGTCTGCTCGGCGCTGGCCGTTTACACCCTGTCCGACGACGCGCGCCGGCGCGCCGCGATCGCCATGACCGTCGAAGGCGTCGAGCGGCTCGCGCCGCCTGCAGACGACCGGCGCGCCGCCGGCGCCCGCATCGACAAGCAGGATTTTTCCCGGGAAGCGCGCGCCGTGTCGCCAAGCTCCGCCGCTTTCGACCTCGACACGCAAGATGCGCTCGGCGGCATCGAAGCGGACGGGCCGACGGCGGCTGACCCCGCGGCCGACATCGTCATCACCGTCGACGGCGAACCCGCCCGGCCGATCGCCGCGACGTCTGCGCTGGGGTCGCTGACGGTGCAGCGCATCGCCGCGCCGGACGCCGCGCTCCTTCAGCAGACCGCCTTCGGACGCGCGCCGCGCATCGGCGCGGACGGCCGGCGCCCGTCGAAGGTTTATGCGCGGCCCTATGCGCCGGACGAGGCGCCCGCGGTCGCGCTGATCGTTGGCGGCCTCGGCCTCAACCGCGCCGTGACGGAGCGCGCCATCACCGAGCTGCCGGCGAATGTCACTCTTGCGTTTGCGCCTTACGCCAAGGACCTTGATCACTGGGCGCGCCGCGCCCGCGAGGCCGGGCATGAGTTCATGATCGAGATTCCGATGGAGAATCGCAGCGGGGAAGGCGAAGCGCTCGGCCCCGCGACCCTGCTGACGTCGCGAAGCGCCGAGGAGAACCTGCAGCGGCTCGACTGGATCCTGTCGCGGGCGGAAGGCTATTTCGGCGTCACCAACTATCTCGGCGCGCATTTCAGCGCCGATCGGGAGTCGATCCTTCCCGTGCTTGACCGGATCGCGGCGGCGGGCGTCGCCTATTTCGACGACACCGGCGCGGTGAAGCCGCGCAAGGGCGCCGCGCTCGCAACCGTCAGCAGGCTGATCGATCCGGGCTTCGGCGGCGACAAGGGACGCGCGGCGCGCGATCTCGACAGTCTTGAGAAGATGGCGGCGCGAAACGGCCAGGCCGTCGGAAAAACCTATGTCAACGCCGACACGCTCGGCACGCTGGTCGATTGGGCCGAAACGCTGTCCGCCCGCGGGCTCGCGCTCGCCCCGGCGTCCGCGATGCTCGCCAATCGCGGGGAAGACAGCTAGAGCGGCGTGCGCAAAAGTGTGCGCGGTTTTGCGCGAAACGCCGCGATGATGGAGAGCGGCGTGCGCAAAAGTGTGCGCGGTTTTGCGCGAAACGCCGCGATGATGGAGAGCGGCGTG
>JBKBLR010000038.1:0-25346 GCA_046296195.1 Parvularculaceae bacterium | reverse complement strand
GACGTCGAGCACGTCTTCCGGCACGGTGAGCCCCGGCAGGACTTCATAGCCGTCGCTGGTGACGATGCGTCCGTCGGCGGACACGGCGAAATTGCCGGCGCGCGTATAGGCTTCGCGGCCGTCGGGAAGTTCGATGCGGAACAGCCCCTTGCCGGAGATGGCGAGATCGAAATCATTGCCGGTGGCGGTTACGGCGCCTTGTTCGGTGATACGATATACCGAGGCTGTCTTGACCCCGGCGCCGATCTGCACGCCGTTCGGGACGACGGTTCCCGTAGAGGACGAGATCGAGCCCGGCCGCTCGATCGTCTGATAAAGGAGGTCCTGGAATTCCGCGCGCTGGCGCTTGAAGCCGACCGTGTTGAGGTTGGCGATGTTGTTTGAAATGATTTCGACATTGCGCTGCTGCGCCAGCATGCCGGTCGCCGCGATGCTCAATGATTTCATGGTCTACTCCTCTTCAGGCGCGCTCGCTGAGCGTCTGGACCGCCCGCCGCGCAAGGTCGTTCGAGATGTCGGTCATTTGCGCGGCCTGCTCATAGGCGCGCAGAATTTCGATCAGATCCGTCATGGCCGCGACCGGGTTGACGTTCGATGTTTCGGTGAAGCCTTGCCGCACCCGCGCCGACGCCGCCTCCTGAAGCTCTTCCGTCGCCGCAAATAAGTTGTCGCTAGACTTTCGCAGGGATCGAAGGTCCGACGCGATGAACACGCCGAGGCGCGCGACCGGCGATCCATCCTGCTGCAGTTCTCCCTCGGCGGTGGCGACAATGGGCCCTCGGTCAGGGTCAAGCAGAATTGGCGATCCGCCATTGTCGAGCACGAGCTCGCCGGAGCGCGTGACCAATTCGCCGAAGGCGTTGACGCTGAAGCGGCCATCGCGGGTGTAACGAACGCCCGCTGCAGTCTCGACCGCGAAGAATCCGTCGCCGCCGATGGCGAAGTCGAGATCGCGAAAGGTCTGCTCGATCGCACCGGCGCCGAAATCCGTATAGGTGTCTGGATCGCTGACAAGGGAGACGAAGGGATCGCCGCTTGAGGCGCGGTCGATCGACCGCAGATGTTCGGCGAAGGCGACGTGATCGGCCTTGAAGCCGGCCGTCGTCTGGTTGGCGATGTTATTGGCCGTGGTGTCGAGCGCGCGGGTCAGCACGATCTGCTTCGACAAGCCGGCGATAATCGCATTTTCCATCGATTAATGATCCGTTAGCGGACGAAGAGGCGTCGCCTTTGAAGGGCAAGCGGCGTGCCATCGGAAAACTGATGTGAATCAAGGCGCTGCGGGGCCGGAGCCGCGGCGCAAGGCAATTCTTGCCGGGCAATGAGCGCCGTCCTAACGCCTCCTTAACCTTGATTGTCGACAAAAAGCGCGAGTGGAAGCAAATCGCGCTGCGGGCCCCGATGGGAGACGCCTCAGAAAGCCTTGAGGACGGAATGCGTCATGCGCGCGTGCGCGTGCGCACGCCGGGAAAGCACATCGTGATGTTCTTGCTCGCGGTCACCTTCATGATCGCGATTTCGACGCTCGTTCTTTCTCGCGCCAATCTTGCGCTTCACAATCATCCCTTCTCGACGACCGGAGGTGCGCCGATCGAAGAGACCTTCGTCGCCGACCTTTCTCCCGACGCTCTCGGGCGCCTGCGTCTCATCCGGCTGACTGTTGAAATCAAGGCGCCCGCCGCAGACGCCCGTCGACTTGTCGAGGAGCGGCGCGCCGAAGTCCGTGAACGCATCGCCTTTTTTCTCCGTGAATTGTCACCAGAGGACCTCGACGGCCCGGAGGCGCAGGTGCGCCTAAAGTCCGAACTCCTGCGCCGGATCAACCTCACCCTGGCGCCGGAAGCCGCGGACGCCGTGATCATCCGGTCGCTTGTAATCCAGTAGGAGTCTTTCTCTTGACCGAACCCGCTCTATTCTCGCATGAGACTTCGGACCCGAACGAGGAAGTCGTCTGGGCGGAAAGGTCCGCCGTCAGCGACCTTCTGGGCTTCGACCTCTGCGTGGAGGGCGTTGATCGATCCGGTCTCGCCGCCCTCGTCAATTCGGCGCTGGTCGCGCACCGACGGCTTCCAATGCTCGACATCATCTTCGACCGCGCCGCGCGCCGCTTTGCAACGACGATTCGACAGCTCACAAACGCCGACGCCGACTCTGTTCTCGACAACGTGACATCGATTCGCTTCGGCGATTTTCTGCAGTCGCAATCTGGTCAGGGCGTCGTCGGCGTGATCAAGGCGTCCTCGCTCGGCGGGCCTCTGCTCGTCGCCGCTGAACCCCAATTCGTTCACCATGCCGTCGATCTTCTTCTCGGTGGACGTCGTGGGGCGGCGCATGATCAAGGCCGCGCGCTGACAGCGATTGAGTTGTCGATTTTGCAGCGCGTGCTGCGGGCGATAACCGCCGATCTCAATGAGGCGTTTGCGGCGGTCGCTGACCCCGGGCTCATGCTTGAACGCATGGAAACGGCGCCCCGTTTCGCAGCGATCGTGCAGGAAACAAGCGTTTGCGTCATCGGCAAATTCAAGATCCTTCTCGAAGATCGTGGATCGCGCCTCACCGTGGTCGCGCCTTTCGCCTCGCTGGAGCCGATCGAGGAGGAACTGCGCCGCAGCTTCACGCCCGGGAGCGGCGCAGCGGAAGAAAGCTGGCGCCGCCGCTTGGCGGGCGGACTTCGCTCGGCGACGTTCGACGTCGCGGCGGTGCTCGGGGACCGCGTTCTGCGCCTTGCAGACGCCAGGAAGCTTTGCGCCGGCGACGTGCTCACCTTCGGAGACTCCCGAAATCCGCGCGTCGAGCTTCGCATCGGCGCCTCGGCGATCGCGTCCGGCCGCGTCGGAAAGCATGGTGACCGGGTGGCGGTGAAGCTCGACGCGGGCGTCGAGCGCGAAGCCGCCGCACTTGCGGCGGAGGCGTCGTCATGACCATCGGCCTCGCTGTCGACATCGCGCTCATCGCGCTCATCCTGACGGCCGGCGCCTTCGCGCTCGTCCTTAACGGACGGCTTAAGAAGCTTGCCGAGGCGCAGGCGACGTTTGAGGCTTCGCTTGAAAAATTCACCGTCGCGGCGGCGAGGGCGGATGATGCTCTGAAGCGGATCGAGTCGCAGGGGATCGTTCGTGGCGCCGAACTCCAGGCGGCGGCGAACCGCGCCCAGCGCCTTGCGACGGAGCTCTCCGTCATGGCGACCGCCGGCGAGCGCGTCGCCGACAGGATCGAAGCGGCGCTCAACAGCGTGCGCGCTGTCGGCGCGGCGGCGCGCAAGGACCGGAGGGCGGCATGACGGGGCCGCGCGTCCAGCTGCTTCCGTTTTTTCTGGTCGCGCTTGGCGCGCTCGGTGCGTTGAAGGCCGGCGGCCTTTGGGTCTCCTTCGCCAGCGCGGCCGCCGAGACGTCGCCGCCCGCGGCGTCCGCGCCTTGCGTCGACACGCGCCGCAGCCCAACGGCGGAGCGCCTCATCGAACAGCTTGCAGAGCGTGAGAAGGCGCTTGATGCGCGCGCGGCCGAGCTCGAAACGCGGGAAAAAGTGCTCGCCGCAGCGGAGCTGCGCGTCGAGACGGCGATGAAGGCGCTTGCGGCGGAGAAACAGGCCGTCGCAACCGAAAGCGACGGGCGCGCGAAATTGCGCGATGATGAATTTGCGGCGCTTTCGAGCGCCTATGAGCGCATGAAGGCGCGTGACGCCGCCCGCATCTTCGAGATTCTCGACGACGACATCCTGCTGCCGGTCGCCGCCGGCATGCGGACGCAGGCGCTCGCCGGCGTTCTCGCCGAAATGAGCGCAGAGCGCGCCAAGCACCTCACCATCGCGCTTGCAAGCCGCGGGAGGCCGGCGATTGCACCGGCGCCGACGCCGTGAGAGGGACGATCGCTCGCGTTCTGTTGCTGGCGACGATTGCTTCGTCCGTGGCCGCCGCAGAGCGCGCGGCGATGCAAGGCGTCGACTTCACCAAGGCTGAAGAAGCTCTGCTCGCCGCGAGCGCGGATGGTTCCGCGACGGGCGTTAAGGCGCTTGCCGATTTCTACGCCGCCTATCAGCTCTGGCCGGAGGCGCTCGCCGCCCTCGCGCGCCTCGAAATTCAAGACGCGGCGGCAGAGGCGCTCGCCGCCGAGGCGCACTATCGCCTCGGCCGGTTTGGCCGCGTCGCGGCGTTGACCTCTGAGGCCGCGCCGGTGCGCGCGTTCCGCGCCATGGCGCTGGCGCGCCGGGGCTCCTTTACGAAAGCTGCTACGACGTTCATGCACGCTGCGCCGCCGAAAGGATTTGAGGTCGATTACTTTCTTTGCCTTGCCGAGGCGCTCATCGAAACGGGCGACGTCCGCGGCGCGGGGCAGACGCTCGACCGTGCGTTGGATTTCGTGTCGGCGAATGCCGAGCAGTCCCGGCGGCGATTCCTGCGGGCGAAGATCCTGCGGGCCATCGGCGACGAGTCCGGAGCGCGGTCTGAGGTCCGGCGCGCCGCCGCTTCAGCGCCGGATGACTGGTCGATGCGGGCGAAGCTCGCACTGGCGGACAACGGCAAGGATCTTGAGAGCCTGTCACTCGCCTGGAGAAGCGCCGCATTCGATCGCAGCCTCCTTATGCGCATGGCGGAAGAAGGCGTCCGCTCCGGCGACCTCCAAAGGGCGCTCGGCGCCTATGCGCAGGTGACCTCGCGGTTCCCGGACAGCGACGCCGCGCTTGAAGCCCAGTTGAGAGCCGGCAAGGTAATGGAACTCCTGTTCGAGAGCGCGGACCTCACGCCCGCAGACGCTGCGCGCCTCTTTTTCGAGCATGTGGCCTTCGCCCCGCCGGGACGGGAGGGCGATGCGCTCATTCGCAAGGTGTCGGAACGCCTCAGGGCGCTCGGCCTTTACGCCGACGCTGCGGCGCTCCTCGATCATCAGGTGTTCAAGCGCCTTCGCGGCGCGGACCGGGCGCGCGTCGCCGCCGATCTCGCCGACCTTAATCTCGCTGCAGGGGCGCCGGCGGCCGCGCTGGCGGCGATTCGGAAAACGCGAATCGCCGGGCTCGACGCTGAGACGGACGCCCGCCGGCGCCGCCTTGAAGCGACCGCGCTCGGCGCGATCGGAAGGCGCGAGGCGGCCCTCGCCTTGCTCGAGGGGTCAAAGGACCCGTCAGATGTGCGGCTGCGCGCCGCCATGGCATGGGAAGGAAACCTCTGGCCGCAAGCGGCCGCCGATTATTCCTTGGCGTTCGCTGCCGCGCCGGCGTCGCTCTCGCGCGAGGATCGCGAAGCGGCGGTGCGGGCGGCGACAGCCTTTCTTCTCGCCGGCGACCGCGCCGGCTATCGCGCCTTTGTCGCCGATGCTGCGCCGCGCCTTGAGGGAACGCGTGAGGAAGCGATGATCCGCTCGCTCGGCGGCCTCGATCGCGATGCGTTCCTTGATCGCTTTATGGAAACCTACCGCGCCCTATACGACGCCGCAGCAGGGCGCTGAGCGCGTTCAGGCCGCGCTTATTGTTGTCGGACCAGCGTCCGGCGCAGCGCCCTGCTCGACGACACGGTTACGGCCTTGCTTCTTCGCCGCATAGAGAAGCCCGTCGGCGCGATCGATCAGCGTTTCGGCCGTGTCGTTCCAAGCGAGCAGGGCGACGCCCATCGAAAGCGTGACGACGCCAAGATCCTCGTCCGTGCGTCGCTTCTTCAGCCGGCGCGATTCAACGGCTTTCCTGATGCGATCGGCGAGCATGACGGCGTTGGCGAGCGTCGTTCCGGGCAGAATGATGGCGAACTCCTCGCCGCCATAGCGCGCGAGCACGTCCTGCCCCTTAATGTTGGCGTTCATCACGTCTGCGACGAGGCGCAGAACGTGGTCGCCGGTCTGGTGTCCCCAGCGATCGTTGAACTGCTTGAAATGGTCGACGTCGGCCATGACGAGCGCCAGCGGCTCGCCGGCCTCGGTCGCCGCGCGCATCAGGCGCACGAGTTCGGTGTCGAAGGTCTTGCGGTTCTTGACGCCCGTCAGCGGGTCGAGCATCGCCTCCTGCTGGATGTTCTCAATGTTGCGGCGGAGCGTGACAACTTCGTCGGAGGACTTGGCGAGCTGGTCTTCAAGGCGCTCATTCGCTTCGCGCACTGATTTCGCGACTGAGAGAACGCTGTCCATCAATGCGCCGAGCGCCGGATTCCCGGCGGCGGAGCGCTTCAGCTCGGATGAGAGGAAGCGAAGCTTTTCAGAATTGCCCGAGGCGCTGGCGCCAGTCGTTTCGACGACGTCGGCGATCTTCATCATTTCGTCTTCAAAGCGCTGGATGAGATCGACGAGATCGCGAGACAGCCCCTGGCGCAGCACATGGGCGTCATAGAGCGCGTCGGCGTCGGCCTGCCGGATGGTTCCGTCAGGGCGTGTCGCTTTGTGGAAGTCGCGCGCCAGCGCCGGATTCTTGCCTTCAGCGAACTGGAACCAGAGCTCAAGATTCCTCGGCGAGGCGGCAAGGCCCGCCGCCTTCAGCCCGGCGATCGCGCGCTCGGCGTTCTGGTAGCTGACTGTGAGGCTGTCCGACATCGCCAATGGTTCCGGAAGCGCAGGGCCGCAAGCTGCGCCTGACTTATGCAACCTAGGGTCGCCTCGTAAAGGAACGGCTAAGGCGCTTGCCAGCGATCGGCAATCCTTAACGCGCCATGAAGGCGGGAATATCGGCGCCGAACCCTTTGACCTTTTCGCGCGGCTCCTGACGCGGCTTGTCGGCGGCGGTCACGGGCTTCGGGGCGCGCGGAGCGGGCGCGGCGGCTGGCGCCGCCTTTTCCGGTTCGTGGTCGCGGCGGTCCGGGCGCGCCTCGGCGCGCGCCTCACGGGGATGATCCCCGCGCCGCCCGTCCCGGCCGCCCTCGCGCCGCCCACGCTCGCGGCCCCGTTCGCGGGCTCGGCGCGGTTCGCGATCGCCGCGCGCGCGCACTTCTTCCTGCGCGCCGGCGAAGAAGTCGCCGAGGTCAAGCTCCTCAATCGCATCCTGGCGGATCGTCTCGAGGATGCCGCGGTAATATTTGTCGTCCGCTGGCGTCAGCAACGTGAACGCCGTGCCGCTGCGTCCGGCGCGGCCGGTGCGGCCGATGCGGTGCACATAGTCTTCCGGGTGGAAGGGAGCGTCGTAATTGAAGACGTGGCTGACGTCCGGAATGTCGAGGCCGCGCGCGGCGACGTCAGAGGCGATGATGAACGCGACCTCGCCGGAACGGAACTTTTCGATTGTCTCAGTGCGGTAGGACTGCGGCAGGTCGCCATGAATGGGGCGCGCATTGAAGCCGTGCGTCTGGAGGGATTTTGCGACGACGTCGACCGACGACTTTCGATTGCAGAAGACGATGCCGTTGCGCACGCCTTCAAGGGTCATCAGCTTGCGGAGCGTCATCCGCTTCAGGCGGTCGTCGGTCGAGGGCACGCGCACGATCTTCTGAGTGATCGTCGCCGCCGTCGTCGCCTGGCGCGCCACTTCGACGCGGGCCGGATCGTGAAGGAACGCATCGGTCAGGCGCTGGATTTCCGGCGGCATCGTCGCGGAGAAGAATAGGGTCTGGCGCGTCATCGGCGTCAGCTTGAAGATGCGTTCGATGTCGGGGATGAAGCCCATGTCGAGCATGCGGTCGGCCTCATCGACCACCATCACCTCGATCCCCGTCAGCAGCAGCTTGCCGCGCTCGAAATGGTCGAGAAGACGGCCTGGCGTCGCAATCAGCACGTCGACGCCGCGCGTCAGCTTGGCGTCCTGGTCGCCGAACGAGACCCCGCCGATGAGAAGCGCCATCGAAAGCTTGTAGTATTTTCCGTATTTCTCGAAGTTTTCCGACACTTGCGCCGCGAGTTCGCGGGTCGGGCAGAGAACGAGGGTGCGCGGCATGCGGGCGCGCGCCCGGCCTTTCGCAAGGCGCTGGATCATCGGCAGGGTGAAGGAAGCGGTCTTGCCGGTGCCCGTCTGCGCGATGCCGAGAACATCGCGGCCTTTCAGCGCTTCGGGAATGGCGGCGATCTGGATGGGGGTCGGCGTCTCATAGCCGGCTTCCCGCACGGCCCTGAGGATGTTCGGCTCGAGGCCGAGGTCGTCAAACGTCATGAATGTCCTTTTTGCTCGTTTCGGGGCCCGGCGGATGTTCCGGCCGGGAGGTCAGCAGCGGGTCTTGGGTTCACGCCCCGCCCTTCCGCTGGAAACGAGCGATGCGCCGGTTGGGGATCGGTCGCAGCGCCTTATTGGCTGCGTCGTCTTACGAAGAGGGCCTCCGGTCCGGAGCCTGACGCTCTGCGCGCGCTTGACAGCCGCTGACGATCCTTGAGGCGCATCTAGGCGCGCCCGGCGCTTGGGTCAATGCGAGGACGGTTAAGGTTGAATGAAATTCCCGCCATTGCAGCCGATTTTCAGCACAAGGATGGCCCGAAGGCGGCGAGCCGGGCGTCGAGGCCGGCTTTCACCGCCGGCCATTCCGGCCGGATGACGCTGAAATAGGCGGTGTCGCGAATCCGGCCGTCCGGCATTGTCATGTGCTGACGAAATGTTCCTTCATATTTCGCGCCGAGCCGCTCGAGCGCCTTCCACGAGCGCGCATTGGTCGCGTCGAGCTTCAGCTCGATCCGGTTGAGCTGCAGCGTCTCGAAGCCATGCGCCATCAGGAGCTGCTTGCAGGCGGGATTGACCGCGCCCGCCCAGAAACGCCGCGGATACCATGTCCAGCCGATTTCAAGCCGCCTGTGGGCGGGTACGATCGCGAGATAGCTAGTCGACCCGGCGACCACCCCGGACGCCTTGTCGAAAACGGCGAAGGTCAGTTCCGCGCCGCATCCGTTCGTCTCCAGCCGCTCTTCCATCCAGGCGTCGAAATCGCGCCCGTGCTGGTTGACTGAAGCGAAACGCCATAGATCCGGGTCATCGCCGGCCGCGCGCAGGCCGTCACGGTGGCGCTCGGCGAGCGGTTCGAGCCGAACAAAGTCGTTCTCAAGCGTGACGGGCGCGAGCCGTGCGGCGCTCACCAGATTTCCACGCGGTCCTTCGGGTCGAGCCAGAGCGCATGCTCTCGGGTCACGCCAAAAGCGTCATACCATTCATCCATGTTGCGGACGACGCCGTTCACCCGGTACTGCGCAGGCGAATGGGGATCGTTCGCGATCTGGTTTTTCAGCTGTTCTTCGCGCACCGCGCGCTTCCAGACCTGGCCCCAGGCGAGGAAGAACCGCTGGTCGCCCGTGAGGCCGTCGATCACCGGCGCCTCAGCGCCGTTCAAGGACAGCTTGTAGGCATGATAGGCCATGGCAAGGCCGCCGATGTCGCCGATGTTCTCGCCCATCGTCAATTGCGGGTTCACCTTGAAGCCCGGCAGCGGTTCGTAGGCTGAATATTGCGCGCCGATCTTGTCGGCGAGCTTCTGGAAAGCGGCGACGTCGGCTGAATTCCACCAGTCGCGCAGGACTCCGTCGCCGTCGGATTTCCGGCCCTGATCGTCGAAGCCATGACCGATCTCATGGCCGATGACGGCGCCGATCGCGCCGTAATTGACGGCGGGGTCGGCTTTCGGATCGAAAAACGGCGCCTGAAGGATCGCCGCCGGGAACACGATCTCGTTGAGCGGCGGATTATAATAGGCGTTCACCGTCTGGGGCGTCATCCCCCATTCCTTGCGGTCGACCGGCTGGTCGATGCGCGCCGCCTCGAACGCCCATTCGAAGGCCTGCGCACGCTTAGCGTTGCCATAGGCGTCGCCGGCGCGGACGTCGAGCGCGCCATAGTCGCGCCATTCGTCAGGATAGCCGATCTTCGCCGTGAATTTCTGCAGCTTGTCGCGCGCCGCCGCGCGCGTTTCGTCGCTCATCCAGGCAAGCGTTCCGATGCGCTCGTCGAGCGCCCTGCGGAGATTGGCGACGAGCGCCTCCATCATCGCCTTTGATTCCGACGGGAAATGCTTTTCGACATAGAGCTTGCCGACGGCCTCGCCGAGAGCGCCGTCGACGGCGGCGACGGCTCGCTTCCAGCGCTCCTTCTGCTTCGGCGTGCCGCGCAGCTCGGTGCCGAAGAACGCGAAATTCGCCGCGTCGAAAGCCGAGGGCAGCACGTCGGCGTTGGCGCTGAGCAGATGGAACTTCAGATAGTCGCGCCAGGTTTCGATCGGCGTTGCGGGGATCATCGCCGCGAGTTTGGCGACCGCATCGTCCTCGCGGACGATGATCTCGGCGCGGTCTGCAAGGCCTGCCGCAGCGAGCATCGTGCGCCATGGCGCGCCGGGTGCAAAGGCTTCGAGCTCTTCGATCGTCTTGAGATTGTACATCAGATCGCGGTTGCGGCGCTTGGCGGGCTCCCAGTGGACCTTCGCCATCTCGAGTTCGAGCGCATAGATGCGGGCCGCAGCGCCGGCGGGATCGGCATGTCCGGCAAGCTGCAGCATCTTCTCTACATAGGCCTGGTATTTCGCCTGTTTGTCGGCGAATTTCTGGTCGAGATAATAATCGCGGTTCGGCATGCCGAGGCCCGATTGGCCGGCGTAGAGGGCGTATCGCTCCGGGCGCTTCAGATCCGTCGAAATGATGAAAACGATCGGCGCACGCGCCCTGATCGCCGGATCAGCGAAATGGCGTGCAAGGTCCTCCGGCGTCGACAGGCGATCGATGGCGGCGAAATCCTCCGCTAGCGGAGCAAGACCCCGGGCTTCGATCGCGGCGACGTCAAGATAGCTCTGGTAGAAATTGCGAACCCGGGCCGCATCGCCGCCGACGGCGGTCGCGGAGAGCCCCTCGATGATATCCTTCAGCCGTTGTTCGGATCGCTCCGCGAGAACGGTGAACGAGCCGTAGCTCGAATATTCGTCCGGGATCGTGAACGATTTCAGCCAGTCGCCGTTGACATAGGCGTAAAAATCATCGCCCGGGGCGACGCCCGCGTCGATGTCCTTGACCGCGACGCCGAAGGTTCCGATCTCCGGCGCGTTCGGATCGACCGGCGCCTCTGTGATCGAAGCATCCGCCTTTGGTTCCTTTCCGCCGCATCCCGGAATGAGAAGGGCGGGCAGGGCGAGGGCGGCGGTCAGCAACAGGAACTTTTTCAAGCGTCGATCCTCATCAGGCTTCGACCGCTCGTTAGCGCGCGACAGCGCGGCGCCGCAAGGCGTCCTGCGGCGAGACGACGGTCGGGCGAGGCTTGTCGGCTCTGCGCGATTCCGCCATTTTGGCGTCGCCCCTTGCGATGAGAGCGCGCGATTCATGGACCTCAGGTCGGTCATCCGCTCGATACCGGATCACCCCAAGCCCGGGATCATCTTCCGGGACGTGACGACGCTGCTTGCTGACGCGCGCGGGTTCCGACGCGCGATCGACGAGCTGGTGCAGCCGCTCGCGGGCGCGAAGATCGACAAGGTCGCCGGCATCGAGGCGCGCGGCTTCATCCTTGGCGGCGCCATCGCGCATCAGTTGTCCGTCGGCTTCGTGCCGATCCGCAAGAAGGGCAAGCTTCCCTACAAGACCATCGGAGAACGCTATGAGCTCGAATACGGCGTCGACGAAGTCGAGATTCATGTCGACGCGGTGAGGCGGGGTGAAAAGGTCCTTCTCGTCGACGACCTGATCGCCACCGGGGGGACCGCGACGGCGGCGATCAAGCTCCTGGAACGCACCGGCGCCGAGGTGGTGCTCTGCTCCTTCGTCGTCGATCTTCCCGAGCTGGGCGGGGCCAACAAGCTGCGGGCCATGGGCAAGGATGTCGTAGCGCTCGTCCAGTTCGAGGGACACTGATCCATGACTCTTTTCCTCGCCGGCCTCGCAATCTTCTTCGGAACGCATCTTTACACGGCGCTCGCCCGCCGCTCGCGGGAAGCGCTCGCCCGAAAGCTCGGCGCGGGGCCCTATAAGGGCCTCTATTCTCTCGTCTCGATCGCGGGCTTTGCGCTCATCATCGTCGGCTGGCGCAGCGCCGATGCGAGCCTTCTCTACACGCCTCCTGAGGGCGGCCGGCACATCGCCTATCTCTTGACGCTCTTCGCCTTCATCATGCTCGCGGCGGCCTATGCGCCGAAGGGAAAGATCGCCGCCGCGATCAAGCATCCGATGCTCGCCGGCGTGAAGGCGTGGGCGTTCGCGCATCTCCTCGTCAACGGCGAGGTGCGTTCGGTCATCCTGTTCGGGGCCTTCCTCGCCTATGGCGTCATCGACCGCATCGCGGTGAAGCAGCGCGGCGACAACGGCCCCGCGCCAGGGCCGTGGCGCAACGACCTCATTGCGGTCGTCGCCGGAGTCGCGGCCTGGGCGGGCGTCTATCTTTATCTGCACCCTTACATCGCGGGCGTGGCGCTGCGCTGACGCCGATCTGGCACGTCGCGCGTTGATTCAAAATTAAGGCGCCAGGATCAAGTTTTTGTTGTCGCGGCGTTTCGCGCAAATCCGCGCAGGCTCTTGCGCACACTGCGCTATAGCGCCGCGTTCTTTGCATTGTCGGCGACAAGATTGGACTCGGCGGGCGCCGCCGCGGCGCGCATCGCGTCGATGCGGTCGCGTTCGATGCGGAAGCTGGCGAGATCCTTGCCGCCGAGCTCGTAACCGGTGGCGATCTTCAGCGACTGCGGATTGACCGCGCTGTTTTTGTAGTGGACTTCGTAATGGAGGTGGGGACCGGTCGAACGTCCGGTCGACCCGACCGTGCCGATGATCTCGCCCTGACGGACGCGCGCGCCCGCGCGAACGCCCTTCCTGATCGAGTTCATATGCGCATAGGCGGTCTTGTAGCCTTGCGCGTGCCGTATGCTGACATAATTGCCGAAGCTGCCATAAGGTCCGGCCCGCTCGACGACGCCGTCGCCTGCCGCCATGATCGGGGTTCCGGTCGCGGCGGCGAAATCCACGCCCTTGTGCGCCTTGGCGTAGCCGAGGATCGGATGCCGCCGCGTGCCGAAGCCAGAAGACAGGCGCGCGCCGTCGATCGGCGTTTTCATCAGCAGCCGGCGCGCGCTTTCGCCCGAAGCGTCGAAATAATCGGCGCGTTCGCCTTCGTTGAGCGCGAAGCGGTAATAGCCTTTTTCCTTCGCGCGGCCGCGCCATTTGAGGCGTCCGTAGAGCACCTCGCCGCCGGCGACGAGCTTGCCGTTTTCGTCATAGCTGACTTCGAAGATAGCTTCGAACTCGTCACCGCCGAAGATTTCGCGCTGGAAATCGACGTCATAGGCGAACATCTGCGCGAGGCCGGCGATCACCTCGTCCGGCGCGCCCTGGCGTTTGGCGGAGAGATAGAGGCTGCCGTCGATGCGGCCCGACACCGAGGCGAGGCGCTTAGTCAAGGGCGCGGCCCGCTCGTCGGCGACATAGCCCCCGCCCGCGGCGCGCCGAAGCCGCACGCGCCTTTCCGGATCGCCGTTGAAATCGAGCGCGAGGAGATGGAGCGCCGGCGCGGCGTCGAGCGAAATCAGCTCAAATAGCGTCTTGTTCGGCTCGGCGAGCGTCAGGTCAAAAGTTTGGCCCGGCCGAAGCAGTCGGAGGTTGTAAAGCTTGCCGAAGGCGTAGGCGGCTTCGTTGCGGTCGTCGGCCCTGACGCCGGCGCGCCGCAGGGCGTCGACGAAGGTCTCGCCCTTGGTGAGCGACACGCGCATTTCGCGCGGCGGTCCCGCGACATCGCGCGCATAGGCGACGGCGAGCGGCGGCGGCGCAACCCGGTCGGCGGCGAGGTCGCTTTCAAAAAAGACGGGCGGCGGGCGATCCTCGTCGCCGGCCAACCAGCGCGTCGCAAGCGACAGCACCGCGGTGGAGGACGCAGGCGCCAACGCGGCGGCGGATGGCTTCAGTCGCGGCCCGGAAGCGCCGGACGCCTCAGCGGGATGGCCGGCGCCGTGGCGGGCGGGCTTCACGCGCACCGCAGGCGCGTCTAGGGGCGCGCTGGCGTCAGTTGGATCGTCGGTCGAACCGGCCGCCGTCGGCTCGTCAACCGCACGGGTCGCCTTTGGCTTGGGGCCGGTGGCGTCGATTGTCGGCGCCGGCGCCGCCAGTTCTCGCCAAATGACGTCGCCGTAAGCCCCGACGCCCGCCAAAGTGGCAGGTTCAGCGGGCGCCGTCGTTTTCGGCGCTCGGTCCGTCGGCGGCGCAGGGCGGAGAGACAGCAGAATGGCGCCGCCGGCGAGAGCGACCGAAAGCGCCGCGGCAGCGGCGAAGGCCACCCGCACCCATCCCGCGGGCCGGGCCTCAGGGCTCTCGAACTCTGAAGACAAACCTCAACCCTTCCGCGAACCGATCCTAATGGGGCTCCCGGGTGCGCCTTGCGCCTTCTTTTCGGCGCGCTGGCCACCAAGTCAACCGGCGCCGCCTCGATCTTCGGCCGGCGCTCTTAAGGGACAGCCTCGCTTTTGCCGTCAATTGTCGCCATTCTAGCGATCGATGAGGGGCGCGGCGGCGGGGCCTGAGAGCGTTAACGCCGGGCGCGGTAGCCTCGAGGGAAAGACGCGTTGGTCGGAGCGGGTTGATGCGGCGCGCAAGTCTATTCGCCGGCAGCGCCGTCGCGGTGCTCGTGCTGACGGCGGCGATGTTGTGGTTGTTCCGCGCGCCGATCGTGGAATTCGCGGCGGCGCGTGCGATGGCAAGCGCAGGGCTCGAACGGCCGTCCGCCAAATTCGAGTCCCTTCGCCTCTCGCATCTTTTTCTGAAGGATGTGCGCGCCGGCGTCGGCGGGCCCGAAGCGGATCTCGCCCTTTCGCGCGTGCGAATTGAATTCTCGCTGGTCGAGGTGCTGACGAGGGGGCGGGTCAGGGCTGTCGCGCTGTCGCCAGGATCGGCGCGGATCATCGTCGACGAAAAGGGCGGCTACGCCCTCGCCGGCTGGCGCCCCAATCCGGAGGCGAGGCCGGCGCCGCCGCCCTATGAGAGCCTGACGATTGACGGCCTCAAGATCATCGCGGCGACGCCGAAGGGGCCGGCGGCGGCGTCCGTGTCGGGCGCGTTCAAAATGTCAGAGGGGGGAAAGTTCGACATCGCCTTCGAGGCGGGGCGCTCAGGGTTTGCACCAGCTAGCGTCGCCGGCGCCAAGGGCGCAGCGACGCTGACCCTGGCGAAAGATGGCGCAATCGCCCTTTCCGGAAACATCGCCGCCGACGTTGAGACGGCGTCGGGCGTTGCAAAGGGCGTCGATGCGGAGATTTCGGCCTCGCTGAGATCCTGGCGCGGCTTTTTCGGCGACGGCCCTCGCGGACTCCAAGGCCGCGCCGGCGCCAGGGTGAAGTCTTCGACGCTCGATGCAGGCTCGACCCCGTCGCTCTCGGCGATACCGTCGGCGGGCTCAGCGCCTGTGCGGACGCTGACGGTCAAAGGCGCGCTGCTTGCGGATTTCTCGCCTGACGGGGTTATCGTCCGCCTCGACGAGGGGCCGGCGACTGTCACCGCCGACCGCGGCGATGAGTTGACGATCTCGGGCGGCGAGGGAGGGGTCGCCTATGAAATTCGCGGCAAGTCAGGGCGCGCTCAGATCGCCGCGCGCCTGCGCGGTCCGGTCGCCCCCGGCGACCGACCCCACAACCCCACGACCCCCGATGGACAGCGCAGGCGGCGCCCCCCAGGCGCCTCCCTGAGCGAACAGACGATCGCCGGCGTGAAACTCGGCGGGCTTAGCGCGGCCTTCAAGGGCGAGGCGGGCGGCGACGTCGTCAACGGGCGTCTCATCTATGACGGTCTCGTCCGGAGCGTTGACATCGGCCGCCTGAAGATTACCGACATGCCGGCCGCCGGCGCGCTCGACCTTGATGTCGATGTCAGGGCGCAAACCATGTCGGCGTCCCTGCCGCAAGGCGAATGCCTGCGCGTTGATCGCGCCGGCTTCCGCCTGCCGGACCAGGACCTCGATGCGCGCCTTGCGCTGGCGAAGTTCTGCAGCGACGTCGGGCCGGCGATCGCCGCGCGCTGGGGGGTGGGCCCCCGCGTGCGGCTATCGGGCGCGCTGGAGAGCGCGGATGCGCGGTTTCGAATGGGCAAGACGGATTTTGCCGGCCTTCCACCCCGGATCCGCTTCACGCTTGACTATGAGCCGGCGGCGAACACGACGCGGGCTTCTGGCGATTTCGCGGGCGGCGCCGGCGTCCTCTCCGGATCGCTGAAACTGTCTGAGGCCGCTGGCGTCTTCGAGGCGGCGCTCGCCGGCGAAGCGCTGACCGCTACGGCGACGCTCTCCTCGATGAAGATCGCGCAGGCGACCGCGCTGGAACTCGTCGCGCCGGTCATCGTCGCGGGCGAAGCCCGTCTTCAGGACGAACGGGTGACGTTCGACTTCGACGTCAAGACGCCGCGCGGCGCGCTCCTCGGCCGGGGAACCGGGAAACACGACGTCAAATCAGGGCGGGGCGAGGCGGTCTTCGACTCTGGCGACCTCGTCTTCACCGCCGGCGGGTTGCAGCCCGACTGCCTCATTCCCGCGCTCAAGGGCGTCATCTCCGCGGCGACCGGCGCGGCGGGCGGCAAGGCGGATTTTTCCTGGACCCCGGCGGGCGTTTCCTCGTCCGGCTCGGCGGTCGCAAGGGACGTTTCCTTCCAAGGCCCCGGCGTCGCCGTCACGCGAACGGAAGGCGTCGCGGGCGAGCTCGCCTTCAAGAGCCTGTCGCCCGTCGCAACGGCGGGCGAACAAATGATCTCGATACGGAAGATCGACCTCGACGCGCTCGATCTTGAGAACGGCTTCATGCGCTTCTCGCTGCCGGGCGACGACACGCTTCACATCACCGAAGCGGAATTTCCGTGGTTCGGCGGAACGATCGGCGCCTATGATTCGACGATGGCGCTCTCCGGCGCGTCGTCGCAGACGAAACTGCAGATCGACAATGTGAGCCTCGCCGAGCTCCTCGGCTTCTTCAAGATCGATGGACTGTCGGGCGAGGGGAAGATCGAAGGTGTGCTGCCCATCACCTTCGAGGGCGGCCGGGCGCGCATCGACGGCGGCATCCTGTCGGCGAAGGGTGGCGGCGTCATTAGCTACACCGGCGAGATCGCGGCGGCGGCCGGGCGCGCCAATGAGACGACTGAACTCGCCTTCGATGCTTTGCGCCAGTTCCGCTATGACGCCCTGTCGGCGACGATCGACGGCCCGCTCGACGGCACGCTGAGGTTCAAGGTCTTCTTTGAGGGCCGCAGCGACGTGTCGATGACGACGTCGCGCGGCAAGCAGACCGTCCAGAGCCCCTTCATCTTCAGGGTGAACATCGACGCGCCGCTCCTCAGCCTCATCGACCAGGCTGCGGTGTCACTCGACGTGCGCCGCCAGATCGAGAGCGCGACGCGGGCGCCGAAGACGCCGTCGGAATAGCGCTGCGCTTCGAAAAAACGTGCGGGATTGCGGCGCAACGGACCCCTTTTCGCCGCACTTTCGACACGGGTGCGGACCATGATAGGCTCCGGGAAGATTGAGTCGCATCAAGCGAGGGCGGGCATGAACGGAATGGGAGCGTCAAGGGCGGCGGGTCTCGTCTCTTACTGCGCGGTTGGCGCATTGGCGCTGTCGGCGTGCGTGACAGCGAAAATCCAGGCGCCGGACAAACCGATCGAGATCAACCTCAACGTCAGGATAGACCAGGAAGTGCGCATCAAGCTCGACAAGGAGGTCGAGGACCTGATCGCCAATAACCCGGACATTTTCTAAGGCTCTCCGAAAGGACGGACGTCATGAAGTCATCACTTTCAAGAACGCTCATCGCCGCGCTGTCGCTTTCCGCCGCCCCGGTCTTCGCGGCGCCGGCGGCGATCGACGCGGCCAAGGCCAAATGCATCGTCGGCGAACAAACTGACGGCTATCTCGGGATCATCGACAATGCGAAAGCGGATGAGGCGCTGCGTCGCGAAGTCCGCTCCGTCAACCAGCAGCGCAAGGCGGTCTATGCCGATCTCGCCGCCCGCAACGGCGTCACGATCGAGCAGGCGGCGCAGGTGACGGCTGAGCGTCTTCTGAACACAGCGCCCTCGGGCCACTGCATCCAGTCGCCGGACGGCGGCTGGGTCAAAAAGCCCTGAGGCTTTCGCGGTAACGCCTCGTTAACCTTCGAATCGTCCATAAGGGGCCTCAATCAAGGGGCCCCTGTTGATGTCTGTTCGTGATTCCGCCGATCTTGATGCGCTTTCGTTGTGCGCGCTGATGTCTTCGCGCCTTTGCCACGACCTCATCAATCCGGTCGGGGCGCTTTCCT
This sequence comes from Parvularculaceae bacterium, assembly GCA_046296195.1. Classification (GTDB taxonomy): domain Bacteria; phylum Pseudomonadota; class Alphaproteobacteria; order Caulobacterales; family Parvularculaceae; genus Amphiplicatus. The sequence goes on along the minus strand of JBKBLR010000038.1, from coordinate 7,243 downwards.
CCGGTCTTGAAGTTCTTGCCGACCCGACAGACGACCCGGTGATGCGGGAGGCGGCGATCGACCTTATCCGATCGAGCGCGGAAAAATCCGTGGCCCTCCTCAAATACGCCCGCCTCGCCTATGGCGCCTCGGGCGGATCGGGCGCCGAGCTACCCTTTGAAGAGGCGCATGGCGCCTTAAAGGCCATGTACGCTTGGTCGAAGGCGCGCCTCGACTGGCGCATCGCGCCCGGATATGCGCCGAAAGACGAAGTGAAGGCGCTTCTCGTGCTGACGATGGCGGCGTCTGACTGCGCGCCGCGGGGCGGCGAGGTCATCGTCGAAGGCCGGCGCGGTTCCTATGATCTCACCGTGTCGGGCGGCCGGATCATCGTGCAGGACGAGATGGTCCGCGCGCTGTCGGGGGACGCGACGGAGCTGAAGCCGAAATTCGCGCCGCACTACCTCGCGGGCCTTGCCGCCCGCGCCGCCGGCGGCGGCGTCAATGTCCTCGCCGGGGACGGGGCCGTCTCTTTCACGGTCAGGTTCGAGCCGGCGGCGGGACTTGCGTTAACGGCGGGCTAAGGAAGCGCTGGCAAGGATCAGTCCCCGGAAGAAGGGGTGCTGACGCCGCCATGAAAACCTGCCTCATCCTCGAAGATTCCGACATCATTCGCGAGATTGCCGCGCGCATCCTGAAGGAACTGTCGGTCGCTCCGCGCGAGGCGCCGACGGCAGCGAAAGCGCTTGAAGATTGCCGCGCAGCGAAAATCGACGTCGTGCTGCTCGACTGGGATCTGCCCGCCATGGGCGCGCTCGATTTCCTGCGCGGCGCCGCCGAGCTGCCCGCGGAGCAAAAGCCCGTCATCGTTTTGTGCGCGACGGAAAACGACCCGCAGCAATTCACCCTCGCCAAGGCCGCCGGCGCCGCGCATTATCTCCTGAAGCCTTTCGACAAGGAATCGATCGCGTCGAAGTTCGCCGAGATCGGCCTCATCGACGGCGCTAGCGTCTCGCCGGCCGCTGCGCCTTCCTTGGCCGCGCAGGGGTGACGCTCCGACAACGGACTTTCAGCTAAGGCTCGGCGCGCGAAGGGGCCAGTCCCGCGCAATCAAACGCCGTCAGGGCAGTACGAGTTCCGTCCGCCGGTTCAACGCTCGTCCTGCTTCGGTGGCGTTTGAGCCGAGCGGCGCCAGGAACCCGACGCCGGCGGTTTTAAGGCGTGCCGACGCGACGCCGTGCTTTGCGGCGAGCTCAGCGGCGATCGCCGCCGCCCGGCGTTTCGACAGGTCCATGTTATAGTCGAGACCGCCCTGGCTGTCGGTGTGCCCGACAATGTAGACGGTCGTCAGGGATGCGTCGGATTTCAGGAGCTTCGCGATCTCGGCGAGCGTCGGCGCCGATTCCGGCTTCAGATCCGCCTTGTTGGTGTCGAAATAAATTCCATAAAGCGCGATGCGGCCTTCTTCCTTTAGACCCTTCTTCATCGCCGCGGCGTCGACCATCTTGTTTTCGATCGCGCCCGTTTCGATCACGCTCACATGGGCGTAGACGACGGCGTTGTTGACGCTCGCCATGACCTCGATGAAGGTTTCGGGGCCGCTCGCGCCCGCCTTGCGTCGCGCCGAGAGATAGCGGAAGTTGAAGGGGTCCATCCTGATCTGCGCCATCGGCAGCATTTTCACAGCATAGGCGAACTGGCGACCGCCGCAGGCGGCCGTCTCGCACTCCAGCAGGATCTCAAAGCCGGACGCCTCGGCCTTCGTCCTGTAATTGCGGAAGACCTCGACCAGCGAGGCGCCGGCGGGAGCCTTGTAGGCGACGCGGGTGACCTTGCCCTCGACCTTGCGCGGGTCGACGGGCTTGTCCGCCTTGAAGGGCTTGGCTTGCAGCGTGACCTCATCGAAGTCGCGCACTTCGTATCCGGTGATGATGCTGCCCTCGAAGCGCCCGACGCCGGGATAATCGCTCGATCCTTTCACATCCTGCGCAAGCGCTGGCGCGCTCGCCAGCAGCAGGGCGGCTGCGATCAGAATGTATTTCATCAAGAACTCCCCGTCGAATAGACGCCGCGACGCTAAAGCGGCGTGCGAAAAAACATACACGGTTTTGCGCAGAAGCGCTGCGACGATCAATGGGCGCGCCGTCCGCGGCCGCCCCTTTGACAAGTCCGGCATCTCGCCGGTCCAGGCGTTCGGGGCGTCTGGCCGGGCGATTTTAAGTCCCCGGCCGCCGCTGGTTCATCGCGCGGCTGCGCCCGTCGCCACGTCAAGCGAGGAGGCGCCTTTTGGTCATCACGGAAGGCGCCCTTATCCGCGGGCGGCCCCTCGATCCTGCGGATTTATCGGGTCCCGGAAACACCGAACGGCGCCATTTCCGGGCGGCCGGGTCAAGGCGTCGCCGTCGGCTTCCGGCGCGGAGCCGAAGCTGGAAGCGGTCTTTGCACCGGCGCCTCCGCCGCCGCGGGCGGTTCGGCAGACGCTGCCGGCGTCGCTGCCGCCGGCAGCGGTCCCGTCAGCATGCCGAGCGTATCGACTGCGGCGTTCCTGATCGTTTCGATCCGCGCCGAGCCGACCTGGCGGCCCGTCCGATAGTCGTAAATGATGATCTCGCGGCCCGTCGGGCTTTCAACGCTCAGGGCCACGCGGTCGCCGTCGAGCGCGATCGAGGCGATGCGCGCATCCTCGCCGAGCGGAATGGCGCTAAGGAAATCTTGCGCCGCCGACGCAGGCATCGGGCTTACTGCGCGCAGGCTCGCCGGCTGCGCGAGCTTTTCGGGCGACGGCCCCTCCACGGGCGGATCGGCGTCGCCCGGCTTTCCGAAAATCGCGATCGCGATGAAAACGATAGCGAGGAACGCCGCCGGCATGGCGATGAGGCCGGCAATCATCGACGAGGCGGCGGGCGGGCGCGTCGCGCTGTCCTGCGCCTCGTCGCGCGGCGCCGACGGTTGCGACGCAGGATCATCGAAGCGCTCGCCTGTTTCAGTCAGAAGCCGCAGCGCCTGGCGGCGCAGCCGCTCGACGCTCTCGTTCGCCGGGGCAGGCGGAACCATCACGAATTTCGGCTCGATGCTTCGATGGTTTTGCGACATTTGACACGCCCCGTTCGTCGTGGGATCGGCGCGTGATGACCGACGACGCCGACGCGACGCCATCCTCACGCCTCACCCTGACGGTTAACGCTGATCATGCGGGCGCAAGGCTTGATAAATGGTTGTCGGAAGCCGCCGAAGGGCTCACCCGGACGCGGATCAAGGCGCTCATCGAGATGGGCGCGCTGACCCGCAGCGGGGCGCCGGTGGTTGACGTCTCGTTGAAAGTGAAGCCGGGCGAGACCTACATGCTCGATGTCCCTGAACCCGCGCCGGCGGCGCCCGCCGCAGAGGCGATCGCGCTCGACGTCCGATACGAGGATGAGGACATCATCGTCGTCGACAAGCCGGCTGGCATGGTCGTGCATCCGGGCGCGGGCAACACCTCCGGCACGCTCGTCAACGCGCTCATCGCGCATTGCGGGCCAAGCCTTTCCGGGGTCGGCGGCGTCGCGCGTCCCGGGATCGTGCACCGGCTCGACAAGGACACGTCGGGACTCATCGTGGTCGCTAAGCACGATGCCGCGCATCAGGCGCTTTCGGCTGCGTTCTCGACGCATGACATCGAGCGGGTCTACGCGGCCATCGTTCATGGATGTCCGAGGCCTGCGGTCGGCACGGTCGACGCCCCGCTCGCCCGCGCGGCGGACCGTGTGAAAATGGCGGTGGTCGGCGAGGACAGCGGCCGGCCCGATGCGCGCCGCGCGGTCACGCATTACCGGGCGGTTGAAATCTACGGCCGCGGCCGCGCCCGTCTGCCGGGCGATGCGCTCGCCTCGCTTCTTGATTGCACGCTGGAGACCGGCCGCACGCACCAGATCCGCGTGCACCTCGCCTCGATCGGCCATCCGCTGATCGGTGATCCGGTCTATGGGCGAGGACCCGGCCTGTCAGGGCTGAAGCCCGGCGAAGCCGCCGCCGACCGCGCGATTGTCGCCGTCGCCGGCTTCCGCCGGCAGGCGCTGCATGCGCGCGTGCTCGGCTTTGCTCATCCGGTCAGCGGCGAGGCGCTCAGGTTCGAGTCAGAGGCGCCGGCCGATTTCAGGTCGCTGCGTAAAGCGCTCGCTGGGCTTTATTGAAAAAGGCTGGCGCTTATCGGCGCCGGCCCTGTTCTTTCAGCCTGCGGAAGAAGGCGCCTATTGAGCTTTCTTCTTGCGGCGCATCGCCGTCAGCGCGCCGGCGCCAGTCAGGAGGAGGAGCGCCGCCGGCGGAACCGGAATCGGATACGGGTCAGGCGGCGCGGCGCCCGCTGGCAGGTTGATCGCAGCGACGATCGCGCTCAGCGCGTCGTGATGGCGCCGAGGCCGATCGGCAGATTGTTGAGCCCGAGCGTGAAAAGCGCCTTCAGGTCGAAATTCTTGATGTCCCACAGCGATCCGTTCCCGACGGTCGTGCCCGGCGTCGCGGGCGTTGAATCTTCCTGGAAGATGCCCCCGGTCACGAAGGGCGCGCCGTTGATCGTTAGCGTGCCGTCATCGTTGGGGCCGAAATTCTGGCCGTCCGAAACATGGAGCTGCAGACCGACATCGCCGCCGCTATAAAGAATGTCGTTGAGGACGATGTTCCATCCGAGCGGGTCGAAGCTGTTGTTGAAGTTCGCGTCGTTGCCGTTGAAGAGAACGATGTCGCGATTGTTGGTGTTGTCGCCGTCGTCGTAGAAGGCGAGCAGCGACGCGCCGTTCGAGTTATTGGGGAACAGCCCGGCGATCGCGTAGGCGCCGTTGCCTGAGACCAGCGCCGTCACGTCAGCGCGATAGGTCTGGCTGTTTGCCTGGCCCCAGAAATTGTCGTCAGAGAAGCCGATATTCTGGCCCGTGATCGTGACGCCGTTAAAGGTGATGGTCGCGTTGAAGCCAGTTGAAGCCAGGGTCGGACGAGTTCGTCGGCCCGTGCCAGTAGAGATAAACCCGGTTCACGGTTCCACTGATGCCCGAAAGCGTGATGGTTCCGGTTCCGGTGCCGCGAAGCCCGCCGACGTGAAGTCAGTGTTCCGCTGCGTCTCAAAGAAGCTGATGATGTTCGCGTTCGCAGCGACCATCATGAGCGCGGACGCCAACAAACCTGCTGCAACTCTTTTCATGTAAAACCCCCAGTTTTACCCAGTCACAAGAATGTCATGTTACCGCCCGTTAACCTTCTGTCAACGATCACGGCGCTTTGAACGGCGCGATGGGCGAGCCACGATACCCTATTAAGAAGCGACTGCATGACAACTAACTAATTGAATCATAAAGGCCTTTAATGCTGCTGGCAGGCCGGCTGGCGCGGACGGTCAACGCAGCTCATCCCTGTTGCAGAGAAACCCGCTTGCGTCGCCAGTGCGTACCGCATCTGGTGTAAGCCGGTTGGCCGACTCATATCAATTCGCCGGAGAGGGGACCGCTGGCGGGGCGGCGGAAAGGGAGAGCGACGAAAGCAATGGCTAGAGATTTGGTCGCCGCGCCAGCGCTGACGCCGGAGGGGAGCCTGTCGCGCTACCTCGCCGAGATCCGGCGCTTCCCGATGCTCGAGAAGGACGAGGAATACATGCTCGCGAAGCGCTTCGCCGAGCATCAGGACCCCGACGCCGCGCACAGGCTGGTGACGAGTCATCTAAGGCTCGTGGCCAAGATCGCCATGGGTTATCGCGGCTACGGCCTGCCGATCGGCGAAGTGATCTCCGAAGGCAATGTCGGCCTTATGCAAGCGGTCAAGCGCTTCGACCCCGACAAGGGCTTTCGGCTCGCGACCTACGCCATGTGGTGGATCAAGGCCGCCATCCAGGAATACATCTTGCGCTCGTGGAGTCTCGTGAAGATCGGCACCACTGCCGCCCAGAAGAAGCTCTTCTTCAACCTGCGCAAGATCAAGGGCCAGATCGACGCGATTGACGAAGGCGATTTGAGGCCCGAGCAGGTCAAGCTGATCGCTGACAAGCTCGGCGTCGAGCAGGGCGATGTTATTGAGATGAACCGGCGCATGATGGGCGGCGAGGCCTCGCTCAACGCGCCGCTCGGCAATGGCGAGGACTCCGGCGGCGAATGGCAGGACTGGCTGGTCGATGAGAACGCCGTTAATGCCGAGCAGAAACTCGCCAGCGAAGGCGAATTCGATCTTCGCCTGTCGCTGCTTGAACGCGCGATGGAGACGCTTAACGAGCGTGAGCGCCACATTATCACCGAACGGCGCCTGAAAGATGAACCGGCGACGCTCGAAGATCTCAGCAAGGAATTCGGCGTCAGCCGCGAGCGGGTGCGCCAGATCGAAGCGCGCGCCTTTGAAAAGCTCCAGCAGGCGATGAGGCGGTTGAACCGCGAGGCCCACGCCGAAACGCTCGAATCGGCGGACGCCTGATCCGCCGCAAGAACCGGGTCGCGCGGCTATTCGCCTGAGGCGAGCAATCGGGAAAAACTCAAGGAGAGCGTCATGGCCGTCGCAAGCGCAAACAAGGTCGCCCGCTTCCGGGCCCTTCACGAAAAGGGCGGAGCGTTCCTGATGCCGAATTTCTGGGACGCCGGCTCGGCGCGCATTCTCGAGGGGCTGGGCTATGGCGCGCTCGCCTCAACGAGCGCGGGCTTTGCCCTCGAGCGCGGGCTTTGCCCTGACGAAGGGCCGCAGTGATTACGGCGTCACGCGTGACGAGGCGCTCGTTCATGCACGCGAGGTTTGCGCCGCCGTCAAGGTTCCAGTGTCGGCCGAACTCGAGAACGGATTTGGTCCGAAGGCGGAGGATTGCGCCGAAACCATTCGTCTCGCCGCGCAGACGGGCCTTTGCGGCGGATCGATCGAGGATACGAGCGGCGAGCCCGCCCGCCCGATTCTCGACAAGGGGCTCGCTGTCGAGCGCGTCGCCGCCGCGGCCGAGGCCGCGCGCGCTGCGCCGCAAGGATTTGTTCTGACGGCGCGCGCAGACGGATATCTTTACGGCGTGGCGGACCTCGGTGAGGTGATCGGGCGGCTGCACGCGTTTGAGGCGGCTGGGGCGGATGTCCTCTTTGCGCCCGGCCTGCCGAACCTCGACGCGGTCAGGGCGGTCTGTTCGTCGCTGTCGCGGCCGGTGAATGTCCTCATCTACGGCGCTCTCGCCCGCTGCACCGTCGCCGAGCTCGCGGAGGCCGGCGTCGCCCGTATCTCGCTCGGATCTGCGCTGGCGTCGGAAGCCTACGCTGGGCTCGTCGAACAGGCGTCGGCA
>JBKBLR010000037.1:0-26388 GCA_046296195.1 Parvularculaceae bacterium | reverse complement strand
CCCTCGTTCGCCATATCGAATCAGCATTCGCGAGCGCTGTGAATCCCAAATGAGTCACGATCAGCGCGAGTTAGTATGAGTCCTCATCCGCGCACACTGGCATGAGAACGCTCGACGGACCAACGCGCCTGATCCCCGGCACCTTGCTTCGGAATCAAGGCGCCAGGATCGAGTTTTCGATTGTCGCGGCGTTTGCGCGCAAAACAGCGCACGCTTTTGCGCACGCCGGCCTAGCTGCGCGCCCGCGCGCAGTCGATGCAGATCGCGATCGTCGGATCGGCGGCGAGCCGGCGCGGATCGATCGCCTCGCCGCATTCGGCGCAAGAGCCGAAACGGCCTTCCTCGATCCGTCGCAACGCGGCGACGATCCGGGCGAGCTCTCGCTGGTAGTTCTGCTCGGCCGCGCACGCCATCGCCTGCCCCTGGAGCGCGTCCATCCTTGACAAACGCCCGACCGCGACCTGGTCGAGTTCAACCGGCTTGCGATTGTCGCGCGTCGCTTCGATCAGCGCGCGAAGGTCCTGCGCCCGCGCTTCCAAGCTCACTCGTATCGACTTTTCATCCACGCTGCCGCTCCGGCGTTCGCAGGCGATCCCTCGCTCAGCCATGATCGCGGCTGCCGTCGGGCCCGACTTTTGCTAGGCTCGTCTCTTGATAGGGGGCGGCTTCGGAACGAGCAATGCTGGCGGAACTGCGGCAGTCGATCGCGATCCCAATGCGGCTCGAAGCCGTGCTTAAAGGCGTCGCCGGCCACACGGGCTCGGGCGCCGTGCGCTATGAGGAGCACAAGGACGGACGGCGCCGCCTCAAAGCCGACATCGCCGGCGTCGCCGGGCTCTCGGTCGAGATCGTCGTTAATGGCGCGCTGCTGGCGACGCTCGCCTGCCGCGACGGCCGCGCCGCCCGCCGGTTCGACAGCGCCGCCGGCGCCGCCGTCCCCGCGCTTCGGCCCGGCGACCGCGTCGAAATCCGTCAGAACGGCGACTTCATCTTCACAGGAACTTTGAAAGCGCTGAACTCCCGAATGCGCGCTCAGGCGCAACAATCCCCGCCAGTCTGCTTCGGCGGGCATCGGACGTCGCCATAGGAACAAAACACGCAGCAATCGCCGGCGAGAGGTTTCAGCACCGCGCGGCAACCTTTGCAGTCGTAATAATACTGGCAAGCGTCGGTCGGCATCGCCTCGCGCGATGAAAATCCGCAGTGAGGACAGGTCAGCGTCGAGCAAAGTTCGACCGCGCCTCCGCTCAACGATCGAGCCATCGCACAAGCGTCCCTTCGAGGAGCGGCATGATCCAGGCCGCGAGGATCAAGAATGACGCCGCGCCGACGCTCGCCCAGAAGCGCGGCCGCGGCCGTCGGCCGCCCCGATGGGCCAGAATGACCGCCGCCATGACCAACGCCAGCGCCCCGCCCAGAAACCACATCCGGTAACGGGCGAAGAGGGCAAGATTGGCGACGAGCGCTCCGCCGATCCCGAAATTGACGAGGACGATCGGCAACAGGCAGCAGGACGCGCCGAGTAAGGCGAGGAACCCTGACAGCGCGCCGCCGCCCGCCAGCCACCCTGCCCCTTTCGTCGGGTCCGAATTTTCATTTGCGTCATTCATGCCGGAATCCTAGCTTCTGTAGCCGCTACAGGAACAAGGGTCATTGTCGTGCGCCTGTTCACGATCGGGCGATTGAGCGCTCTTTCCGGCGTCCATGTCGAAACCATAAGATTTTACGAGAGATCCGGGTTGATCCCTGAGCCGGCGCGGAGCGCAGGCGGCCGGCGCCTCTACGATATTGAAGCGAGCCGAAGACTGAAATTTGTTCGGCGGGCCCGGGAACTCGGCTTCGCCCTCGACGACATCCGGGCGCTGCTCGGCCTCGAGGAAGCCCCGCCAACTTGCGCCAGCGCTTATGAAATCGCCGCGCGCAACCGCAGCGCCGTTCGTACGAAAATCAGCGATCTTCGACGACTCGACCGTAGGCTGACGGCGATCATGAACGACTGCACCCGGCAGGCCGCGCCGAAATGCGCCCTGTTTGAAGCGCTGGCCCGCGACTGATCCTGCTGATACGTCCGCAGGCGCGATGGGGCCTTGCCGGCGCGGCCGGCGTCTCGGTCGCCGCGAAGGACCGGCCGTCGCCGATCGCGACTCTCGCGATAGCCCGGAAACAGGTGAGCGCCGATCTCCAGGCCAGGCTAAATCTTCTCGCTCTCGCGATAGAGCCGGCCCATGAGGCCCGCCGACACGCCATAGGTGAAAAGCGCCCAGAGCGCGTTCGCGGCGACGCCGCTCGCGCCGATCGCGAGCGCCGCCGAACGCGCCGCCCAGCCGCCCTCCGCGCCGCCGAGCCTTGCGGCGCTCTCCGCCGCGCCGAACAGGGCGCCGATGACGCCGGTCAGGAGCGAGAAGGCGATGGTGATGAGGAGCTGGGCGCCGAAGAGAAGTCCGCCGATCAGCGCGAACGCCGCCAGCAAGCGAAACAGATTATGCCGCCGCGTCACCCGCAAGGACCCGGCGATCGCCATCGAGCGGCGGCAGACCGCGACGCCGGCGTAAGGGTAAAGCCTCAGCCCGGCGAAAACGAGGACGGCGGCGGCGCCGGCCATGAAAAGGACGCCGGAAAGCCCGTCCGCAAGCGCCAGCGCGCTCGGCGCGGCGTTCTTGAAAATCGCGTTGTAGATCCACGCCGCCGCCGCAAAATAAACCGCAACGCCCGCCAGCGCGCCGAGCCCGCGGCCCAGAAGGCCGATGCCCGCGCCCCTGTCCTCGCGGCGCGGTGCGACATGGCCGAAGATGAGCGTGACGAGAACGACGCCGAGCGCCGCCGCCGCCGCGCCCCACACCTGCCAGCCGTAAAGCCAGCGCACGCCGAAGCGGTCGGCCCCGAAGATCACGTCGACCGTATGGAGGCTGTCGGCGTCGGGGAACGAGGCGAAAGGCGTCGTCATCGCCGTCGCCATGAAGCCGATGACCGAAAATGTGGCGACCGCGATCGGCGCATAGGCGACGGCGAGAAAGACGACCGTCGACAGGACGCCCGCGGCGATGAAGCGGATCTGGTCAGGCCCGAAGGGCGCGCGGATGACTCCCGGCGCCGGCTTTTCGCCGAGCCCCGCATAGCGCGTCAGCGGCGCCATGAAGGACGCCAGGAGGATGAGGTTGACGCCGAGCGAGGCGAGCCAGAGCGTCCACGCCGCGCTCGAGTTCGCGGCGATCCCCTGCGCCTGCGCCTGCGCCGCCAGCGCGACGACCTGGTCCCAGCGCGCGCCCGCGCGCACGACGTCGGCGAAGGTGATCGCCTTGCCATAGGCGAGCGACAGCCACAGGAAGACGCTCGCCATGTTGAGCACGAGCATCAGCGTCATCGGCATCAGGCCGACGCGCAGGATCGTGCCGAACCGGCGCCAGCCGAAATGCAGCGCCTCGGCCGCGACCGAAAAGACATTCAGCGTTCCGCCCCGATTGATGCCCGCCATCACCCCTCACGCGCGCTCGCCCCGGCCCCCGCCAGAACGCACCCGCTTCACGTTACAGGATAACGGGCCGCGGGCAACAAGCCCGCGCCCCCTTGAACGGTCCCGCAGCGAAAATCACGTTAACCATGCATCCTCGTGATTTCGCTCGCAAACAAAAATCCGTCCCACCCCCCTCTCGTGGCTTTATGATGCGGCTTCGGGCGCCTATCAGGGGCGCTCGCGAAGGACGGATGATGGTTCGGATGTCGGCACTGGCGGGCGCGGCGACGATAGCGCCGTCGGCGGGAAGCACGCGATTTCAAGGCGAATGCGTCCCCTGCAAGCACACAGGCGCGGGCAAGCAAGCGCGCGAATTCTACTCAGGCCAATCTGCGTATTTTGCGGCTGGAGCCCGCACGGACCTTGGAAAAACGGCGAAGCCGCCCGCCGAAAATACGCAGAACCGGGCGCTGCCATGACGCGGGTGGTTCACGTCATCGGGGCGGGTCTCGCCGGATCCGAGGCGGCATGGCAGGCGGCGGAAAGGGGTGCGCGCGTCATCCTTCACGAGATGCGGCCGGTGAAGATGACGGAAGCGCATCAGACGGGCAACTGCGCCGAGCTCGTCTGCTCGAATTCCTTCCGTTCCGACGACAGGGAGACGAACGCCGTCGGCCTTCTCCATGAAGAAATGCGCCGCGCCGGTTCGCTCATCATGGCCGCCGCCGACCGGAACCAGGTGCCGGCGGGGGGCGCGCTCGCCGTCGACCGCGAGGCGTTTTCCGCCGCCGTGACGGCGAGGCTTCGTCAGCACCCGAACATTTCCTTCGAGCCGGGCGAGATCGCGGGCCTGCCGCCCGCCGACTGGGAGAACGTTGTCATCGCGACGGGGCCGCTGACGAGCAGCGGCCTTGCATCGGCGATCCATTCCCTGACCGGCGAGGACGCGCTCGCCTTTTTCGACGCGATCGCGCCGATCGTCTACAAGGAGTCGATCGATTTCAGCGTGGCGTGGATGCAGTCGCGCTATAACAAATCGGGCCCGGGCGGCGACGGGGCGGACTATATCAACTGCCCGATGGACAAGGATCAGTATGCGGTCTTTTACGCCAGCCTGATGGCGGCGGAAAAAACCGAGTTCAAGGAGTGGGAGCGCGCAACGCCCTATTTCGAGGCCTGCCTGCCGATCGAGGTGATGGCCGAACGCGGTTTCGACACGCTGCGCTTCGGGCCGATGAAGCCCGTTGGGCTCGACGATCCGCGCACGGGGCGCTGGCCCTACGCCGTCGCGCAACTGAGACAGGACAATGCGCTTGGCACGCTCTGGAACATGGTCGGCTTCCAGACGAAACTGAAATACGCCGCGCAGACGGAGGTCTTCCGCCTCATTCCCGGTCTTCAGCATGCGGAATTTGCGCGGCTCGGCGGCATCCACCGCAACACCTTCCTCAATTCGCCGAAGCTTCTCGACGAACGGCTGCGACTCAAGACGCGGCCTTCCTTGCGCTTTGCGGGGCAGATCACCGGCGTCGAGGGCTATCTTGAAAGCGCGGCGATCGGGCTCCTCGCCGGGCGATTCGCCGCCGGCGACGCGCTAGGCCGTCCTGCTCCGCCGCCGCCGCGCACGACCGCCCTCGGCGCCCTTTTGCATCATATTACAGGGGGCCATCTCGGCGGCGCCAAGGGCGTCTTCCAGCCCATGAACGTCAATTTCGGGCTCTTCCCGGAAATCGAGGACCCGGGCACCGACGCCGACGGCCGCCCGGTCAAAGGCAAGGACCGCGGCCGGGAGCGGAAGCGGGCGCTCTCCCGCCGCGCGCTCGCCGACCTCGGGCCCTGGCTCGCCGGGGTCCGCCATGCCGCTGAATAATCAAGGAAAAAGGCCGCTGCGACCAAAGCCGCAGCGGCCCGCCCTTCCTACGGCTTGGGGGAGACTAGCCGCAGTCTTGGACCACGCTTTTGCCGACCGCTTCAAAGAAGAAAACGAAGCAAAATTCGGAAACGCTTTTGAGCGCTCGTCCTAAATTTGATCGCGGTTCTAGGAAAGGGCCCCTTGTGCGTCAAGCCGGGTTGGATCAACATTTGTTAGAAGATAACAACTTTGTGAACATCGGACCGGTGTTGGGTGAACGTCGAGGACGAAAAACGCCGGGCGGTTGTAGAAATCGAGACCTATCTCGGCGGCCTCAGAACGGCCCGGCCGAGCGTTGCGCTCGCCGCTGCGCGGTCGCCCAAGGCGGCGGGGACGATCGCGGAGATCCTCGCCGCGGGCCGCCGGGTCTTCGTGCGCGACGGCCATGCGGGCCTGTCGCTCCGCAAGGTCGCGGAGGAGGCGAACGTCGCGGTCGGCAATGTCTCTTATTATTTCGAGACCAAACGGGCGCTGATCGAGGCGGTCCTTTCCGAAGCGCTCGCCGACTATGTCGAAGCGCACATCCGCCATTTCGAGGCGGACCGGCAGTCGCCGCTCGAAATCCTTCTCGACGTCGTCACTTTCTACGTGTCGAACGCGCGGCAGACGCACGCGCTCTTCTTCCATATGTGGGGGTTCGCCGCGAGCGGGCCGGAAGCCAAGGAGCTGATCCGCAAACTCTACCGCCCGATCGGGCGCTTCATCTATTTCCTTGTCCGCGCGGCGCGGCCCGACGCCAGCGACGCGCGCGTGCGCGAGATCGTGCTGCAGCTCTTCAGTCTCGAGGAAGGGGTGAAGCTCTTCATCGGCATGGGACCGAACGACAATATCGCGCTCGCGACCGCCGAGACGCATGTTCGGGACCTCGCGCGCCGCATCATTCTCGCCGATTGAATGCGGGCCCCGCCCGCCGCAGGAAGGCGCGATGACGGACGCGATCGATCTCATCATCGAACCCCGCCTGCGCGATCTCGGCGGCTTCAGCGTCGGGCGCGTGCTGCCCTACCCGACGCGCCGCATGGTCGGCCCCTTCATCTTCTTTGACGAGATGGGCCCGGCCGATTTCGCCCCCGGTGCCGGGATCGACGTGCGCCCGCATCCCCATATCGGCCTTGCGACCGTCACCTATCTCTTCTCCGGCGAGATCCGGCACCGCGACAGCCTCGGCTTCGACCAGGTGATCCGCCCCGGCGACGTCAACTGGATGACGGCCGGGCGCGGCATCGTCCATTCAGAGCGCACCGACGCGGACCTTCGCGCGCGCGGGCATCGCCTTTATGGCATCCAGAGCTGGGTCGCGCTGCCCGAGGAGGCGGCGGAGACGGCGCCCTCCTTCCGTCATCATCCGGCCGCGAGCCTGCCGGTGCTGCACGCGCCGGGCCTTGCGGCGCGCCTCATCGTCGGCGAGGCCTTCGGGCTCTCCTCGCCGGCGAAAACCTTCTCCCCGATCTTCTACGTCGCGGTCGAGGCCGAAGCCGGCGCCGAGATTCCGCTGCCCGTCGGCCATGACGAACGCGCGCTCTACATCCTCGCCGGCGCGGCGATAATCGACGGCGCGCGCCATGAGCGCGGCCGGATGATCGTCTTCCGTAAAGACGCCCGTCCGCGGATCGCCGCCGCCGCCCCGATGCGCGCGATGCTGTTCGGCGGCGCCCCGCTCGGCCGCCGCCTCATCTGGTGGAACTTCGTCGCAACGAGCGAGAAGCGCCTCGAGCAGGCGAAGCGCGACTGGGCGCATTCGGCGGCCCAGGGCTTTCAGGAAACTCCCTTCGCGCTGCCGCCGGGCGAGCGCGAGCACATCCCCTTGCCGACGGAGTAGAGAAGGTGACCTCGGAATTTTCAGGAAAGATCGCGCTCGTCACCGGCGCCTCGCGCGGAATCGGCCGCACGGCGGCTGTCGCGCTCGGGAAAGCAGGCGCGCATGTCATTCTTATTGCGCGCACGGTCGGCGGGCTCGAGGAGACGGATGACGACATCCGCCGCGCTGGCGGAACGGCGACGCTGATCCCTGCCGATCTTTCGGATTTTTCCGCCATCGACCGGCTCGCTCCGGCGCTCGCCGAGCGGTTTCCCCGGCTCGACATCCTAGTCCTCAACGCCGGCGTCCTCGGCGAGCTTGCGCCCGTTCCCGACATCGCGCCGAAGGTCTGGCGGCAGGTCTTCGACGTCAATGTCGAGGCGAACTGGCGGCTCCTGCGCGCGCTCGACCCCTTGCTGCGCGCAAGCGAAGCGGCGCGCGTCCTCGTCATGACCTCGCGCGTCGGCGGCGAGATCGCGCGCCCCTTCTGGGGCGCCTATGCGGCCTCAAAAGCGGCGCTTGAAATGCTCGCCCGAACCTACGCCGAAGAGATGCGCGCCGGCCCCTTGCGCGTCGCGATCATCGACCCCGGCGCGATGCGAACGAGGATGCGGGCGAGCGCGATGCCGGGGGAGAATCCGGAAACGCTCCCCGACCCTTCCGCGATCGCGCCTGTCATCCTCGCGGCCGCGTCAGGGTCCTATGACGGGATCGCCGACCGGATCCGGCGCGCCTAATCGTCTGTATACGGATTATCTGGCTGATCGAGGATCAACCTGATCGGCACGCCCCAGAGGTCGAACGCCTCGCGGATGCCGTTGACAAGATAGCGCCGGTAGGCGCCGGGCATGTCCTCGGCCCTGGTGCATTTGGCGACGAAGGTCGGCGGGCGGGTTTTCGTCTGCGTCATGTAGCGCAGCTTGATGCGCTGGCCGCCGACCGCCGGGGGCGTGTGGCGTTCGACCGCGCCCTTCAGCCATTCGTTTAGATCAGGCGTTTTGACGCGCGCGTTCCAGTCGACATAGACCTTCACGACCGCCGGCATCAGCTTGTCGACGCCGCGCCCCGTCTCCGCCGAAAGGAAAACGATGGGCAGTCGCGGGGCCTGCGCAAGGCCGAATTCGGCCGCCTCGCGGATCGCCGCGGATGCGGCGTTCTTGTCCTCGACGAGGTCCCATTTGTTGACGGCGATGACGAGCGCGCGCCCCTCGCGCAATACGAGATCGGCGATCTGGAGGTCCTGCTTTTCGAGCGGCGCCGTCGCGTCGACGAGCAGCACGACGACTTCGGCGAACTGGATCGCGCGCAAGGTGTCGGCGACCGAGAGCTTTTCGAGCTTCGAGACGACCTTCGCCTTCTTGCGCATGCCGGCGGTGTCGAAGAGCTTGACCGGCCAGTCGCGATCGGGCGCGCGCCAGGTCCACAGGGACGAGACTGAATCGCGCGTGATCCCGGCTTCGGGGCCGGTCAGCATCCGCTCCTCGCCGAGGAGACGGTTGACGAGCGTCGACTTGCCGGCGTTGGGACGCCCGACGATGGCGACGCGCAGCGGCTTCAAGGGATCGTCCCAGCCTTCCTCTTCGTCGCCCTCCTGCTCCGCGCGTTCGTCGTGCGCGGCGGCCTTCAGGATCGGCTTCAGCGCCCGGTGAAGATCGCTCAAGCCCTCACCGTGCTCGGCCGAAACCGGCAGGGGCTCGCCCAGCGCAAGACGCCAGGCGTCGAGAACGCCCGCCTCGCCCGCCGCGCTTTCCGCCTTGTTGGCGACAAGGACGACCGGCTTGCCGCTGCGGCGGACGAGATCGGCGAAGCGCTCATCAAGCGGCGTCACGCCCGCGCGCGCATCGACAAGGAAAAGAACGGCGGCTGCTTCCTCGATCGCCCGCTCGGTCTGCTGACGCATGCGCCCTTCGAGCGCGTCCTCCGGCGCTTCTTCAAGGCCCGGCGTATCGACGAGCGTGAAGGAAAGGTCGCCAAGGCTCGCTACGGCCTCGCGCCGGTCGCGCGTCACGCCCGGCGTGTCGTCGACGATCGCAAGGCGCTTGCCGGCGAGGCGGTTGAACAGCGTCGACTTGCCGACATTCGGCCGTCCGACGATGGCGATCTTGAGCGGCATCGGGCCTCCGCCTCACTTGAAGGCGTAGAGCTTTCCACCCTGCGTCAGGACGAAGATGCGCTCATCGGCGACGATCGGCGAGACGACCGAACCGTCATCGATCTTCTTGGTCTCGACGACCGAGCCGTCCTGCGGCGAAACTTTCGCGAGCCGTCCGTCCGAAGACACCAGAATGAGGTGGTCGCCGGCGAGAACGGGCCCCGACCAGGCGATCCGGCCCTTGCGCTTTTTTTCGTTGTCGTAGCGCTTGAGCTGCGACACCCAGACGATGGCGCCCTCGGCGCGGGAGATGCAGACGAGTTCGGAATCGACCGAAACGATGAAGATGTAATCGCCCGCAACCCACGGCATTTGCAGGCTTGCGATCGGCGCCTCCCAAAGGCGCTGGCCGCTGCGGATGTCGATGGCGACGAGGCGGCCCGCATGGCTCACCGCATAAACGAGGCCGCGGTCGATGACCGGCGCGCCGGCGATGTCGTTGAGCGCCGACAGCGCGGTGACCTGCGTATTGCGGGCGAGGGTGTCGTTCCAAACTGGCCGGCCCGAGCCGGCGAGAAAGGCGACGACCTCGCCGGAAGAAAACGGCGCGACGATGAGATCGCCCGCCGCCGCCGGGCTGGTCGAGGAGAGGATGCGCGCGGCCTCTTCGAAAGACTGGAAGTTCCACTCCATCTCGCCGGTCGACTGCTTCAGCGCGACCATCTCATTGGTGTTGGTGACGAAATAGACGCTGCCGCGATAGGCGGTCGGCGGCGTCCTCACCGGCGCACCAGCGTCATAGCGCCAAAGCTCTTCACCCGTTTCCGCGTTCAGCGCCGCAACGAAGCCGAAGCCCGACGACACGAAGAGGCGCCCCTCGTCAAAGCTGACCCCGCCGCCGAAACCGCGTTCAGCCGATTTCGTGCGCGCCATCACCTCACGGACGCGGAACTTCTCCTTGATCTTCGGCGCGAGTTTCTTCGTCCAGATGTCCTTGCCGCTTTCAGCGTCGAGCGCCGTAACCTCGGCGTCGGCGTCGATGACATAAAGACGCCCGTCGGCGACGATCGGCGGCGAGGTGAGTCGCGCGCGTTTGGCCGCCTTGCCGATGTCCCTGGACCAGGCGGTTTCCAGCGTTCCGCCGACGCTGAGGTGATGGAGCGTGTGGTCTGCTTCCCCGCCCGCGGTCGGCCAGGAAAGGTTGGCGTAGGACGGCGGCAGCTCGATCGGCACGCCCGAGAAACGCGGATCAGCCTCCAGCGTCTCCTCAAGCGCGAGGATGGAGATCCGGTTCTCCTCCTCTGGCGCCTTTCCTTCCTTGCTTTCCTTTTCCTCGCCGCCGCCGAAAATGCCGGTGACCGCGCCGACCGGGCCGGACGAACAGCCTGCGGCGGCGAGCGCGGCGGCGATGAGGGCGAGCCCGACCGAAATGCGTTTCATCATGTCACTCGTCTGACTGGGGTGCAGGCTCGGCGTTTTCGGGCGAAGCCGGCGCGATGATCGAGGAGAGATCCGATCCGGCCGCCTCGAGCTCGTCCATCATGAGTTCAACGTCGGATTTGGCGCTGCCGGCGAACGAGGGGAGCGCGACGCCGGATTTTCCCGCGGTCGCCAGCGCCGCGAATTCCTTTGCGCGCGCCCGCAAGGGCTCGGGGGCGGTGAGGTCAGACGCAGCGTTGAGGAACATCGTTTCAGCGGTCTGGAAATCATTCGCCTTGAGGGCAGCGAGCGCGATGATCTCGCGCGCATAATGGCCGATCGGCGAAGCGTCGGTTTCAAGCTGGCCGATGTCCTTGATCACCGCATCGCGTCCTTCCGCCATCGACAGATAGGCGGCGCGGATGCGGGCGAGATCCTTGATGCGTTTCGATCCGCCGGGCGCGGCATAGGCTTCGCGATAGAGGGCGAGCGCCTTGTCCGCCTCGCCATGCGAGGCATGCTCGCCGGCGAGCTGCATTTTGGCGATAAGACCATAACCGCCGCCCGCGGCCGCCAAGGACTCCAGCGCGCGCTCGCCTTCCTCGCTTTCACCGGCCTCGACGGCCGCCTGATACGCGATTGAGGCTTTCTCGGCCGCCGCCGTCTTGCTCGACCGCCAGGCCTGATAGCCGGCGACGCCGGCGATCACCGCGACCGCCGCGCCGATGATGAACGGCAGGTTCTTCTTGATTTCGGTGGCGGTATTGTCCTCGGCGAGCGCCTGGTCGACTTCGCGCAGGATTGTGTCATCGTTGGTCACGGGGGTCAGAACTCGCTTCGGGACGGCATCCGCTGGGACCGTCATGGTGCGGAAAGGATGGGGCCGGAATGCGGCCGCGCCGCTTCTAGCGGCGATCGGCCCCCCGCGCAACGAAAGGGCGCGTGCGATGGTCGGCCGGCGCGCTGCGTCAGGCTGGCTTTTTCGGCTTGCCGGAGTCGAGCCGGTAGACCTGCGCCGGCTCCGGGAAGGTGCGCCGGCGGACTTCGCCCGCATAGGTCTCGACCGCGGCCCTGATCGCGGCGCGCAAGGCGGCGTAGCGCTTCACGAATTTCGGGGTCCAGTCGAAGAGCCCCAGCATGTCCTGCGTGACGAGGATCTGTCCGTCGCAGGCGGTCGAAGCGCCGATCCCGATCGTCGGGATGGCGACGCGGTCGGTGACTTCCTGCGCGAGATCTTCGCAGACCCCCTCGACGACGACGGCGAAGGCGCCGGCGGCGGCCGTCGCTTCGGCTTCGGCGAGGATTTCCGCGCGTTCCGCGGTCGTCCGGCCGCGCGCCTTGAAGGCGCCCATGACATTGATCGCCTGCGGGCGCAGGCCGACATGGCCCATTACCGGCACGCCGCGCTCAACGAGAAATCGGATGGTGTCGGCGGCGTAGCGCCCGCTTTCGAGCTTCACCGCCTGGGCGCCGGTTTCCTTCAACAGCCGCGCGGCGTTCCCAAACGCCTTCTCCTTCGACTCCTCATAGCTGCCGAACGGCATGTCGACGACAACGAGCGCGCGGCGCGCCCCGCGCATCACCGCCTGGCCGTGGAGGATCATCATCTCTATCGTGACGCCGACGGTCGACGGAAGGCCATGGACCACCATGCCGACGGAATCCCCGACAAGAATGAGGTCACAGACATCGTCGAGGATTTCCGCCGTCGGCGCGTCATAGGCCGTCAGGCAGACGATCGGCTCGCCCGCCTTGCGGGCGGCGATGTCCGCGGTCGTGATCCGTTTTCCTGAGGCCTGCGACGACATGGAACCAACTCCCGCAATTGGGCGTATCTTATCGCAACTGCTGCGGCGCACAAAGCACGCCGCCCGGACCGAAAGGCCGCCTATGCGTTTTGTGATCGCCGCCCTCGCCGCCGCCCTCCTCGCCGCCTGCGCCTCGCAGCCGGTCTACCGCCGGGCCGAGCCCCCGCTCGCCGCCGTGTCTTCCGTCGACGTCGATCGCTATCTCGGCCGCTGGTACGAGGTCGCGCGCTATCCCAATTCGTTCCAGAAGGAATGCGAGGCGGTGACCGCCACCTACTCAAGGCGGGATGACGGCCTCATCAAGGTCGTCAACGCCTGCGGCGCGATCGAGGCAAGCCGCGCGCGCCAAGCCGTCGGCCGCGCAAGGATCGTCGATGCGCAGTCGAACGCCAAGCTCAAGGTGAGCTTTTTCGGCCCCTTCTGGGGAGACTACTGGATCATCGACCTCAAGGATGACTATTCGCGCGCCATCGTCGGCGAGCCCTCGGGCCGCTATCTCTGGGTGCTGGCGCGCAATCCCGCCATCACGGCCGAGGATCGCGCGGATATCCTCGCCACGCTCAACCGCCTCGGCTATCCGGCCGCGCCGCTTCATTTCACGCGTCATTGACGGCGTTCGCCGCCCGACTCCGCTAGAACAGCTTTTGCGGCGCGTCCGCCGGCGGCGCTTTCAGCACCCAACGCCCGTTTTCGCGGCAGGCGACGCCCTCGATGAGATCGGACCGCCCGCCGACGGACAAGCGCTGTTCATAGCCGCGACAGTAAACGGCGGACTTGCGCGGTCCGCCAGCGAGTTCAAGTTCCGTCCCCGGCGCCTTGATCATCAGGCTTTCATGCACATAGCCGGCGATGCGGCCGTTCGCTTCGACAAGCATCCACGGCTTGCCGACCACCTTGCCGACGACGATGACGCCGGTTCCCGAAACAAGCTGCGTCAGGATCGGATGCTCCGTCGACGGACCAAGGCGGACGTTGGCGTTGCGGGTCAGGGCGTAGAGCCCCTGCTCCGTTTCAAAGGTTTCATTGAGAACCAGCCCCGCGGGCATGGGCGGGCGGTCGTCCGCGTCGGCCTTGAGATTGCCGAGCCGGGCTTCGCGCGCCTTCACCCAGCCGAAGGCGCCCGCGCCCCTCCACTCAAAGCGCTCCCCGGCCGCCCCGGCGTCCATCGCCTGCTGGAAGGACGTCTTCAGCGCCCGCACGTCCGCAGCCTCTAACTCTGCGCCGAGCGGCGACAGCGCCGCAAAGTTCTCCCCGCCGCCGCCGTCTGCAACGCCGCTGGTGGCGCAGCCGGCGAGCGTCGCCGCCGCGCAAATGAGGCCCATTTTCCACACCGCCTGCAACTCCCGATCGACCGGCCGGTTTTTATTAACCCTTTGACCCGGCTCGACAAGAGCGTAGCGGCCGGCAGCGAAATGTTTACGCCTCGTCAGGCAGTATTGATGTCCGGGTAAGGGGATTTTTGCGTATGGCGACCCATTTGGGAGCCGCGAAGGCCGAGGGCGTATCGCGCCTCAAACAGCTGATCGACGTCGCGCGCGAGGGATCGACTGAGAAACGGGCCGACCTGCTTCGCGAAATCACCGACGTCTTCATGGCGGCGCCGGACCGCTACACATCGACCGAAAGGCAGCATTTCGACGTCATCCTGTCGAAGGTGACGCAATCGGTCGAAATCGCGCTGCGCGCCGAGATCGCCCACAAGCTCGCCGACGTGCCGACGGCGCCGCGCGGACTCGTCCGTCAGCTTGCGCATGACGAGATCACCGTCGCCCAGCCGATTCTCGAACGCAGCGCCGCCATCACCGAAGAAGACCTCATCCAGGTCGTGCAGCAGCGCACGCAGGATCACATGAAGGCGATCTCCCGACGCCGCGAGGTGTCCGAACTGCTCGCCGCTGAACTCGTCGAGCGCGGCGACCGGGAGGTTCTCGTCACGCTCGCCGGCAACCAGGGCGCCCGGTTCAGCGGCGATACGATGACGCGGCTCGTCGAACATTCGCGCACGATCTCCGATCTCCAGACGCCGCTGACCGAACGCTACGACCTGCCGCCGCATCTCCTCACGCAGATGTACTTCTTCGTCTCATCGGCGCTTAAACGGGAAATTTTGAAGCGGTCGGACCTTCTCGATCCCGCGCTCATCGACGAGGCGATCGAAGGCAACCGCGTGCGCATCCTGAAACAGGCGGTCAGCGAGGCGGACGCCGAGGTCGGCGACGCGAGAAAATTCGTCGAAGCGAAGATCAGGAGCAACCAGCTCAACGAGACCCTGCTCAAGGACCTCATCGACCACAAGCGCTCGACCGAATTCCTGCTCTGCTTCGCCCATTATGTCGGCGTCGATCCGTCGACGGCGCAGCGCATCCTGTCGGACCGGTCTTTCGAGTCGCTGGCGATCGCCTGCCGCGCGGCGGGCCTTGAACGCTCGACTTTCGCAAAATTCGTCTTCGGTCTGCAGAAGGGCATCGAGGATCAGCAGAAGTCGCTTCGCGTTCTCGATCTCTACCTCAAGGTGCCGCAGGAGGCCGCCGAACGCGTGATGCGATTCTGGCGCGTCCGGTCCGGGGCCGCCGGGGGCGAGCGCCCGAAGGCGAAGGGGATCGCCGCGATTGCCGATCGCTTGGCGGCCAAGGGATGAAAAAAGCCCGCCGCGCGGCGACGCGGCGGGATCTTCCCATCTCTGGACGGGATCAGGCGTAGATGCGGATCTCCGACCGGTGCGAACAGGCCCGGTTGGCGATGCGGCGCAGCTGGCCATAGGGAACGAAGCGGGCGTCGGGTCCGCGCGCGGTCACCGTGCACACGACGCGGCCATAGCCGCGCCTGCCGCCGAACACCTCTTCAATGATGAGCGCGTCAGCGCGGTAGCCGCGGATCGGGTAGAGGTCGCGGTTGACGATCCGCCCATAGTCGCGATAGCCGCGCCGGTCGTAATAGGGACGATCGTAATAGCGCCCGCCTCGGTCATAATAGCCGCGATCGCCGAAGCTGAGCGAGATCGAGAATTCGGGGTCCGCACGGTAATAGCGGTCCTTCGGGTAGAAGTCGTAATAATTGCGGTGATGGAACCGGTGGTCGTGGTCTTCATCGCACCGGTCGGGCCGGCCGCCGCGATAGCTGTCGCCGCGAAAATCGTCGTCCCGCCGGTCATAGCGGTCCCCGCCCCGGTCGCGGCGGTAGTCGTCATCCGCGAGGGCCGCCGCCCCTCCGAGGGTCGCTGCGCTCATGGCGACCGCAACCGCGAGTTTCACCAAGGATCTCATGTCAGTCTCCGAGCCAATTGCCCCAGCCGGATTGCCGATGGACCCAAGGATCGGGTTTGATTAAGGCGGAATTAGCATCGCGTCCGGTCGCGATTGCGCCATAATTGGACTGAGTAACGGGAATGACGGCGCTGGACGACAAAGAAGGCCTCGCCAGACGCGCCGCGGTGCGATTCGGCGCGCTCGCGGCCGGGTTGATTGTAACGGCGGCGGCGGTCGTCGTCGCCGCTGCGAAATTCGATTTTCTCGGCGCGGGTTTTCATGTGAATTTCGCGCTGCTGCTCGGCGCGGCGGGGACGATCGCGGTCGGCGTCTGCCTGATGGCGCTCACCTTCTATTCAAGCCGGTCGGGAACCGATGATGAAGCGAGGCCAGGCCCGGCGGAGCCGCCGCTTTCCTAATCCGTGAACCTTCGCCCTTCACGGTCCTCGATCTCGACGATCCAGAGATCGCGGTCGAAACGGATCTCCTTTTCCAGAAAGGCGTCGACGGCCGATTCTTCGGCTTCACCGCCGAGCGGCTCGCGCCAGACGAGCTCGCCTTTTTCGTCGCGCCCTTCGACAAAGAGCCGCGCGCGCCTTGCGCCCAGATAGATTTTGACGGCGAGGGCGCCCGCGTCAGAATCGCCCTTCCTCGCGATCGTTGCAAAAGCGCCGGCGGCCGCGGCGCGCCGCAGCTGCGCGGCGACCCTGATTTCAGTCTTGAGACGAGGCTCGCTCACGAAGGGAGGATCGCGCGGCGGGCGCGCCGCGGCAAGGCGCGCCGGTCAGGCGGCTGCGGCGCGCGGACGCCGGCGCGCCTTGATGCGGTCGAGCTCCGTCGTTTGCGGGGTTTCGTCGCGCTCGGCGCGGGCGAAGGCGGCCTTCACGACTCCGCGCGGCAGCCGCCCCGTCTGCTCGATCGGCAGCCTCACTTCCGCCCGCAGCCCCTCGCCCGGCGCGGACGAAAGATCGATCGCGCCGCCATGAAGTTCGGCGAGCGCAATGGCGAGCGAAAGGCCGAGCCCGGCGCCGCCCTGTCCGCGCACGCCCGCGCCTTGCGCGGCCGTGAACCGGGCGCCGATCTTTTCGAGCGCCTCGGCGCTCATGCCGACGCCGTCATCCTTGACGATGAAGACGATCGCGTCCGACTTGCGCGCGACCGCGAGCGAGATTTCGCCGTCGCTCGTGAACTTGATCGCGTTGGAAAGCAGGTTGATGAGGATCTGCCGAAGCGCCCGCGGGTCGAGTCGGCACCGGGGCAGGCCGTCTTCGATTTCGAGGCGCAGCGTCAGGCCGGCGGCGTCGACGGCCTGGCTCATCATGCCCGCGCATTCGCGCGCAAGGGCGCCCGGATCGATCTCGGCGCGCGCCAGCTTGTAGCGGTCCGCCTCGACGCGCGAAATGTCCAGCACGACATTGACGAGATCGAGAAGGTGGCGGCCCGCCATGCGGATATGCTCCGCATACTGCTTGTAATTGCGGTGGCCGATGGGGCCGAAGGTTTCACGCTCGATCGTCTCGGCGAATCCGATGACGGCGTTGAGGGGGGTGCGCATTTCATGCGAGAGGTCGGCGAGCATCGCCGCGCTTTCTCCGGCCGCAACCGACGACGCCGACGACGCCGGGTCCGCCGGCGCGCCGCGGTCGATCATGAGGACGGTCCAGAAGTCGTCGTCGCGGCGCTCGAGGATGAGTTCGACGAGCCCGTCAGCGCCGCCGGGGCGGCGCGCAAGGGCCTCGAGCCGCCGGCTGAACGGCCCCGCCAGCGCCGTTTCGATCGCGGGCCTTGCCGTCTCGGCGAAAAGCGCCGGGAACCGTTTCGTCCGGCGAGCCTCTGAGAAAAGTCGTTCAGCGCCCTCGCCAAGCCTCAGGATCGAGCCGTCGCGCGCCACAACCGCCAGCGCCGCGCCGCACGCGCCATGGAAGGCCGGTCCGCTCGCGGCCTCCGAGAGGCGCCGTCCGACCCTGCCGAGCACCGCCTTCAGTCCCATCGAACCGCCATCACCGCCGCGACGCCGGCCGCCCCGGCGCATCAGAAGTCCAGAAAGACCGGTTACCATAAGGTCACCGGCGCTGGTCGATTTGTCGGCGAACCCGTTAACAAAAGCTGAAGGTCCAAGCCTGCGCTGCCGAGGATCGCCCGATTCTCTCCCGAAACGATGGCCGCCCCCAAGCCCCGCAAACGCGGCGATGCGCGCCCGTCGGCGCCCGTGGGCTGTCGAAATTTTCAGCCGGCCGGATAGGATTGATCTGTCGAATTTGCCTTGAATGCCGTTAATATCCGGAAATGCCGGTTAAACGGCGGATCGTAATGATCGGCGTCTGCGGGGTCGCAAGGGCCCGTGGGCGTTGCAGGGACCAGAGTCACCGCCGGTGATTGATCGGGAGCCAGAAATGTTGCGTTGGAACGACGCGGCCATGGGTCGCGCGGGTCATAGTGCGGTGCGCGGGTCGACGTCGCCGGGCGCGCGCCGGGTCGGCGGCGCCATGGCTGCGGCCGCCGCCTTCCTCGCCTTCGCGGCGACCACCGGCGTTGCGGCCGAATCGCTCGCCCAACCGCGCGACACCGCGCTCGAACGGGCCGCGGCCGACTATGTCCGTTTCCGCGAGGACGTCGCCGCCATCGAGGCGACGCCGTTCACCAGCGCCGAGACGACGCGCGAAGCCCACCGCCGGCTTTCCGCGCACAAGGCCGAAGCGCTGTCGTCGGGCTGGGTCGCCTATGCCGCGCTCGTCGCCGCTGATACCCCTGCGTTCAGAAAATCCCTCGAAGAGGCCGTGTCGAGCCGCAAGAAGGGCCGCAACAAGCTGACCGGCCTCGACGCGGTCATGGCCGAGCTGGCGGCTGATCCTGCCTATCCCCGCCGGCTCGCCGGCGCGAATGAAGCGATCGAGCGCGTCCTTGCGATGACCGCGCAGGACGCCAAGCGTTTCTCAACGCTGGGCGAGGCCTTCAAGGAACAAGCCTATGCGCTCCAGAAAACGAAGTGGGGCGTCGCCAAGATCCCGGCGAGCTCGGCGCGGCTCAGCGACGCCGACGGCTATCTGCGCTCGCGCCCGCCGGCGCCGGAGCCCGCGCTCGCCCCGGTGACCGAGAAGGGCGTCACCGCCCCGACGCTTGCGAGCGCCGCCGGCCCGTGGAGCGCCGACTGGGGCAAGGGCGGCGTCACCGGCCGGATGAGCGAGCCGAACGCCGAAGTCGTCATGAACCGCGTTCTCAATCTTGCCGCACGCTATGCGGTGAGCGGCGTCAATGAGAAGACCGTCGCCGTCTACGCGCGCAACGACAAGTCGAACAACTGTCTTTCTTTCGCGCAGCTCACTCTGCGCCAGTGCATCGCGGCGACGCGCGCGCCCTATGAGGAAGCCTTCTGCCTCGGCGAACATGCGCTGAACGACGTCTCGGGCTGCATCGGCTGGGTCGCCGGCGTCGAGTGAGGCGCCCCGCGCAGGGCGTTTCAAAGGGCCGCCGTCCTCGGCGGCCCTTTTTGTCATCGGCGCCGATCGCTACTATGCCGCCTCGTTGAGGAGGCGCTGCGATGGCGTTCCGGGAACCGACCTCAGGCGGCGGCGGACAGCAGAAGAACGTGCTCGGCGGCGCGCTCGCGCTTTGCAGCGATGCCCCGCTGACCGGGTTTTTCAGAACCGGATGCTGCCATACCGGGCCGCAGGATGCCGGCGCGCACACCGTATGCGCGGTGATGACCGACGATTTTCTCGCCTTCTCGAAGGCGCGCGGCAACGACCTTTCAACGCCTCGGCCGGAGTTCGGATTCCCGGGCCTCAAGGCCGGCGACCGCTGGTGCTTGTGCGCCGCGCGCTGGAAGGAGGCCTTCGACGCCGGCAAGGCGCCGAGGGTGGTCCTCGCCGCGACGCACGAGCGCACGCTCGGCTTCGCCTCGCTCGACATGCTGAAGGCTTACGCCGTCGATGCCGCCTGAGCGCTGACGGCCTTCGCGCCGACAGGCCGCTTGCCGGCGCCGGACGCTCCGACTATCGAACGGTCATGGACCGTTTTGAGGATATCGTCTCTGACTTCGCTTTTCTCGATGATTGGGACGACCGCTACAAATACCTGATCGACCTCGGCCGTGCGCTGCCGCCCTTTCCCGCGGAAAAGCGCGACGAGGCGCACAAGGTCCGCGGCTGCGCGAGCCAGGTCTGGCTTGACGCCGCGATGGACGGCGGGCGCGTCAACCTCTCAGGCGATTCCGACGCGCATATCGTCAAGGGGCTCGTCGCCGTTCTGCTGGCGCTTTATTCCGGCAGGACGCCGGCGCAAATGCTCGCCGTCGACCCGGTCGCGGCGCTCGCGCCGCTCGATCTTTCGGCGCATCTGACGCCGCAGCGCTCCAACGGCCTTGCATCCATGATCCGGCGCATCCGGATGATCGCCGAGGAATCCGGGGACCTCGGCGGTCAACCGGCCTGACGAAGCTGCTTGCGCTCGATCGGCGGGCCGGCGCGCGTCGCGCTTTCGACGATGGCGCGGATGCGGCCGCGGAACTCCTTCTCGAGAAGCTCAATCTGCCGATCGAAGGTCGGGCAGTCGCGCCGGTCTTCGATCGCATGGCAGGCGTGGCTGACGGTCGTGCGGTCTCGCCTGAAGGCGCCCGAAATCTCCCGCAGCGACATGTTCGCCGTCACATGGCAGAGATACATCGCAAGCTGGCGCGCAAAGGCGACCTCCCATTTCCTGAGATTGGCCCGCACCTCGCCCTCGTCGACCCCGCAGGAGTCGGCCGCGACTTCCCGGGCCGCCGCCACGATTCTTTTCCGATAGAACGCCGAAAGCCCCCCTTCCCACTCGAACTCCGTCATTCGCCTCCCTCCCCGATCAAGGACACTCAGCGAGGATCATTCTAAAAGTTGAATTGAAGTGTCGGATAACTTTGAGCGCTGGCGTAAAGATTAGGTTTCCCGTTAAGGAAATCGAATCATTTAAATTCATTCAGACGAAGGCCTTACGGCCGCTGAGTTCGGCGTTCGTGAACGGCCGGCGGGTCTTCCCGGACCTGCGTCCTAGATCATCGCCCCTTGATCCGAACTCAAATCAACGGGACCAGCTCCATGAGCGTCGCGGCGTCCGGCGCTTCGCGCCTCACCCGCGCGACGCCGCGCACGCTTTTGCGCAACGACGCCCTCATTCGCCGCGGCGGGCGACGCGAAGGCGTCGGATCAGGCTTCGTCAGTACGCTGACGGGCCACGGCGAGTTTTTTCAGAAACTCTTCGCCGCCGAGACTGTCGACCCCGCGCGCGTCGAGATATTCCTCGATCGCTTCGGCGATCAGGTCTTCGGCCGCCATGTTCAGTTCCGCCGCCCCGAGCGACAGGCGCATGAAGGCTCTCGCGCCGAGCTCGGCGCCCACCCGCGCGCGAACCTCCGGCGCCGCCGGGTCAGGCGCGGGCGAAAGGGCGGTCGCGGCGGGGCCGGCGTCGAGCCCCTCATCAAGGTCGTCAAGCGGATCGCGGTGCAGCGCCGACTCGTCATCGAAGAAGAGATCGCGCGCCTCCGCAGCCGCTTCGCCGCCGAAATTCTGGAAATAGGAGACGACCTCATCGGCCTCCGCCTCCATCGCCTCGAGTTCTTCAACGCTGGGATTGTCCGGGTAGCCGGCCTCGAGGCTGCGTTCGTTGATGACGGTGATCGGCTGGACGGCCGGCGCCGGCTTCGCTGCCGGTCTCTGGGCCGGCGGCGGCTCGACGCGCGCCGGTGGCGCGGGGGCCGGCTTTGACGGGGATTTGGCGGCGACCGGCGGTTGCGGCGCAGGGGCCGGCGGATGGGGGACCGGCGGCGGCGCGGCGCGCGGGGCGATCGACAGGGGCGACAGGCCGGCGCCCTTGCCCTTCGGGAGGCCGTCCTTCTTGCGTGGAATGATTGCGTCGCTCAGCGTGAAGGCTTCGGTCTCTTCCGCAGGATCGATGACAGGCGAGTTCGACGGCGCCGCCTGCCCCTTGCGGGCGAGCAAACCCGAGGTGAGCGCGGCGAAGCGGCTTTCAAGCTTTCCTTCGCCCGCCTGAGCGCCCGATTTCTTGCTCATTGAACTCCGCCTGCGGCAGATACGCCCTTACTGCGCGGCCCGGCGTCCGAACACGCGGTTATGAGCGGAGGGTTGCGTCGCGGGGCCGGTTTCGTCGCCATGGCGATAGCCGCCCTCGGCGCGTTTCAGCCGCCGATCGAGATATTGCCACAGCTCGCTGATCTCCTGCGCGGACTTGCAGTAAGGATCGATCTCCATGACCGTGCGGCCGTCGATCATCGACGCCGCATAATCAACGCGATGATGAATGACGGTCGGGGCGACGGTGCCGTGCTGCGAGAGCGCGATCGCCGCCTCCGACGTGATTCGCGATTTCGGCGTCGCGCCGTTGACGACGAAGACAAGCGGCTTGCCGCGCGCCTGCGCGATGTCGACCGTCGGCCCGACGGCTCTGAGGTCATGCGGCGAGGGGCGGGTCGGGGCGACGACGAGATCGGCGAAACCGACGACTTCGGAGATCGCCCGCGTCACCGCCGGCGGCGTGTCGATGACGACGAGACGAAAGCCTTCATCGCGCGCGCGGTCGAGATCCTGAAAGAGATTGGAGAACACCGACTGGATGAAGGCGGGCTGCGGATCCTGCCTCACGTTCCACCATTTCGCGAGCGAGCCCTGCGGGTCCGTGTCGATGAGCGCGACGGGCCCCGCCCCCGCGCGCCCGGCTTCGACCGCAATGTGGCCGGACAGGGTGGTCTTGCCCGATCCCCCTTTTTGCGACGCGAAGACAATTACGCGCATCGACGCCAGCATGCGTCCTCCTTGTCGTCAGTCGGCGAGGCGGAAGCCCCGGCCGCGAGGGTACGCAACTGATGTTAAATCGCTGCTCCGAACACGCATTGAATTTGCGTAAAAATTGAGCGGCGACGTTCGCAAACTGAAAAGCGGTCGCACCGACAGCGTCCAAACTACGCAAGTCCGCCGCCGGCGCTCGGATCACTATGGCCTGAAGCGTTTAAGGCGCGCTTAAAGCGTCAGCCGCTCTGCGTCATCGAGGCCGAGAAGGCGCGTGATATGCGCGATCCTCGGATTGCCGTCCCAGTCCCAATAGCGCAGGACCGCGCGGGCGAAGTCGCGCGCCATCGAGTCGAAAACGCCGAGAATTTCTTCAGCCCGCGCCGGCGAGAGCGGATTTTCGCCCGCCTTCTGCTGCAGAATGTTGAAGAATTCCGCCCGCGGCACGCCGAGGCTCTTGCACATCACCGCGAAGGGCTCGACGCCGGGGTCGCGCAAGATGCGCGCGACCAGCTCGCGGCTCACGCCGGCGATCATCCCGGTTGCGGAAATGATTTCCTGCGCCGGATATTTCCGCGCGGCGATCATGGTCTTGATGACCACGTCCATCGAAACCGGCTCGCCGTTCATGCCGCGCGGGCGATGGCGCCGGTCGAGCATGACCAGGAGCTCCTTCACCAAGGGATCGGCGCCCGGCCCCCGGAAGACGAGCGGATAAAGCTCCTGCAGGCTGTCCTGGATGATCGAGCGATCGAGCGCGAACCGCGCCAGGATACGCTTGCGGTTCTCCGCGCTCACCCACCAGAACATCATGAAGCCGTGCGCCGGTTCAAGCTCGCGCCGGCGCAGGAGCAACGCCTGCATTTCCGGATCGGCGGGCGACATGCTGACGAGAAGATCGATCGCGGTCGGCGAGAACGTGAATTCTTCGCGCCTCAGAAGCAGCTTTGCGACTTCCGGTTCCTTGAACTCGAGGATGACATCGGCGAGCGACGTCGTCAGGTCGAGTCGGCGCGCCATCATTTCGCGGTGGATCGTCTTTCCTCGCCTTGCGCAATCGATCAGGAGCGCTTCGGGCACCGGTTCGGTGCGGCGGATGATCGGCGCGGCGACGTCGGGTTCTGAAAGAAGGAGGACGTGCAGGAGCGCGCTCGGCGCCTCCGGCACGCGGGCGATGCGGCGGGAAACCTCGCGGCGGAGATCTTCGTCGACCTTGTCGAGCAGCTGCAGCATCAGGTCGGCGACAAGCGATCGCTCATTGGCGGTCAGGCGCGCCGCCGGCAGGACGACGATGTCGAGGAGCTTTCGAACGATCGCATCTCGCGGCGAAAAGCTCTTGCCGGGCTCGGGCGTGAGCCCGGATTCGTTGGGCGCAGGACCGTCATCTTCCTCGTCCGTCGCCGATTCAAGCGTCGCCATGGGCAGGGGCATCCGATTCCCGATCAGTCCTGCGTTGTACTGGCGACACCGTTAACGGGGGCTTGCGCTCGGGCCCCTTTTCCCGAAAGACAGGCGCCGACCGGGCTGCTAGGGTTCGGGGCCCGCCGCCATTTTGGGGATTGTCAGTGCTCAGAATCGCCATCGCCGCCGCCGCCACGGCCCTTGCCGCCTGCGCCACCGACGCCGGCCTTACCGACGAACCCGGGTTCGTGGCGGGCTATGGGGATGGCTGCGCGACCGCCCAGGAAGAGGGCAAAAGCTTTTCCACCAAACGCCATCGCGACGCCGACGCCTTCGACAACGACAGGGCGTACCGCGCCGGCTGGAGGCAGGGTTGGCAACAGTGCAAGGACCCGACCGGGCGGCCGAGCGACGGCGGCCTCGTGCTGGGCAATGAAGACCGGTTTTAAGGCATCCTTGGGTCGTCGCGCCTTCAGTCGGAATGAAGGCGCTCGATCCGGTTTTTGATTGTCGCGGCGTTTCGCGCAAAACCGCGCACACTTTGGCGCACGCCGCTCCCAGAAAGACCAGCGGCCCGGGCGCGGTCGCCGGCGAGGCCGCTTCGCGCGGCGTTGGTGGCGCAGCCGCTGATGCGGCCACGACAAAATCGCCGCCGAAGCCATAAATGGTCATCGCCGTCAGCCCGTGCGGCGATCAGCACGGGCCGCGCGAGACCCATTTGATTGCGGGCTCAAAAAGAAAAACCGCGCCGGCTCAACACCGACGCGGCTCTTCCGAAACAGATCAGCCAGTCTTACGCAGCGGCCTTGCGACGCGCAGCGAAACCAAGCCCGGCGATGCCCGAGAGAAGGAGCAGCGCAGCGCCCGGAACCGGCACTTCCTGAATGTCAAACACAAAGTCGTTGTAATCCGGCTCGCCCGAGCCCGGACGGCCCGGGATCGACCGATCTTCGAACGCGACGCGGAAAACGCCGCCACCAAGCGGGGTGATCAGCGCGTGCACGAAGCCGTCGCTATTGTTCGACGCCGCACCAGAGAACCACTCCTGCCCGATCGGGTTCAGGATCTTGAGGAGGATTTCAGCGCCGGAGGCCGGCCCCGAGGCGACGACCGTGGTGCCGGCGGCGACCGCGTTCGTGAAGATGAATTGGTCGCCAAAGACCAGCGTCAGTTCGTTGGTGAAGGACGCGTCCTTGGAGACGAACGTGAACTTCAGATTGTTGCCGAAGGACGACAGCAGCGTGTTCGCCGGCGTGCCGTTGGCGTCGGGAGCTCCCGCAACGGCAATGACCGCCGCATTCGCTGCCGTTGAGACAAAAAGGCCGAGAGCCGCGGCGCCGGCCACAACCAAACGTGGAAACTTCATAGAGGGGACCCCCAAACAGGTTACTAGATGTTAAACCATAGGACCGTCAGATCGTTTCGTCAACAAATTTTTAGGGTTAATTCAAGCATTTTCGTATTCCCGCCAGGGTGTTTCCGCGCCGCAACAATCGGTCGTGACGGCGCTCGCCCGATTCAGACCCCAGCGGAGCGCCCACCGACCCCGATTGAACATTAACAACCCGCAATGTCATTCGGTCAGCCGCAGGCGCTGGCGGTCAAAAATCCGAAGCACCTGCGTCAGATCATGGCCCCGTTTGAGGATGAGCCCGGTCATCGAGACAACGGCATAGGCGCCCTGACGGTTCGCGAGCGCGGGTCGCTTCTCAATCCGGTAGAGCGGCGTCTCGGCGGCGCGGCGAAAGACCGAGAAAACGGCCGCGTCCTTCAGATGGTCGATGGCGTAATCGCGCCATTCCCCGGCGGCGACGAACTGGCCGTAAAGACCAAGGATGCGGGAGAGCTCCTCCCGCGTGAACGCGACGGCGTCAGGCTTCCGGCGATAGGGTTGCGGTTCAGACGTCGCGAACATGCCCAAGGGTCAGTCTCATACGAAGCGCGCCTCAGCGCAAGCCGGTCATCGGGACCGGATGAAATCGCGCAACGGCGCGAAGGCGGCGGCGATTTCATCATAGACCTTGCGCTTGAACGGAACGATCAGCTGCGGGGCCTCTTCAAGGCTCGCCCAGCGCCAGGCGTCGAACTCCTGGTGGTCGTCCGCCTCAAGATCAATTTCGCCGTCCTCGCCCTCGAACAGCATCGCCGCCCATTTCTGGCGCTGGCCGCGCCAGCCGCGCTTGGCGTACTCGGGCGGAAAATCATAGGCGAGCCAGCCGGGCGTCAGGGCGATGAGCCTGGCGGAGACGACGCCCGTCTCCTCCTTCAGCTCGCGAAACGCCGCGCTCTGGATGTCCTCCTGCGGATCGACGCCCCCTTGCGGGAATTGCCAGCTGAAGAGCCCCGCCTCCTCGCCGGCGACGCCGAAAGCGCCGATGCGACGGCCGATGAAGACCTCGCCCCGTCCGTTGAACAGGACGACGCCGACATTCGGCCGGTAAAGATTGAGAACGTCGTCGAGCATCATGAAGGGTGCCGATCGGCTGTCT
>JBKBLR010000036.1:0-26797 GCA_046296195.1 Parvularculaceae bacterium | reverse complement strand
GGGGGGGGCGCGGCGCGGGGGGCGCGCACGCGGGCGCCGCCGCCCGCCAGCGGCGCCGCGGCGCCGGCGCACGAGCAGGACGATTTCGACGCCCCTGACGATTGACGGATGGGCGACGGCGAGGAGGCCGCATGACGTTCGTATTCGCGCCGCCGGCGGTTCCCTCGGTCGAGGTTCTCGGCGGCGGACGGTTTCCGGTGCGGCGGATCTTCTGCATCGGACGCAACTACGCCGAGCATGTGAAGGAGATGGGCGGCGACCCCAGGGCCGATCCGCCGGTGTTCTTCTCAAAGCCCGCCGACGCGATCGTCGGGACGGGCTCGGTCATTCCCTATCCGCAGGCGACCTCGAACCTCCATTACGAAGGCGAACTCGTCATCGCGCTGAAAGCAGGCGGGCGCGATCTTCAAACGCGCGAGGCGGCGGTCGCGCTCATCTTCGGGCAAGCTGCGGGCTGCGACCTGACGCGGCGCGACCTGCAGGCGCTTGCAAAAAAGGCCGGCGGCCCCTGGGATGCCGCCAAGGGCTTCGACAATTCCGCCGCCGTCGGCCTGATCGCGCGCATCGAGGATTTTCCCCCGGCTCTCTTCGATGACGCGCGCCTCAGCCTGTCCGTCAACGGCGCGGCGAAGCAGGAGGCGGCGCTGCGCCAGATGATCTGGACCGTGCCGGAGATCATCATCGCGCTCTCCCGGCTCTTTGACCTCAATGCCGGCGACCTCATCTTCACCGGAACGCCGGAAGGCGTCGGCCCGCTTCATCCCGGCGACCGCGTCGAAGTGACGGTCGGACCGCTGCCGGCGCTCGAATTCTCGATCGAGGGACGATGACGACGAAGAAAGAGCGTTACGCCGAAGCGGCGAAGGAGATCGCCGCCGTGCTCGACGGCGAGAACAATCTCATCGCGCGCATGGCGACCGTCGCCAACATCCTGCACCACGCGTTCGAGCATTATTTCTGGACCGGGTTCTACCTCGTCGATCCGCAAAAGGGCGACGAGCTCGTCATCGGGCCCTATCAGGGAACGCTCGGCTGCCTGCGCATCCCGTTCTCGAAAGGCGTTTGCGGCGCCTGCGCAAGCGCGCGGGAAACGATCATCGTGCCCGACGTGCACGCGTTTCCGGGCCACATCGCCTGCGACAGCCGCTCGGAATCGGAGATCGTCGTGCCTGTGTTCGACGCCGAGGCGCGGCTCATCGCCGTCTTCGATGTCGACAGCGACCGCAAGAACCAGTTCGACGATGACGACCGCGAGGGGCTTGAGGCCATCCTGAGCGCGGCCTTTGCGCGCAGCCCCGCGCCGGCTTGATCCTCGTCAAGCGGCGCTCCGCATCGCCGGATAAAAAGACGCCTGCGCAGGAAAGCAGAGGTGAGGCATTCGGCGGTTTCTCGTTGGCGTCGATTTCTCTGAACGCTCGGCGCGCGCCGAGGCGCAGGCGCTTGCGCTCGCCGCCGCGGCCGGCGCGGACCTGAAGGCGGTGCATGTGATCGACGCCGAGGCGCCCGCCCGCCTTGCCTCCGCGGCGCGCGATGAGGCGGCCGCGCGGGCGGCGGCCTGGCGCGCCCGCGGCGCGGAGGCGGGCGTTTCGTGCAGCCTCATCACCGCGCAGGGCGAGGCGCATGTCGAGCTGCCGCGGTTCGCGCGCGAGGTCGGCGCTGACTGCGTCATTCTCGGCGCGCATCGCAGGAGTCCTGAGCGCAACGCCTTCATCGGCACGACGGCGGACCGCATCCTGCGCGCAAGCGGCATGCCGGTGCTCGTCGTCCGACGCAACGAAGCGGCGGCCTATCGGTCAGCGCTTGTCGCGATCGATTTCGACGCTCCCGATTTTTCGCCGCTGCGCGCGGCGCTCGATCTCGGGATCGTAACGGCTGACCGGGCGACAGCGGCGTTCGGCGTCGAAACGGAGAGGATGCGCCGGATGAAACGCGAGGCGGCGAGCTTCGAGGCGATCGAGCAGGCCTTCGCGGCGGAGGAGCCGCCCCTGAGGGCGCAGGCGGAAGGAATGCTGCGCGCGGCGGGCTTTTCCTCCGTCGCCATTATGATGCGTCCGGTTCTTCTCAATGCGGCCGATCTCGTGTTCTCGATGGCGTCAGCGGCGCGCGCCGACCTTCTGGCGCTGGGGTCGCGCCGCAAGGGCGCCGAGCATCGCCAGCCCCTCGGCAGCGTGTCGGAAACCGTGCTGCGGCGCGCGGAGATCGACGTGCTCGTCGTTCCGGCGGGCTGACCGCGGCTTGAGTGACTATTCCAGACCCGGATGGCAGCGTTCCCGGGGCGCTGCACACGAGGACGCCGGAAATCGATCCTGTCAGCAAACCCGACCCGTGGAAGCCCGAGGGCATGCCGAGCCAGCTCGGCATGCCGGCAGGCGCATGCGGCTTCTCATGCGGCGCCTGCCGAAGGGCGACGGCCATCCCGTTCTCGTTCTGTCGGGTTTCGTCGCCAGCGACGTCTCGACGAGGCCCTTGCGCGGCGTCCTCGGGGATCTCGGCTATGCGCCCTATGGCTGGGGCCTCGGGCGCAATCTCAAATTCAACGACGAACGCGAGCAGGCGATGCGCGCCCTCGTCGATCGCATTTACATCGCACACGGACGAAAGCTGTCGATCGTCGGCTGGAGCCTCGGCGGGGTCTTCGCTCCCGACCTCGCCAAGCGGTTGCCTGAGAAGAGTCGCTCCGTCATCTCACTCGGCAGCCCGATCACGCGCCATCGCGACTATTCAAACGCGCGCCGGCTCTATGACGCGATCAACGGGCCGCCGGAGCAATCGCGCGCCGAGCAGTTGAACCGTCTCGGCGAGGCGCCGCCGACGCCGACGACCTCCGTATTCTCGAAGACGGACGGCGTCGTCGCCTGGCGCGGTTCGCTGCAGGCGCCGGACCCCGCAACGCGCCAACAGAGACCATCAAGGTCCCGGCGAGCCATTTCGGGCTCGGCGTCAATCCGCTGGTCGTTTGTCTCATCGCCGACCGGCTTGCGCAGGCCGAGGGCGCATGGAAGCCCTTCGGCGTAGAGGCGAGCGTCCGGCGGCTGGTGTTGCGCCGGCGCTGACACGCCCGCGCCCTGAACGGCTGAAGGCCCCTTCAAAATTTCTGCGGCCGGGCGGGCTTCCCCTCGCGCCCGGTCCGTGGTCCGGCTTTGCTGCAGGTGCGTAAAGCGCCCCTGGGCAGTCCGGTGTGCACATATGAATGTCGTCGTCTCCGTTCGTGACGGTCTCCAGCCTACAGCGGCGCTCAGCGTCGAGACCGCCCTGTCGATCCGCCATTGGAACGAGTTCCTGTTCAGCTTTTCGCTGACGCGCCCGCAATCCTTCCGGTTCCGGTCCGGGGAATTCGTGATGCTGGGCCTGCTCGGAGAGGCAAAGCCGATCCTCAGGGCCTATTCGGTGGCGAGCCCCGCCTGGGCCGACCATCTCGAATTCCTGTCGATCAAGGTCCCGGACGGGCCGCTGACGTCGAAGCTGCAAAAACTGGCGCCCGGCGACCCGGTTTTCCTCGGCCGCAAGCCGACGGGAACCCTCGTCGCCGATGCGCTCCTGCCCGGCGCCCGCCTCTTTCTCCTCTCGACCGGAACCGGCCTTGCGCCTTTCATGAGCCTCGTGCGCGACCCCGAGATTTATGAGCGCTTCCGCGAGATCGTCGTCGTCCACTGCGTGCGGCAGGTGTCGGATCTTGCCTACCGCGCCGATCTCGAAAGCCGGTTCGCCGATGACGAGTTCATCGGGCCGCTCGCGAAGGAACAGCTCATCTATCGCCCGACGGTCACCCGCGAGGCTTTTCACACGGAAGGGCGCATCGGCGCGCTGATCGACAGCGGTGCGCTGTTCGAGGGCGTCTCGGGCGCGGCCGCCTTCAATCCCGCGATCGACCGCGTGATGCTGTGCGGATCGATCACGATGATCAAGGAACTGGCGGGCGGCTTCGAACGTCTCGGCTTCGAAGAAGGGTCGAACGCCAAGCCCGGCCATTTCGTGATCGAGCGCGCCTTCGTCGGCTAGTCCGCGCCCTGATCGACGAGCGCAAGCCGCGGCACGACGGCGCCCGGCGCGATGACGGCGTTCGCCCCGATTCGCGCGCCGTCGCCGACGAGGGTGCCGAACTTGTCGACGCCGGTGTCGATGATCTCCGCGCCGGCTCTGATCCGGATGCGCTTGTCGGTCTGCTCATTGCGATGGTTGGCGATCACGGCGCCGGCTTCGATATTGGCGCCGTCGCCGATGATCGCCGGTCCCTTGACGACGGCGCCTTTCTCGACGCGCGCGCGGCGATGGATTGCGACGCCGTCGGCGATGGATTGCGTCGCCGTCGGCGATGTCATATCCCGAGTGGCCCGCGGTCGCGCGGGCGAGGATCGCCGCCGCTTTCGAGGTGATATCCCCTGGCGCCATGCAGAGGAGGGCCGCGAAACGCCCTCCGTCTGCGGACGGGATGAAGGCGCGCAGGTCGGGCGGCGGCGGCCTAATCGCCGTCAGGCCCGGCGCGGCGCAGCTCAGCCTTCGCCAGTTCGATGATCCGGCGCACTTCGATCGGGTTGTCGATGTCGGGCAGTTCGATCACGCCGACGCCGGTGCCGCGGATGGTCAGCTTGCCATAGCCGAACACCCGCCCCCAGACGGATTGCTCAAGCACGATCTCCTCGATCTTGTTGAGGGAAACCTCCTGGGTTTTCCGGGAGATGAAGCCGGTCTTGTAGACGAAGCGGTAGGTGGTGACGGCGATCTCGGTCGTCCACAGCACGATCAGGTGATTGAGAAGAATGAGCCCGCCGGTCACGAAGGAGGCGAGAACGAACCACCAGCCTAGCCTGAGATCCTCATAAGGGACGCCGGAGCCGAACTGGAGCATCGCGTACATAACGAGCGGCGCCGAGCCGAACGCGAACCAGAGCACCGGGAAGAAACTGAAGGTCCAGTTGAAGTTCACCCGGTGGACGATCCGCTCGCCCGGCGGGAGCGACTTCTCAACATAGCCTGCCATTGGTCCCGTTCCCCTTGCTTGCCCGCCTGCCGTCCCCGATTCCCTTTCCTATATAAGGATCGGACGGGATCGTGAAAGCAAAAGGCGGCGTTGAAAGCCCCAAAGGCCCGCGATAAGACCCGCGCCTGTTTCACCGAAGCAACGACCCACAACCTGAAGGGGCGCCCTGGCGGGCGCCGGCGAGGCCGAAATTCCGATGGCGAAATACCAGTATATCTACTTCATGCAGGGCCTGACCAAGGCCTACACCGGCGGGAAAAAGGTCCTCGAAAACATCTATTTGCAGTTCTATCCCGACGCCAAGATCGGCATCGTCGGGGTCAATGGCGCGGGCAAATCGACGCTCTTGCGGATCATGGCCGGGATCGACAAGGAATTCTCCGGCGAGGCCTATCCGGCCGACGGCGCCCGGGTCGGATTCCTGCCGCAGGAGCCCCAGCTCGACGTCTCGAAGACCGTGTTCGAGAACGTCATGGAGGGGCTGGGGCCGATCAAGGAAAAGATCGACGCCTTCAACGCCGTCTCGGCGCAAATGGCGGAGGACTATTCCGACGAGCTGATGGAGAAGATGTCGAGGCTCCAGGAGGAGATCGACGCCGCCGACGGTTGGGACATCGATTCCAAAATCGACATGGCGATGGAGGCGCTGCGCTGCCCGCCCGGCGACTGGAGGGTCGACAAGCTCTCCGGCGGCGAGAAGCGCCGCGTCGCGCTCGCCCGGCTGCTGCTCTCGAAGCCGGACCTCCTTCTCCTGGACGAGCCGACGAACCACCTCGACGCCGAGAGCGTCGCCTGGCTTGAAAATCACCTGCGCGACTATCCGGGCGCGGTCATCATCGTCACCCATGACCGCTATTTCCTCGACAATGTGACGGGCTGGGTTCTGGAACTCGACCGCGGGCGCGGCATCCCGCATGAGGGCAATTATTCCTCGTGGCTCGAGGCCAAGAGGAAGCGCCTCGAGCAGGAGGAACGGGAAGAGCAGAACCGCAAGAAGACGCTCGACCGCGAAGCCGAATGGATCAGCGCCTCGCCGAAGGCGCGGCAGGCGAAGTCGAAGGCGCGCATCAATTCCTATGAGGAATTGCTTGCGAAGGCCGGGCGCGAGGAAATCAACACCGCGCAGATTCAGATCCCGCCGGGCCCGCGCCTCGGCCATGTCGTCATCGAGGCGGAGGGCCTGACGAAAGCCTATGGCGACAAGCTCCTGTTCGAGGATCTGTCCTTCAAGCTGCCGCCGGGCGGCATCGTCGGCGTCATCGGGCCGAACGGGGCCGGCAAGACGACCTTGTTCCGCATGCTGACGGGCAAGGAGACGCCGGACAACGGAACCTTGCGCATCGGCGAGACGGTGAAGATCGGCTATGTCGACCAGAGCCGCGACGATCTATCCCCGAACAAGACGGTGTGGGAGGAGATTTCGGGCGGCCTCGACGTCATCAAGCTCGGGAACCGCGAAATGCCTAGCCGCGCCTATGTCGGCTGGTTCAACTTCAAGGGCGGCGACCAGCAGAAGAAGGTCGGCAATCTCTCCGGCGGCGAGCGCAACCGCGTGCAGCTTGCGAAAATGCTGACGGAGGGCGCGAACCTCCTCCTTCTCGACGAGCCGACCAACGATCTCGACGTCGACACGCTGCGCGAGCTTGAGCGGGCGCTCGAGGATTTCGCCGGCTGCGCGGTGATCATCAGCCACGATCGCTGGTTCCTCGACCGCATCGCGACGCACATTCTCGCCTTCGAGGGCGACAGCCACGTTGAGTGGTTCGAAGGCAATTTCGCCGCCTATATCGAGGACAAGAAGCGCCGGCTCGGTCCCGACGCCGACGCGCCGCGGCGGCTGAAATACAAGCCGCTAACGCGGTAAAGCGGCGCTGCGCAAGAGCGTGCGCGGATGGGCGCAGGAACGCCGCGAGGCTCAAAAATGTGATCGGGCCCCATGACCGGATCAGGGCGCGGCGGTCTGGCGGCGCCCGGCCGGCGATCGTACGATCAGGCGGAATAGGGGCATCCGATGAAATTCCTGCGCTTCGTTTCGTTTTTTCTTTTGGGGCTCCTGACGCTCGCCGTCGCGGCCTTCGCGGCGTTGTGGTTTCTCAACCCGACCGCGCCGAAGGTCGACCTGGCGGACGCAGGTCCCGACGGCGTGCGCATTTCCGAAGGCGGGATCATCGCCAATTATTTCGCCCCGGAAGGCGAGGGGACCCATCCCGGCATTCTTCTTCTCGGCGGATCCGAAGGTGGTCTTGGCGCCGGCGTTGCGCGCCTCGGACGCGCCTTGCGCG
Organism: Parvularculaceae bacterium; assembly: GCA_046296195.1. Taxonomy (GTDB): domain Bacteria; phylum Pseudomonadota; class Alphaproteobacteria; order Caulobacterales; family Parvularculaceae; genus Amphiplicatus. Next base: position 19,537 of record JBKBLR010000036.1, on the reverse strand, counting down.
ATGAAGGCTACGCCGTCCTGCAGCTCTCCTATTTCCGCGGTCCCGGCCAGCCCGAGCGGCTGGAGCTTGTGCCGCTTGAGCTGTTCGAGAAGGCGCTCGATATGCTCGCCGCGCGGCCGGAGGTCGATGCGTCGCGGCTCGCGATCATCGGCGGATCGAAAGGCGCGGAAGCCGCGCTCATCATCGCCGCGCGCCGGCCTGACATCCGCGCCGTCGTCGCCGGCATGCCGTCGAGCGTCTCCTGGCAGGGGATCGACTGGAACGTCGCCAAGATGATCGTCGATCCGCCGGGCGCGTCGTGGAGCCTCAAGGGTGCGCCCTTTCCATTCCTGCCCTATGGGCGCCCCGAGAAGCCGGGCGGCCCGATCATCGACATCTATCGCGCCGGCCTCGCCAAACTCGCCGAACACCCCGATGCGATCATCGCGGTCGAGACCATCCGCGCGCCGGTGCTGCTCGTTTGCGGCGAGGCGGACACGCTGTGGCCGTCCTGCCCGATGGCGCAAGAGGTGAAGCGGCGGGCCGACGGCGCCGCCGCCCCGCCGGTCGCCATTCTCGCCTTCAAGGACGCCGGCCACGCGGTTTTCGGCATGGCGCTCGAGGACAGCGATCCCCGGTTCGCGCGGCTCTCAAGCCTCGGCGGCACGCCGCAAGGGAACAACCTCGCCCGCCGCGAGTCCTGGCCGGCGATCCTTTCGCACCTTGAATCGGCGCTCGAATAGGCGCGGATGCTTCCGCCGTCCTCGAGATCGTGGAAAGGAGCCTGCGCGTCATGACCAACACCGAGACCGGGCTGAAGGCGGCGCGCAAATTCGGCCTCGCCGCGGTCGCGCTCGCCTGTGTGATTGTTTTTCTTGCGATCGCCGGCGTCGTGACGGGCGGGACCACGCAATCCTTCGACGAGGGATTCCTGCGCGGCCTGCGGACCGGCGCTGATCTTTCAACGCCCGCGGGGCCTGCCTTCCTGACGCCGCTCGCCCATGCGGCGACAGACCTTGGCGGAACGCCGTTCCTGGCGACGTTGACGATCCTGCTTGCGGTCTGGTTCGCCGTGCGCCGCGAATGGCGGTTTCTCGCCATCCTCCTCGCCGCCGTTCTCGGCGAGACGGTGCTGTCGTCGGGACTGAAATCGATGTTCGACCGGCCGCGCCCCGAGGTCGTGCCGCACCTTGTCCATGTCTCGAGCAAGTCGTTTCCGAGCGGGCACGCCTCGAGCGCGGCGGCGGTCTTCCTGACGCTCGCCGCGCTCGTTGCCGCGCACCTGAAGGAACGATCGTCGCGGCTCTTCGCGTTCGCCGCCGGCGGCGCGCTCGCCTTTCTCGTCGGCGCGAGCCGGGTCTATCTCGGCGTGCATTACCCGACCGACGTCATCGGCGGCTGGAGCTTCGGCGCAGCCTGGGCCGCAATCGTCTGGATCGCGGCCCGGCGCTTTCAGCGCTGATCACTTCTTGCGCGACGCCTTCCCGATCTCGGAATTGTGGGTTCCGTAGAGGAAATAGATCACCACCGCCGCCGAAAGATAATAGACGAAGAATTTCAGCACCCGGTCTTCGACCGTCGTGATGAGATAAAGGCACGAGAGAATGCCGAGGATCGGAACGAAGGGATAAAGCGGCACCTTGAACCCCCGCTCGAGGTCCGGCCGCGACTGGCGCAGATAGATGACGGTCAGGCAGACGACCGCGAAGGCGGCGAGGGTGCCGACCGAGGTGAGGTCGCCGAGCGTGTTGATGTCGAACACCGCGGCGGCGACCGCCACGATGACGCCGACGAGGATCGTGTTGACCCAGGGCGTCTTGAACTGCGCGTGCACCTTGCCGAAGACGCCGGGCAGCAACCCGTCCTTCGCCATCGTGTAGAAGATGCGCGTCTGGCCATACATCAGCACGAGAATGACCGAGGTGAGGCCGGCGATCGCGCCGAGCTTGATCGCCGCCTTGAACCACGCCCAGCCGGCGGGAAGGGCGTTCACCGCGTCGGCGACGGGCGCCGGCGTGTTGAGGTCCTTGTAATTGACGAGGAGCGTCAGGACCGCGGCCGTGCCCATGTAGAGAATGGTGCAGACGAGCAAGGAGCCGATGATGCCGAAGGGCATGTCGCGTTTCGGGTTCTTGGCTTCCTGGCCCGCCGTCGAGACCGCTTCGAAGCCGATATAGGCGAAGAACACGATCGAGGCCGCGCGCATGACGCCGCCAAATCCGAATTCGCCTTTCTCGCCGGTCGGCTCGGGGATGAACGGATCCCAGTTCGGCAGGAATTTTTCGGGCGTCTGCAGGATGACCCAGCCGCCGATGAGGATGAAGGCGACGATCACCGACCCCTTGATGACGACGATGATGTTGTTGGCGGTCGCCGACTCGTTAACCCCGATGACGAGCAGCGCCATGATCGCGAGGCAGACTACGAAGGCCGGCAGGTTGATGATCGTCGAAACAGTCTCGCCGCCATAGGCGACGACGGTGTGGCCCATCGCGCCGGTCAATTGCGGCGGGATGATGATCCCGACATCGTGCAAGAGGCTGACGGCGTAGCCCGACCAGCCGACGGCGACGACCGAAGCCGCAAGGCCGTATTCGAGCAAAAGCAGCGCGCCCATCATCCAGGCGGCGAATTCGCCGAGCGTCGCATAGGAATAAGTGTAGGCCGATCCCGAAACGGGAAGGACGGAAGCAAGCTCGGCGTAACACAGGCCGGCGAAGGCGCAGACGAGCCCTGCGACCAGGAAGGACAGCATCACGGCGGGGCCGGCATGGAGCGCCGCGGCGTTGCCGGTGCGCACGAAGATGCCGGCGCCGATGATGCAGCCGATGCCGAGGAAGAGGAGGTTCCAGGGCCCGAGCGTCTTTTTCAGCTCACCCCTGTCATATTCGGCCTGCACCTGCTCGATCGACTTGCGCCGAATCCAGCCGCTGGCGAATGCCGGACGTGTTTCGAGCGCCGGCCCGTCGTTCTTAGGAGTCATTCCGTTTTCCCTCCCGCCTCCAGGCGGCTACATCAACAGCGTCAAGGCCGTGAAAAGCGCCGCGAGATCCCCGCCGCCCGCGGCCCAGCCCCGTTTAAGAAGGCGCAAGTCCCTGTTTTCAAAGGGGAGAGGCGCCGATCGGTCGTCAGAGTGACCCGATTTTGGGATTTTGCAAGGGCTTGACCGGCGCGGCAGGACCGACGCTCAGCAGCACGCCCCTGAGGTCGCAGCTTCCGGCGAGGATTGCCCGAAGGGCGCGTTCGTCCCGCAGCTCGGGAAGATGCCGTAATGCGTCGACCAGTCGCCCATGAAAACGAAGAAGGGCGCAAAGCGCGTTTCGGCCAGCATCCGATAGGTGTTCCCGCAGACGGGGAAGACGCGCCCCTTCTCGATGTGGTGATGGCCGTCAAGCTCGAAGACGGTCTCTGCGCCGGCGACACCGCCCTTGTAGATGACGGCCTGGCCGTAATCCTCGCAGGCCGGCTCAAGCCCGTCGATCGCGAACAGGCGATAGGTCGCCGACCAGAATGACGCCGGGGCGAGCCTTTCCTTCAGCGCCGTGTTGGTGATGGCGAGCGGCCGGTCGGCCACGAGACGCGGGTCGGCGAAGCCGGCGCGTCTGGCGATATTCAGAAAGTCGTTCCAGTAAAGCGCGCCGCCCAGGCATTCCCCGCGCGCGATCGGATCATGCCGAAGATCATCGGCGAGACGCCGGTCGGCATAGACGTCCGAGAAATAGAACTCGCCGCCCGGCTTCAGAAGCCGCCGCGCCGCGGCGAACACCGCCGGCTTGTCGGCGCACAGATTGATGACGCAGTTCGACACGATGACGTCGAACGAGCCTTCGTCGAGGCCGAGCGCGCCGAGATTTTCAATGTCGCCTTCGATGAATTCGACATTTGACCGACGATAACCGTAGCGATCGGCCTGCCAGCTTTGCGCGCTCCGCGCCACCGCCAGTTGTTCCGGCGTGAAGTCGACGCCGACGACGGAACCGTTCTCGCCGACGAGGCGCGAGAGGATGTAGACATCCTGCCCCGAGCCCGACCCAAGATCGAGAACCCGCGCGCCCTCCAGCGCCAATGGCGCGACCAGCCCGCAGCCGTAATAACGCGCCGCAACCTCCGGATGAATGTCGCGGTAAAGCGGTCGCAGGCGTTCCGGGATCGTGTCGATGGTGCAGCAGGCGTCGGTCTTGAGGTCGGCGGAGGACTGGAGCGTCTTGCCGTAATAGTCCTTGACGGATTGCTGGATGTTCATGCGCCGGGCCCCGGATGGCGTCGGAGTGTTGTCGCGAAACACCGCGAGGTTCAACCGGCCCGCCGCGCCTGTTGCGGGATTGTGATCGCGCTCCGGTTTTTCGGCCTGCGCGCCCGCGTTCACCATCTTCGAGCCTTCCTTTCAGGCAATTGTCTGTCAGACTGCAAGCCATGAGTGTCCTTGGCGTTCGCGAAAGGCTGCGCGCTCCGATCCGGGCGCGCCTCGACAGCGCCGCGACCGCCTTTCTCGAAGCGGCCGGCGGACGTCGCGTCGACTTCACGGCGCCGCCCGGCGAGGCGGCGCTGACCGATCCGGACTCGGTGTCGTGGCGGATCTTCAAAAATCCCGTTGCGCTGTTCATCGGCGGCGTCACCGCCGTGCTGCTCGAACTCGCCGAGCCGCGGATCAGGACCGGCGTCTGGGAGCATACGACCTTCCGCACCGATCCCGTCGGGCGGCTGCGCCGGACGGGCCTTGCCGCCATGGTGACGGTCTATGGCGCGCGCAGCCAGTCGGAGAAGATGATCGCCGGCGTCACGCGGATGCATCAGCGCGTCGAGGGCGTGACGCCCGGCGGCGTTCCCTATCGTGCGACCGACCCTGAGCTCATGAACTGGGTGCAGGCGACGGCGGCGTTCGGATTCATGCAAGCCTACGGCGCCTATGTCGCGCCGCTGACCGACGCCGACCGCGACCGCTATCTCACCGAGGGCCAGACGGCGGCGCGCCTTTACGGCGCGGCCGGCGCGCCGCGCTCGACCGCGGAGTGGCATGCGCTTTACGCGCGGATGAAGCCGCTCTTCGAGCGCTCGGACATCGTCTTCGACTTTCTCTCGATCATGCGCGCGGCGCCGGCGCTGCCGGGACCCGTGCGCCTGGCGCAAGGAACGCTGATCCGCGCGGCGGTCGATCTCGTTCCCGCCGATGCGCGCAGCATCCTCGGTCTCGGCGGCGGCTTCGGCCTGCGTCCCTTTGAGAAACTTCTCGTCCGGCGCATGGGCAAGCGCGCCGACCGCTGGCCGCTTCCCTCAAGTCCCGCCGCGCAGGCCTGCGTCCGCATGGGCCTGCCGGCGAATTATCTTTATCGCAAGCGGTGAGACGCCCTCGCCGGCAGGCGCTTGACCGATGGTCCGCGCACCGATTACTGGGCTGATGGCCGCCCGAAAAACTCCCGACAAAACCCCGACGGTCAAGGCGAAACAGCCGCCCGTCTTGCTTGCCCAGACTCAAAAGATCGTCCTGCAGCTCGAAAAGGTGCTGGCGCAGCCGGTCATCACCTATTGGAACTCGACGAGCGGCTCCATCTGCGCGAATGACGTGGTCGGCCTTTACGGCGTGCTCAAAAGCGTCGGGCGCGTCGACAAATTGTGCCTGTTCATCAAATCGGGCGGCGGCTCCGGCGAGGCGTCGCTCAGAATGGTCAATCTGCTGCGGCGCTTCACGCGGGAACTGACCGTGCTGGCGCCGCTTGAATGCACGTCGGCGGCGACGATGCTCGCGCTCGGCGCCGACCAGATCTTGATGGGCCCGCTCGCCCAGCTGTCCGCGGTCGACACCTCGCTCTCGCATGACCTTTCGCCGCTCGATCGCGACAATGACCGGGTCCGCGTCAGCCAGGACGAGCTGCAACGCGTCGTCCGCCTCTGGCAGGACCAGTCCTCGAACGGCGCGCGCAATCCCTATGAGGCGCTGTTCGGGCATGTGCACCCGCTCGTGATCGGCGCCGTGGACCGCTCAAGCGCGCTGTCGATCCGGCTGTGCCTCGAGATTCTCTCCTATCACATGAAGGACATGGAGAAAGCCAAGCGGATCAGCGAAACGCTGAACGGCGCCTACCCATCGCACAGCTATCCCATCCTGCTGCGCGAGGCCCAGCAGCTCGGTCTAAACGCAGACGAACTTGACGAACGAACCAATGCGCTCCTGCTCGAGCTGAATGAGATCTATTCGGAGATGGGGCAGAACGCGATGACCGATTTCGACGATCGCCGGTCCCATGACAACAGCATCCTGAACATTCTCGAAGGCCGAGCCGGTCAAATTTTCTTCCAGAACGACAAGGACTGGCATTACCGCGCCGAGGAACGGCGCTGGGTGACGCTCAACAACCGCAGCTCATGGCGCAAGGCGGAGCTGGTCGAGGGCAAGCCCTCGGTGTCGATCTTTCATATTCGGTAAGCCGCGCAGGCGGCCCCTGCGCCGGCGATGCGGCTCCGGCGCGAGCCGGAGCCGCGATGCGCCTCAGCCGGGGGAGAGGCCGGGGCGCATCGATCTCGCCTTGTCAGGCGAGAGCAGGGCCGCGCCGATCTTTGCGCGGCGTCAGGGCGCGACGACCTAGAGCCGGGCGCACTGGTCTTCCTTGTCGCCGGCCTGATTGCCGCCGCCTGTCGGCGCCGGGCTGTTCTGCTTGCATTGCATGTTCTGCGCGATGTCGTTGTTGCGCAAGACGACGCCGCCGGCGTTTTGGAACACCTGAAGATTCGCGCCGATGTCGCTGTTCGACACGGTGATGCGCCGCGCGTTCGATTCAAGCTGCACGTCGCCGTTGACGGTGACCGCGTCGATGGTCGCTGACCCGCCTTGCTTGAGCTGGACGCTTCCGCCGATCATCGTCCGCGGATTGAGGACCACGGCGCGATGGCCTTCCGCCTGGATGTTCCCGATGACGCGAACGGCGTTCGCGGTCAGGGTCGCGCCGGCGCCGACGACGATGTTCCCCTTCAGCCGTGTTCCGTTGAGAGTGCATGTGCGGCCATCCGGAACGAAGAGATTGTCCAGCGACACGGCGCCGACGACGCCGGTGCAGCGGAACTCCTCCGCATTCGCCGCGCCGGCGGCGAGGATCGCCGCCGAAACGGCGGAACAGGCGATAATCAGCTTTTTCATGATAAGGCTCCTCTGTCACCATGGCCGAACGCATCGGCCGTTACATTACGTTTCGCCCCTCGCCGCCTGCGGCGATGACGCCGCCGGCTACGCAAGCGCGAAGGTCCCTGTCCGCCAGGACGCAATTAGGGATTAAGCGTCGCCAAAGCGCGGTTTTTTCGTCGAACATGAAAATCAGATGAAAGCCGGCTTAACGCCGATTCAATCGACAATGAATTACCAAAGCTTCGGGCGTTCGCCGCGGTTCCGCCGCGCTTTCGCCGCAGTCCTGGTCTCGCCGCAACGGCTTCTTGTGCAATGGCGATTCAAGCCAATAAAGATTGTTGTCGCTTGTGGAGATCTTCGTGCCTGCGCCTAGTTTTCGATCGAGGATGCATCAGGCGATCGCCTCACTGGCGTTCGTCATCGTCGCATCCGCGGCGTTCGCCTTCTTTGGCGCGCAGGAAGTCGACAAGGCGGCGACGCGCAGCCGGAACGCCCAAGCGACATTGGCGGCGCACATCACCATTTCGAACAGCGCCTACAACCTGTTCAAGCAGATGTCCGACGCGACGCTTCTCAACGAAACCGGGAACAGGGAGTGGGAAGCGCGGCTCGTCGGCATCGTGCGCCGCGACATCGCCGCCGCGCGGCGGGCGATCGTCGAAGAGGTGAAAGAGATCGGGGACCGCGAAGACGAGACAGATGAGCTTGAGCGCCTTGCGGCGATCGAACATGAGATCGAGTCGATCATCATGGAATACGGCAAGATCCGGGCGCGCTTGAACGAGACCCCGCCGCGCGAAAAGCAACGCGATATCGCGGCGTTGCTCGATACGCGGATCGATCTCACGTTCAACAAGCTGGTCTCCTCTGCGATCGCCGAAGAGAGGCGGGAGGTGGCCGAAGCCGATGCGCGGCTCGCAACCGTATCAGGTGCGATTCGCGCCGGCGCGGTCGCGATCTTTCTGTTCGCCGCGCCGCTCGTTTTGCTGGCGCTCGTCTATGTCAATCGCACCCTGCTGACATCGCTGCGCGCTTTGTCGGAAGGCGCCGACGCTTATGCGCGCGGCGATTTCGATCACGCCATCGCGCACTTGCCCAGCGAAGAGTTCGATTCGATCAGGCGGCGCCTCGTCAAGATGGCCTCGGAGCTGTCCAGCAGCCGGCGCTCGCTGCGAGAGTCGCATGACAGGCTCGAGAAGGAAGTCACGGAAAGAACGGCGGCGCTCGCCGAGGCCAAGCGGCGCCTTGCGGAGTCGGATGAAGCGCGGCGGAACTTCTTCGTCGACGTCAGCCACGAACTGCGGACGCCGTTGACGGTCATCCGCGGAGAGGCGGAGGTCGCGCTGAGGGGCGGCGAACGGCGCGCGCTCGATTATCGGGAAAGCCTGGTGCGCATCGTCGAACAGGCCTCCATGATGGGTCGGATGGTCGAGGACCTCCTGGTCATCGCGCGCGCCGACGCCGGCGAGCCGCGTCTGGAGATGCGAAGCGTCGCGGTCAATGCGCTTCTGGCGGATGCGGCCAGCGCCTTTCAATCGGTGGCGGCGGCGCGCGGCGTGAGCCTGCGGCGGCTCGACTCGCAGGAAGGGTTTGTGGTCGTCGGCGACCGTGAGCGCCTTTTGCAGGCGATCGGCGTTCTCCTCGATAACGCGATCCGGTATTCCCGCGAGGGCGGCGAGGTGCGGATTTCTGCGGCGGTCGATGCAGGACAGGTCGTCCTCGTGGTCGAGGATGACGGCATCGGCATCGCTGAGGAGGAGGTTCCGCGCATCTTCGACCGCTTCTATCGCGGCGCGAACGCACGCGAGCACAGCGGCGCGGGGGTCGGCCTCGGCCTTTCGGTCGCGAAGGCCATCATCGAGGCCCATAACGGCCATATTCGTCTTTCAGCGTCCGCGTCCGGCGGGGTCGCGGCGTCCGTGACCCTGCCGGTGGAAGCGAAACTGAGAGCGATCTCGTGACGATCCTCATCATCGAAGACGACGAGCGGGTCGCGTCTTTTGTCAGGCGCGGGCTGGAAGCAGAAGGTTACGGCGTCAGATGGGCGAAGGACGGCGTCAGCGGGCTTGCGAACGCTGTCGCCCGCGAGCACCGGCTGATCATCCTCGACGTCAAGCTGCCCGGCGCCGACGGGATCGCGCTTTGCCAGGAAGCGCGTGCGCAAGGGGTGAAGGCGCCGGTTCTGATGCTGACGGCGCGCGACACGCTGGACGACAAGGTGCGCGGGCTCAACGCCGGCGCCGACGACTACCTGACGAAGCCGTTCGCCTTTGAAGAACTTCTAGCACGCGTCAATGCGCTCGTCCGGCGCGGCGGCGGCTTTGAGGAGCGGCCGGTCAGGGTGACCGTGGAGGATCTGACGCTCGACCGCGAGACCTTGCGGGTGCGCCGCGGTGAGCGAACGATCGGTCTCACCTCGACCGAACTGTCGCTGCTCGACCTCCTGATGACGAAGCCGGGCGCGGTCTTCAGCCGTGAGAAAATCCTGAGCGCGGTCTGGGGCGGGTCGAGCGATCCGCTGACCAATGTCGTCGACGTCTATATCGGCAAACTGCGCCGCAAAATCGACAGGCGCGGCGAAAAGCCGTTGATCGAAACGGTCAGGGGCCGCGGCTACCGGCTTGCGGCGGACACGGCGCCGGACTAGCCGGGCCGCCCGACCCCGTTGCCGTTCGGCGGAATTCGGACCATAAAGCGCCGTCCAATCAAGGGGGCCTCCAATGCTGAAAAGGTGCGTGCTTTCGCTCGCGGCGATTTCGCTCGCGGCCGTTGCGCCGGCGCTGGCGCAAAAGCGGGTCGACAATCAAAAAGGATCGACCAAGAACGTCGAAATTCCCAAATGCACCAAATCGCTGGGGACGATCGCCATCGTCGACGGCGAGGGGCAAGGCTGGTACCGTTACGACCTCGGCGCACCGTCGACGCTGCTCAAGGCGTTCGTCTCGCGCTCGGCCTGTTTCAAGCTCGTCGATCGCGGCGCTGGCATGTCGGCCGTGCAGAGGGAGCTTGACCTCGCGCGCGGCGGCAATCTTCAGAAGGGGTCGAATGTCGGCGGCGGCCAGATCAAGGCGGCCGACTACATCATGGTCGCCGACATCGCGAACACGGACGAAAACGCCGGCGGCAGCGCGGTCGGCGGCGCCGCCGGCGCGGTCATCGGCGGACGCCTCGGCGGCGTTCTGGGCGGGGTGAAGACGAAGCGCGTCGAGGCGCAAACGGTCCTCACCGTCGTCAACACGCGCACCTCTGAAGTCGAGGTGACGGCGGAAGGCTCGGCTTCGAAAAAGGACATCGGGTTCGTCGCTGGCGGCGGCTACGGCTTCGGCGGCGCGGTCGGCGGCGGCTATGAAGACACCGAGATCGGCAAGGTCGTCACCTACGCCTTCCTCGACGCTTATCGCCAGGTCGTCGTCCAGCTCGGCGGCCTGCCGCCCGACGCCGCGGCCGCCGCGCCCAAGAAGAGCTTCAAGGTCAGCGTGAAGTCCGTTTCGCTGCAGCGCTCGCCCTCGGCATCGTCGAGTTCGGTGCGGACCCTCGAAAAAGGCGACATCGTCTATCCGACCGGCGCAAAGGAGGACCTCTGGTGGGAGGTCGAGGACGAGAACGGCAATGTCGGCTGGATCGAAAATCCGAATCTGAAGCCGGCGGACTAGGTCTTTCACGGCCTTCGCAAGGGCCAAGGCGCCTCCCGCAGGGGAGGCGTTTTTCGTCGGTCGTCGCCGTCTCTTGATCGGGGTTGAAGGGCGGGGCAGAAGCGCGTGCTCCCGCCGAGGACAGGCCCATGACCGCCATCACGCCCGAGATCGTCGCCGCCCACAAGCTGACGGCCGACGAATATGAGAGGATCAAGACCCATCTCGGGCGCGAGCCGAACCTTCTCGAACTCGGCATCTTCTCGGTGATGTGGTCGGAGCATTGCTCCTACAAATCCTCGCGCCGGCACCTCAAGAAGCTGCCGACCTCCGCGCCCTGGGTGGTGCAGGGGCCCGGAGAAAACGCGGGCGTCATCGACATCGGCCCCGACGCCGACGGCGTGCCGCTCGTCGCCGTCTTCAAGATGGAGAGCCACAACCACCCCTCTTATATCGAGCCCTATCAGGGCGCGGCGACCGGCGTCGGCGGCATCATGCGCGACGTCTTCACCATGGGCGCGCGGCCGGTCGCGAACCTCAATGCGCTGCGCTTCGGGTCATGGGACCACCCGAAGACGCGGCATCTCGTTGCGGGCGTCGTCGCCGGCATCGGCGGCTATGGCAACTGCATGGGCGTGCCGACGGTCGGCGGCGAGACCAATTTCGACGCCCGCTACGACAACAACATCCTCGTCAATGCGATGACGGTCGGCGTCGCCGAGAAGCGCCGGATTTTCTATTCCGCGGCGCGCGGCAGCGGAAACCCTGTCGTTTATGTGGGGTCGAAGACGGGGCGCGACGGCATTCACGGCGCGACGATGGCGTCGGCGGAGTTCGACGACGCTTCCGCCAAAAAGAGGCCGATGGTTCAGGTCGGCGATCCGTTCACGGAGAAACTCCTCCTTGAGGCTTGCCTCGAGCTGATGGCTTCCGACGCTATCATCGCCATTCAGGACATGGGCGCGGCGGGGCTCACTTCGTCCTCCTGCGAGATGGCGGCGAAGGGCGGCGGCGGCTTCGATCTCGATCTCGACCATGTGCCCCAGCGCGAAGAGGGCATGACCGCCTATGAAATGATGCTCTCCGAAAGCCAGGAGCGCATGCTGATGGTTCTGAAGCCCGGCCGCGAGGAAGCCGCCAAGGCGATCTTCGACAAATGGGGCGTTGATTTCGCGGTCATCGGCGTCACCACGAATTCCGGCCGGCTCGTCATCCGGCACAAGGGCGTCGTCGAGGCGGACCTTCCCGTCAGCCGGCTCACCGACGGCGCGCCGAGTTATGACCGCCCGCAAGCCGTCCTTCCCGCGCCGGCGCCGCTCGCCGACCCGGTCGTCGTTATCCGCGAATGGCTCGGCGTTCTCGGCGCGCCCGGCAAGAGCGCCGAGGAGTGGCGCACGCTCATCGACGCGCTCGTCGACGACCGCGTGCGCAGGATGGAAGGCGTCGACGCCGTCGGCTCGAGCGTCGGCAAGACGGGCGCCAAGCTCTATGTGCGTCTGAAACCCGACGCCGCCGGCGGCTTTGACGCGCTCGAGGAAGCGGTCAGCAATCTGCAAACGGCCGGCATCATCGCCGATGCCGGGTTTCACCGTCATGAAGAGACCGTCGATCTCGCCGAGCGCACCGGCGCCCTGCCGATCCTGTCGGCGCTCGCGGCGCTGATGCAGACGCCCAATCTCTGCTCGCGGCGCTGGATCTGGGAGCAGTATGACCACACCGTCATGGGCGACACCGTCATCGCGCCCGGCGGCGACGCCGCGCTCATCCGCATTCACGGCACAAACCGCGGCCTTGCGATGACGACCGACGTGACGCCGCGCTATGTGCTCGCCGATCCGAAAGAGGGCGCAAAGCAGGCCGTCGCCGAGACCTACCGCAACATCTGCGCGACGGGCGCAGCGCCGCTCGCGATCACCAACTGCCTCAATTTCGGCAATCCCGAGCGCCCTGAGATCATGGCGCAGTTCGTCCAGGCGATCGACGGCATGGCGGAGGCGTGCGAGGCGCTCGGCTATCCGGTCGTCTCCGGCAATGTCTCGCTCTACAACGAGACAAACGGCGTCGCCATTCCGCCGACGCCCGCGATCGGCGGGGTCGGCGTCATCGACGACGTGACGCGCGCCGCGCGCGTCGGCGGCGCGATCGCCGGCGATGAGCTGATCGCCGTCGGCGTCACGCGGGGCCATCTCGGCCAGTCGCTCTATCTGCGCGCGCTGTTCGGGATCGAGGCGGGCGCCCCGCCCCATGTCGATATCGAGGCCGAACGCCGCAATGGCGAGACGATCCGCAAGCTGATCGCCGAGGGGCTCGTGACGGCCTGCCATGACGTCTCGGACGGCGGGCTTCTCGTCGCCGCGGCGGAAATGGCGCTGGCCTCGGGCGAGGGGCTAGACCTCAAGACGCCGGTCAAGGCGCGCCGCGCCGCCTACTGGTTCGGCGAGGATCAGGGCCGCTATCTCGTCGCCTGCGCGCCGGGCGCGGGCGACACGCTGCTGCTCAAGGCGGCGATGGCGGGCGTGCAGGCCTCAAAGATCGGGCGTTTCGGCGGCGCGATGATCCGGCTCGACGATCAGGACGTGTTCTCGCTTCTCGATCTTGCCGATCTTCATGACCGTCCGCTGGCGGATTATATGAATGCGTTGAGATCGACGGAGACGAACCCCATGCCGATGAAGGCGGACGACATCAAGAAGATGATCCTCGAAGCCCTGCCTGATGCGACGGTCGAGATCGAGGATCTCGCCGGCGACGGCGACCATTATCGCGCCCGCGTCATCTCGAAGGCGTTCAACGGCAAGAACCGCGTGCAGCAGCACCAGCTCATCTATCGCGCGCTGAAGGGCAAGATGGGCGGCGAGCTGCACGCGCTCGCGCTGGAGACGGAAGCGGCGGAGTGACGCCGGGTCGCGACGACCCTCGCCCATCGCGGCCTCGCAAGCGCGACAGCGCGCCCGCAGCGAAGCGCAAATGCCTTTCAGTGATCGCTTTCGGTCAGTAAAAAACCTTATGACACGGTCAGGCCGGCGACGGGGCCTGTGTCTTGCGCGCGCCCCAGAGGCAGGCGGCGATGATGATCGCCGCGCCCGCCCAGATCGGCGCGCGCACCGGCTCGGCGAACAGGAACCAGCCGATCGCCGCCGCCCAGAGGAGCGCTGTATATTCGAGCGGCGCGAGCACCTGCGTCTCGGCGCCCGCATAGGCCTTCGCGAGGAAATACATGCCGCCCGCGGCGAAAAGGCCAAGCAAAACGAAGGCGGGAAAATCGCCGGCGGGCGGCGCCGCGCCGGTGAGGAAGGCGGGAAGCGCGACGAACGCGCCCGGAATGAGCGCAGCGAGAAGCCCGACGATCTCCGGCCCGTCCTTGCCGGCGCGCCCGCGCAGCATCGTCATCGACACCGAATAGGCGACGGCGGCGATGAGCACCGCGGCGATTCCGAGCATGCGCCGGTCGCTTGCCGCTTCCGGGGGCGCGCCAAGGCTGGCGACGAGGACGCCGGCGAAGCCGAGGACGCCGGCGGCGATGTTGCGCGGCCGCAGCCGCTCGCCGAGCATCAGCCGCGAGGTGAACGGCATCATCAGCGGGGCGAGAAACGAAATGACGATGACCTCGACGAGCGGCAGCGCGCTCAACGACCAGAAGAACGCCACGGCGGAGACTGAAATGACGGCTCCGCGAAGCCCGTGGGCCTTCAAGGCGTCGGCCGTCAGCGCCGGCCGGCCGGCCCGGACCCAGAGCATCGCGGCGAAGAGCGCGGCGAAAACATAGCGCCCGAACACGACGACGAGCGTGTCATTGGTGGCGACGAGGTGCTTGATGACCGCGTCCATGAAGCACAGCAGCGCAACGCCGGCGGCGCCCTGCGCGACAGCGGCGTAATGCGAGGGGAGAGCGGGACTCGACATGCCCCCCTCTCGCGCGCGGGCGGGCCCGGCGTCAATTGCGGCGGGCGCATGAAATCAATGCGCCTTGAGAGGAGGCTAATTAAGCGGGCAAACGAGAACGTGATCGTCGAAAACGGCGCCGACGACCAGCGTGTCGGCGGTCGCGGCGGCGGCCGAGGAGGCGTTGAGAGCGCCGGAGATGTCGATCAGCACATCCTCGGTTTCGCCCGTCGCTGGATTGACGCGGATGACATGGCTCGGCGCGACGGCGCGGGCGTCGCGGGCGTGCTTGAGGAAGTCGAATACTTTCGAATGGCCGCCGACAAGTAACGCCCCGTCGCTCTCGACCTCGATATTGTCCGGGCCGGTGTTGACCGGATAACGCCGCAGCAGCGACAGCGCGCCGGTGTCGGGATCGCGCGCATAGACGTCGATGCGCCGGCGCAGGAACTCCGAAACGTATAGGGTCTTGCCGTCCGCCGAGACATTGACGCCGTTCGCGTAAGTGAGCCCCTTGGCGACGATCTTTCCCCCCTGGCCGTCATAATAGGCAAGGCTCGCGGCGGGCAGGGCGAGATAGGCCTCAAGCGTCTCCATGATGCCGCCGGTGAAGCCGCGGTCATTGGTGACGTAGAAACTGCGGGGGCCGACGCCGACGAGATCGTTCGGCGAAGACATTTCGGGAAAGACGACGGTGTCGACATGGAGAAGGGCGCCGGCGAAGCCGACATCGAAGATCTCGACCTTGTGGCCGTCCGCGATCGTGTGATTGATGGCGAAGAGCCGCTTGCGGCCGTCCGCGCCTCGCCACAGGCTGATCCCGTGCGGATGAAATTCGCCGAAGCTGTCCGGCGAGACTTTCGAGACGCGGTCCGATCCGTCGAGGCGCAAGGCGTAGATGCCGCCCTGCACGGGCGCGCCGGCGGCGGTCGCGCGGCGGTCATCGGCCGAAATGAACGCGATGCCGGTTTCCTCGTCGATAGTGACGTCTTCCGTTCCCGGAAAGATCTTCACCGCCCGGCACTGGTCGATGAGCTTGGGCTGGAGGTTTGCGAGAACCCCCGACGCCGGGATCATGTTGTAGGCAAGCCAGCCCAGAACGCCGAGGCCGAGAACCCCGATCGCCGTCAGCACCAACCGCATCACGAAAAACTCCGCCCGCCCGAGGGCAAGCGTCCCAAAATTGCCCTGCTGGCGCAACAATCTTATGATGCGGCGTCAATATTCACCTTCCGGGAGCACCAAATGCGCGTCCTTCCCGCCACACTTGCGCTGCTGCTGGCGGCGTGCGCCGGCCCGGCCGACTCCAAGGGCGACACGTCGCCGCCGGCGGGCGAAGGCGCGCAGTCCTATCCGGTCGACGACCTGCCGGTGCAGGAAAAGACGGTCGAGGATCTGCGCGCGGAATCGCTCGCCGCCATCGACAAGGAGGCGTGCGAGGCAAAGAACGGCGAAATCCGCCAGGAAGGCATGCTAGGCACCTGGCGCTGCGTCGTCCCTTACGCCGACGCCGGCAAGGCCTGCCGCGACAAGTCGGAGTGCGAGGGCAAGTGCCTGCTGCCGCCGGACGCGACGGCGGGGACGGAGGAGGAAGCGACCGGCGGCTGCCAGGCGAATGACAGCCCCTTCGGCTGCTATGCCGAAGTGAACGGCGGCAAAGTCACGGCGGCGATCTGCGTCGATTGATCCCGGACAAGCCGCTCATCGTCACGCTGCAGCTCGACGCTGCGACGAGCGATTATTTCGACCGTTTGCGCGCGGCGCATTTTCCGCGGGCGCTCAACCATCTGAAGGCGCATGTGACGCTGTTTCACAATCTTCCCGGTTCGGAGGAACGCGCCGTGATCGGGACCCTGGCGCGCGAGGCCGGCGCCCTTGCGCCATTTTCCGTCATCGTCGCCGGCCTCTTGAAACTTGGCCGCGGAACGGCGTTCCGGCTTGAAAGCGTGATCCTGACCGCCATGCGCGCGCGGCTGGCGACGGCGTTCGAGCCCTGGCTGACGCGGCAGGACCGGGAGAAATTCAGGCCGCATGTGACCATCCAGAACAAGGTCAGCCCCGCTGAGGCGGTCGCGCTCTTCGATCATTTGTCGCGTGATTTCGCGCCGTTCGAGGCGATGGCCGAGGGCCTGCAGCTCTGGCGCTATGAGGGCGGGCCGTGGTCGCCCGTCTGCGCGATCGGCTTTCAGGGGGCGGCGTAATGACGGCTCGGCTCGGCTTCGGCGTCTCGGGCCCGCATGGCGCGCGCTGGTTCAGCGAGAAGACGTTGACGCGCCTCATCGCGCAGGCGATCGAGGGCGGCGTTGCGCATTTCGACACGGCGCCCTTTTACGGCGAGGCGGAAGTCCGGCTCGCGCGGGCCCTGAAGGCGATCGGCGCATGCGACGTCTTCATCAGCACCAAGACCGGGACGCGACGCAACGGCGGGCGCGTCACGAAGGATTTCTCGCCCGCCGCCATGCGCGCCGATCTCGACGCAAGCCGTCGGCGCTTCGGCCGCGACAGCATCGATCTTTTGTTTCTGCACGGACCATCGGCGGCGGAAGTCGAGCCGGCGCTTTCCGAACTTGCGGCGATGAAGGCGGCGGGCGCCGTCCGGATGGTCGGCGTCTGCGGCGAGGGACCGGCGCTCGACGCCGCGCTCGCAGGCGGCGCCGACGCCGTCATGGGCGTCTTCAACGCCGCCGACCGCCGGCACGAATCCCTGTTCCGCCGCGCCCGTTCGGCGGGCGTCCTTGTCGCCGGAATAGCGCCGCTGGCCCAGGGCGCGCTCGCCGACCCCGCCGCGCCCTTTCGCGCCTCGAGTCTCTGGCGGCTTGCGCGCAACCGCGTGCGGCCGGCCGCCCCGGCGGCCGCGCTCGCGCAAGCAAGGCGCGCGCTCGGAACCGCGCCGTCGCCGTCTCTCGCCGCCAGCGCTCTCGCCTTCGTGTTGCAATCGGGCGCGGTCGATCTCGCCTTCACGACGACGACAAGTCCTGCGCACCTTGCCGAGGCCCTCGCCGCGGCGGCGCGCCGCGAGCGGCCTTGACCGGGCTGGCGGCCGATCCTAGCTAAACGCCAAGCGCCTTCAGGGAACCACCTCCATGACCGATCCGGCCGTCCTCGACGCCATCAAGACGAAGATCGACCAGAATCCGGTCATGCTGTTCATGAAGGGAACGCCGGCCTTTCCCCAGTGCGGTTTCTCCTCCGCGGTCGTCCAGATCCTCGATTATCTCGGCGTCGATTATGGTGCGGAGAACGTGCTCGCCGACCCGGCCATCCGTCAGGGCATCAAGGATTTCTCCGACTGGCCGACGATCCCGCAGCTTTATGTGAAGGGTGAGTTCGTCGGCGGCTGCGACATCGTCCGCGAAATGTTCGAGTCGGGCGAGCTGAAGAAATATCTTCAGGAAAAGGGCCTCAAGGTCGAAGCCTGACGAGGCGCCTTCGGGCTGGCGTCTCGCGACGTCATCGCGAAAGGCTCGCAGGTCATCGCCGCGAGCGCCGCCGGCGGCTCAACCTTCGCCGAAAACCCGCGCGAAGATCGTATCGACATGCCTGAAATGACAGGTTTCATCGAAAAGCGTCTCGAGCGCGGCGGCGGAGAGCCTCGCCGTCACCTCGGGGTCGGCCTTGAGATTGTCGAGGAAGCGGCCTTGCCCCCGCCAGGCCGGCATCGCGTTCCGCTGCACCATGGCGTAGGCGTCCTCGCGGCTCGCGCCCGCCTGCGTCAGCGCGAGAAGGACGCGCTGCGAATGAACGAGGCCGCCGAGACGGTCGAGATTGGCGCGCATGCGGTCGGGATAGACGACGAGCGTCTCAACGACGCCGGCGAGACGATGGAGCGCGAAATCGAGATGGATCGTCGCGTCGGGCCCGATGCCGCGCTCCACGGAGGAATGCGAGATGTCGCGCTCGTGCCAGAGCGCGACATTCTCCATCGCCGGGACGACGCACATGCGCACGAGCCGCGCAAGGCCGGTGAGGTTTTCGGTCAGCACGGGGTTGCGCTTGTGCGGCATCGCCGAAGAACCCTTCTGGCCGGGCGAGAAATATTCCTCGGCCTCCAGAACCTCCGTGCGCTGAAGATGGCGGATCTCCGTCGCCAGCCGTTCGACGGACGAGGCGACGACCCCGAGCGCGGCGAAGAACGCCGCGTGGCGGTCGCGCGGGATCACCTGCGTCGAGACGGGCTCGACCTTAAGGCCCATCTTCGCCGAGACATGGGCTTCGACCGCCGGGTCGATGTTCGCAAAGGTGCCGACCGCGCCCGATATCGCGCAGACGGCGATTTCCTCCCGCGCGGCGAGAAGGCGCCGGCGCGCGCGCGCGAACTCCGCATAATGGCTGGCGAGCTTGAGGCCGAAGGTCGTCGGCTCGGCGTGGATGCCGTGGCTGCGGCCGATCGTCGGCGTCATCTTGTGTTCGAACGCGCGCTTCTTCAGCGCCGCCAGCACGCGGTCCGTTCCGGCGATGAGGAGATCGCTCGCCCGCGCAAGCTGCACCGAAAGGCAGGTGTCGAGAACGTCAGACGACGTCATGCCCTGATGGACGAAGCGCGCCTCCGGGCCGACGATCTCGGCGAGATGCGTGAGAAAGGCGATGACATCGTGCTTCACCTCGCGCTCGATCGCGTCGATGCGGGCGACGTCGAAGCGGGCCGCGCGCCCTTTCGCCCACACCGCCTCGGCCGCGGTCTTCGGGATGACGCCGAGGGCCGCCTGCGCGTCGGCGGCGTGCGCCTCGATGTCGAACCAGATCCGAAAGCGCGTCTCCGGCGACCAGATCGCCGTCATCTCCTCGCGGGCGTAGCGGGGGATCATGCCTGCCTCTTTACGGGTGCGCGCCGGAGGTACTGGGAGCGCCCCGGCCTGTCAAAGCCGGTCCCCCTGTGGGCAATTACCCCGCCGCCGCCGGCGAATCGGCGCCAGACTCGCGCGCCATGACC
>JBKBLR010000035.1:0-28883 GCA_046296195.1 Parvularculaceae bacterium | reverse complement strand
CCGAACTCGACTGCGCCGGCGGTCACGAGCTGATTGTTGGCCGTCACCGCCCGCACCACCTCGGCAGGCGTGAGGCCATAGGACTGCAGCGTTTCCGGCCGCACGACGACTTCGAGGAGTTCCTCACGCGCGCCGGTGAGGCGCGCTTCGAGAACGCCGCTTACGCTGCGAAGCTCGTCTTCGAGACGCTTGGCGACCCGGTAGAGCGCGCGCTCCGGGGCGTCGCCATAGATGATCGTCGTCAGGATCGGGAATTCGTTCTGGAGGTTGAATTCGGTGACGATCGGCTCTTCGGCGTTGGCGGGGTATTTCGCCTTCGCGCGGCTCACCGCCTCGCGCACGTCCAGGACCGCCTGATCGACCTCGATCGTCGTTGCGAATTCAAGGATGATCTGCGCCGCGCCGTCATAGGCGAGGCTGTCCATCTGCACGAGCCCCTCGACGGACTGCAGCTCAAGCTCAGTCGGGCGCACGAGGAGGCGCTCGCCGTCTTCGGGCGAGATGCCCGGCAAGGGCATGGTGACGAGGACGAAGGGCGCCGGGATGTCGGGTTCGGCCTCGCGCGGGATCGACTGATAGGCGGCCGCGCCGAAGAAGAGGACGACGATGAGCGCCGTCAGCACGACGCGAATGCGCGCGAAGGCGGCGTCAATGAGCCCCGTCACGACGCGCCGCCCGTGGCGGCGATCGCAACCACGATCTCGCCGTCCTTCACATATTCCTGGCCGCGGACGATGACGCGCTGCGCGCCTTCAAGGCCGGCGATCCAGACGCCGTCCGCTTCCTCGCCGATGATGCTGACGGGGCGGAACCGGGCCCGGTTCTCGGCGTCGATGACGCGCACGCCGATGCGACCGTCATCGTCGAGCGTCAGCGCCGAGCGCGGCGCCTTGAGGGCGCTGCGCGCGCCGCCGCTGACGGTGATGTCGGCGGTGACGCCGTCGCGAAGCCTGCCTTCCGGATTTGGCATCTCAATCTCGACGGCGAAGGTGCGCGTCGCCGGATCGGCGGCTGCGGCGACGAAGCGGACGCGGCCCTCGACCGTCTCTCCGGTCGCGAGTTTTGCGCGCGCCGCATCGCCCGCCTTCACCAGCGCAACATCCTTCTCCGCCACCGCGCCGACGACGAGGAACGGGTCCGGTTTGACGACGGTCCCGCAAGGGTCGCCCGGCTTCACAAGGTCGCCGACCTTCGCCTCGCGCGTGTCGAACACGCCGTCGAACGGCGCCCGGACGAAGATCTTTTCAAGATCGACCCTGGCCCAGTCCGCGCGCGCCTTCGCCTGGTCTCGCGCCGCCTTGAGCGCGGCGAGTCCCGCTTCCGAGCGGAAGCCTTCCGCCGCCAGCTTCACCGCCGCCTGATAGTCGATCTCCGCTTTGCGAAGCGCCGCCTCGGCCTCGCGCTGCGTCGCGTCGCGGGCTTCCATGTCGAGACGGCAGAGCACATCGCCGGCCTTGACGGCGGCGCCGAGCGCGACCGGCGTCTCGGCCACGACGCCCGAGGCGTCGGCGCGGACGACCACTTTCTGGTCGGCCTTGGTCCGTCCGCGGATCGCAAGGACGCCTGCTTTCGACTCCGGCTCGAGGTCGAGCGCCACGACGGCGAGCGCGCGCTCCTCGATCGTCGCCTTCTCTTCAACGGCGAGGGCGCGCATCGCCGTGCGGACGCCGAAATAGGCGCCAGTCGCGGCGACGATGATGAGGGCCGTTCGGATGGAGGGCGGCAGCTTCATAAAGTCCCGAGCCTTGAAGGGGCGTCAGACAACCATGCGGATTGGTACGCCGGGCGAGGGCGCAGAGACCAATGCTATACACTTTTAAACCAAATAGTTTACCAGAATCCGCATTCAAGGGTGCGAAATCTGGGCCGCTGCCGGCGGCGCCGGGGCCCGTTCAGTAATATTGGGCCCCGATCATGGCCTCGGGCGGGGCCTTGTTGAGGAGCGTGCCGACGATGTTTGCGCCCTTGAGGAGGCGCAGCGTCTCCTTGATGTCCGGCTCGCGCGACTGGCCGCTCGCCACCACGAGGAGAACGCAGTCGACCTTCGGGAGGAAGGCGGTGGTGTCGTCACAGCCGAGCATGGGCGACATGTCGAAAATGACGATGCGCGAGCCGTAGTCGTTGACGGTGCGCGCGATCAGCTCATCGGCTTTGGCGGACGTGAGATGCTCGGCGCCTTTGCGCGACACGCGCTCATTGGCGATGATGAGCACGTCCGGCAGGTCCGGTTTCAGCGTCACATCGGCGAGCGAAGCCGACCCTTCGAAATAGTCGAGGATCGACGGCGGATCGGCGATGCCGAGATAATGCGCCACGCGCGGGCGGTAGAAGTCGAGATCGACGATCGTCGCGCGCGAGCCCTCTTTCGACCCGATCGCGATGCCGAGATTGATGGCGGTCACCGTCTTGCCGGCGCCCGGCCCCGGCGAAATCACCGCCAGCGTGCGCCAGTTGTTGTCTTCCATCTTCTGCAGGACGCGCGTGCGCAGCACCCGATAGGCGTTCAGGACCGGATCCTGCTCGTTCGAGATGATCCGGTGATCGACGAACCGGTCAAAGTCGCATTTGACCTCGCGGAACGTCTCCTGGCCGCGCGACGGCGCCGGTTGAAAGCGCGGCAGCGGCGATCTCGGCGCCGCCGCGGGCGACTTCGATCCGGCGCGTTCCTGACGAGCCTTGCTGACGGCGTCTCTGATGCGATCCATCGAGGGGGTTCCGGTGCGACTTCTTTCAGGCGGCCTTGGGGCGCAGGAAGCGCGGCAGGCCGAGGCGGCGTTCCTGGCGCGCCTCGAAATAGGGGATGATGGCGATCGGCGGCTCCTTCGCGATTGTTTCCAGGTGGCGGCGTCCGCGCAGGCTTGAAAAGACGAGTTCGGCCGCCACCGCGCAGGCGAGCCCGGCGCCGAGCGAGGCGGCGAGCAGAAGGATCATCAGCTGCCCGCGATTGGGGCTCGTCGGCTTGTCGGGCTTTTGCGCCGGCTCGAGGATCGTGAACTTCTCCGACTTCTGTTCGCCCTCGAGATTGGCGGAAAGAACGGCGGCCGCCTGCTTGTCGCGCAGGGCCTGATATTCATTGGTCAGGTTGGCGTAATCGCGGGTGAGGACGGACAGGCCGCGTTCGACGATCGGCGTCCGCGCGATGCGGTCCTGCATGTCGGCGATCGTCTTCTTCAGCGACAGGATCTGGTCTTCATAGGCGGCGAGTCTGCTCGCCGTCGTATCCATGCGGCCCTGAAGCTGCGTCATGACGAGATCGGCGGAGCCGGCGGCCGCCTCCTTGGCGATCTGCGCGCTCAGCGCCTCGCGCGCTCGCGCCGCCGCTTCGCGGCGCTCCGCGAGCGTCGCCTCATCGACCGGATCAGCCCGCCGCGCCGCGCGCAGCGCCGTGTCTGCGGCGGCGAGATCGTTTCGGAGTTTCTGCACCGCCGCGCTCGGCGCGATCTGGCGCTCAAGCGCCCGGATCTGGTCGCGCACGGCCCGAACGTCGGGGTGGGAATCGGTCTTGTCGGCCCGCAGGGCGGCGAGCTGACCCTTCAGCCGCTGCAATTCCTGCGCCGGCCCCGGCGCGCCGCCGGCGCCGGCGAGATAGGTCGCGATCTGGTTCTGGATCGCGGTCAGCTCCTCCTCGGCGAGTTTGACCGCTGCTTCGGTGCGCGAAAGCTCTTCCTGGGCGCGGATAAGCGTGTCCCGGTGGAGATCGAGATTCTCCGGCAGGGCGTCGGCGTTTTCCGATTTGTATTTGGCGATCCGCTCGTCGGTCTGATCGATGAGGTCCGACAGCCGGCGCGTCTCCTGCTTGAAAAATTCCGTCGCCGTTGACGCGCCTTCCGTCCGGGTGCGGACATCCTCGCTGAGGAACAGCGTCATGAATTCATTGGCGACCTGGAACGCCTTGTCGGGCGAGGGATCGGCGTAGCTGATGGTGAAAGCGATCGTGTTGTCGTTCGTCGTCTTCTTGCGGCGCTTGTTCTGGCCGGAGGCGGAGATGATGCCGACGTTGAACGCCTGGCGCATTCGTTCGACCTTGGCGCTCTCGGTGAGGCCGAGCTCCTTGGGAAAGAGGTCGTATTTGTTGGCGACCTCAAGGAGCCGGTTGCGCGTCATCACGCGCTGCGAGATCGTCTGGATGCGCTCCTCGGCGTAAGCGTTGATCGTCGTTTGCACCCATTCGACCGGAATCTGCTGGGATTCGATCAGGATCTTGCCCTGCGCGCGGTAGATCGGCGGCAGCATCATGATGGCGACGGCGCCGGCCGGGACAAGTACGAGAATCGGCGCGATGAAATAGAGGATCCTGCGCTTCAGGATGATGAGCGCGTCCTCGAGCGAAAATTCCTCGTTCATCGGCCAAAGCTCCCGGCGCGGATCGCAGCGGCTGACCGCGAAGGTAGCAAGATAGGCGCCGCTGCGCCCGCATTAAACATCAAGAGCGGCTTGAAATAAAACCATTCCGCCCCGACCGCTGCGTCCAAAGCAGACCAGCCCCGCAAGGGGCCGGGCTGCGTTAACGATTGCGTCGCGCCGCGATCAGACGGCGCGGCGGCGGCTGGCGGCGAAGCCGAGACCGGCGAGCCCGGACAGGAGCAGCGCCATCGCGCCCGGGGTCGGGACGACGCTTGAAATCGACGCCACGAAGAATTTGGCGCCAACGCCCTGGTCGCGGATGAAGTCCCACTGGATCCAGTCGACGAAACCGAAATTCCGCGTCGTCGCCTCCGCGAACGACAGGACGGCCGTCGACACGGCGCCGCCAAGGCTCGTCGTGACCTTGAGAAGGAGCGGCGAGGCGTCGTTCGACGCGAACCGCCCATTGAACGACATGCGCGCGACTTCAAACGGCGCATCGATGAAATCGACGCGGACGAATTCGCCATGATCGACCGTGTCGTCACCCGCTGCCGCGCACGAACCGGTCGCCGTCAGCGTGGTGCAGACGCCAAGGCCCGCCTGCCGGCCTTTGAAACCGGGAGCAGGCGCTTCAAACGCATTGAAATAGGCGAACTCGAAGCCCTCGCGGCCGCGGCCGGCCGAGAAGCGCAGGTTCAGACCGCCGAGGCTCGGGGTATTGAGAACCGTGCCGTCCGCGACGCCGCGCTCGCCGCCGAGATTGGCTTCTCGGGCGAAATCGACCGTGACCGCGCCAGCGGTCCCCGCCGCCGCCAGGGACGCTGCAACCAGAGCGAGAAACTTTTTCACACGCAACCCACGGAACTGAAACTGACTGACGCCTACGGTGAGACCGTTGATTCCGCAGGTGCACAAATGCGTGCCGCAGCGCTCGTCCGAAGTCAATGCCGATTTGCGGCCGCGTTCAAAAAAACTCTGGAATTTCGGACGGTTGTTTAAATCGGAGGAGTCGGCCGCGGCAGCCGCATCAGGCGTTTTCCCGTTCTCCAACGCACCGCCGGACACCGCGCCGCAAACGATTGAAACGCGCCACTTCCTTGCGGCGCAGCATCAATTCCGCGTGGTTGAGGCTAAAGCCGGGCGGCCGACCGGGCTCCGGGGCGCAAGGCGCGGTTTTTATGGCTAAATTCTCGCGGGCTGTTAAGGTGAACGACGGCGCCGGCCGAGCAGAGCCTCCATTCGCGCCGACCTGACCGGCGTCGGCGCCGCGCCAGGCTTGCGATGGCTTGATCCTTGCTGGCTTGATCCTTGCTGGATCGACGTCGCTTCAGGACCGACGGCGCATCGAGGGGGCCATCAGGCCTGCCATCGGCCGGCCGGTCTTGCAAAGGGGAGTTTGTGGCGACGCAACAAGCATCCATGGAGACGTCAGGGCCGCCGGCGGCAGGCGCGGCGCGCGTCGCGCCGCTCCGCCGCGCCGATGAGTTCGACCGCGATGTGTGGTCGCTGCTCGGCGTTCCGGTCGACGCGATCGATGCCCAAGGCGCGGTCGCCGCGATCGAACGCGCGGCGCGTGACGGCGAACGGCTCTCTTTTATCACCCCGAACGTCAATTTCCTGGTGCGGGCGGCCAAGGACGCTGACGAGCGCCGCCGCATGATCGACGCCGATCTCAGCTTCGTCGATGGCGCTCCGTTGGTGGTGATTGGGCGCCTCCTCGGGATGAGGGGGCTGCAGCGCTGTGCCGGTTCGGACGTCTTCGACGCGCTCCGGCGCCGCCCGGCTTTCGCAGGCCGACGGATCCGGGTGTTCTTCTTCGGCGGCCGCGACGGCGCTGCGGAAGCAGCCGCGGCCGAACTCGCGCGGGAAAACCGGGGCCTTGAAGCCGCAGGCGCGCTCAACCCGGGCTTTGGCGAGCTCGCGTCTTTGAGCGATGACGGCGTCATCGACGCGATCAACGCCGCACGGCCGGATTTCCTTGTCGTGGCGCTCGGCGCCTCGAAGGGGCAGGCCTGGATCGATGCCAATCTGCCGCGCCTCAAAGCGCCGGTGATCGCGCATCTCGGCGCTGTCGTCGATTTCACCGCCGGCACGATCGCCCGCGCCCCGGCCATTTTCCGCAAGACCGGCTTCGAATGGGCCTGGCGCATCGCCGCCGAGCCCGCTCTGTGGCGGCGCTACTGGAATGACGGCCTCGCGCTCGCCGGTCTGGCCGTGACGCGGCTCCGGCCCGCGCTCGCCCCGCAGTGCCGCCAGCAGCGCCCGGCCGCCGCCGACCTCGCGGCCGAAGGGCGCAGCGTTCGGATCAGGCTCGCGGGCGATCTTTGCGCCGGCGATCTCGCCCCGGTCAGGTCAGCCTTTCGCATGGCGAGCAAGGGCTCGGGCGACGTCATTCTTGATCTTTCGCAGACCGGCGCCATCGACGCCGCGTTTCTCGGCCTTGTGCTTGTCCTTGAAAAGGCGCTGCGTCGGCGCGGCGCGACGATCAGGATCGCCGGGGGCGCCTCGTCGCATCGCCGCCTGCTCAAGGCGCATGGGATGACCTATGCGACCGCGCCGCCCGCTCTCTTCGGCGCCGGCGCCGCCGCCGACCTTGGAATTGCCGCCGCCCTTTAATGCGCCTAGACGGGCGCCGTCAGCAGTCGAAGCACTGGGGAGTAAAGAGGAAATGTCCCGCAACCAACGCAGCAAAAGGCTCGCCCTGTCGGTCATGATCGCCGCTTCGGCGCTTGCGGTCGCTGCATGCTCCTCGCCCGAGCAGCGCCTCGAGAAATACATCAAGAGCGGCGAGTCCTTCCTCGAGGACGGCAAGCTCGGCATGGCGAACGTCCAGTTCCAGAACGCGCTCAAGATCGACGATCAGAATGTCGAGGCGCTGACTGGTCTCAAAAAGATCGCCGAGAAGAAAGGCGACTACGGCCAGATGTACGGCCTCTTGCAGCGGCTGAACAGGATCGATCCGACCAATCCGCGGACGAGAACCGACCTCGCCAAGCTGCACCTTCTCGGCAATGACACCGCCGAGGCGCTCGACATGGTCGACGCGCTGATCGCCGAGAATCCGCAGAACGCCGAGGCGCTCGCGGTGAAATCGGCGGTCCTCTTCCGGCTCGGCAACGCCGCCGACTCGGTCGAGTTCGCAAAGAAGGCGCTGGCGATCGATCCGAAGAACGCCGATGCGGTGGCGGTGCTCGCCGCCGAACGCGTCAAGGCGAAGGATCTCGAAGGCGGGCTCGCAATCCTCGACGAGGCGATTGCGAAAGAAGACTCCGCGCCGGTGCTCGAGCTCCTCAGGGTGCAGATTCTCTCCGCCCTCGGCCGGACGGACGACATCAACGCCGCTTACAAGAAGCTCGTCGATCAGAATCCGAAGGACGCCAATTACCGCCGGCTTTACGTCACGTCGCTGCTCAATCTGAACCGGTTCGAGGAAGCCCGCGAGCAGCTGGTCGAAGTCGCCAAGCTGCTGCCGAAGCAGAACGAGGCGAAGCTCGACGTCGTGCGCGTCGATTACCGGATCGGCGGGCGCGCCAAGGCCGAAGAGACCTTTAACAAATACATCGCCGAGTTCCCGGACGAGATTGACCTCAAGTTCGCCTATGGCGCCTTCCTGCGCGGCGAAAAGGATTCGGCGGCGGCCGAGAAGCTTTATTCGGAGATGGCCTCGCGCAAGGGCGCCGAGCTTGACGAGGTGCTGCGCGCCAAGAACGAGATCGCCGCGCTGAAGATCGTCGACGGCAAGCGTGACGAGGCCGAGGCGATCATCAATGAGATTCTCGCCAAGGACCCCAAAAACACGGGCGCGCTGACGAAGCGCGCCGGCTTCAAGATCGACGCCGGCGACATCGACGGCGCGATCGCCGATCTGCGCCTCGTCGGCAACGACAATCCTGACGCGTGGGAGCCACGTCTCCTCTTGTCGGCGGCGTTCGAGCGCAAGGGCGATCTCAACCTTGCGGAGAGCGAACTCGCCCGCGCCGTCGAATCCTCGAAGCGCGCCGCCCAGCCTTCGAACCACTTCGCGCGCTATCTCATCCGCCAAGGCAAGAGGGACCGCGCCGTCAAAGTGCTGACGGATTCGCTCGCCGTCGCGCCGGGCGACGCTGAAAACCTGAAGCTCCTTGCGGCCCTGCGCCTCGACATGCAGGACTGGCGCGGCGCGGAGGAAGCGGCCAAAGCGCTCGCCGAAGTCAGCAATGAGGATGCGATCGCCAACTCGATCCTCGGCGCGGCCTATTCGGGCCTTAAGGATTACGCCGGCGCGATCGACACCTTCTCGAAGGAGCTCGAAAAGAATCCTCTCGAAACGCGACCGCTTGCGAGCCTCGTTCAGGCCTATGTCGACGCCGGGCGGGCCGCTGAGGCGGAAACCTTCCTGAAGGACACCATCGCCAAGAATCCCTCCGCCTATGATGCGCGGCTACTCCTCGCGCAGGTCGAGCGCCGAGGCCGAAAGACCGCGGAAGCGAGCGAAACCCTGAAGGCGGCGATCGCAAACGACCCGCTCCGGCCGGAAGCCTACGAATTGATGTACACGGTCCTTGTCGAGGCCGGCCGGCGCGCGGAAGCAGGCGAGGCCATCGAACAGGCGCTGTCAGCGATCCCGAACAATGACGGCCTGCAGATCATCAAGGCCGACCACCTGATCGCGCTGCGCCGTTTCGACGAGGCGATCGCCATCTATGAAACGATCCGTACCCGGCGCCCGAACGACTTCATCGTATCGAACAATCTCGCCAGTCTTCTCTCCGAGCGCGACGATGCTGCGAGCCACAAGCGCGCCCTCGAAGTCGCCGCGCCGCTGCGGGCCGCGGAGAATCCGTTCTTCCTCGACACTTATGGCTGGGCGGCGTGGCGCGCCGGCGACAAGGCGGCCGGTCTCGCCGCGCTCGAGAAGGCGGCGGCGGGCGCGCCCGACGTCGCCGACATCCGCTTCCATTACGGGGCGGCGCTCATCGAAAGCGGCGACGCGGCGCGCGGGCGCAAGGAGCTGGAGGCGGTGATCGCCATGCCCAGCGCGCCGTCCGAACGCGTCCTCGAGGCGCGCCGCCTCCTTGGTCAATAAGATCCCGCGAGTTTTGAAGCGGGGCCCTGGAAAGCGTCATGTACGAAGAGTTCTACGGCCTCACTGAAAAGCCTTTCTCGATCCAGCCCGACCCGTCCTTTCTCTATTGGGGGCGCGGGCACCGGCTCGCCTATGCGATGCTCGAATACGGCGTCGTCAACCAGGCGGGTATTTCGGTCATCACCGGCGAGGTGGGGTGCGGGAAGACAACGCTCATCCACCGCCTGCTCG
The DNA here is from genome assembly GCA_046296195.1 of Parvularculaceae bacterium. Taxonomy (GTDB): domain Bacteria; phylum Pseudomonadota; class Alphaproteobacteria; order Caulobacterales; family Parvularculaceae; genus Amphiplicatus. The sequence goes on along the minus strand of JBKBLR010000035.1, from coordinate 19,240 downwards.
AGCAGCTTTCCGACACCCACACCGTCGCGCTCCTGTCGAACATCCAGCAGGGTCGCGGCGACCTTTTGAGCTGGGTGCTGATGGGCTTCGGCGAGCCCTTCGCCGGCAAGACCCATGTCGAGCTCTTCGCTCAGCTTCAGCAGTTCTTCATCCGCGAATATTCGCGGGGCCGGCGCGCGGTCCTCATCATCGACGAGGCGCAAAACCTTTCCGTCGACATGCTCGAAGAGCTGCGCATGCTCTCGAACATCAACGCCGGCAAGGACCAGCTCCTCCAGCTCATCCTCGTCGGGCAGCCGCAGCTGAAGGACCTTCTCAGCAGGCCCGATATGCTGCAGCTCGCCCAGCGCATCGGTTCGGATTTTCACCTCTCGCCGCTGTCGCGCGAAGAGGTGCATTCTTATGTCGAGACCCGGCTGACGATCGCCGGCGCGAACCGCCGCATCTTCTCGGACGCCGCGCTTGATCACATCGCCGAGCAGTCGCGCGGGGTGCCGCGGGTCATCAACATCATCGCTGACACAGCGCTCGTCTACGCCTTCTCGGCGCAGGACCCGATCGTCAGTGAAGAGACGATTCGGGCGGTCATCCGCGACAAGCTCGACTACGGCGTCTTCGGCCTTGCGACGAGCCCGACCGTCAAGTTGACGGAATGGCGCGAGCCGCGGGCGGCCGCCGGGTTCATCCGCGACGCCGCGCCGGAGGCGCGCCGCGCGGAAGGCGTCCCCGCCGCCGAAGCCGGCGCGCGCCTGACGCGCAATTTGGGCGTCAGGCTTGTCACGACGGAAGGCGCGCCCGTCGCGGAAGCGCCGCAGCCGGCGGCGCCGATCGGCGGCCCGTCGCTTTATGCGCATACGGAATTTTCGCCCGCAACGGGCTTTCCCGCGCCGTCGGTCTACGCGAACGGCGAGGACCGCGCCGCGACGGCGCGCCTTGCGCCCGAAGTGGGGCAAGCGCTCGCCGACCCTGTTCATACCGCCAGCGAAGCAGTCCTCGCCCGGATCGGCGTCATCATCGTCGGCGGCGATCTTTCCGTCGCAGAAACGCTGCAATCGGTCCCTGACGGCGTCGCCTTCGTCGTCGCGGCGCCCGCCGGTGAGCCGGGTCTTTCCGCTGCGAAGGAGGCCGGCGTCAGCACGGTTGAGGTCAGCGATGGGCCGGGCGAGGGGCGCATCCGCAACGCCGGCTATCGGAGGCTGAAGAAGGAAAATCCTGATCTTCACTACGTCCAGTATCTTGAAGCCGGCGCCACGCTGGCGCCAGGCTGGCTCGATCACGCCGAGAAATTCATGGAGCGCCGCCCCGAGGTTGCCGTCCTTGAAGGACTCACCTTGCTCCATGAAAGCGGCGCGACCGTCTTTGACCGCCTCAGCGTCGCCGCGCGCGCCGCGCCCGCTGGAGAAATACAGGCGGCCGGCCCGAACGCCTTTGTGCGCGCCGAAGCGTTTGAGAAAGTCGGCGGCTTCCGCGCCGACATCGAGGCCGATGCGACGGCCGATCTCTGCCTGCGCCTGCGCCGTCGCGGCGCCCATGCCTGGCGCAGCGAAGCGCCGATGGCGGTGATGGAAGCGCGGCGCCGGTCGTTCAAGGATTTCCGGCGCGAAGCGGCGCAGCGCGGCTTTGACTACGCGGCCGGCGCCGCGCTTCACGGCGCGAAGCCCGAGCAATTCGGCGTCAAGGAGCAGGCGCGGGCCCTGTTCTGGGGCGGCTTTGCGCCGGCGCTCGGTGTCGCGGCGACGATCGGGCTTGCGGCGGCGTCGGGCGTCTTCGGCGCCAATGCGCTCATCGGGCTCGTCGCCGCGCTCGTCGGCGTCGCCACGGTCTTCGCGCTCAAAGTTGCGGCGACGCTTCTGCGCGCCGACCCTCGCGGGGCGCCGGCCTTGCCTTACGCCTTTTTCACCACGCTCGGCTATTTCTCGGAATTCTCCGGGGTGATGCGGTACTGGTTCGGCGGCGGGGCCGGCGCCAAAGGCAAGAAGGCCTGACGGCGGCTGCTTTGATCGGTTGGGAAATCGGGATGCCTGCGCGATGACGCTCGCCTATCTCATCAACCAGTATCCCGGCATCAGCCACACCTTCATTCGACGCGAGATCGAGGCGATCGAGCGCCGCGGCCTTCATGTGGCGCGGTTCGCCGTACGCTCCTCCGCCCACGGACTGATCGCCGAGGAGGACAAGCGCGAGGCCGAGCGTACGCGGCGCATCGTCGGCGCCCCGCCCGCCATGCTCGCCGCCGCGATCGGCGCAAGCCTCGTCGCGCGGCCGTCCGGCGCGCTGGCGGCGTTCGCCGACGCCCTCCGGCTTGGAGCCGGATCTGACGCCGGCCTCCTCCGCCACCTGCTCTATTTCGCCGAAGCGATGGCGCTCGCGGACTGGCTGCGGCGCGAAAGGATCAATCACGTTCATGCCCATTTCGGCACCAATTCGGCGACGGTCGCGATGCTCGCCGCGCGCATCAACGGCGCCGCCTTCTCGATGACGGTGCACGGGCCGGAGGAATTCGACCGCGCCCCGAAGATCGCGCTCGCGGAGAAAATCCGCCGCGCGGCCTTCGTCGCCGCCGTTTCGAGCTATGGCCGCAGCCAGCTGCGCAGGCTCGCCGCGCCGGAAGACTGGGAGAAGATCGTCATCGTCCCCTGCGGCGTCGACAAGGAATTCCACGCCGGCCCGGCGCTGCCGATCGCCGATGCGGCGAAATTCATCGCCGTCGCGCGGTTGAGCGAACAGAAGGGCATCCCGACGCTCGTCGAGGCGGCGGCGCTCCTGAAGCGGCTGGGCCGGGCCTTTTCCCTGACCGTCATCGGCGACGGCGAATTGCGGGGGGAGATCGAAAGGCGGATCGCTGAAGAAGGGCTCGGCGGCGAGATCACGCTCGCCGGCTGGAAGACGCCGGCCGAAGTGCGCCGCGCGATCGAGGACGCCGGCGTCTTCGTGCTGCCGAGCTACGCCGAAGGATTGCCGGTCTCGATCATGGAGGCGATGGCGCTCTCGCGCCCGGTGATCTCGACCTTCATCGCCGGCATTCCGGAACTCGTGATCCCGGGCGAGAACGGCTGGCTGACGCCTGCTTCCGACGCCGAGGCGCTCGCCGCGGCGATGGCGGAGGTGATGGACACGCCGCTCGAGCGTCTCGCCGCGATGGGCGCCAAGGGGCGGGCGCGTGCGCTCGCCCGCCACGACAGCGACGCCGCCGCCGCGGTGCTGGCGGAAACCATCGATCGTTTCGCTCAGGGCCCGCGCGCATGACCCTTCTCCTCGTCCTGCCGCTGATGGGGCTCGGCGTCGCCGCGCTGGCGATCGTCCTCTTCTTCGCGCTCGAGATTGCGGCGAGCTTCCTTCATCGCGCGCCGGCGCCGCCGCCCGCGGGCCCGCGCGGGCCCCTCGTCGTCGTCATTCCGGCGCATGACGAGGAACAGGGCGTGGCGGCGACCATCAACGCCGCGGCGGCGGGGCTCGGGGCGCAGGACCGCGTGCTCGTCGTCGCCGATAATTGCAGCGACGGCACCGCGGCGGCGGCGCGCGCGGCCGGCGCCGAGGTTGTCGAACGCGTCGACGCCGAGCGGCGCGGCAAGGGTTATGCGCTGCAGGCCGGCGTCGATCACCTCAGCGCCGCGCCGCCGGAAACGGTCGTGTTTCTTGACGCGGACTGCCAGCCCGCGCCCGGCGCCGTCGACCGTATCGCGCGCCTCGCCGCGGCGCGCCGGCGCCCCGTCCAGGCGCTCTATCTCGCCCGGCCCGCGGCCGCCGCGGGACCCGCCTCCGCCGTCTCCGCCTTCGCCTGGCTCTTGATCAACCGTGTGCGGATGGCCGGGCTGCAGACGCTCGGCGGCTTCTCGCGCCTCACCGGCTCCGGCATGGCATTCCCCTGGGCGCTCGTTAAGGACCGCACCTTCGCCAGCGGGGAAATCGTCGAGGACCTCGCCATGACGGCCGCGCTCGTCGAAGAAGGAACGCCGCCGATGCTCGATATCGGCGCGCTCGTCGAGAGCGAGCTGGCGCGGTCGGCGGCGGGCGCGGCGACCCAGCGCGCGCGCTGGGAGATCGGCTCCCTCCGGCTCGCCTTCCGGCGCGCCGGCGCGCTTTTCGCCAAAGGCGTCGGCGGCGACGGGCGCGCGCTGCTGATGGCGTTCGATCTTCTGATCCCGCCGCTGACCCTTCTCGGCGCCGTCATCGTCGCGGGCTGCCTTGTCAGCATCCCTCTCGCGCTCGCCGGCCGCACGGGACCGCTCGCTCTGTTCTGGGACGCCGGCCTCATCTTCGCGGCGGCGGTCGTCGTCGCCTGGTTCGCCCACGGACGAACGGTGCTGCCGCCGAAGACGCTCGCCGGGCTCGGCGAGTATCTCCTCGGCAAGCTCAGCGTCTATGGGGGCGAGGGAAGGAAGTCCGCGGAGCGCTGGACGCGCACCGATCGCGGCGACGGGCGATGACGCGCGCCGTCGGCTTCGTCGCCATCGGAAGGAACGAGGGCGCACGCCTCCTCGCCTGCCTCGACTCGCTGGCGGCGAGCGGCGGCGGCCCGGTCGTTTATGTCGATTCCGGCTCAAGCGACGGCAGCGTCGAAGCGGCGCGCGCGCGCGGCGCCGATGTCGTCGCCCTCGACATGACGCGGCCTTTCACGGCGGCGCGGGCACGCAATGAGGGCCTCAGGCGTCTTTGCGAGATCGCGCCGGGACTTGAGTTCGTGCAATTCATCGACGGCGATTGCGCGCTTGCGCCCGACTGGATCGCCAAGGCCGCGGCCTTTCTCGGCGCGCGTCCTGACGTCGCCGTCGTCTGCGGGCGCCGCCGCGAGCGCTTTCCCGAGGCGAGCCTTTACAACCGCCTTTGCGATCTCGAATGGGCGACGCCAGTCGGCGAGGCGCGCGCCTGCGGCGGCGACGCGCTGATGCGCATCGCCGCCCTTGTCGAGGCGGGCGGTTACCGCGACAGCCTCATCGCGGGGGAGGAGCCGGAATTGTGCGTGCGCCTGCGCGCCCGCGGGCATCGCATTTGGCGCCTCGACGCCGAGATGACCCTTCATGACGCGGCGATGACGCGTTTCGGCCAATGGTGGCGCCGGTCGGAGCGCGCTGGCCACGCCTTCGCCGAAGTGTCGGCGCTGCATGCGCATTCTCCGCATGGCATCTGGGCGCAGGAAACACGACGCGCCCTTCTGTGGGCGGGCGCTGCGCCTGCCGCAATCGTCCTCGCGCTCGCCGTCTCGCCGGCGTTCCTGACGGTGCTGCTCCTTTATCCGGCGCAGGTCGCGCGGCTTTACCGGCGTCACCGGGGGGAAGGGGCGGACGCCCTGCCGCGCGCGGCGTTAACCGTCTTCGCCAAATTCGCCGAGGCCAAAGGCGCGCTCAGCTATTATCTCGGCCGCCTCGGCGCCGGCCGGCGGGGCCTTATCGAGTATAAATGAGCTGCTCCGGCGACAGGCGCCGCAATTGCAAGCAGGATCATTCGGCGGTCGGCGTGCTAAAGGCGGCCGCCGTCAGACCGCGTTGAGGCGCTTTATCCCCCGTGTCATACCTCGAAATCGCAGACCCGCTTTACGGCCAGTTCGACCCCGAGGCCTTGCGCAAGAAGGGGCTTGAGCTCAGCGAAGCCTATCGGACCGCGGCGCCCTTTCCGCATATCGCCATCGACGATTTCCTGCCGGCGTCGATCCTCGATCTCTGCCTCGACCAGTTTCCGTCGAAGGCCGATCCCGACAGCCGCAGTTTCGACCGCGACCAGGAACGCTTCAAGACGAGCTACAACCCGGATTATTTGTCGCCGCCGGTCAGGGCGTTCTTCTATTCGCTGAACTCACGGCCGTTCCTGCAGTTCCTCGAAAACCTTTCCGGCATCAAGGGCCTCATCCCTGATCCCTTCTTCATCGGCGGCGGCTTTCATGAAACGCGCGAGGGCGGGCATCTCTCCGTCCACGCCGATTTCAATCATCACAAGCTGATGGACCTCGAACGGCGCCTCAATGTGCTCATCTATCTCAACCGGGACTGGAAGCTCGACTATGGCGGCGCGCTCGAGCTTTGGGATGAAAAGATGGAAAGGTGCGTGCGCGCGATCACGCCGGAATTCGGCCGCTGTGTCGTCTTTTCAACGACCGGGAACAGCTATCACGGCCACCCTGTTCCGATCGCGCATCCGCAGAAAAAGCCGCGCCGGTCGATCGCGCTCTATTACTACACGGCGACGTGGACCGAGGATTCGCGCGCCAGGACGACCCAGTTCCGGGCGCGAAAAGGCACGGCGGATCAAGTCGATTGGCGTGTCCGGCGCGACGAATTCCTGACCGAATATCTGCCCCCGGCGCTTGCGCGCCCGGTGCTGAAGACGCTGCGCGGCCGCAGGAAATCCCTTGAAAAGACCGGCCCCGCCGCCTGAGCAGGGGATTAAGGAAACGCCGCGCTTTCCGCGCTTTGCGGCAAGGCTTCGGTAACGATGTCTTGCCGATCCGCTAACGCGGGGCCCGAAATTTTCGTCCCGCAATCAGCGCGGCGTTGTCAGTTCGTCGGCATCAATGCCGGCGGAGGGCGGCGCGCTGGGCGACTTCCGCACGCTTCCTGAAGCAATGCTTAACGATCGAGGTGTGCGCTTGTCCAAGATCGCCGTCGCCGCTGTCCCTGAACTCGTCAACCCCGAACTCCTGGGCCGTCCGGCCGCGGCGCCGTCGGCCGGGCGCCGCCGGCGCGGCGGCGGGCGGGCGGCCGAGCTGAAGCGCGGCGCCGGCGTCAGCGTGCTCGCGGCCATGATCGGCGCGCAGATTGCGGAAGACGCGCTGGCGGGCGCTGACGATCATCGCGGCGCCCTCGACCGGCTGCTGGCGCATGGACGCGTCTGTACGGGCCGCTTCAGTGCTGAGGCGCGCGGCCCGATGGACGATGATCCGGGCGCAAGCGTAGCGATCGCTGATCTTCAACATGCGAATCATGCCGCCGGCGCAGGCCGTGCGCCGCTCGCGCCGGACCCCGTCGACGAGTTCCGCCTGTCGGCGGATGACTCGCCCTTCATCGGCCGCGGCCATTTTCATTTCGCCGACGCCGGCGGCCGCAGCTTCACGCCGCCGCGCGGCCGCGGCGTTCCAGGCCGGACGATTGAAACGGAAGATGAGGGCCACGCCGGCGCCGGCCATTCCCCGCCGGGGACCGGCGGCGGGATCGGACCCGTCGAGGAGCCCGGACCCCGCAATGAGACGCCTACGGATGACACCGCCGGCGGCGGCCATTCCGGGGGAAGCCACCAGCCGCAGCCGGGCGGCGGGACGGGAAGCGACGCGCCGACGGGCGGCGCGACGGGCGGCGCGACGGGCGGAAACGCCGGCGGCCATCACGACGATCCGCGCGGCGCGCCGGCGTCGCTCGACGCTGCGATGCGGGCGGACCATGCGGCGATCCTGGCGCTCGCGCCGGTGTCGTCGGCGACGCATGTCGCGGTGAAAAACGGCTCCTGGTTCGATCCGGCGACGTGGGCAGGCGGCGAGGTCCCGGGCGAGGGCGCGCGCGTCCTCATCCCGGCGGGCGTCACGGTCGCTTATGACGGCGAGAGCCCGGCCTCCATCAAGACCGTCCGCATCGACGGCGCGCTCGACTTCGCGACCGATCGCGACACCTTCCTTGAAGTCGACACGGTGATCGTCACCGACAGCGGCGCGCTGACGATCGGCACGCGTGATGACCCGGTCGACGCCGACGTGCGCGCCGTCATCCAGTTCGCCGACAACGGGCCGATCGACGTCAGCTGGGATCCGCGCCTCCTGTCGCGCGGCCTCGTCTCCTTGGGCTCGATCGACATCAACGGCGCGGAGAAGGCGTCGTTCCTCAAGGTCGCGGTCGATCCTATGAAAGGCGACACGACGCTGACGCTGGAAGGGCCGCCCGAAGGCTGGCGCGTCGGCGACAGGCTCGTTCTCACCGGCACGCATCTCGTCTCGACCGGCAAGACGCCGCAGGGCCAGCCGATCGACGTCGCCACCGAGGATGAAGAGCTCGTCATCGTCAAGATCGAGGGCAATGTCATCACCTTCGACAAGCCGCTGCAATACGATCATGAAGGCCCGCGCGCGGACCTCAAGGCTTATGTCGCCAATTACTCGCGCAACATCGTCTTCGAAACGGAAAATGCCGACGCCGTCCCCGTGCACCAGCGCGGGCATGTGATGCTGATGCATTCGAACGACGTCACCGTGCGTTTCGCCGAATTCACCGAGCTCGGCCGCACGGACAAGTCGGAGCGCGCCTTCGACCTTTCGGACCTTCATACCGTCGAGTTCGACTCGAACGTCAAAGGACGCTATTCGCTGCACATCCACCGGTCGGGCGTCGACGATCAGGCGCACCCGGTCATCGTGGAAGGAGCGAGCGTCTGGGGCGCGCCGGGCTGGGGCTTCGTCCACCACGATTCGAATGCGATCTTCGCCGACAACGCCGCCTATGACGTGTTCGGCGCGGCGTTCGTCGCCGAAACCGGCAACGAAACCGGGCGCTGGTCCGGCAACATCGCGATCAAGTCGCTGGGCGTCGACCACATCGTCAAGAACGGCGACGACGTCAACGCCTTCGACCTCGGCCGCACAGGAACGGGCTTCTGGTTTCAGGGGCGGCTCGTCGAGGCGGTGGGCAACGTCGCGGCGGGCATTCCGTCGGGCGCCGGCTTCACCTATTTCCATCGCGGGCCCGATTCGAAACTCATCCCGGTCGATCCGTCCGTCGTCGATCAGGCGGATTCCTTGCGCTATCTCGACCGCGTCGATCCCAACATCCCGGCGATTTCGATCTTCACGGACAACGAAACCATCGCTTCCGAGCGCGGGCTGGAGGTCATCAAGGCCAATCCGAGACAGGGCCACGGCGTCCGCTCGGTGATCGACGATTTCACCGCCTGGGAGGTCGAGACCGGCGTTCACCTCCAATATACGGCGCATTACACCATCACCGGGCTCGACGTCGTCGCGACGGACGCCGCCGGCCGCAGCCTTGCGCGCACGCGCGGCGTCGTCCTCGACAACAACGTCATCGACGTCGTCATCAACGGCGCCTCGATCGACGGCTTCGCGATCGGCGTCGATCAGGTCAAGAACGCCAAAAACGACCTTGCTTTCATCGGCGCGAGCGGCCGCTTCGAGTATGTCTATGTCGACGTCGACATCGCCGGCGCGCGCGTCGATTTCACCAACCGCACGCGCCACGACCTCTTCCTCGACGGCGACGATCTCGCGCAGGGCCGCCTGTCGCTCGACGGGCCGGCGCAATTTGCGTTCCGGGCGGGACGCGCGGAGCTTGCGGGCGAGATCATCGATTCGATCGGGGCGCGCGCCCTCTCGCCGGCCTGGGATTCAAGCGCGATCGGCGCGACGGAACTGCGCGGCGCGATCGCCGCGAACGGCGTCTGGACGACGCCCGACGGCCGGCGCGTCACCCTGATCGAGGAATATATCGCCGACCGCGCGACCGGCGTTCTCGACAAGGTCGGCCTGTTCGTCGAGATCCCGCCGCGCTTCCGCCTGCCGGAGAACTGGACCGACAACGGCGAGCTTGACGTCGACAGCCGGTCGCCGGTCGCGGGCGCCGATTTCGCGTCGGTGAAAGCGGGTCAATCGGTGACGATCGACGTCCTCGCCAATGACCGCGACCCGGACGGAGATCAGATCAGGCTCGACGGCCTCTTTTCCGAGCGCGGGCGCATCGTCGCCAATGACGACGGCACGGTCACCTATTTCGCCGATCCCGGATTCGACGGCGTCGACAAGTTCTATTACTTCGTTCAGGACGCGAACGGCGACATCACGCGCGCCGAAGTGACGGTGACGGTCGAAATCTAATCCGCCCACTCGGCGGTCACGGTTGCGTCCGTCTCGCGCGCGCGCGCGCCGGCGCGCATTTCTTTCCATTCCGCGGGCTGCAGGCGGCGCAGCGCCCAGACGGCTGCGCCGCGCACCAGCGGCGAGGGATCATCGAGAAGCGCGTGCGCCGGCGCGGCGAGGGCCGCGTTTCCGGAATTGCCGATCGCGACCAGAACGTTGCGCACGAAGCGATCGCGGCCGGTGCGTTTGATCGGGCTTCCTGAGAAGCGGGCGCGGAACGCGGCGTCGTCGAGCGCAGCGAGTTCGGCGAGATCGGGCGCGCGCAGATCGTCCCGCGCGCGCAGCTGCGCCTCGCGCGCAAGGCTTGCGAATTTGTTCCACGGACAGACGGCGAGGCAGTCGTCGCAGCCGTAGATTCGGTTGCCGATCTTTTCGCGAAATTCCTGCGGGATCGGACCTTTGTGCTCGATCGTCAGATAGGAAATGCAGCGCCTGGCGTCGAGCGCGTAGGGCGCCGGAAAGGCCTGCGTCGGGCAGATGTCGAGGCAACGCCGACAGGCGCCGCAATGATCGCTTTCAGCTGCATCGGCTGCGAGCGTCAGCGTCGAGAAGATTGCGCCGAGGAAAAGCCACGATCCGAAGTCGCGGCTGACGAGATTGGTATGCTTGCCCTGCCAGCCGAGCCCGGCCCGCGCGGCGAGCGGCTTTTCCATCACCGGCGCGGTGTCGACGAAGACCTTCGCCTCGCCCCCCAGTTCGGCGACGATCCGGCGCGCCAGCGCCTTCAGTTTCTTCTTGACGACGTCGTGATAGTCGCGCCCGCGCGCATAGACGGAAACTGCGCCCTTCTCCCGCGCGCCGATGAGGGCGAGCGGATCGTCATCAGGGCCGTAATTGGCGCCGAGCATCAGGATCGAGCGCGCCTCGGGCCAGAGCGCGCGCGGGTCGGCGCGTTCGCCGGCGCGCGCCTCCATCCATCCCATGTCGCCGTGCCGGCCGGCGACGAGAAATTCGAAGAGACGCGGCGCGGTCGCGGGGGCGTCGGCGCTCGTGACGCCGGCGGCGTCGAACCCCGCTTCATGCGCGAGCGCCTTGACGCGCCTTGCGAGCGCTTCGGCGTCAGCCATCAGAAGTCCGGATCGGCGTAGTGGGGCGCGGGCGGGGCGGCGGCGAGCCTGTCGGCGAGGATCGCCCGCATCGACGGGCGTGATTTCATGCGCGCATACCATTCCTTCGCGTCCGGAAAGTCCGCCCACGGAATGAGGTCGAAATAGTCGTTCACCGAGAGCGCGGCGGCGGCGGCGAGATCAGCCGTCGTCAGGCGGTCGCCGGCGAGCCAGCGCCGGCGTTCGAGCAGATAGCTCAGATAGTCGAAATGCCAGACGATCGCGGCCTGAAACTCGCGCACCGGTTCGGGATCGCCCCAGCGCCGGCCGCGCCCGCCGGCGATGCGCGGGCCGGCGATGAGCGCCGTCGCCTCGCGGTCGAACTTGTCAAGGAACCAGTGGCGCAGGCGCCGCGCTTCGGCGCGGCCCGCCGACGTCGCCGGCATCAGCGCCGTCTCGCCATAGGCCTCGTCGAGATATTCGGCGATCGCCTCGACCGGCGCGACGGCGATCTCGCCGCCGGTCGGCGGCTCGTCGACCAGCACCGGCAGCGTCAGAGCCGGGTTGAGGCGCGCAAGATCGACATCGGGATCGTTCTCCCGGGTTTCGACGAAGCGCGCCGGCAGCGCCTTCTCCGCGAGCGTCAGCCGCACGAAGCGCGTGGCGGGGTCGAACGCCTGTCCAAGAAGGGAACGCATGGGCGAAGGCTCTTAGCAGCTTCGCCGCTGAATTCGAGCCGCCTTGGGCCTCCTGCGGCAGGGGACTTGCGAAACCCTTTGTTAACGGCGCCGCGGCGGCGCCGAAATGGCACGGGAGGCTTCAAGGGCGATGGGTCGGGGCGGTGACCGCAGGGATGATGAGCCGCAATGGCGCGCGCCTGCGCCGGCGGCCCGCGCCGGCGCAGCCCTTTTGTTCCGCGGGCTCGAGGCCAGAAGCGCCACCGCCATCGCGCTCGTCGCCGCTCTTCCGGCCGTCTTCGCCGCGCTTGTCGCGCCGGCCCTGCTGACCACCACGCCGACCGCCGATCTCCTCGCCGGCGTCGCCGAAGCCCGGGCGCTTGCGCATGGCGGCTCTGGGCTTGTCGCGGCGTCCTCACCCTTCGATCTTGCGTTACTTCTCGCCGCCGATTTCTTTTTCGAAGCGCCCGGCCGCATTCACCTCGGCGCCAAGGCGTTCGCCGCGCTCATGGCGGCGGCGGCGATGGGTGTCTTCGCGGCGGTCCGCTTCCCGCTGCTTCAGGCGGCGCTGCTCGCGGCGGGGACCGCCGCCTTCGCGGCCGCGCCGCTGTCGGGCGCTCCTGAACGCGCGCTCGCCTTTCTCGCCGCCGCCGCGGTCGGATTTCTGTGCGCGCCGGCGCGGGGGGCGCACGGCCGCGCCCTCGCCGAGGGCGCGCTCGGCGGGCTCCTCCTCTTCATGTTGTGGATGTCGGATCCGGCGCTGGCGCTCGTCGGCGTGCTGGCGCTTTCGGCCTGTCCGTTTCTCACCGGCGCGCGGGGGCTTTTCCGATATGGCGCGGCGCTCGCCATGCTGGCGGCGCTCGCCGCGCTGTCGGAGCTCGCAGCGCCGGGGCTTCTCATCGCAAGGGCGGAAATCGCCGCGGCGACGCTCGCCGCCGCGGCAGCGAAGGCGCCGGCGGCCGGCGCCTTCGACATCGCCGCGATCGCGTCGGCGGCGTTGGTCGCTCTCCTCGTCAGCGCCGTCTTCGGCGGCGAGGCCAGCCGCCGCAACACGGCGACGGCCTTTGCGTTTCTCGCCTTCGGCTGGGCCGCCGCGATCGCCGTCGGGGCGAGCCCGGCGATCCTTTTCCTCGTCGCCGCGGCGATCGCCGTCTTCTCGACCGACTCGCCGTTCCATGACGGCGTCTCCGACGTGCATGACCGCGCCTCGATCGCCGTATCGGGCGGCGCCGGCGTCGCGGCGCTGGGGCTGGGGCTCGCGCTCGTTCTTCAGTCGGCGGATCAATTCGTCCGGCAGGCCGAAGCGGCGCGCGCCGCGTCCCCAACCATCGTCAGCGCCTTCGCGGTGGTTCAGCCGCCCGAAATCACGCTTGAGCGCTGGATGAAGGAAGGCCGGTTTCGCAGCGCAGCGGCGCGCGCGCTCTTCCCGATCACCCCGGCCGACCAGACCGCGATGCTGCTCGACGCCGCGGAAAAGGCGCGCGCGCTCCGGCAAGCCGGCTTCGAGACGGCGATCCTCGCCAGGGGCGACATCACCTGCGTCATCGCCGGCCGGCGCGACTGCGCCAGCGACGGGCGGGCGGCGGCGGCGCGCGCCCAGATCGTGCTGGTGCCGCGCTTCGATCTCGACGCGGCGGGAACCGTGACGGCGGGCAAGGCGGAAGCGCTTCTCTACACCGAGTTCCGCCGGCTCAACGAAACGCCGCAATGGGACGTGTGGATCCGGCGCGGCGTCTCCCTCCCGGAATCCTTGCCGTTCGCGATTGCGCCCTAGCCGATCCTCGCCGACGGTTAGCCGCTTCGGCTAAACGCTTGCGCCGTGCGCCCGATCGCTGTGTGGTCGGCGCCCCACAAGGGCCGGAATTTCCGGGGTGACCAGGCCGCACCGTCTGGCGAAAGGCGCAGAATCCATGGTCTTCTGACGGTTAACGCCTTGTCGGAGGCGTCAGACCAGGGAGTCGACCAATGAAAAAAATGACCGTCGCGCTGTTCGGCTCGGCCGCAGCGCTCGCGCTGACAGCCGGGGCCGCCCATGCGCAGGAAGGCGATGACGAAATCATCGTCACAGCGATCAAGCGGGCGCAATCGCTGCAGGATGTTCCCTTCTCGGTGAACGCGCAGACCCAGGACGACATCATCAAGACCGGGGCGCAGAATCTTGAGGACCTGTCGCGAAACGTCGCCGGTCTCTCGATCCAGAACCTCGGGCCGGGCCAGAGCCAGGTCGGCCTGCGCGGCGTGTCCGCCGGCCAGATCGTCCGCGACCAGCCGGGCGTGAAGGAACAGGTCGGCGTCTATCTCGACGAATCCGTCATTTCGCTGTCGCTGTTCACGCCGGACCTCGATCTCTTCGATCTCAACCGCGTCGAGACGCTGCGCGGCCCGCAGGGCACGCTGTTCGGGTCGGGCAATATCGGCGGCACCATCCGCTACATCACCAACCAGCCGACGCTCGGCGAAACGTCGGGCGTCGTCGAAGGCAACGTCAACGTCATTGACGGCGGCGGCGTCGGCGGCCACGGCAAGGGCGTCATCAACGTGCCGCTCGGCGATAACGCCGCGTTCCGCCTTGTCGGCTACTGGACCGAATATGGCGGCTTCATCGACGCGCGGCGCGAGGGCGGCGCGATCACCAAGGACGTCAATGACGGCAAGCGCTACGGCTTCCGCGCCAGCCTCCGCTGGGAGCCGACCGAGAACCTCTCGATCACGCCGCGCTTCGTCTATCAGGACGTCGACGTCGACGGCTTCAACCGTCAGGAAGTGTTCAACCTCTACGCCAACCCGTTCACGGTGATGCGTCCGCCGGTGACCTTCGGCGAGCGCGAACAGTTCCTCCTCCTCGACGAACAGTTCCGCGACCAGACGTCGATCGGCGACGTCACGCTGGAATGGGACACGGGGCCGGTGGTCTTCACCTCGATCACCAGCTTCACCAATCGCGACATCCTCGTCAGCCGCGACGCGTCGGCGCTCACCCATTCGGTGTCGATCGACCTCGGCTATCCGGCGGGCGCGCTCCTCATCCCGTCGAACCTCAAGGACCGCACCAATCTCGAAACCTTCTCGCAGGAGGCGCGCATCGCGTCTGATTACGAGAGCCGCCTCGACTGGCTGCTCGGCGTCTTCTACACTGAAATCGACCGCGATTATTCGCAGCGCCTGCCGACGCCGGGCTACGACGTCTTCACCGACCTCGTCTTCGGCCCCGGCACCTCGGCGGCGGTCGCGAACGGGTTCGGGCCGGATTCGCCCTTCAACTCGGACCTTCCCTACGACATCGAGCAGTTCGCGGTGTTCGCGGAAGGAACGCTGGCGATCACCGACCGCTTCGACTTCACGGCCGGCGCGCGCTACTATGACTTCTCGGAAGTGCGCACGATCACAACGGGCGGCCTGTTCGCGAACGGCGACGCCGGCGTCGTCGACACCACCTCGTCGAACGGATTCTCGCCGCGCTTCATCCTCAGCTACGACCTCTCCGACGACCTGACGATCAACGCGCAGGCGTCGAAGGGCTTCCGCCTCGGCGGCGTCAACGATCCGCTGAACACGCCTCTGTGCTCGCCGGCGGACCTCGCGCTGTTCGGCTCCTTCCAGGACTATGACGACGAGACGCTGTGGAACTACGAAGGCGGCATCAAGTACAAGAGCGGCGATTTCACCGCCAACATCGCCGGCTTCTACAACGACGTGAAGAACCTGCAGGTGACCGTCGACGCCGGCTCGTGCTCGTCGCGCATCTCCTTCAACGTGCCGAAGGCGCACACCCTCGGCGTCGAGTGGGAGCTCGGCTATGAGCCGGTGTCGGGACTCGCCCTGTCGGTCGCGGGAACCTGGCTCGAATCGGAATTCGACTCGACGCTGCCCGACAACACGACGCCGAACCCCAATGACGTCATCGGCGGCGTGCGCGACGGCAACCGTCTCGCGTCGGTGCCGCAGTTCCAGATCGCCGCGACGGCGTCCTATACCTTTCCGGTCGGCAAGAACGAAGGCTTCGTGGCGGCGACGTTCCAGCATGTCGGATCGCGCTTCACGCAGCCGGGCGATCAGGAAAACAACCCGCGCAGCTTCGTCTCCAATCTGCCCTTCGGCGGCGCGACGGGGCTCGACGCGACGGTGCTCGATCTCGAACTTCCCGACTATCAGATCGTCAACCTGACGGCGGGAATCGACTTCGACGACTGGTCGCTGCTCGCCTATATCAACAACATCACCGACGAGAATGCGCTGCTCGCCTTCGACCGCGAACGCGGCGGGCGTGCGCGTCTCGGTTTCCACACGAACCAGCCGCGCACCTTCGGCGTGACGGCGCGCTTCCGGTTCTAGCGCGGCGTGCGCAAAAGTGTGCGCGGTTTTGCGCTAAAACGCCGCGACACACAAAAGACCAGATCAGGGGCGCGATGCCAAAATCGCGCATCCTGATCTAGGGACCGACGGAATACGCTCAAGGAAACGGCGGCCTTCGGGCCGCCGTTTTTGTTTCCGGCGCTTCAGGCGCCCCAGGCGATGAAATGCGGATTGTCGAAACCGCGTTCTTTTTTGCCGTAGCGCAAGGGTCGGTCGGTCCCGAATTCAAGGACGCGCCCGCCCGCCGCTTCGAGCACCGCCTGGCCGGCGCCGGTGTCCCATTCCATCGTCCGCCCGAGCCTCGGATAGACGTCGGCGAGGCCCTCGGCGATCAGACAGAATTTCAGCGACGAGCCGGCGGCGGCGAAATCCTTGATCTTCAGGGTGCTGAGGAAATCATCGGTTTCGGGGCCGCGATGGCTGCGGCTTGCGACCGCGACGAGCCCGTCCGCCGGCGCGCGCCGGACGCGGATCGGCGCGGGCTCGGCGCCCTCGCCGACGCGGCGCAAGTAAGCGCCCCGGCCTTTGACGCCGAGATAGAGCTTCGAGATCGCCGGCGCGTAGACGACGCCGAGCACCGCCTCGCCGCCGCGCACGAGCGCGATGTTGACCGTGAATTCGCCGGTCTTGGTGATGAACTCCTTGGTGCCGTCGAGCGGATCGACGAGGAAAAACTCCGCGCCGAGCTCGGGAGCAGCGCCCGCCGAGGCGGCCTCCTCGGCGAGGATCGGGATCCCGGGCGCGAAGGCCTTGAGGCCGGCGGTGATGATCTCTTCGCCGAGCCGGTCGGCCTCGGTGACGGGTGAGGCGTCGGCCTTGGCGGCGACGGCGACGGGACTTGCGTAGATGGCCATGGCCTTGGCACCCGCTGCAAGGGCGAGCCGTTCCATTTCCAGCAGAAGGGCGCTGTCTCGGTCTTTCTGCATGATGGCTCCGGGGCGATCTATTTGAACGCGATGATGGTGAAAGCCGCCGACTGCCGGGGCATGATCCCGCTGGCCGGCACGACCCGATCGACGATCCAGCCGCCTTCGGCGAGCTCGTTCAGCTTGATCTCGAGCGCGTCGGCCGCGGCCCGGCCGAGATCGGCCTCGTTTCCCTCGAACAGGAAGGGCCGCTTCTTGGAGTCCCGCCATGACACATAAAACGCGGCAAACTGCTTCGACATCGCTCAACAACTCGCTCTTCCGGACCGGCGTGGACGGCGCCGCCGGGGCCGGACGACGACGGGGCAAGCTTCACGCCACAGAATGGCGGCCGGGTCCAGAGCTGCCGGCGGCTTCTGCTGCGGCGCAAAAAAATTGTGGGAAAGGGCCTCGCACTTACTGATTCTTGGCAACCGCCGTGCTATGGGCGCAGGTCGCAGGCGAATTTGAGGGAGCGCCCTGCTGGTGGCTGAGTTGGGTTTGAGTAACGCGCCGAAATTCGCCGACGACCCGGTCGCCGCCGAGCCCCCGCGGCGCGCCCCGCTGTCTAGGGCGCTTTATGGCGATCTCGTCCATTTCGCCGACTTCATCGCGATCATCATCGCCTCGGTCGCGGTCGCCGAAATCTACCACATGGTCTTCCGGGGCGTTGAATATGACTGGCAGTCCTACGCCGCGGTCGGCATCGTCGGGGCGACCGGACTGACCTCGCTCCTCCGCCGCGACGGCTTTTATGAATTCGAGGCGATGCGATCGTCCAGCCGGGCGATGCGCGCGGTCGTCGCACGCTGGGCGCTGATTGTCCTCGGCCTCATCGCGTTCGGCTTCGCGCTGAAGGTGTCCGAGCAGTTTTCGCGGACATGGCTTTTCGCCTGGACCGGCGTCGTCGCCGTCTATCTCGTCGCCGCGCGCGTCATCGCCGCGGCCGTCCTTCGCCGCGCCGTCGCGGAGGGCGGCGTCTTTTCGCGCCGCATCGCCGTCGTCGGGGCGACGGAGGCGGGCCGGCGCTTCGCCGACCATGCGAGCGATCCTGACAAGGCGACCTCGATCGTCGGCATTTTCTCCGTCGGCCCGGAGGAGGCTGAGGCGGGCGTGCGCCTTGCCGGCAATCTCCAGGATCTCGAGATCGCGGCGCGCAACGGCCAGGTCGACGACATCGTCATCGCGCTGCCGCGCTATTCGAAAGAGGCGATGACGGCCCTCATCAACCGGCTGTCGCTCCTGCCGGTGACGCTGACGATCTGCCCCAATGTTCATTGGCTCGACCACAATGGCGGGGAGGTGGTGCGCATCGCCGGCGCCCCGATGCTGACGCTGTATCGCCGTCCGCTCGAAGGCTGGGGCGGCGTTCTGAAGACCATCGAGGATTATGCGGTCGGGATTCCGGCATTCCTGCTGTTGACGCCGGTGATGCTGGCGATCGCGATCGCCATCAAGCTCGAGGGCGAGGGGCCGATCCTCTTCACCCAGCAGCGGCACGGCTTCAACCACAAGGTGTTCAGGATCTACAAATTCCGCACCATGACGGTCGCGGAGGACGGCGACAATGTCGTCCAGGCGAAGGCGCATGACCCGCGCGTCACCAAGCTCGGCGCGTTCCTGCGCCGCTACAGCCTCGACGAGCTGCCGCAGATCATCAACGTGCTGAAGGGCGACATGTCGCTCGTCGGGCCGCGGCCGCATGCGCTCGCCCATAACCACCAATACGCCCAGACCGTCCAGAATTACTCCGGCCGCCACAAGATGAAGCCCGGCATGACCGGCTGGGCGCAGGTTAACGGCTGGCGCGGCGAGACTTCCGAACGCGAGCACATGGCCCAGCGCGTCCGCTACGATCTTGAATATATCGACAACTGGTCCTTGTGGTTCGATTTCAAGATTCTCGTCCTCACCTTCGCCGCCGTGCTCTTTCCAAAGAACGCTCATTAGGGCTAAGGAGCCCCCGCCCCGCGCCCCGGCGCGCGGCACTGGAGATTTAAGGGCGCGGGTCATTGCGCGCCGCAGGGACCGGCGAACGCCGGCTGAGGAATATCGATGCGCGTTGCGATCGTCGGCACCGGTTATGTCGGGCTCGTTTCGGGGGCCTGTTTCGCCCATTTCGGCCATCACGTCGTCTGCGTCGACAAGGACGCCTCGAAGATCGAGCGGCTGATGCGCGGCGAGATCCCGATCTTCGAGCCGGGCCTCGACGCGCTTGTCGCGGAGAACGTCGCCGCCGGCCGCCTCTCTTTCACGACCGACCTCGACAGCGCGACGCCGGACGCCGACGCCGTCTTCATCGCCGTCGGCACGCCGACCCGCCGCGGCGACGGCCATGCCGACCTCACCTATGTCTACGCCGCGGCCGAAGAGATTGCGCGGGCGCTGAAGGGCTACACGGTCGTCGTCACCAAA
>JBKBLR010000034.1:0-31137 GCA_046296195.1 Parvularculaceae bacterium | reverse complement strand
CTCGCGATTTTGCGCCCGTGGTTTACCGGGCGCCTCAGGGGGCGGCAAGCGTCAGAAAAAGTGAAGCCCGGCGGCGCCGGGCGCACAAGAACGCACGCCCTTTGACGGCGCCGAGCGCGCGGCGGCGAGCGGCGAGGGGGGCGACGCCGGCAGTGATCGCGTTTCTGGCGCTCTCGATTGGCGCGCTGCTGATGTGGCTTGTTTTCTGTATCCGCTGGCGCCTGACGCATGACGAGTTCGAAAGGCTCGTCGAACTGATCTTCGGCGCTCCCGCCTTGCCCGTCGTCCTCGCGGCGCCGATCTTCTCCATCGCTTACGGCGTCGTGCGTTTCATGCTCGGCCGCGCCTACCGATGAAGAACCGCTTGCGCGAGCTGCGCGTCGAAAAAAGATGGAGCCAGGCACGCCTCGCCGAGCTTGCGCATGTCTCGCGCCAGACGATCCAGGCGCTCGAATCCGGCAAATATGACCCGAGCCTGCCGCTCGCCTTCACGCTGGCGAAGATCTTTGGGCGGCGGATCGAGGATATTTTCGAACCCTGAGCCGCCGGCATTGACTTTACTGGTCGGCGCGGGGAATTGTTCTTTTTTTGTTCCCGTCGGAGGCGCTCCTTGTCCGATCTTCTCTCCCAGCCGCTGTTCTGGGCCGCGATCGTCGGGTTCTTGCTGTTCGCCTCACTCGCAGCCGCTGCGCTCCGGCTGGCGCGGGCCGAGGAGCGGGCGCGCGCGGGCGAGCGCCATCTGAAGGAAGCGCAGGCGCTCAAATCGGATCTTGACCGGATCGCGCGCGAGCAGGAGGCCCGCGTCGCGGCGCTCTCGGCGGCGGATGCGCGGGCGTCGACGCTTGCCGAACGTCTCGAGCGCCTGTCGGCGGAGGCCGGGGCCTTGCGCGCCGAGCGCGACAGTCTCGATCGCGCGCTTGCGGAACTGCGCGCCGAAGCGCGCGGCTTCGAGCGGCAGATCGCTGACCTGAAGCAGGCGAAGGAGGAGATGCGCAACGCCTTCATCGCCAGCGCCGACACGCTGATGAAATCGCACAGCGAAACCTTGCGCGATCAGAACAGCAAGCAGATCGAGGCTCTGCTGGCGCCGCTGAAGGAAGACATCGTTCGCTTCAAGCAGTCGCTAGGCGACGCGCATCTCGAAGCTGCAAAGCAGCACGGCTCGCTGAAAGAGCAGCTGGAGCAGCTCGCTCGACAATCGGCGATGGTGTCGAAGGAAGCCGAGAACCTTACGCGGGCTCTGAAAGGCGACGTGCAGATGCAAGGCGCCTGGGGCGAGATGATCGTCGACACGATCCTTGGCCGGCTGGGCCTTCGGGAAGGCGTCGAATATACGCGCCAGGAAAGCTTTTCAGGGGAGGATAGGCGAGCGCGGACGGATTACATCCTCAATCTTCCCTCCGGCGAACGCCTGATCATCGATTCCAAGGTCTCTCTCGTCGATTTTGAGGCCTTTGCGAACGCCGCGGATGAGGAGACGCGCAAGGCGCGCCTCGCCGCCCACGCCCGCTCGATGCGCAATCACATGAAGGGCCTCGCCTCGAAAGAATATCAGTCGCGCGTGGCGACGCGGCTCGATTTCGTCATCATGTTCGTCCCGATCGAGGCGGCGCTTGGCGCGGCGCTCTCCTTCGATGAAATGCTGAGCCTTGATGCGCTCGATCACAAGGTCGCGATAGCGACGCCGACGACGCTGACGACGCAACTCAAAACCGTCGCCGCGATGTGGCGGGTCGAGCGCCAGCATCGCAACGCCGAGGAAATCGCGGCGCGCGCCGGCGCGCTCTACGACAAGTTCGTCGGCTTCGTCGGCGACATGCAGGCGGTCGGCGCAAGGCTGACGCAATTAGACGCGGCCTATCAAGACGCGATGAAAAAACTCACCGGCGGCCCCGGCAATCTCGTCCGCCAGACCGAGATGCTGAAGGCGCTCGGCGCGACAACGGCGAAGGCGCTGCCAAAGCCCTTGCTGGACGCGGCGGGGGCGGCCGATCCTGATGCGCTGAGGCAGATCGAGGCGCGCCGCTAGGAAGACGGCGAAAAGCCGGGCGATCTCGTCCAGTGATTACTTCTTCCGGAACGCGTCGAGGCTGACGACGGCGGCGCCTTCTCCGCTCGTCGGCGGTTTTTCAGCCTTGGCGGCGACAGCGGGCGAGATCGGCGTTGCGATCGCCGGCGCGCGCGGAGGCGCGGCCCCTTCAAAGCGCAGACCAAACTGCACGGAAGGATCGGCGAAACTCGTCACTGCGTCGAAGGGGACGGTAAGGCGCGCCTGCACGTTCTTGAACCAAAGCGTGACCGAAAACGCGTCATCGAGAACCTCCAGCGCGTCGAACTGGTGCTGGAGGACGATCGTCATCCGCTGCGGATATTGGGCGACAAGATGGTCGGGCAGGCAGACCCCGTCCGCCCGAGTGTCGAACTCAATGTAGAAATGATGGTCCCCCGGCGCCTCGCCGAGCTCTTCGGTCATTTTGAGCACGTCGCGGACGACCTGTTTCAAGGCGTTCTGCGTCAGATAGTCGTAATCGATTTCGACGTCGCTCAAGCAGCCCTCACGCGTCGTCCATTCCCACAGGACGGAGTGTTAGCACGGGTACGCCGTCCGCTGGCAAGTCGATCAATGATCGGCGTCATCGCGCCCGGATGCTGCGGGCGGCGGGAAGTGCCGCGCGAGGCCGGACAATTTCCGGCGAGGATCATGAAATCTCGGAAACAAAGTCCCCGGCTTCTGTTGCCAGGCGCCGGGGGGCCCCGCCTGACCTTTGGAAGAGGTCAGGACTTCAATTTAAAGCAGCTCAGCCGCATTACGCAGCGAGAGCGAGCTTTTCCGAGTAGTTGTCGTTGGCAACTATCGAGTTTGGTCCAATAACGGAGACCATCCGGGCGAAAGCGTCGTCTTTACACGTCCGTCGATCCTGTATCGGCCCCGCCGCAGGCCCCGCTTCCGGGGAGCCTCTGGTGGAGCCGCCGGGTACCGCCCCCGGGTCCGATCCGCTTATTGCACGGGCCGTTTATCGCCATAGCCGGCAAGCCGGCCCCCTCAAGGTAGGGACAAATCCTTCACAAAAGAAGCCCTTGCCGGGGATTTTCAGGAAGCTGTCAAATGTCTGTTACACGGCGGGGCTAAATGTACCCCGTGCGCCGCTTGGGGGCGCGACGCGAAAGGTGCGCCGGTGGAGCCATCCGATTTCAGAAAATGGCGCAAGAGCCTCAAGCTCTCGCAGAAGGAGGCCGCGCACGCGCTTGGTCTCAAGCGCCGGATGATCCAGTATTACGAAAAGGGCGAACGCGACGGCGACAAGGTGGAAATTCCGCTAGCCGTCAGGCTGGCCTGCTACGCGATCGTCGAGGGCGTCGAGGATTATCACGGGCCCAATCGCAAGATGAAGCGGCGCGAGGATAAGATCAGGGAAAACGGTGCCGACTCCGGCGAGGCGGAAAAGCCCGCCAAGGGCAAACAGAAGAAGAAAGACCGCGACAAGGCGCAGGTCGCCGAACCGGCGTGACCGGTCGGTGTTGACCACCGCTTATTCCGGCGCGCCGGCGTCTTCGGGATTGAAGTCGAGATCCATCGGTCCGGGCTGCGGGGTTTCAGCAGGCGCATCGACCGCGCCAGAGTCCGTCTCGGGCTGCGGCGTGGCGAGATCGGGGTTCTGATACTCCCAATAGCTGAGCGCGGCATCGGCGCGCGCGATCCCGGCGCGAATGTCGGTTTCGTCGGCGCGCCCGCTCGCTGCGGCTTCGATACGCGCAAGGGCCGCCGCGCCGGGCTTGCCGAGCCGGAACTTCAGATAGCCAAAATCAAAATCCTTCGCCGGAACCTTGCCGGAAAGCAGCACCTGTTCCTGACTCTTCGCGCTGATCGCCCAGCTCGAGAACAACGGCGAGGAAATCCCCAAAAGCACCGCGACCCACAGCGCCGCCATGACGGTGTTGAGGCGTGCGACCGGCGGCATCCAGCGTTTGCCTTTCCAGTTTAGCTCGGTGAGGAGGCCGGCGATCAGCACGAGACTATAAGCGAAGGCGAGGCCGTTCATCGCAAGGCCGACGATACGCGGCGGCGTCAGGCCGTAATCGCCGACGCGCAGGAAAAACGCCCAGGCGGCAAGCCCGGCGTAAACAGGGAAGGCGGCGATGGCGATGATCGTCGAGGCGCGCAGCCACCAGGGCGGCGGGCCGCCGGCGCCGTTCTGGTAGACGCCGTTGAAGACCAGCATGCCGACAAAGGCGAGGCCGAGCATGATCGCGCCCGGATAGGGCCGCTCGAAGATCGCGTCCGGTCCGTTGACCGCGAGCGTCAACAGGAACGTCACCGAGAAGACCGCCATGATCGGCATTACGAGACGCGAAAACAGGAGAAGGATGAACCTCAGCGCGCCGAGCACCGCCTGCTGTCCACGAATCATGGCGATCGACAGGCCGCCGACGGCGCCGAGGAAGGGCAGAACGAACCAAGGCTCGTCAAACAGCTTGGCGAAGGCGTCGACGCCCATCTGTTTCAAAAGCGCGGCCCACGCATAGAGCAGCACGAGCGACAGGCCCGCGAAGATGTTCGCCCCGGCGCCGATGAGCGGGAGGGTGACGCCATTGAAGAAGACGGATTCATATTTCGGCGGGGCGCCGCTCTCGATCACCGACTTTGCGAGCGTCAGCATGACGTAGAATGACAGCGGCGCGGCGAGGAACGACCAGAACAGGATCGGGAACGACTCAAAATCGTAATTCCCCCCGCCGCTGACATCGACGGCGGCGAAGAACCAGGTCGGGACCGCCAGCACCGCCGCGACCAGCGCGGCGGGCAGGATCGCGGCGAGGACGCGCCCCCGGTCGGCAAGGAGCAGCCAGCCGGCCGCGAAGGAGGCGACAAGCTGCATCAGCGTGATCGGCAACGGGGCGGGGCGGCCCTGGTCGCCCCACTGTTCGACGATGCCATAGAGGGCGGCGCCGGCGGCAAGGCCGACAAGAAGGCTTAAAAGGCCAAGACCCCCGCCGCGGTCGGCGGGCGCTCCCGATGCGTTGTCGGCTGCGGCGATGACCATGCCCTTGCCCCTCGAAGGGAAAACTATCACGCCCGCCGGTGCCCTGCGAGCGGCGACAGGCGCCGGGGGCCCTTGTAAATTGGCGGGCCAACGGAGATTCGCGAGGGCCGATGCGGCAATACCACGACCTGATGCGGCGGACGCTCGAAGAGGGCGACGACCGGCCTGAGCGCACCGGGACCGGCGCGCGGTCGATTTTCGGCCATCAGATGCGCTTTGACCTGTCGCAGGGCTTCCCGCTCGTTACGACCAAGAAGCTTCACACCAAATCGATCGTGCATGAGCTTCTCTGGTTCATCGCCGGCGACACCAACATCGCTTACCTCAAAGCGAACGGCGTTTCGATCTGGGATGAATGGGCGGACGAGAAGGGTGAGCTCGGCCCGGTCTACGGGCGCCAGTGGCGGTCATGGCCGGGCCGGAACGGTGAAACCATCGACCAGCTTTCCTGGGTGATCGCGGAGCTGAAGCGCAACCCGCAATCGCGCCGAATGGTCGTTTCGGCGTGGAACCCGGCCGAGATCGCCGACATGGCGTTGCCGCCCTGCCATTGCCTGTTCCAGTTCTTTGTCGCGAGAGGGCGCCTCTCCTGCCAGCTCTATCAGCGCTCGGCCGACATCTTTCTCGGCGTGCCGTTCAACATCGCTTCCTACGCCCTGCTGACGCATATGGTCGCGCAATGCGTCGGTCTCGAACCCGGCGACTTCATCCACACGCTCGGCGACGCGCATCTTTATCACAACCATTTCGATCAGGCGCGCGAGCAATTATCGAGAACGCGTCACGCCTTGCCGCGCCTCAGGCTCAATCCGGAGATCACCAACATTTTCGACTTCACCTATGAAGACATCCGCATCGAGAATTATGTCGCGCATTCGCACATCAAGGCGCCGGTCGCGGTATGACGCTGACGATCCGCGAGGCCGCGCGCGCCGACGCGCCGCTGATCATCAATCTTATCCGCGAGCTTGCGCGCTATGAGCGCGCGCCGGATGCGGCGAAGGCGAGCCTCGCCGACATCGAGACGGCGTTCTTCGGCGCCGATCCGAAGGTTCATGCGCTGATCGCCGAGTGGAACGGCGCCGCCGTCGGTTTCGCCGTCTATTTCTTCAATTTCTCGACATGGACCGGCAAGCACGGGGTCTATCTCGAGGACCTCTTCGTGCGCGAAAGCGTGCGCGGGAAGGGGATCGGCAAAGCCCTGCTCATGCGGCTCGCGGCGATCGCGCGCGCGAGGGACTGCGCGCGGCTCGAATGGTCGGTGCTCGACTGGAACGAACCGGCGATCGGCTTCTACAGATCGCTCGGCGCCAAGGCGATGGACGAGTGGACCGTCTATCGCGTGGAGGGCGAGGCGCTCAGCGCGCTCGCGGGCGAGCGCTGATGCGGATCGCGCTCGTCGTCGCGGTCGCGCGCAACGGCGTCATCGGGCGCGACGGGCGCCTCGCCTGGAAAATCTCGGACGACCTCAAGCGCTTTCGAGAGATCACCCTCGGCAAGCCTGTCATCATGGGCCGCAAGACCTTCGACAGCATCGGCCGGCCCTTGCCGGGCCGTATTAACATCGTCGTCTCGCGGCGGGCCGCCGGCATAGACGGGGCGACGGTCGCCCCGTCCGTCGGCGAGGCGCTTCGTCTCGGGGCGCAAGCCGCCGCCCATCTCGACACGGAGGAAATCTGCGTCATCGGCGGCGCCGAGATCTATAGGGCGACCTTGCCGCTGGCGAGCCGGATTTACTGGACCGAGGTTGAGGCCGAGGTCGAGGGCGATGTTGAATTTCCCTCCTTCGACCCTGCGACATGGTCAAGGCGCGCCACGGGCCGGGCGGAGCAGTCGTCGCGCAATGAGCACAGCGCCGCCTTTTTCGTGCTGGACCGGGTCTGAGGGCGCCGAACCGGCTCGCCGGGCGGGAGTCCGGTCGGTAAAAATGCGCCTGGCTCGGCAAGGCGGCGTTTACGTCCGGTTGACCATCATGGGGCCGGTCTTCCACGGGCGGGCGAACCTGACTATCGCGCGCGCGTCGAGCCATGGAGGGGGGACCATGAAGAAGGTTGCGTTGCTTAGTGTCGCATCTGTCGCAGGCTT
Source organism: Parvularculaceae bacterium (assembly GCA_046296195.1). Classification (GTDB taxonomy): domain Bacteria; phylum Pseudomonadota; class Alphaproteobacteria; order Caulobacterales; family Parvularculaceae; genus Amphiplicatus. Next base: position 24,010 of record JBKBLR010000034.1, on the reverse strand, counting down.
CGGCTTCGCGGCTGGCGACGCCTGGGCTCAAGCCGAGACCTGCAGCCGCGCCGGCGATGTCCGCGTCATCGAAGTCATTTCGCCGGGAAGCGTCGGGGCCGCGTGCGATGTGCGCGTGACGCGCGACGGCGGCGCGCAGGTCAACACGCCCTATCACGCCAATGTCGACCGCAATTTTTGCCGCGCCATGGCGGCCGAACTCGCCTCGCAACTGACCTTGGAGGGCTTCGAGTGCAAGACCGCGGCGTCCGCCGCCGTCGAAGCCGCGCTCGCGGGCGGCGAGGCGCCGCAAGGGCCGATCGAACAAAAGTTGAGCGAATTGCCTCTTGATCAGCAGGCAGAGCAAATGGGGCTCGCCGCCGCGCCCGCCGAGGCGAAGCCGGCGCCGGCGCTGCGCGCCGAGCCTGCGCCGCAGCCGGCGCCGATCGCTTCGGCCGTCCCCTCGCTTGACGGGATCATCGAGCCTGAAGCGCCCTTGTCGGCGCCGGTCGTCCTGACCGAGGGCGCGCACCCGGCCGCGACGCGCGCGCCGCGCCCGAAGCGCAACGGGGCGGGCCGGCTCGTGGGCGCCCAGCCCTCGCTCGACGACATCATCGACGTCACGGTCGCTGCGAACGGCGCCGCAACGCCCGTGCTTGCAAGCGGGGGCGCTCCGCTGCAGCGATTGACGGAGGACATCATCAAGGGCGTCATCGCGGCGAACGCGGCCGCGTGGAACGAGGGCAATCTCACCGCCTTCCTTTCCGGCTATGAGCAGGGCGCGTCGGTGCGCCTCGTCAATGGCGCCGAGATCGTCACCGGCATCAACGCCGTGCGCAAATATTACCAGACGCTCGTCCAGAGCGCGGGGGCGATGGGACGGCTGAGCTTCAGCGATCTCGACGTATCGATGACCGCGCCCGAGATTGCGACGGTCGTAGGCCGCTTCGCGCATGATGCCGGGGCGGCGAGAACGGCGGGCGCGATGACGCTGGTGATGAAACAGATCGACGGTCGCTGGCGCATCGTTCAGGACACCCGCGTCAAGGACGCCGACGTCCCGACGCTTGCGCCCGTCAACTGAGCATAACTCTGATTTTCAGCGCCAGCGCGTCGAGGTCCTGCGCGGCTTTTGACTGCGGCGCACGAATGCCGATGGGCTCACCTTCATCCGATGCGATGCGCAGATCGGTATGGATCGGCAGGGGACCTAGAAACGGAACACCGAGTTCGGCCGCCGCCTTCTCGGCGCCGCCCTTTCCGAACAGGTAGGTTCGCCCGCCGTCGCCCGCTTCGAGCCAGGCCATGTTCTCGATCACGCCGATGATCGGCACGCCGGCGCTGCGGAAGAGCTCGGCGCCGCGCCGCATGTCGGCGAGCGCCATTTCCTGCGGCGTCGAGACGATGACGACGCCGGTGAGCCGCTTCGATTGGACGAGCGAGAGATGCGCATCGCCCGTGCCGGGCGGGGTGTCGATGACGAGAACGTCAAGTTCGCCCCAATCGACATCGCCGACAAGCTGGCGCACCGCGCCCATGACCATCGGGCCGCGCCAGGCGAGCGCCTTCTCAGCATCGACCAGAAGGCCGATCGACATCGCGCGAACGCCGAATTTCTCGACGGGAATGATCTTGCCCTCGCGCATCGCCGGCTTACCGGTCAGCGCAAACAGGGTCGGCAGGGACGGACCGTAAATGTCGGCGTCGAGAAGGCCGGTCTTGAGGCCGGCCCGCGCGAAGGCGACTGCAAGATTCGCCGCCACCGTCGATTTGCCGACGCCGCCCTTGCCGCTTGCAACGGCGATGACGTTCCGGACGCCGGCGAGCGACCTCGCGGCCGCCTCGATCTGCGGGGGCCGCGACAGCCGCAGCGGATCGCCATGCGACGGCGCGGGCGGCGCCGCGGTCCGGTGCGCGGTGGCGACCGCAGCGACGCGCGAGACACCCGGCGTCGCCGCCGCGGCGGCGCGGGCCGCGTCGAGGAGGCCGGCATCGCCGCCAGACCGGTCTGTGTTGAGCGTAAAGCGCACGACGCCGTCCGCGCTCGCCGTCAAACCCTCGATGGCGCCCGATGTGACGAGGTCGCCGCCCTTTGGCGCGGGAACGGTCCTGAGGGCCGCCCTGACCGTCATGAGAAGGCTGACGTCGTTCATGTCGCTAGCGAGCGAAAATCCGATGGGTCGCATTGCACCCGTTGAAATCGTTGACATATATAGCGCTCACGTCTTTGGCGAGTCGTGAGCGGCCAAGGGGCCGCGGGCTCTGCTTTCACCCAACATCGGGACATCACCCGGCGGGAAGGATTTCAATGCCTTGGCAGGATAATTCCGGAAAAGGGGGCTCGCAGGGGCCCGGGCGTGGGCCGACGCGGGGTCCCTGGGGCCAGCCGCCGAAACCGCCGGGCGGCGGGCAGGGGCCCGGCGGCGGCTCCGGAAAAGGGCCGGGCAAGGGAACCCCGCCCGATCTCGATGAACTTCTCAACGCGTCTCGCCAGCGGCTGAAGCGCGCCTTCCCGCGAGACGGCGGAGCGAAGCCGCCCCAGCTCAACCGCCAGACCGCGCTCCTGATGGTCGCCGGCGTCGGCGTTCTCTGGGGGCTCAGCGGTTTCTTCACCGTCGGCCCGGTCGAACGCGGCATCGTGCTCACTTTCGGCGAATTCGACCGCGTCGTCGGCCCCGGCCTGCACTGGCGCGCGCCGGCGCCGTTCCAGTCCTCGCTCACCGAGCGCGTCACCGAGGTGCGCGAGACGCTCGTTCCGGCCGGCGGTTCGACGCGCGGCTCGCAGGGCGGGCTCATGCTGACCGGCGACAAGAACATCATCGACGTCGTCATCAAGGTGCAGTGGCAGATAAGCGCGGAAGAAACCGCAGCGCCCGGCGAATTGCCGCCCGTCGCCCGCTTCAAGCTCCTCATCGACAGTCCGGACAAGCTCGTGCTCACCGTCGCGGAGGCGGCGATCCGCGAAGTCGTCGGCCGCAACGAACTCGACTTCATCCAGACCGAGGGCCGCGGCGTCGTCATGGACCAGACGCGCGAGCTGATGCAGCAGACGCTCGACGCCCAGAACACCGGCATCATCATCAATTCGGTGAACCTTGAGAAGGCAGATCCGCCCACGGAGGAAGTCAACCAAGCTTTCCTCGACGTCATCGCCGCGACGCAGGACCGTGAGCAATATATCAACCGCGCGCGCGAATACGCCAACAAGGTCCTGCCGGAGGCGCGCGGCGCCGCGCAGCAGATCCTCGAGGAGGCGCGCGCCTACCAGGCGCAAGTGACCGCGGACGCCCGCGGCCAGGCGAGCCGCTTCGACGCCATCTACGCCGAATACGCCAAGGCGCCGGAAGTGACGCGCCAGCGCATGTATCTTGAAACAACGGAGCGCGTGCTGGGGCCGATGAACAAGATCATCATCGACGACAAAGCGGGCAAGGGCGTCGTTCCTTATCTGCCGCTCACCGATCTGAACAAGAGGGCGAACCAGTAATGCGCGGCAATCCTCTCCCGGCCCTTCTCATCGTCGCAGCCGCCGTCTTCGTGCTGATCGCGAATTCGGTCTTCGTGCTCGATGAATCGAACCACGCGATCGTCCTCCAGTTCGGCGCGCCGGTCGCCGAGCACAAGCAGCCGGGCCTGAAATTCAAGGCGCCGGTCATCCAAAACGTCGTCCGCATCGACAAGCGCAACCGCGAGCTCGACCAAGACGCTATCGAGATCATCGCGGCCAAGCAGGAGCGCCTGCTGGTCGACGCCTTCGCCCGCTACCGGATCGTCAATCCGCAGCAATTCTACCAGTCGGTGCGCACGATCGACGGCGGCGAGGCGCGCCTCAAGACCCAGATGAACCAGACCGTCCGCCGCGTTCTCGGCGAGGTGCCGGTCGACGACATCGTCTCGGGTCGGCGCAACGCGCTGATGGTCAGGATCCGCGATCTTCTCGGCGCGAGCGTGCGCGACATCGGCATTGAGATCATCGACGTGAAGATCCGCCGCGCCGACCTGCCCGCGCAGAACAGCCAGGCGGTCTTCCAAAGGATGATCGCCGAACGGAACCAGCTCGCCCAGCAGTTCCGCGCGCAAGGCAATGAGGAAGCGCAGAAGATCCGCGCCCAGGCCGACCGCGAGGCGACCGAAATCCGCGCCACCGCGAATGAAGAGGCCGAGAAGCTCCGCGGCGCCGCCGACGCCGAGCGCAACGCCGTCTTCGCCGCCGCCTACGGCAAGGACCCCGAGTTCTTCGCCTTCTACCGGTCGCTCGTCGCCTATGAGGAAGCGTTGCGGAAGGGCGACTCGACGATCCTCCTGTCGCCGGACAGCGAATTCCTGCGCTATCTCAACAATCTGAAGGGCCGGCGCTGATCCCGGCTGGACGGCGCGCCCTTTGCCGGCTGGTGAATTTACGGTAGCCTCGCCAAAGTGAAGAAGCGGGTCCCGGCTCACGCCGGGCGAACGGGGCGAGAAGGCGACGGGTATGGTGTCGATGAAGGGTTTTGCAGCCGCCGCCGCGGCGAGCGTTTTGTTGGCCGCGCCGGCGATGGCGGCCGTGCCGAGGAGCGCGCCCGAAAGCTTCGCCGATCTCGCCGAGCGGCTTTCGCCCGCGGTCGTCAACATTTCCTCCGCACAGCGCGTCAAGGGTCAGGGCGCCGGCGCCGACCCGTCGATCCAGAAGAAGTTCTCGCCGCAGGCGGTGTCGCTTGGCTCCGGTTTCATCATCGACCCCAAGGGCGTCGTCGTCACCAACAATCACGTCATCGACAACGCCGACGAAGTGACGGTGACGCTCAATGACGGGCGCGAGTTCAAGGCGTCGATCAAGGCGGTAGACCGCGAAACCGACATCGCCGTGCTCCAGCTCGATGCGCCGCCGGCGAAACTTCCCTTCGTGACCTTCGGCGATTCCAACCTGTCGCGCGTCGGCGACTGGGTGTTGGCGATCGGCAATCCATTCGGCCTTGGCGGCACCGTCACCGTCGGCATCATTTCAGCGCGCAACCGCGACATCGACGCCGGCAATTTCGACGACTTCATCCAGACCGACGCGGCGATCAACCGCGGCAATTCCGGCGGTCCGCTGTTCGACATGTCAGGCAAGGTCATCGGCATCAACACCGCGATCTATTCCCAGACCGGCGGTTCGGTCGGCGTCGGCTTCGCGGTGCCGGCCGATCTTGCAACGGTGGTCGTCGATCAGCTTCTCACCCATGGTGAGACGCGCCGCGGCTGGCTCGGCGTGTCGATCGACGAGATGACGCCGAAGCTCGCTTCCGAAATTGGCCTCGACCGGCCGCGCGGCGCCGTTGTCTCCGTGGTGCGCCCGAACAGCCCGGCGCTGTCGGCCGGCGTGCAGCCCAATGACATCATTCTCGACTTCAACCGCCGGCCGGTGAACAGCGTGCGCGACCTCACCCGCGCAGTCGCGGACACCCCCGTCGGCTCGACCGTTCCGATGACGGTGCTCAGGAGCGGCAAGCGCGTCGTGCTGAAAGTGACGGTCGATCGCCGCGAAACACGCGTCCTCGCCTCGGCGCCGGGACAGCGCCCGGGCGGGCTCAAGGCGTCGGGTCTCACCCTCGAGCGTCCGACCGCCGACGTCATTCAATCCTTCGGCCTGGCGCCGGATGTCGAAGGCGTCGTCGTCACCGCTGTCGATCCCGACAGCCCGGCGGCGATCGTTTTGCGGCCGGGCGATGTCATTCTTGAAATCGGCTGGGAGCGCATGTCGCGCCCTGAAGCTGCGGCGACGAAGCTCGATAAGCTGCGCAATCTCAACTCCGGCCCGGTGCAGATCTACGTGCAGCGCGGCGAGCTGCTCTTCTACGAATCGCTGCGCCCGTAGCCGCGAGAGCAGACGAGGGTCCCATGAGAGTCTGGATCAGCGCCGTTCTAGCGTCGGCCGCGCTCGCGTCAGGTTACGGGCTGAAGGCGGCGGCGCCGGCCAAGGGCTACGTCATCGCGGAGATTTCCGTGCGCGATCCGGAGGCCTACAAGTCCTACGCCGCCGCCGTCGCGCCGATCGTCGCGAGATTCGGCGGGACCTATCTCGTGCGCGGGGGCGAGACGCGGAGCCGCGAGGGCGCCCCGGTCGCCGGGCGCATCGTCGTGATCGAATTTCCAAGCCACGCTGCGGCGGCTGCGTTCTATGACAGCGCCGATTATCAGGCGATCCTGCCATTGCGGCAGGGCGCGGCCGATTCGCGCGTCTTCTCCGTCGAAGGTCACGCGCCGACGCCCTGAAACTCGTCGTCGTCAAGCCCCTGCGCATAGAGAAGGGCGGTGAGGTCGCCGTGTCGAATCGCGGCGTGCGCGGCCGCGGCGACTTGCGGCTTGGCGCGGAAGGCGACGCCGAGGCCCGCCGCCCTAATCATGTCGAGGTCGTTCGCGCCGTCGCCGACGGCGAGCGTCGCGGCGAGCGGAATGTTGTTTTCCATCGCATGCTGACGAAGCGCGGCCCCCTTCGCCTCGCGGCCGAGAATGGGACGCCGGACCGCGCCGGCGAGGGCGCCGTTTTCGATAATGAGTTCATTGGCGTGGAATCGCCGGAAGCCCGCCAGCTGCGCCACGCGCTCGACGAAGAAGGTGAAGCCGCCCGAAACGAGGACCGTCATAGCGCCGCGCGCGTTCATCGTTCCGACGAGCGCTCTTGCGCCGGGGTTGAGGGCGATCCGGGTGCGGAAGCACTCTTCGAGCGCGTTTTCGGAAAGCCCTTTGAGCATCGCGACGCGGGTCGAAAGCGCCGCCTCGAAATCGAGCTCGCCGCGCATCGCACGTTCGGTGATCGCCGCGATCTCGCCCTTCAGGCCGGCGAAATCGGCGAGTTCGTCTATGCATTCCTGGCCGATGATGGTCGAATCCATGTCGGCGACCAGAAGCCGTTTTTTCCGGGTCGCCGCCGGTTGGACGATGATGTCGATGGCGGACTCGCCGAGAACCGGCCTGAGGGCCGCCTCGACGGACTCCCGGCCTGTTTCCGCCTCGATGAGAAAGTCTTCGGCGACTTCCTCCGAAAGCCTCCGCCGCCGCACCTCGCCGAAGGCTTCAAGGAGCGCGTCCGCCGCCGCGTCGCAGAGATCCCCGTCAAGGAGCGCGTCCGCCGGATTGCAAACAAGGGTGATTGCCGTATCAGCCATACCTATGGCGAACCGCTCCGACGCGCGCGTGATCCTTATCGCAGGGCCGACTGCAAGCGGCAAGTCGGCGCTGGCGCTGGCGCTCGCCGAGGAGATCGGCGCCGAGATCGTCAACGCCGATGCGCTGCAGGTCTATCGCGACTTGCTGATCCTGTCGGCGCGCCCGACGCCGGTGGAGGAAGCGCGAAGGCCGCACCATCTCTTCGGCCATGTCGACGGCGGAATTCGATATTCCGTAGGCGGATGGGCAAGGGACGCGGCGGCAGCGCTTGATGAGATCGCCGAGCGCGGGGCGCCGGCGATCGTCGTCGGCGGAACGGGGCTCTATTTCCGCGCCCTGACGGAGGGGCTCGCCGAGGCGCCGGCCGTGCCGGCGGCGGTCCGGCGCGAAGCGGAAGAACGCCTCGCGGCTGTGGGCCTTCCGGCTTTTCGCGCCGAGGTCATCGCCGCTGATCCGGCGATGGCGCGGCTGAAGCCCGGCGACCGCCAGCGCCATGTGAGGGCATGGGAGGTCTTCCACGCGACCGGCCGCCCTCTGTCGGAATTTCAGGCGGGCGCGGCCTTGCCGGTCGTCGCCAAGCCAGCCGCGCGGCTGGTGCTCGAGCCGCCGCGCGAGGACCTCTACCGGACCATCGACGGACGCTTTGACGCGATGATGGCGGCAGGCGCGCTCGAAGAAGCCCGCGCCCTTGCCGCGCGCGGACTCGATGAAAGCCTCCCCGTGATGAAGGCGGTGGGCGTTGCGGAGCTGCTCGCCCATCTCAACGGCCGCCTGACCCGCGAGGAGGCCGTTCGCCTCGCCAGGCAATCGAGCCGGCGCTACGCCAAGCGGCAGCTCACCTGGTTCCGGAACCAGACGCCGGGCTGGCCGCGGGCGGCGTCGGCCAACGTTGGCCTTGAGGCGCTTGGCCGTCAGCTCGGCAAGCCGTGACAGGGCGCTGCGCGGGCGCTAGGCAGGCCCCGATCGCATGGTTGTTTATGAGCGCGTTTGGCGGCCTCGGCCGGTTTCTGACCTCAATGGATTTAAAGGCCGCGACCTCGCTGGCGGTCTCTGTTGCGCTGATTGTGGTCGTCGCGTCGCTGTTCTTCTTCGGCGGACGGCTCGTCCATTTCGACGACGAGGGGCGCCTCGCCGCCTGGCTCGCCGAGTTTTCGCAGTCGCCGCTGGCGGTTCCCGCCGTCATGGGAGTCTTCATCGTCCTCGCGCTGACCGGGTTTCCGCAATGGTTCCTGATCGCCGGGACGATCCTTGCCTTCGGCGCCCGGGACGGGGCCCTCTATTCATGGCTGGCGACAATGATGAGCGCGACGGTCACCTTCGCGCTCGGCCGCTTCATGGGCGGGGGGGTCGTGCAGCGTTTCGGCGGCGCGCGCACGCTGGCGACGATGGATTTCATCGGCCGCCACGGGATTCTTGCGAGCGGCCTCATCCGGATCATTCCCTCGGCGCCTTTCATCGTCGTCAATGCGGCGGCCGGCGCGGCGCGGGTGCCGCTCTGGAAATATCTCGCCGGAACGAGCGTCGGCATCATCCCGAAGATCCTGATCGTCGCGGCGCTGTCGACGCTCGGGCCGGGAGAGCGGAGCCTCGCTGACGGCCTCTCCGGCCTTAACCATTTCGTCACATCCCTGACGGCGGCCGACTGGGCGTTGTTCGCGGCGGTCGTCGCGGGCTGGACCGGGCTTCTCCTCGCCGTACGCCGCCTCTATACGGGCCTTCGCCGCCGGGACGCTGAAGAGCCTCTGGGAAAGGCCGGCGCTTCGGTCTCGCCGGGCGGAGAATCTCATTAGACGGAAGGTCGTCGCGGGCGGGCCGTTTGTTGACGATTTCGGAACCCATTAAGGTTAAACAGTCCGTCGGGACCTTCACCGGCGATAGGATTAGTTCATGCTTTCAACGCTCTTCGGCATGCTGTCTTCCGACATGGCGATCGACCTCGGAACGGCGAACACGCTCGTCTATGTGAAGGGTCGGGGCATCGTGCTCAACGAGCCATCGGTCGTTGCGATCGAGACCCGCGGCGGGCGTAAGCTCGTGCGCGCGGTCGGCAACGAGGCGAAGGAAATGCTCGGCCGCACGCCGGGCGAAATCGAAGCGATCCGTCCAATGCGGGACGGCGTCATCGCCGACTTCGAAGTCGCCGAAGCGATGATCAAGCATTTCATTCGCAAGGTTCACAATCGCCGCTCCTTCGCCAGCCCGCGCATCGTCGTCTGCGTGCCTTCGGGCGCGACCGCGGTCGAGCGCCGCGCCATCCAGGAATCGGCGTTGTCGGCGGGCGCGCGCAAAGTCGAACTCATCGAAGAGCCGATGGCCGCCGCGATCGGCGCCGGCCTGCCGGTGACGCAGCCGACGGGGTCGATGGTCGTCGACATCGGCGGCGGCACCACGGAAGTCGCCGTGCTCTCGCTCGGCGGCATCGTCTATTCGCGCTCGGTCAGGGTCGGCGGCGACAAGATGGACGACGCCATCATCGGCTATATCCGGCGCATGTATAATCTGCTGATCGGCGAGGCGTCGGCCGAGCGGATCAAGAAGGAAGTCGGCTCGGCGATGATCCCGACCGAAGGCTCGGGCGTCACCATCCAGATCAAGGGCCGGGACCTGATGCACGGCGTGCCGAAGGAGGTCCGCATCGGCGAGGCGCAGGTCGCCGAAGCGCTCGCCGAGCCCGTCAGCCAGATCATCGAGGCGGTCAAGGTCGCGCTCGAGGCGACGCCGCCCGAACTCGCGGCCGACATCGTGGACACTGGCATCATGCTGACCGGCGGGGGCGCGCTCCTGCGCAATCTCGACCAGGTCCTTCGGGACGAGACCGGGCTTCCCGTCTCGGTCGCCGATGACCCGCTGTGCTGCGTCGCCCTCGGGACCGGCGCCGCGCTCGAGAACGAAAAGGCGATGCGCGGCGTCCTTTCGTCCGCGATCTAGTCTTTCAGGGGCCGGCCGGAGGCGGTAAGCTCTTCAGGCTTGGCGCCAGGGGGCCGAGTCACGGGATAACAGGGGCGCCGGGCGGGCATCCGCCGGGCGCTTTGTCATATCGAGGCGGCAGTTCGATGGAGTTGTTGGGTCGGGAGACGCGAGAAAGGTTCGGTCTGCGATCGCGTTCGCAGGTGGGCATCCTGCTCTTTTCGCTCGTCTCCGTGATGCTGCTGCTGTCGAGCCTTTATTCCGCCGAAGCCTCGGTCTTTAAAAAGGCGCGCGAGGCGGCGATCGAGACGGCCTCGCCGATCCTTGAACTGCTGTCAGGCCCGATCGCCTGGATCGAAGACCGCATCGGCGACATCGGTGATTATTTTCGCGTCCTCGAACAGAACAAGGCGCTGCGCGAGGAAAACGCAGCGCTTCGTCAGTGGGAGGAAGAAGCGCGCTCGCTGAGGTCGATCATCGCCGCGCTTGAAGAGCTTGAGGCCTATGAGGCGCCGCCCGCCGCCAAGCCCATCAACGCCTTCGTCATCGGCGAGGCGAATGACGCCTTCGTCCATTCGATGATCGTCAACGCCGGCGCGAAGGAAGGCGTCATTCGCGGCTTTGCGGCTGTTGACGAGCGCGGCATGGTGGGGCGCATCGTCGACGTCTCGCCCAACGCTTCGCGGATTCTTCTGCTCAACGACGTGCAAAGCCGGGTTCCGGTTTTCGTCGAGGGCTCCTTTGTCGAGGGAATTCTTGCGGGCCGCTCGACGGCGCGCCCCTCAATCGCCATCACCAGACTCGCGAACGGCGACCTCATTCAGCCGGGTCAGCGGGTGGTGACCTCCGGGGCCGGCGGGATCCTGCCGCGCGGGTTGACGGTCGGGGTCATCGCCGACGTCAATGACAAGGAGGCGACCGTCGCGCTCGCCGCCGACAGCGCCCGTTCGCGCATGGTGAGGATCATCAACTATCAGTTTCCGGAGGTTGACCCGACCCCGCTCGGCGCGCCGGCCGCATCAAGGGCGGCGGCGGAGATTGCGGCCGAAACCGCGCCGCCCGTCGCTAATGCGGCGCAGGCCGCGAATTTGCCCTCGGCCCCGCCCGCCGCGCCGGCGCCCGTCGACGAGGGCGACTGAAAATGGCGACGCGCGCCGATGTCCTGATGCGAATCGCCGGGGCGGCGACGCCGACGCTGCTCGGTTTTCTCGGCGTCATTCTGCTTGCCTCGCCGGTGAGGCTCTTCGGCGGCGCGCTGCCGACGCCTGTCATTCCGCTCATCATCATCTATTTCTGGTCGCTTTATTCGCCGGGGCATCTGCCCGCCGCGAGCGTTTTCTTCATGGGTCTCCTGCATGATCTGCTGTCCGGCGGACCGATCGGCCTGTGGCCGACCGTTTACCTTGTGATGCAGCAGATCGCGATCTCGCAGCAAGCTTATTTCCTCGGGCGCGACCTTCGCGTCGTGTCGATCGGATTTGCGGTGGCGTGCCTCGTCGTATCATTGATATTGTGGTTGGCGATGAGCCTTCTCTCCGCGACCTTGCTGCCGCCGGGCGGGCTGCTCTGGCAGATGCTCATCACTGCGCTCTGCTTTCCGCTCTTCGCCGCAGCGTTCGGGCGGTTGCACCGGCGCGTCGTGATCGAGGTTTGAGCGGCCCATGAGCGTCAATTCCAATGATCCGGAAAAGAAGGAGATCGTGACGCGCCGCGCCGCCATGCTCGGCGGCGGCTTCAGCCTGCTTCTTGTCGGGGTCGGCGCACGCCTCTTCCAGCTTCAGATCCTCGAGCACAAGAAATATCTGCGCCTTTCGGACGAGAACCAGTTCAACACCCGCATCATCACCCCGCTGCGCGGCGAGATCATCGATCGCTTCGGCGCGTCGCTCGCTTCCAACCGTCAGAATTTCCGGCTGCTCTTCAATCCCGCCGAGGCTTCGAATGTCGAAGCGGCGCTCGACCGCATCGGCGAATTCGTCGTCATCCCCCCTGAGAAGCGCGCCAAGATCCTGCGTGAAATTCGGCGCACGCGCGGCTTTGCTCCCGTCGAGATTGAAAACAATCTTGATTGGGAGAAGTTCACCAGGATCAATTACGAACTCCCCTATTTGCCGGGCGCTGAGCCTGATGTCGGCGAAACTCGCAATTATCCGCTCGGCAACGCGACGGCGTTTGTCATCGGCTATGTCGGCGCCGTCACTGACCGCGACCTCGCGGCGAAAGAAAACGAGAACCAGCATCTTCTGTTGCGTCAGCCGGGCTTCAAGGTCGGCCGGGAAGGCCTCGAGCGCACCTATGAGCATGAGCTGCGCGGCGTCGCGGGAGCCATAGACGTCAAGGTCAACGCGCACGGACGCGTTATCGAGGAAATCAAGGACAGCCTCCGGCCCCCGCGTCAGGGGGAAACGCTAGGCCTGACGATCGACGCAGAGCTTCAGCTGGCGGCGATGAAGGCGCTTGAAGGCGAGAGCGCGTCGGCGGTGGTGATCGACGCCGAAACCGGCGATATTCTCGTGCTCGCCTCAACGCCGGCGTTCGACCCTAACATCTTCACTAAGGGCATTCCGAGCGCGCTCTGGAAGGAACTGAACGAAAGCCCCTACAAGCCTCTTCTCAACAAGCCGCTCGGCGGCATTTACCCGCCCGGCTCGACGTTCAAGATGATCAGCGCGATCGCCGCGCAGCGCGCCGGGTTCTCGCCGAATTTCAAGGTCCGTTGCAGCGGCAAGTTCTGGTACGGCAACCGCTTCTTCCACTGCTGGAAGAAGGAGGGCCACGGAACGGTCGACATGAAGAACTCGCTGAAGCTCTCATGCGACACCTTCTATTACACGGTGGCGACCCAGCTCGACATCGATCTTCTCGCCGACACCGCGCGCAAATTCGGTCTTGATCAGACGTTCGAACTGGGGATCCCCGGGCAGCATGCGGGCGTCATGCCGGACCGCGCCTGGAAAAAGCGTTATTATAGGAGCTCGCCCGAAAACCAGACCTGGTTCCCCGGCGAAACGCTCTCCGCGGTGATCGGACAGGGGTCGGTCTCGACGACGCCGCTCCAGCTCGCGGTCATGGCGGCGCGGATCGCGACGGGGCGGGAAGTCCGTCCACGGATCGTCCGCCTCAAGGGCGATCTCGTCCTTCCGCAGGCGACGGCGCCGAAGATCGACCTTCCCGAGGAATATCTTGCAGTCGCGCGGGCCGGCATGAACGCGGTCATGAACGAGCCGGGAGGCACGGCTTATCGCGCGCGGCTTCCCGAGCCCGAATGGCAGCTCGCGGGCAAGACCGGAACCAGCCAAGTGTATCGCATTACCGATGAGGAGCGTCGCCGCGGTCTAACCAAACCCGAGCAGCTGCCCTGGGCGCGCCGGGACCACGCTCTGTTCGTCTGTTACGGTCCTTACGAGTCGCCGCGTTATGCTTGCGCGGTCGTCGTCGAGCACGGCATCGGAGGGGCGCGGGCCGCGGCGCCGAAAGCGCAAGCGATCATGCGCGCCGTCTTCGAAAAGGATCCAGCCAAGCTGAAGCCAGTCGGGCCCGAGGCGATCGCGCGCGGGCCGGACCTGACGGCGAGAGGATAGGGCGATGGCCTCAATCATCCTTCCTGGTCCCCGGCGCGGTCTCATCGATCATTTTTCGCGCCTTCACTGGCCGCTCATGATCCTGCTCGCCTTGATCGGCGGCGTGGGCGTCGTGACGCTCTATTCCGTCGGCGGCGGGTCGTGGAGCCCATGGGCCGGCACGCACGCTTTCCGCTTCGCCGTCGCCGGCCTCGCCATGATCGTCGTGGCGCTCATCGGCATGCGCTATTGGATGATGCTGTCGATCCCGATCTATGTCGTCGCGCTTGTCGCGCTGGCGCTCGTGCCCTTCATCGGCGACATCAACATGGGCGCGCGCCGATGGATCGATCTGGGGCCGATGCAGTTCCAGCCGTCGGAGCTGATGAAGATCGGCGTGGTGCTGGCGCTTGCGCGCTATTACCACGCCATCAGGCCGGAACAGGTCTCGCACATCCTTTATCTGATACCGCCGCTGGTGATGATCGGCGCCCCGGTGGGCCTTGTGTTCCTTCAGCCTGATCTCGGCACGGCGATCATGATCGGCGCGACTGGCGTCGCCATCATGTTCCTGGCGGGATTATCGTGGCGCATCGCTTTTCTCGGCGCGCTCGGCGCAATCGCGGCGGGGTACGCCGCCTATCGTTTCGACATCCTGCACGACTACCAGATCACGCGCCTGACCACCTTTCTCAATCCGGAAAACGACCCGCTCGGCGCGGGCTATCACCTGCTGCAATCGAAGATCGGCATCGGCTCCGGCGGGCTCGCCGGCAAGGGCTTCATGATGGGGACGCAGCGCGACCTCGACTTTCTCCCTGAGATGCAGACCGACTTCATCTTCACGATCTTCAGCGAGGAATTCGGCTTCATCGGCGCGATCGGGCTCCTTGCGCTGTATTTCGCGGTCGTCGCCTCGGCGATGAGCATCGCCTTGCGCGCCAAGACGCAGTTCGCGCGGCTCACCGTGCTCGGCGTCACTTCGACCTTCATGCTCTATATTCTCATCAATACGGGCATGGTGATGGGGCTTGCGCCTGTCGTCGGCGTGCCCTTGCCCCTCGTTTCCTATGGCGGCACGGTGATGCTGACCATCATGATCGGCTTCGGCCTCGTGCTGAGCGCACATCTCAGCCGCGATCCGGACGGTCCGGCGATCTAAAGTATCAGGCGCGCTCGCTGAGGAGGCGATCAAGGGCCGCTCGGGTCTCCCTGTAAATCGCGGCGAGGCGGTCGACGGCGCTTGTCACGCCAGCAAGATCGCCATTCTTCGAAAGGGCTTCGACGCGGCGGGCGGCGTCAGCGAGCCGGTTGGCGCCGACATTGGCGGCCGAGCCTTTCAGCGCGTGCGCTGTTCTTGCAGCGTCCGCGCAGGCGCCGGTTTCGATGCATCGCGCGAGGTCGGCTGAAAGCTGATCCGTCGATCGCCAGAATGCCTCGAGAATGTCTTTTACGCCGTCAACGCCGGCGGCGTCGAGCAAACTGTCAATTTGCTCGGACTCGATAAGCGGAGTCTCAGCCGCAGAATGCAAGTCCACCAACACGTCTCCCCCGGACGCCGCCCGTGAGGCCGGCCCGGTGTCTCCCTTGCTCCGATCTTCGCGCCGATCCCTAAATATTTGAATAAATTTCGGGGCCGTCGCCAATCGATCGGGCAGGATTTAGGCAAGTCTTGTTAACAAGACCTTTTCGGCGATACTTGCATTTGTCGGACCGGACCGGTTTGGAATCACCGGACCGGTTTGGAATCATCGCTCGCGCGCGAAGCGGTTTGTGGCGCGAACGAGCGCGTCGATGATGCCGGGCTCGCTGGCGGCGTGGCCGGCGTCGTCGATCAGCTTGAAGTCCGCCTCGGGCCAGGCCTTCTTGAGGTCCCACGCCGTCTTCATCGGCGTGCAAACGTCATAGCGTCCCTGCACGATCACCGCCGGAATGCGCCGGATGCGCCCGACATCGGCGATCAGCTGGTCGTCGCGGTCAAAAAATCCACCGTGCACGAAGTAGTGGCACTCGATCCGCGCAAAGGCGACCGCGAACGCTTCGGCGGAGAAACTGTCGATGCGTTCCTGCGAGGGGAGGAGTGAAACCGTGCCGCCTTCCCAAGCGCTCCAGGCCCGCGCGGCGCGGCGCTTTTCCGTCTCGTCCGCGCCGGTCAGCCGGCGATAATAGGCGGTGATGAGGTCGCCGCGCTCCGCCGGCGGTATCGGGGCGAGATAGCTTTCCCAGGCGTCAGGAAAGATCCAGCTCGCGCCCTCCTGATAGAACCAGAGAAGCTCGGCGCGGCGGAGAGTGAAAATCCCCCGCAAGACGAGTTCCGTGCAGCGCTCAGGGTGGGTCTCGGCGTAAGCCAGCGCGAGGGTCGACCCCCACGAGCCGCCGAACACGAGCCAGCGCTCGATGTCGAGGCGGCGGCGAAGCTTCTCCATGTCGGCGACGAGGTCCCAGGTCGTGTTCTCGCGAAGTTCCGCATAAGGCGTCGATTTCCCGCAGCCCCGCTGGTCGAAGAGAACGATCCGGTATTTCGCCGGGTCGAAATAGCGCCGCATCGACGGCGTTATCCCGCCGCCCGGCCCGCCATGGCACACGACGGCCGGCTTGCCGGCAGGGTTGCCGCAGATCTCGTAATAGATTTCGTGGAGGTCGGAGACCCGGAGCCGCCCCGTTTCATAAGGCTCCAGCGCCGGGAAAAGATCAAAACGCTCCGCCATAATTCTGCTGACTTTCACCCTTACGTGATGTTATCCACTATCGAGGGTAGGGACATCCGATCAAGTCGTTTTCCGGTAGACGGCGCCACGCTTCAGGGCGAGGTCGAAATGGCCGTCGCCGGTCGGAAGGCGTATCGCCGGCACGTCCCGATTTCTGTCGTATCGTGCTTTTAAGGGTTCAGGACGTGTCGGGTCACTCGGTCAAGGGCGTTGCCGCCGCCTTCCTTCTGTCGCTCGTCCTTGCGTCCTGTTCCACGGTCATTCGGAACGCAGATGCGGCAGACCAATTGGCCATGTCAGAAGAACGCGCAGCCCTCAAGGCGGCCGCCGCCGACCTTGCCTGGTCGCCATGGCCCAAACCCGAGGAAGGCCTGTTCGCCGCCAGTCAGACCGGCGGTGAAGACGGCCGCGCGCGCATGACCCGCGAGCGCGCGGTGGAGATCTATCTTGCCGCGCTCGGAGGGGAGAGGGCCTCGAGCGAGCGGATCGCCGCTGATGCACGCCGGCACCTTGTCGCTGCTGCCGCGCTCGCCGACGCCGCCGAACGCGTGAGCGACAGTCCGAGCCCGAAGCTCTCCGATGTAGCGATCCTCGAGGCGTCGATCGCCGATTTCAGGGAAACGCGAGCGATTTATCTCGCCGCGCTCAGGAAGATCGACGCTGACGATGATGTGATCGACGAGATCCGCGGGCCGCTCGACGCGGCGGTGAAGAAGCTCAGCCGCGTGGCGGATGATCTTGCCGAAAGCGCGATGAGGAAGCGCTCGTCCGGTTACGCAGGGCCGGAGGCCGCGCCGGTCCGCGCCGGCGCCTTGTAAGCGGCCCGCCGCTATTCCCGCGCCGACCGCGTGATCAGGTCTTCGGTTTCGCCGACTTCGAACCCGGTCGCCTTGCGGATGTCGGCGAGAACTTTCTCACAATCCCTGTCGATCGTGCCGAAGTCGTCGATGAGGAATTGCACGATGTCGGCGTTCTTCGCGATGGGATCGCGGCTTCGGATCATGACATCAATCCGGTCCACGGCCTCATCGCCGCCGCCCGCGCGATCCTTAAGGAAAAAGCCGCCGACCATCGTCCGCCAGCGGAACGTATCCTGCGACCAGGCGAAGCGGATGCGCGCCGTCTCAAGCTTGCGCTCGCCGGCATAAGGGGTCAGCGTCGCCTCGAAGCGTTCGCCTTCCCGGCCGCCGATCGGATAGATCGACAAAGCGGCGGCGCAGACGGGCTTGTCGAAGCTGATTGACAGCGGCTCCCGGCGGTCCGTGCGGTAATGCGCGGCGTAAGCCCCTGAGGGCGGCGCGATATAGGAACAGAAGGTGTCGTAACGGAAATAGCGCTGGCCTTCCTCGCAAACCTGCCGGTTGAGGCCCTTGCTGAAGCGGGCGCCGAACCGCTCGGCATATTGGTTGCGGATCTTGTCGCCGTGCCGCCCCGGCGGCGGCTCGAAGGAGATGACGCGGAATCGTGGATCAAGGCGCGCGTCTGCTGCGCCGATGCTGGCGAGGGCGAGCGTGCGCGTCGCGGGATTGCCGTCCCGGTCGGGGTCGGGACCGATGCCGTTCTCGTGATAGAGACCGCTCTGCGCGGACGCCGTGGACGCAAGCGCAATCGCCGCCGCAGCGGCGGCCAAACTGGCGAAAATGGGCGCAGCCATGAGGACCCCCGATACCACCTTCTGGGAATGTTAACCCTAACCCCTCCCCCCGGCAAATCGCCCAAAAGCCACAGCGGGGGTCACCCCGGCGGCCGGGCGAATTCGTCCCACATCCGCATCATCGGCGTCGGACGGATGTAATGACCATCCATCCACGGGGCGGCGCCCTTGAGCGGACCGATGCTCAGAAAATTGGAGATTATGACGCCCGGATAGGCCGCGATCAGGCGCCGGTTGATCTGCCGAGCGATGTCCGCCCCCTGCGCGCCCCAGTGAAATTCCGTCCAGAACGCCATGAATTCCGGCGACCGGGCGAGGTCGCCCGGCAGGTTCAGATGGCTGCCGCCCTCATAGGCGCCGATGAAGGTCGACCCGAATTCAAGGGCGATTTTTCGGTGACGGCCCCAATAATCGACGAGCCAGGCGGCGGTCGCCTTGGCGCTCGCAGGGCCGTTGATGATGTGGTCGGAGATCCGTCGCGCAAGGGCCTCGGGATCCTTCTTGGCAGCCTCGATCCAGCGCGCGGCGACTTCGCTCTCCGGCGTTTCGCCGAAAAGCAGCGTCGTCAGATCGCTGAACTTGCCGAAATAGTTGGTCGTCGCGACGCCCGTCTTCGCGAGCAGCGCCTTCGGGTCGCCGCCGGACTGTTTGACGTAGAATGAAAAACCCTCAAGCGCGTCGCGCGTGCGCGTGGGGTTCGCCGTGTGCGTTCCGAGAACATAAATGATCTGTGGCCGAATTTTCTGCTCGGCGAAGGCCTTTTCAAACGACAGCACCATCCGCGCCGAAAGGACGCCGTAGCCGTGGCCGGTGCGCCATTTCTCGTCGAAGGCCTTGGCGACGCCGCGCGCATAGGCGGTCGAGACGAAGAAGCCGGCGGCGTTGTTCCACATCTCATTGCCGAGCTCGACATAGAGCGGACGGTCGAGCGGATAGCCCGAGGCGGCGAGGCGCTTGGCGAACTCGCGCGCAAAAACGGCCCATTCCTCGCTTTCGAGCGTCTTCTTCGCATGTTTCGACGTCGTTTCGATGAAGAGCGCACCGTTGAGCCGGTCAGGCTTGTCCTGTCGCCGCAGTGAGGGGTCCGCCCAGCTGATCGGCGCGCCGATCTGCGGCGGCACGGTCACCCAGATCTTCGCGCCCGTCCTGACGCCGAGGTCGAACAGGATCTCATAAGGCGCGCTGAAAAAAGGCGGCTCCGGCCATTGGGTTCCACTCCTCTGGCCCCAGGGATCCTTCAAAGTCGCGATCTGGTCGAAACGGCGGATCTGGCTGTTGTTGGTGGACTGGATGTCCATGGTGCGCAGAATATCGTAGCGGCGCGCGTAATCGAGAAAGTCCGGGTTCCAGACTTCGCCGCGTGCAAGGCGTTCCGCATACTTTTTGCGATAAAGTCTGACGGCGGAAAATCCCTCGCCGAATTGTGAGAACCGCAGCGATCCCTTGGTGAAGTTTTGCGGAGATAGCGTGTAAGTGACGCTGTTTTTTTCGCGTTTCGGCTTGCCGCGGCCGTCCCAGCCCTGCATGTAGCCATAGGCTTGCCCCTGCCAGTCGATCACCCATTCGTCGGCGTAATACGCCTCGTAGCCTTCAGCGCTCGAAAAGAACTGCGCGATCGCGCCGTTCCTGAGCGCTCCCGCCTTGGCGGTCGGCATCCAGGTTGAAGGATCGAGATAGCCCTCCGTCACCGCCGCCGAGGTCGCCATGCGTCCGCCTTGCCGGTCGAACTCCCATCCTGCCGACCTGAGCTGCGCAACATTCAGAAAGGGCTCTTCAAGATTGTAGGGCGCGGCGTGGCCGAGCCCCAGTTGAAGCTGATGGGTCCGCGGCGCATCGCCGGCCGCAGCCGCGCCGGCGATAAGCGACAGGGCGGCGGCGAGGCGAAGGATCATGAGCGCTCCGGCGGACTTCGTGGCGGCGGCGTGTTGCGAGGCGGCCTTTGGGCCTCGCCTCAGACAGCTCGAACGAGCCTAGCGCCACTTTAACTCATGCTCAAATGGACTATATCGCTGTTTCTGCGCGCCATGATCCCTTGGTCGAACCGCCGGCGCCGTCGCAGAGCCATGAGGAAAGGGGCGACATGCTTCTCACCCTGCTCAAATCGAAGATCCACCGGGCTCGGCTGACCATGACCGACCTGCATTACGAAGGCTCGATCGGCATTGATGAGGACATCCTCGATGCGGCGAACATCCTGCCGCACGAGAAAGTGGCGATCTGGAACCTGACCAACGGCGCCCGGCTTGAAACCTATGCGCTGCCGGCGGCGCGCGGCTCGCGGGAATTCATGCTGAACGGCGCAGCGGCCCGCCACGCCGCCGTCGGCGACATCATCATCATCGCCGCCTTCGCGCAAATGCCGGCCGAGGAGGCGCGCAATTACAAGCCGACCGTTCTCCTGATGGGCGAGGGGAACGTCGTCGAGCGCCGGATTTGATCAATTCGCCGAACGCCGGTTCGCCGCATGCTTGACGAAGCGGCCATCGCCGAGGCCAACTGGCTTGCGGGAGGGCAGGCGGCCTTGATGAGACAGTGGCGTATCGGCGCAGCGGCGCTGGCGATGGCTGGTGTCGTCGGCTGCGCGTCGGGAACGGATTTGCACGGCGCGGTCGGCGCAGCGGCGCGCATCAAGGCGGACATCGCCTGGCTCGCCGACGACGCGCGCGAGGGGCGCGAGGCAGGAACGCCCGGCTATGAAGCCGCGGCCGATTATGTCGCGAAGGAATTCAAAGCGGCCGGCCTTGCGCCAGGCGCAGGCGGCGAGTGGCGCCAGACGGTTCCCTTACGCGCCTCCACGAGGGTGCTTGACGCCGCCCGGCTGACGCTGGCGGGGCAGGGCGGCGAGGAGACGCTCGAGCATCTGAAAGACTACATCATCGGCCGGTCGTCGGCGGCAAGCTTTGAAGCCGCTGGCGGCCTTGTCTACGCGGGCTACGGCGTGACGGCGCCGACATTGGGCTACGACGATTATGCCGGCCTCGACGTCGCCGGAAAGATCGTCATCGCCTTCGCCGGCGCGCCGCGCGCCTTTCCCGCCGAAATCGGCGCCTATTTCAGCGACACCGATTCCAAGCTGAAGATCGCCGCCGCCAAAGGCGCTGTTGGTTTCATCAGCCTGCAAAGCCGGGCGTCGTCCTTTTCCTGGTCGCGCGCGGTGCAATTCGCCGGCGCGCCGTCGATGAGCTGGGCGCGGGGCGCTGCGGCGCCCGATGCGCCGAAGTCGATCAGGGCGACGGCGGCCTTGAACGAGTCCGGCGCGCAAAAGCTGTTCGCCGGCGAAGCGATGGATTTTTTCGCGCTGCGCACGGCGGAGGCGGCCGCGGGCGCGCCGAAGGGCTTTGCGCTTAAGAAGAGCGCGCGGCTCGCTGGAGCGACGACGTTCGAAGACGGGAAGAGCGACAACATCATCGGCGTCATCGAGGGCGCCGACCCCGCGCTCAAACATGAAGTCATCCTGCTCACCGCGCATCTCGATCATATCGGCCTCGACAAGGGCGGCAAGCCGGGCGATGACCTCATCAACAATGGCGCGCTCGACAACGCCGCCGGCGTCGCCGTCCTGATCGAGGCGGCGACGATGTTCAAGCGCTCGCGAAAGGCGCCGCGGCGTACGATCGCTTTCGCGGCGCTGACCGCCGAAGAAAAGGGCCTCGTCGGGTCCGATTACCTGGCGCAGAATCCGGCGTTCAAGGACAAGCGCGTCGTCGCCAACGTCAATCTCGACTTGCCGGTGCTGCTCTACGATTTCACCGATGTCGTCGCCTTCGGCGCGGAACGGTCCACGATCGGGCCGGTCGTCGCCGAGGCCGCCGCCTCGCTCGGCCTAGGGCTTTCTCCTGATCCCATTCCTGAAGAAGGCATCTTCACCCGCTCCGACCATTACAGTTTCGTCAAGCAGGGCGTGCCGTCCGTTTTCCTGATCATTGGCTTTGGGAACGGGGGCGAGAAGATCTTTCGCGACTTTCTCGCCACGCATTACCATTCGCCGACGGACGATCTCGCGCTGCCGATCCGCTACGATCAGGCGGCGCGCTTCACCGACCTTAATTACCGGATCGCGCGGGCGCTCGCCGACGCCGACGCGGCGCCGGCATGGAACGAGGGCGACTTTTTCGGAGAGACTTTCGGCAAGCGCTGAACCTTGTCCGAAAATGGAAAAGCCGGGCGCTCGGCCCGGCTTTTTTATTCTCAGCCTTCCAGGCGATTGGTCAGTTCTTCGCCGCGATGGTCACATAGCGTCGCCCGCCCGCCTTCACGGCGAATTCAACCTTTCCGTCGGACAGCGCATAGAGCGTGTGGTCGCGGCCCATGCCGACATTCGGCCCGGCGTGATATTGAGTGCCGCGCTGGCGGACGATGATGTTGCCAGCGATGACGTCTTCGCCGCCGAATTTCTTGACGCCGAGGCGCTTGGACTCGGAATCGCGGCCGTTCTTCGACGAGCCGCCTGCTTTCTTGTGCGCCATGAGTGGGCTCCTCTAAATCTACTCTGCCGCGGCGGCTTCCGCCGCCGGCTTTGCAGCACGTTTCTTCTTCGCCGCCACCTTGACGCCCGAGGGCTTCGCCCCGTTCGTGAGGATCTCGGCGATGCGCACGGTAGTGAGGTCCTGGCGATGGCCCTTCTTGCGGCGCGAATTCTGCCGGCGGCGTTTCTTGAAGATGATGATCTTCGGCCCGCGCGTCTGTTCGACGATCTCGGCCGCGACCGAGGCGCCCGCAACGCGCGGTGCGCCGACCGTGACGTCGGCGCCGTCGCCGAGCATCAGCACCTCGTCGAGGGTGATGATATCGCCGGCTTCGCCGGGCAAGCGTTCAATCTGGATGGTGTCGCCGGCTGCGACGCGATATTGCTTGCCGCCGGTCTTGACGACTGCGTACATGGTCCCGAGCTCCTGGCGCGGGGCGTGCCCTCGCGCGGTTCCTTTTTGGCCCCGGCTTGTCGCCGCCGGTTCTTGAAAGAGGCGCGGACGTAGCCGTTGGCTGAGGCCCCGTCAACCCCGATGAATTACCGTCATGCCTTCCACACCGGCAATCATTGCGACGTCCTGAAGCATGCCGCGCTTTGCCTTATCCTTGAGCGCCTGAAGGCCAAGGACAAACCCTTCGCGGTCCTGGACACCCATGCCGGCCGGGGCCTTTACGACCTCCAAAGCGAGGCGGCCCTGAGGACCGGCGAGCACGCCGGCGGGGTCGCCCGGGTGTTAGGGCTGGACGACGCCCCCGCGGCGCTCGCGCCCTATTCGGAGGCTGTCGGCCGGGCGAACCCTTTCGGCGGCCTGCGCTGGTATCCCGGCTCGCCGGTGATCGTGGCCGATGCCCTCCGTCCCGGCGACAGCGCCAAAGCCTGCGAACTCCATCCGGAAGAGCGGGCAGCGCTTGAATCGGCGCTGGCCGGCAGGCGCGGCGTCAGGGTCTTCGACCGCGACGGCTATCAGGCGGTGAGGGCTTTCCTGCCGCCGATCGAGCGCCGCGGCCTCGTGCTGATCGATCCGCCCTTCGAGCAGCCTGGCGAATTCGACCGCCTTTCGCGGGCTCTGCAGGACGGACTCGCGCGGTGGGCGACCGGCGTCTTCATGATCTGGCGCCCCGTGAAAGATGCAGCCGGATGGCGCCGGTTCCTGTCGTCGGCGGAGGCGATGGGCGCCGGCGACGCGTTGAACGTCGAACTCAACATCCGCGGCGCGGTCGACAACAAGCTGACGGGCAGCGGCCTTTACATCGTCAATCCGCCCTTCGGCCTGTCCGAAAGCCTTGCGGGGCTTCTGCCCTGGCTCGCGGCCCGACTGGCGATCGGGCCCGGCGCCAGCTGGACCCTGATCGAGCGCGAGCGCGGCGTGATCATTCGGAACGACGCCGGTTAGAGCTTGCTCCCCCGGCGCCCGCTGATTAGAACGCCCGACTTCCGGAGAGGTGCCAGAGTGGCCGAATGGGCCGGTCTCGAAAACCGGAGTACGGGCAACCGTACCGTGGGTTCGAATCCCACCCTCTCCGCCATTACTACCCTGTCGAACGTTCTCCGCGCGCGGATGCGGGGCTGAAACGCTAAGGAACCGCGCGGTTCGGGTGCAGACCTC
>JBKBLR010000033.1:0-31213 GCA_046296195.1 Parvularculaceae bacterium | reverse complement strand
CCGCCCGCTAAGCCTACCACTGGGAAATCGGTAGGGAAGCCACGGCGGCTGGTCAAGGCGCGCGACAGGCGGCAGGAGCCTACCACTGGGAAATCGGTAGGGAAGCCACGGCGTGATTGGCGCGCTGGGCTCAACGCTTTTGAGCCTACCACTGGGAAATCGGTAGGGAAGCCACGGCCTTTCAACCCCGCTGGGCCCTGGAGGCCCCGCGGGGTTGAAGCGCTGTCGCGCATCTTGGGAAGGCGGCCTTTCCTTTCATTGGGTTCGCCCTATGTTCCGGCCATGCCGCGCCCGCGAAAACCGACCAGCCAGCCGACCACGCCGAAATCGGCCCTCTCGCCGGTTGCGGGCGGATTCTCCGAAGCGGTCGCGACTTATCACGACCGCGTTGCGGCGTCGGACTGGATACCGCACCGCCCCGAACGGCCGGTCTCGCGCGGGCTCTCCCGCCCGCTGAAGGTGAAGTCCGCCTACCAGCCGGCCGGCGACCAGCCGCAGGCGATCGCGGAGCTGACCGCCGGCATCAAAGCGGGCGAATTCGACCAGGTGCTGCTGGGCGCCACCGGCACGGGCAAGACCTTCACCATGGCGAAGGTGATCGAGGCGACGCAGCGGCCGGCCCTCATCCTTGCGCCCAACAAGACGCTCGCCGCGCAGCTCTACACCGAGTTCAAGGCGTTCTTCCCCGACAACGCGGTCGAGTATTTCGTCTCCTATTACGACTATTACCAGCCGGAAGCCTATGTTCCGCGCACCGACACCTATATCGAGAAGGAATCCTCGATCAACGAACAGATCGACCGCATGCGCCACGCGGCGACGCGCGCGATCCTCGAACGCGACGACACCATCATCGTCGCCTCCGTTTCCTGCATCTACGGCATCGGCTCGGTCGAGACCTACACCGCGATGACGTTTTCGCTGACGCACGGCCAGACCATCGAGCGCAAAACCCTCCTCGCCGATCTCGTCGCCTTGCAATACAAGCGCGCAGATGCGGGCTTTGCGCGCGGCTCCTTCCGGGCGAAGGGCGACGTGATCGAGATTTTCCCCGCGCACTATGAAGATCGCGCCTGGCGCGTCTCGATGTTCGGCGACGAAATCGAGGCGATCCACGAATTCGATCCGCTGACCGGGCAGAAGACCGACGACCTCGAGACTGTCACCGTCTACGCCAACAGCCATTACGTCACGCCGCGCCCGACGCTTCAGCAGGCGCTCATGGGCATCAAGAAGGAGCTGAACGAGGTCCTCCCCGTCATGCGCGCAGAGGGGCGCCTGCTCGAGGCGCAGCGGCTCGAACAGCGCGTGCAGTTCGACCTCGAGATGATGGCGGCGACAGGCTCCTGCGCCGGGATCGAGAACTATTCGCGCTATCTGACAGGCCGCAAGCCCGGCGAGCCGCCGCCGACCCTGTTCGAATATCTGCCTGAAAACGCGCTCCTCTTTTGCGATGAGAGCCATGTCACCGTGCCGCAGATCGGCGCGATGTTCAGGGGCGACTTCAATCGCAAGAAGACACTCGCCGAATATGGCTTCCGCCTCCCCTCCTGCATGGACAACCGCCCCCTGAAATTTGAGGAATGGGAGAAGATGCGCCCGCAGACGACGCATGTCTCGGCGACGCCGGGCCCCTGGGAGCTCGAACGCACCGGCGGCGTATTCGTCGAGCAGGTCATCCGCCCGACGGGCCTCGTCGATCCGCAAGTCGAAGTGCGCCCCGTCGCAGCGGAAAAGACGAACCAGGTCGATGACATCATCGCCGAAGTGAAGGCCGTCGCGAAAAAAGGCGGGCGCAGCCTCGTCACCGTGCTGACGAAGCGCATGGCGGAAGACCTCACCGAATACATGCACGAACAGGGCGTTCGCGTGCGCTACATGCACTCCGACGTCGAAACGCTCGAACGAATCGAGATCATCCGCGACTTGCGGCTCGGCGCCTTCGACGTGCTGGTCGGCATCAACCTGCTGCGCGAGGGGCTCGACATTCCCGAATGCCAGCTCGTCGCCATTCTCGACGCCGACAAGGAAGGCTTTTTGCGCTCGGAAACCTCGCTCATCCAGACGATCGGCCGCGCGGCGAGGAATGTCGATGGCAGGGTCATTCTCTACGCGGACCGCGTCACCGGATCGATGGAGCGCGCGATGGCGGAAACCGAGCGCCGCCGTGAGAAGCAGATCGCGCATAACAAGGCCCACGGCATCACGCCGCAATCGACGAAGGCGATGATCTCGGATCTCGCGCGCGACGACGACGAGGGGCGCAAGGCCGCGATGGGCCAGACCTTCGTCGGCCACAAGGCCGCGCGCGCCGCCACGCGGCTGGCCGAGGACGGCGCTGCGTTCGGCCACAACCTCCGCACCGTCATCGCCGGCCTCGAGAAGGACATGCGCGAGGCCGCCGCCAATCTCGAATTCGAGGAAGCCGCGCGCCTGCGCGACGAGATCAAGCGGCTTCAGGAAACCGAACTCGCCATTGCCGACGACCCCTTCGCGCGCCAGAGCGTGATCGAGGAACGCATCGAGGCGGGCTCCTCAGGGCGCATCACCAAGAGCGAGGGCACGGTCTCGACCCTCGTCTCGACGCCGAAGCGGCCCCGGCGGCGGTGATAACCGGCGCACTCGGCAAAACCCTCGAAATTCCGAGGGGCTATTGGAGGGTCCAGGTGGCAGTCGGCGCCGGACGGTCTTCAGCGCGACCCGATCCAAGCCAGCCCAAAGGCGTCGGCGCCAGCCTCGCGAAGCGCTGCGATGGACATGCTGATGTGCCGCCCTGTCGTGCATACGTCATCGATCACAAGGACTTTTCCGCGAACGACAGCTTTCAACCGGGGCCGGGCGAAGTTTTGGCTTTGCATCGGATGCGAACTCCCTTTCATCAGGCGTCCCTCGAGAACATTCGAGAATCCAGCATTAATTTCGCGCGCAACCACCTCCGCCATCCTGACCGATAGGCAGTCAGGCCTTCCCGAATGACCGCAAGGCACCGGAACGACCAGGTTGAATGCGTGGTCGC
The DNA here is from genome assembly GCA_046296195.1 of Parvularculaceae bacterium. Classification (GTDB taxonomy): domain Bacteria; phylum Pseudomonadota; class Alphaproteobacteria; order Caulobacterales; family Parvularculaceae; genus Amphiplicatus. The sequence continues at coordinate 28,197 of JBKBLR010000033.1, read as the reverse complement.
CATGAATCTTTCTCGCGACGCAGGCGACGTCTCGCCCCGCCGCCTCCACAAATTTCGGAGGCAACGCCTTTTTTAGGATCCGAAGTGATTTGATTTGAATATTTTTGACTGACGCGCGCCATGCGCGTGCGGTCATGAAAGAAATCTTGCCAACCTCACGAATTGACTCTTTGCGGACCAGGGTCGTCAACAAAAATTCTGAAGCAATATCGATCTCCGTGCTGGTCTGCGCGCTATCGCGTGAGGATTGGTCGGCCCGAAAGGGCCCGGCGTCCTCCGAGAGCGCGGCGTTTTCGCTCTCACTGAACAGCGGCAGGTTACGTGTCGGCGTCATCCCTCGATCCCGAATGCAGAGGCAGTGAACAACTTACCAACATAAACGAGGCACGAGATTTTGATGTTACATTGTATAGTCAATCTATTATTGTTTATGTAATGTTATACTCTCCAAAGTTATTCAAGCGGTTTCACTCTACACCTTTTGTTATTAGCAGCGAATCGTTGTTACGTTCTACAACTTCCGGTTGTATTATTGAATTTTTTTCATTTTCGAGCGACGGCGGCGGCTTCCAATCGTTCTCGTGTCAACCGGGCGCACGCCCTGCGGGCCAACGGAATCGGGCGAGGCTGAACTGCGTTCTCCGAGATGCGAGTCGGCGAACGCGGGCTCGCGGGCTTCCGACAAGCCCAGGTCGCGCGCAAGCGTAAACACTTCCAGTCCCGACAAGCGAAAACCGAGTGGCGCCAGGGGAACTTCGCGGGGGCGGACGCCCTTCACGGCGCGGGCTCGGCGGCGAGCTGAAGCTCATCGCCGAATTTTCGGACCGCGCGTCGATGCGCATCACGGGGTTCGAGGCGCTGGCGCGGAAGAAGAAGAAACGCGCGCCAGCGCGTAATCGAGGAGCGCATCGAGGCAGGCTCCTCAGGGCGCATCACCAAGAGCGAGGGCACGGTCTCGACGCTGCTGTAGACGCCGAAGCGGCCGAGGCGGCGTTGACAATACAGCAACACCCTACGATATTGCCACCCATATGAAAACGACGATCGACATCCCAGACGCCCTTCTCGCCGAGGCGCAGGAGCTTGCGCGGCGGCAAGGCACCACGCTGAAAGCCCTGACGGCCGAAGGGCTGCGCAAGGTGATCGCCGAGAAAAAGGCGACGAAGAAGCCGTTCAAGCTGCGCGACGTTTCGTTCGGCGGCGATGGCCTCGCCGAGGAATTCAGGAACGCGAGTTGGGAGCAGATCCGCGACGCGATCTATGAGGGTCGCGGTTGATCGCCGTAGACACCAACATTTTGGTGTACTCCCACCGTCCGGAGTCGCCGTGGCATCAGCAGGCGAAAGACTGTGTCGCGACGCTCGCGGCCGGCTCCGCGCCATGGGCGATCCCCTGGCCCTGCATCCATGAGTTCCTGTCGATCGTCACCAAGGGCTTCTTCAAGACGCCAACACCGGTGGCGATCGCGTGCGACCGCGTCGCCGCCTGGCTTGAAGCGCCCAATCTCATACTGCTCTCTGAGACAGCTGCGCACTGGCAAACGCTGGAAAGCCTCCTCACCAATGGCCGCGTCATCGGCGGCGCGGTCCATGACGCACGCATCGCGGCGCTGTGTCTCCAGCATGGCGTGACGGAACTCCTCACCGCCGACCGCGATTTCTCAAGGTTTCCGGCGCTCGCGACGCGAAATCCGCTGGTTTGAGGCATGGCGATTGCGCGACGAGATCAAGCGGCTTCAGGAAACCGAACTCGCCGTCGCCGACGACCCCTTCGCCCGCCAGAGCGTGATCGAGGAACGCATCGAAGCGGCCTCCTCAGGGCGCATCACCAAGAGCGAGGGCATGGTCTCGACCCTGCTCTCAACGCCGAAGCGTCCGAGGCGGCGGTAGCGCCGGGAGAGGTTGCAGACGCTTTTGTTGTCCTGAGATCGTAATCACCTGACAGTTTGGCTCGTGAGGCCGGCGCGTGGCGTAATTCGCGTTTTGGGCTGGATTACGCCGATCATCGTACTTGTCTCGATTGTCCGTCAGATATGGCCTTGGCTCGACGACGTCGTGGTCTTCTGCATCACTTATGTGCTTGAGCCGGTGCATCAGTTTGTGATCGCGCTGGTCGAGGCGCTTCTTAAGTCGCCCTCGTGAAAGCCTCACCCATCAGGGGGCCAAGGGCGCAGCGGTCTTCACATCCTTCGTGACGCCGTCGCTAAGCGCCAACTCCTCAGGATGAAGACGTCGACGCTTGCGCCCGCCTCAAAACGCCCGGTGCGCGCCCAAATCCACCGCCGCCTCACCGCGCGCGAGGCGCTCAAAAAACCCGGACAGCGTTTCGCTGCCCGTTTCCGGCGTGGCGTCGGCGTCGTAGCGGCCCCGGCTCTCGTCCCAGACGAGCATCGATTCCGTCGCGTAGTAATGGCCGATGCGAGCGAATTCCGCCTTCGCCTTCATCGCCGGCGCGATGAGCCCTGCAAGGTCGAGCGCGCGCGCCGCGCCCGCGAGCATCGCGGGCGGAACTGATGAAAAGCGCGGCCGCAGCCCGAGCGCGGCGAAGAACATCTCCCCCTGATCGCGCGGGGTGATCGCCGGGCCCGGCCCGCCGATGGGGAGGATTCGCCCCGCCGCGTCGCCATCCTCAAGCCGCGCGGCGATGTAGCGCGCAAGGTCATCGTCGCTGATCGGCTTCGTTGATGTGAGCCGCCCGTCGCCGAACATCAGGAAGGGCTTGCCCGCCCGAAGCCGCGCAAGCTGGCCCGACAGCGATTTGAAATAGGCGGTCGGGCGGATGATCGTCCACGGCACGCGCGAGGCCATCAACTTTGCTTCAAAGGCGAGCTTTGCGTGCTGAAAGGCGAGCCGCGGCTTCTGCACGCAGATCGCCGAGATCTGCACGAAGCGCCGCACGCCAGCTTTTTCCGCCAGATCGAGCGCAGCGACATGCGCCGCATGATCGACCGCCCAGGCGTCCGCCGGCGCGCCGTTCCGCGAGGCAAGGCACGAGACGACCGCGTCGAAGGCCTCGCCTGCAAAGCCGTCGCGCGCGAGCAAGGCCGCGTCCGTCGCCTCGCCCCGGCGGAGCGTCACGCCGTCCAACCCCGCCGCATCGGCGCCCGCCCGGATCAGCGCCGTGACGACATGCCCGTTGGCGATGAGCGCCCGCGCCGTCGCGCGGCCGATCGAGCCCGTGGCGCCGAGCAGAAAGACGCGTCGCAGGGCGGGCGCTGAGGTCACCCGCACATCCCGTTGCGGATTGAGTTCATGATGGGCGCTGTTTCATATCGCGCGCTTTGACGCAATGGATGCCCTCATCCGCCCTTGCCGGGCCCGCGTAGAAATCGCGTGACGAACCCCACCCTCACCGTCTGGTTCGACGGCGCGTGCCCGCTTTGCGCGCGAGAGATCGCGCTGATGCGCCGGCTCGACAGCCAAGGCGCCATCGACTTTGTGGATGTCGCCTCGCCCGGCGCCGCCTGCCCGCTCGACCGCGCCGAATTGCTCGCGCGGTTTCATGCGCGCGAAAGAGATGGCCCGATCGTCTCCGGCGCCGCGGCCTTTGCAGCGATGTGGCGGGCGATTCCGCTGCTGCGCCCGCTTGGACTCATTGCAAAGGTTCCGCCCGCACTGTGGCTGCTCGAGCGTCTCTATCGCTTGTTTCTGCGCGCGCGGCCTGCGATCCTGCGCGCGTTGCGCCTGCGCCTTTCTGTGGCGGGGACACGAATCGACGCCTAGGGTTCCCCCGCGATCATCGCAAGGAACCCGCCGCCATGAAAAAATTCGCCGCCCTGCTCGCCGCCGGATCGAACCTTTTTGCCGTCGCGCTCGCGAGCGAGCTCGCCGAAGCGCCCGCGAGCGCCAGGGTCTGGTCGATCCTTTCGGCCGGCGGTCAACATGGCGAGGAAAAAGTCTGGACGGACAAGGACGGCGTCCGCCGCGCGCGCATGAAGATCGTCTTGCGCGGCCTCACCTATGACGTCGATCACGCGACGGTCGTCGGCGCCGACGGCTTGCCGACGTCGATGCAGATCAGGGGCGTCACGCCGTCGGGCGATGCGGGTGAAACCTTCCGCATCGAGAACAAGATTGCGCGCTGGAAAACCCCGGCGGACGACGGCGAGGCCCCATGGCGCGACAATCTCGTTTATGTCCCCTTCGGCGGGCCGGCGGATGTGAACGCCGTGCTGCTCGGCGCGTTGACCAAGGACGCGGACGGACGCCTCGACGCCCTGCCCGGCGGCGCGGCGAGCATCAGCGACCTGACGACGCTTGAAGTCTCTGCAAATGGAAAGAAGAAAACGCTGACCGCGAAGGCGATCGTGGGCCTTTCCTTCGAGCCTTCCATCCTTTGGGCGGATGACAGGGGCGAATTCTTCGCGACCGTTGGCTGGCTGTCGTGGCTGCCGAAAGGATGGGAGGGCGTGCGCCAGCAGCTCATCGACGCTGAGACCGCAGCGCTCGCCGCGCGCGCGCCGGCGCTCGCTGCAAAAATCGCCAAGGCGCCGGAGGGGCCCGTGCTGTTCCGTAATGTCACGCTTTATGACGGCGCCCGCTTCAAGAAGAAGATGTCGGTGCTGGTCGAGGGCGCGACGATCGCCGCCGTCGGCAAGAACGGCAAGGTGAAGGCGCCCGAAGGCGCCAGCGTCATCGACGGCACGGGCAAGACGCTCGTTCCGGGCCTCTGGGACATGCATTACCATTCGGGCGGCGACGGTTCGGGCGTGCTCGCCCTCAGCCAGGGCATCGTCAATGTGCGCGACATCGGCAATGAGAAAAGGACGCTCCTTGAACGGAAGAAGCGCATTGACGAGGGCCGGCTCCTCGGCCCGACGATCTTTCCGATCCTCGGCATGGACGGCGACGGCCCCCTTTCCGCGCAAGGCTTCGTCCGCATCCATTCGGTCGAGGAAGGCAAAAAGGAACTCGCGATCGGCAAGGCCGAAGGCCATCTCGGCGTCAAGCTTTACGGCACGATCAATCCGGCATGGGTCGCGCCGCTCGCCGAGGAAGCGCACCGTCTGGGGATGAGCGTGCAGGGGCACATCCCCGCCGGCATGCGCCCCTCGGAGGCGGTCGCCGCCGGCTATGACGGCGTCAACCACATCAATTTCGTCGTGATGGATGCAATGCCGGATGACGTCGTCAAGACCTCGAGCGGGCTCAATCGCTTTTTCGGTCCGGGCAAATACGCGCAATCAATCGACCTCAGCACCGAGCCGATGAAAGGCCTCATCGAGACGCTGGCGGCCAAACAAATCGTCATCGACCCGACATTGACGGTCTACGAACAAAGCTTCGTGCCGGAACAGGGCGAGGTCTCGCCCGGCTATCTCCCCTTCCTCGGCGTCGTGCCGCCGCAGGTCGAGCGGCAGTTCAAGTCGGGCGGCCTCGTCGCGCCGGAAGGCTATGACGCGACCCGCGCCGACATGCGCGCGAGCTTTTTGAAGCTCGTTGAGACGGTGCGCGTGATGCATGAGATGGGCGTGCCGATCGTCTCCGGCACGGACGGCCTTCCCTCGGACCTCATCCGCGAGCTCGAACTCTACGTTCGCGCGGGCATGACCAACGCCGAAGCGCTCGGCGCTGCGACCAGCGGCGCGGCCAAGGCGTTAGGGCTCGGCGGCAAGGTAGGGTCAATCGCCGCCGGACAGGAGGCGGACCTCCTGCTCGTCAACGGTGACGTGTCGAAGTCGATCGGGGCGCTGCGTCAGGTTGAATTGGTGGTGCAGGACGGACGCCTGATGGACGGCGCCGCCCTGCGCGAGGCGGCGGGGTATTCGAGCTCGCCGAACTAGGCGCATGGCGACGTATACGGAGATTATCTCTGCTTTCACCGTGACGCCCGGCGGCTTTCGGGGCCGCGTTCCCGAAAACTGGCTGCAAGGGCGGACCTTTTACGGGGGCTTGACCGCCGCGCTCTGCCTTGAAGGCGCCCTTCGGACATTCCCCGGCCTGCCCCCGCTTCGCTCGGCCCAGATTTCCTTCGTAGGACCTGCCGAAGGCGAGGTCCGCGTCACCGCGTCGATGCTGCGGCAAGGAAAATCCGTGAGCTTCGTCAATGCGGACCTTTCGGGCGATGCCGGCCTTGCCGCGCGGTCGGTTTTCGCCTTCGGTCGGGCGCGGGCGTCAATGTTCAACCGCCACTTCACACGGCCGCCCGATCTTCCAGGGCCGGAGGACGCAGGCTTTTTCTTCCCGCCGGGCGTCGAGGGGCCGGCCTTCGCGCGGAATTTCGACGTCAGGCTGGCGAAAGGCGGCGTCCCGGTAAGCGCCTCGAAGGAACACGATCATTTCATCTGGGTCCGCCACCGCGACCCGGAAGCGGGCTCGGTCGCAGCGCTGCTCGCTCTCGCCGACATGCCCCCGCCTGCGATCATGCCGATGTTCCCGACCTTTGCGCGCATCAGCTCGATGACCTGGGGGCTCAACTTCCTCACCGATCACCCAACGACAGATGACGGATGGTGGCTGCTCGAAAGCCGGGCGGAGAACGCCGCCGAGGGCTATTCGAGCCAGGACATGTTCATCTGGAATCGCGCGGGCGAGCCGGTCATCGCCGGGCGCCAGTCGGTTGCGATTTTCATATGAAGCTCGCGCTCGTCGCCTATCTCGTTCGGGATTATGACGAGGCGATCCAGTGGTTCACGGACAAGCTGGGCTTTACGCTGCTGGATGAAAAGCCGCTGTCGCCGGGGAAACGCGGGGTCGTCGTGGCGCCGCCGAGGGGCGGGGCGAGCCTTCTTCTCGCCAGGGCCGACGGGCCGGCGCAGGAAGCCGCTGTCGGCGCGCAAGGCGCCGGGCGCGTCTTTCTTTTTCTTTATACGGACGATTTTGCGCGCGATCACGCCGCGATGCTGGCGAAAGGTGTCAGGTTCCTCGAAGCGCCGCGGCATGAACCCTATGGAACCGTCGCCGTTTTTGAAGATTTATACGGCGCCCGGTGGAACTTGATCGAACCCGCGGGATGAGGCGCCGGGCCGCAGGGGCGTCCGCCGTCGGCGGGCGGTTGCGGGCCCGCACGCGCCGGGCTAAGCGGGGCGTGAATTCGACCCCTCCGCGGAGCCCCCGATGAACATCCACGAATACCAGGCCAAAGAGCTTCTGAAATCCTTCGGCGTACCGGTGTCGAAGGGGGTCGCGGTGTTCGATGCGAAAGACGCCGAGGCGGCGGCGAAGTCCCTCCCCGGCCCCCTCTACGTCGTCAAGGCGCAGATCCATGCGGGTGGGCGCGGCAAGGGCAAGTTCAAGGAGCCTTCCGCCGGCGAGAAGGGCGGCGTCAGGCTCGCGAAGTCGCCCGCTGAGGCCGCCGAATTCACGAAGCAGATGCTGGGCGCGACGCTCGTCACGAAGCAGACCGGCGAGACCGGCAAGCAAGTGAACCGCATCTATATCGAAGACGGGTCGGACATCGCCAGGGAGCTTTACCTTTCCGCCCTCGTCGACCGTGCGAGCGCCAGCGTCGCCTTCATCGTCTCGACCGAGGGCGGCATGAACATCGAGGAAGTCGCGGCGGAGACGCCGGAAAAGATCGTCACCGTACGGATCGACCCGGCGACCGGCTTCATGCCCCATCACGGCCGGCGCATCGCCGACGCTCTCGCGCTGAAGGGCGACCTCGCCAAACAATGCGGCAAGCTGACCGCGCAGCTCTACAAGGCCTTCGTCGAGAAGGACATGGCGATTCTGGAGGTCAATCCGCTGATCGTGACGAAAGACGGGAACCTGCGCGTCCTCGACGCCAAGGTCGGCTTCGACGACAATGCGATCTTCCGCCACCCTGATGTCGCGGCCCTGCGCGATGAAACGGAAGAGAACGAGTTCGAGCGCCGCGCGAAGGAATTCGATCTCTCCTATGTCAAGCTCGATGGCAATATCGGCTGCATGGTGAACGGCGCGGGCCTCGCCATGTCGACGATGGACATCATCAAGCATTATGGCGCGGAGCCGGCGAACTTCCTCGACGTCGGCGGCGGCGCGACCAAAGAGAAGGTGACGGAAGCCTTCAAGATCATCACCTCCGACAAGGCGGTGCAGGGAATTCTCGTCAACATCTTCGGCGGCATCATGCGCTGCGACACCATCGCGGAAGGCATCATCGCCGCCGTGAAAGAAGTGGGCCTCAAAGTGCCGCTGGTCGTGCGCCTCGAAGGCACGAACGTGGAGCTCGGCAAGAGAATCCTGAACGAGAGCGGCCTCGCCATCACCTCGGCGGACGACCTCGAAGACGCGGCGGCGAAGATCGTGAAGGCGGTGGGGTGAGCGGGATCAGCAAACCGGCGCCGTCCCTGACGAATGTTCGTTCAGAACAACCTCGATGAATGGACCACCGATTTCTACAGGCACGACGCAGCAGGAAGGATAAGGGCGGCCGGTGGTCGCTAATTTCGGGTTGGGGCTTCGGAATCAGATGATGAGCGCGATCATCAGGATGGATTTAAGCTTTACGTCGCCGGCGCTGAAGAATTCATGATTCTGGAACGATTATCCGCAGCGACAGCATGATTTCCCCCGCTGATTTCGCTTTCCTTCATCCCCTTCGCGTGCGCTGGAACGAGTGCGACGCGCAAGGCATCGTCTTCAACGTCAATTATTTCCTCTATTACGACATCGCCGTGTGGGAATGGACGCGCGCGCTCGGCTATGCCTCGTGGAACGAGGCGCCGGAATTTTTGACCGCGCACGCCGAATGCGACTTCAAGGGCTCGGCGTTTTTCGACGATGAACTCAAGATCGGCATCCGCGCCGCGCGCATCGGGACGAAGTCGCTCGACTGCGCCTGCGCCGTCTTCCGCGGCGACACGCTGCTGAATGAGGGCAAGCTTACCTATATCTATGTGAAGAAGGGCACGCGGGAGACCGCGCCGCTGCCGGAGGAATACATCGAGCGCCTGATGCGCTTCGAACGCATTCCGCCCGCGAGGAAATAGGCTCGCCTCACGCCTTCTTCGGCGCCATGAGGAGCGTCAGGCTGATTGCGGCGGCGATCACCCCGAGGCGGAGCGCGTTGCCGCTCCAGCCGCCGATCGCGTTCTCGCCGAGATCGAAAAACCCCCACAACGCGTTCATGCCGGCATGGGCGAAGATCGCCGGCCACAGGTTGAAGCCCCAGCGGATGAAAATCCACCCGAGCAGGAAACCGCCGACGCCGGTGATGGCGACGACGCCGGCGATTTCGGCAAGCCCCTCGCCTTGCGCGGCATGAACGGCCCCGAAGACCGCTGCGGGCGCGAGCGCGGCGAGAACGAACGGCCAGCCCGCCAGCCGCATCAGCGCGCCGATCGCAAGGCCGCGAAAGCCGATCTCCTCCATCACCGGAAAAATCCCTGAGAGAAACGCCTGATCGTAAAGGCTGATCTCCGCGGCGGGTTCGGCGATCAGGAAAGCGGTCGCCGTCGCGGGGATGAAAATCGCGCCCGCAAAGAGCAGCGGACGCCGGGCCGGCGCCGAAAGCCCGGCGAGCCGCGCGAGGGGGCGCGCCTCGCGCCCGCCGAAGAGGAGAATGACCGTCGCGAGCAGAACAAGGCCGAGCGTGTTGATGGCCGTGGTCACGCCATAGGGAATTTCGCCGAGCGCCGTCGCCTTCAGCACCGGACGCAGCCCCTCGAGCCGGTCCCCGCCCATCAGCGCCGCCATGACGCCAAGCGACAAGAGCGCTCTTCCGGCCGTTTGCATGATCTCGCCCCGCTTTTCTTGTGGCCCCTTCGGCTAGCCTACAATCAAATCGCAGGATTGAATAATTCGGCCACCGGCCCTTGAACCGCCGCTTATGAACGCCGCTGCTGACATCATGCGACTTGTCCCGCCGCCAGCGCCGCTCGCGCCCTGGGTTTTCGGCTTTGTGCATCGCCGGGACGCGCGCGGCGGCGATGTCGTGCTGATCCTTCCCGAAGCGCGGACCTCCGTTCAGGTGCGGCGCGCCGATCCTTATTTCATCCGTGAAATCGAGGACGGCGCCTCGTGGCGGGAGGTTCCCCCCCTCTCGCTATGGGGCCCGCGACTGAAGCGGGGGTACGGCTACGCCGCGCAGCGGATTGAGGTGTTCGCCTTCGGATTGACACCCGCGGGGTTCAGGGTGCTCGCCGGCGCTGCGCCGGGCGCGCTCGTCAACGAGGCGGCGCCGCTTGCAACCCTGTCGCCTCAGATCGCAGCGAACCTTGCCGCTGTCACCACGTCCGACTTTGACCGCTGGCGGCGAGAGGCGACGGAAATCCTCGCGGCGGCAGTCGCCGCTGCGCCGGCGCCGCCGCTGATCGCAAGCGGGCTGGAGGCGCTGGGCGAGGATGGCGGCGTTTCCCAGGCCGCCCGCCGCCTCGGCCTTTCCGAACGGCATTTCCGGCGCCTCTTCACGGCGGAGTTCGGCGCGAACCCCAAGATCTATGCGCGCATCCGGCGCTTTGACAGAACGCTGCGCCGATTTCACCCGCGCCCATGGGAGGCCGGCGGCCCTCCGGGCGCGGACGATTACGCCGATCAGGCCCACCTCATCCGGGAGTTTTGCGCCTTCGCCGAAATCACGCCCGGCGCCTATGTGAGGAACAAGGCGCGCCACGGCGACCGCATCCTCCGCAGCATCGTCGTCGACGGTGTTGCGCCGCCGGCCGCGCGCGGTTGAACGAAAAAACGCCCGCGCAAGGGGCGGCGCGGGCGTTTTCTTCAGGCGGGCCCTCCGGTCAGGGTGGGACGGAAAGCCCGCAGGCGCGTTTTGGCTTTTACTCTTCAGGGCGCGCGCCCTTGCCGGAAACCGGCGTCCGCTTTCCGGGGGCGCGTCGGATGCTTACGACTGGATTGCGGCTTCCGCGACTTCCCCTTTCTTGATGAGGCATTCAGCGGTCAGCGACGGCCCTTCCGCATTCGGAATGAGCTTGATGGTGACGGTCTGCGCCGCGCCGCCCTTCGCTTTCACGAATTTGGCGCGGTAGTCGTCCTGCTTGGCGAGGCCTTGCGCGTCGAGCGCCGAGGCGCAGAGCGACACCTGGTTTTCACGCTCGCCGGCGAAAGCCGGAGCGGCCGAAAGGACGAGCGCGGAAGCGGCGACAGCAGTCAGAAGGGCTTTCATTGGGACTCTCCGTTTTGGCGTTGGAAGGCTTCTCGATTTTATACGCGGCGAAATTGGGTTGGTTCACATCGCTCTATCGTGACGACCTATTTACTATTTCTTTTTAAAGTGTCAATATCATTTTTGTCTGGTGACGAAAAAATGCTATCCTCCGCGCACGATCCGGCGAGGAAGCGGCAGGGACCGGTGTCCGCGACCCGCAGAAAATGACAAGGATCGCTCGGGAAGAGACGGAATAGGGCTTAAATGTCAAGGACTTACAATCAGGATTGCATCCTCGCCTATGCCTTTGACCTTCTCGGCGAGCGCTGGACCTTCCTCATCATCCGCGAGCTTTTCCTGGGGCCCCGCCGGTTCGGCGATCTCCATGCCGCGCTGCCGGGCATCGGCACCAACCTTCTGAGCAAAAGGCTGAAAGAACTCGAGGAAGCCGGCCTCATCGCCGCGGCCGGCGACGGGCGCGCCCATTACCGGCTGACCGATGCGGGCGAGGAGCTGCGCCCGACGGCGCGCGCGCTGATGTTGTGGTCGATCAAATACTTCATGGAGCGCCCCGGCGATTCGGCGCCGAAGGAGTGCCTCTTCTCGAACGACCTGACGCCCGATTCGGTCGCGCTCGCGATCGAGATGTTCGCCAACGAATCTTCCCTGCTGCACGCCAATTACGTCCTGCAGCTCCGGATCGACGATCATTCGTACACTTATTATTTCATGAACGGCGCGATGACGGCGCGGCGCGGCGGCGACACGCCGGCGGTCGCGCGCATGGAGACCGACGTCGCGACGCTGATGCAGGCGATGCGCGGCGAAATCTATCTCGACGAAACCCGAAAGCGCTCGAAGATCACGGGCGAGGCTTCCGTCGTCGAGCACTTCATCGCCAGCTTCACGCCGGGCGCGGACGTCGCCTTCGAAGTCGCCGAGGCGATCAAGGCGCGGCGCGCCGAGAAGAAGGCCTCGGGGCCCGTCAGACGAGCGGCGGTAACGGCGTAGCGCGGGCCTCGTCGAGATAGCGCGCGGCCTTCGGCGTCAGCGAGCCAGGCGCAAACTCGAACAGCAAGGGATTGCCGGTCGGGATCTCGACCTCGACGATCCTGTCGTCCGGCACTTTCAGGAGAAGCTTCACCAGCGCGCGCAGCGAATTGCCATGCGCCGCGATGATAAGCGATTCCCCTCGCTTCAGCCGCGGTGCGATTTCCTCATCAAAGAGCGGCGCGACGCGCTCGAGCGTCGTCTTCAGCGATTCCGTTTTTGGAATCTTGTCGCCGAGCTGGGCGTAACGCGGATCGCGCGCCGGATCATAAGGGCTCGACGGGTCGATCGGCGGCGGCGGAACGTCAAAGCTCCGCCGCCAGATCTTCACCTGCTCGGGCCCGTGCCGGTCGGCTGTCTCTTTCTTGTCGAGGCCGGTGAGCCCGCCATAATGGCGCTCGTTGAGGCGCCAGTCCTTCGTCACGGGAAGCCACAGCTGGTCCATTTCATCGAGCGCGATGTGCAGCGTGCGGATCGCGCGCTTCTGCACCGAGGCATAGGCGCCCGTGAAGGGAATGCCGGTCGCCTTGAGGAGCCTTCCTGACTGCGCGGCCTCCTGCCTTCCCTGTTCGGTCAGGTCGACATCGACCCAACCGGTGAAGCGGTTCTGAAGGTTCCACTCGCTCTGGCCGTGTCGGACGAGCGCAAGAAAGGTCATGGGGCCCCGGCCTCCCGAAGAATTGCTGCGGCCGCGTTCCATATCGGGCCCGGCCGCGATTGGCTACGCTCGGGGATGCGTTTAATGACCCGAGGCCTTGGAGGAATTCTTCGCGATGACAAAACCGGGCAAAATCGCGCTGGCGCTCCACGGCGGGGCCGGCGCGAAGAAGGGCCGCGACTATTCGAAGGCCGAAAGCCATCTTGCGATGCTGTGCGCGCGCGGCGAGGCGATGCTGAAGGCGGGCCGGACGGGTCTCGACGTCGTCGAAGAGCTCGTGGCGGAGATGGAGGCCTCGGGCCTTTATGTCGCCGGACGCGGTTCGGCGCCGAACAAGGCGGGCTATGTCGAGCTCGACGCCTCGATCATGGAGGGCGGCCTTCCGGGCGACGACGCGCCGGAACGCCGCCGCGCCGGCGCCGTCGCCGCGGTTCCCAATCTCAAGAGCCCTATCCGCGCCGCGCGCGCCGTCATGGAGACGACGCCGCATGTCCTCATCGCCGGACGCGGGGCGGAGAATTTCTGCCGCGCCCGGAACATGGAGTTCATTCCCGATCCTGCGAGCTATTACATCACGCCAGTCGGCGTCAGCGCGGAGGAGATGCGTGAGAACGAACTCAGCCACGGCACCGTCGGCGCCGTCGCGCTCGACCTCTTCGGGCGCATCGCCGCGGCGACCTCGACAGGCGGCGTCTTCGGCAAGGTCGAGGGCCGCGTCGGCGACACGCCGCTGATCGGCTCTGGAACCTGGGCCGATGAATATGTCGGCGCTTCCTGCACCGGCCTCGGCGAATATTTCATTCTCGCCGGCGGGGCGCAGGATGTCGCCAGCCGCGTGCGCTATCAGGGCGCGGACCTGCAACATGCCGCGCAGGGGCTCATCAAGGACGTTGCGCGGCAGGGCGGGCATGGCGGCGTCATCGCGGTGAGCCGCGAGGGTGAAATCGCTTTCGCCTGGAACTCCGAGGGCATGAAGCGCGCTGGCGTCGGCCCCGACCGGCCCTTGTTTTCAGCGACATTCTAGCCGAGAACGACGCGATGATGTTGCTTGAGCGACAGCGTCGGCAATCCTGACCGCGCCCCGGCAAAAGCGGCGACTTCATCACTTTTTGTCGCTCCATTATCAGAGACCATCATGACTCCCATCCGCGCCGGCGACCGCGTCACAGACGCCATGGTCGCACACATCTTCGACGGCGTTCGAGCCCGAACGCTGCCGAAACCCGAATGGACGCATCCCGCCCATCTCGTTTTTGCGACCGCCCTTCTCGACCGAGAAGGGCTCACCGGGGCGGATGCCGCCGCACCTCGCCTCATCCGCGCCTACAATGAAAGCGTCGGCGGCGTGAATGACGACACCCAAGGCTATCATCACACGATCACGCTCTTCTTCCTGCGCGCCATCGACGAATTTCTCGAGCCTTTTTCGGGCGAGGGTCTCGGCTTGCGGGCGACGCGGCTGCTCGCCTCGCCCCTCGCCGCGCCCGATTTTCCGCTGCGCCACTACTCGCGCGAGCGCTTGTTCTCGGTGGAGGCGCGGCGGGGATGGCTGGCGCCCGATCTCGCGCGGATGGAGCGGGGTCAGACCGATGATTGACCGCGCGCGAGTTGAAGCTGCAGGCGCTTCACCTCGCGGATGACGCGGTTCGCTTGCATCTGCTGCCAGTGCATGAGTTTGATGACGCTCATCGCCATGAACCAGACGGCGGCCGCGATTCCCCAGCGGATGACGAGCACCGGGTCGTCAAGCGTCAGGAACTGCATGGCCGCGTAGAGCGCGCCGGCAAAAAGCGCGATCTGGACGAGGCTCGTCAGCACGACCCACCATCCTGTCTTTCCGGAAAAGAGGCCGCCGATTTCGCCGACGAGGCCCTGATCGCCAAAGCGGGCGAAGAGCGCGCGATCCTCGGCGCCGAGTGCGTCTTCGATCATCTGGTCAAGCTTGCTCATCGACTGTCTCCTTCTCAACGCCAAATGCGGCTTTCAGTTTGTCGCGGGCGGCCATCAGCCGCGTCTTCACCGTGCCCGCCGGGATGCAAAGCGCCGCGGCGATTTCCGCAACGCTCAGATCCTCGAGATAGAAAAGCGCGATCGCCGCGCGCTGGTCGGGCGGCAAGGCCGCCATCGCCTTCTGCAACGCGCCCGCCGACGCCGCCGCGTCGCTCAATTCAGCGACCTCGGTCGGCTCGGCCACGAGCGCCGCATCAAGCGCGCGCTGGCGGCGGCGGGTGCGAATGTGGTCCGCCGCCCGGCGTGTGACGATGCGGAAGGCGAAAGCCGGAAACGCAGTGGTGTCGTCGAGCCGGGCGAGGCCGCGCGTGATCGCGCCCCAGGCGTCCTGCGCGATGTCACGCGCGGCTTCGGCATCGCCGGTGAGGCGCCAGGCATGACGGACGATCCGCGCTTGCCATCGCTGCGCCAGCGCGTTGAACGCCGTTCGGTCGCCCGCGCGCGCCGCCGCCGCGAGATAGTCATCGATGAGGCGATCCTCGCCGCGCATTCGGCCCTCACGCCGGCACGCCAGAGCTCATACGGCGCGCCGCCTTCAGCGCCCAGCCGCCGAGGATGGCGCTGACCAGGAGGCGCGCCGGAAAGAAGAGGAGCGCCGGCAGGGCGAAGAGCCAGAGGACGAACGGGTCGGCAAAAACCGCCTCGGCGACATCGCGGGCCCAGTAAAGAAAGGGAAGATGCTCCTTCACATGGTCATCGACCGACAGATCGGCGGGCGAGGCGCCGACCGCGATGAAGCCGACGAGGAGGAGCGTGATCGCCGCGTCGATCAGGCTGCCGGCGACCGACAGAAAGCCAAAAGCGAGCAGAAATCTCCTCATCGACGCCTCCGTCGGGGCGTGGGTCCGCAGCGCGTCCGCGGATCCCAATCTTTACGCCTTCAATGATAAGGTCGCTGGAAAGGGCGTTCGGGTTCACCGGTCCGAAGCAAATACTTTCAGGCGGCATGGCGGCGTTTTCGGCGGCGGAACTGACCAGGCTCAAAAAGGCGGCGGCGCTCCTCCTCGAGGCGGAGGAACGCCTGCCGGTCCTGCGCACCCTCAGCTGGGACCGGTCGGTCGGCGACGCCTTCCTGAAAGCGGGCGCGGTGCGACTGCCGGCGCCGTCCTACCCCAATGTCGACCCCGCCGCGTCGCGCGAACGGATCGCGGCGGCGCGCGCGCTCATCGCGGGATCGAGCCCCGTCCATGACTGGTTGTCGCGATTTGCAGACACCACCGAAACGACCGCCGCGCTGCTGTCCGCCGTCGGCACGCGAGACTTCCATCGCCATTCGGTCGCGCTTTATGGCGCCCCGGGCTCGCCGATCGCCGACGGCAAGCGCTCGGCGCTCGACCTCGCTTTGCGTCTCGACGCGCTGCTCGCCGAGCTTGAAGGCGGCATGCGGCTCGAGCCGCCGGAAGTGCTGGACGCGCACGCGATCAAGCGCCGCCTCGACGCGGCGCTGCCGCAGCATTTCGGCGCCGAGCCCCCGCGCGTCGAGGTGACGCGCAATGTTTCCGGCAAGGCGGCGGCGGGGCGCGACTATATCAAGCTGCGCGAAGACGCGATGTTCTCCGATCTCGACGTCGCGCAGCTGCTGCAGCACGAAGCCTTCGTCCATATCGCGACGGGAAAGAACGGTCAGGCGCAGGCGAATTTCCCGCTGCTCGCGGAGAGCCATCCTGGCAACGCCAGGACGCAGGAAGGGCTCGCCGTCTTCGCCGAATTCATTTCGGGCGCGCTCGATCCGCGGCGGTTCCGGCGCCTCGCCGACCGCGTCATCGCCATCGACATGGCCGAGCGCGGCGCCGATTTCATCGAGGTCTACCGCTTCTTCCGCGAGCGCGGGCCCGAAGATCCGCCCTTCGAGGCGTTCGAGAACGCGCGGCGCGTCTTTCGCGGCGGCGTCATGTCGGGCGGCGCGCCATTCACCAAGGATTCCATTTATCTCGGCGGCCTTCTTGAAGTGCACAATTTTCTGCGCGCGGCGGTGAAGACCGGCGATGCGGCCTATATCCGCCTGCTCTTCGTCGGAAAAATCGATCTCGCCGATCTCGCGGCGATGAAGGTCCTCCACGAGGAAGGCCTCATCCATGCGCCGCGCTTCATGCCGCCCTGGGCGACGGATCTGCGCTATCTTCTCTCCTATCTCGCCTATTCGACATTCTTGAACGAAATCAATCTCGGCGCCGTCGTTGCGAAATATGAGCCGCTGTTCGGCGAGATCGTCGCGCCTTGATCCGGAATCAGGGCGCTCGATCAAGTTTTTGATTGTCGCGGCGTTTTTTGCGCAAAACCGCGTGCGCTTTTGCGCACGCCGCTCTAATCAGCGACATAGTTGAAAACCGTCTCGAAGGGCGCATCGAGCACACGCGCGATGCGGAAGGCGAGCTCGAGCGAGGGCGAATATTTCCCCGCCTCGACGGCGATGATGGTCTGGCGCGTCGCGCCGGCGGCGTCGGCGAGCTCGGCCTGCGTCAGGCCGCGCGCTGTCCTGAGCGCGCGGATCGCATTGACAACCCTGCCCTTGCCCGCGCCCACCTAAACGCTCATACCAAGTTGCAATGATCTTGACTCCTCGCAACCTGGCAAGCGCGACCGCGCGCCCGCAGCGAAGCGAGGACGCCTTTCAGTGACCGGTTTCCATCACTGAAAGCACGTATCAGTCGATTACGGCGCGCCGCCTGCAATCTCCGGCCGATGGCGCTGCGCTGATTTTGCAAAAACCGGGTTCCACTCGTTTACACGGCGCCCTAGCCGGCGACGCTCTGGGTTCGGTAAAGCCAGATCGTCGAGATCCGTTTGATTATCTCGCCGGCGAACAGGATCGTGAGCAGCCAGAAAAAGAGGACCGGCAGGCGCGTCAGGTCGATCTTCGGGAACATATGGCCGACGATGGCGCCTTCCCAGAGCGCCTGCCAGATGAGCACATACATGGCCACGATGAGGAACAGGCGTTCGTTCTGGCTCGCGCGCGCCTCGATCGCGTGATCGCGCTCGTCCTTGGCGACCTTGCGCCCGGCTGGCCCGACAACCGAGATCAGAATTTCCGCGACAGTTGTTGCCGCGATAACGACGAAGAAGACGCCAAGGAGTTTTCCCGCGGACTGGTCGACGATGGTGAAGCCGTCGAGCATGCGCATCTGGAATCACCAATAGACGGCGGCCAGCAGGATGTGCGAGCCCCAGACTTCCCACTCGGTGCGTGTGATTGACCCCATACGTCCCTCCCGAAATGTCCAACAACTTTTACATTAGGCGCTGCTCCGTCCAATGTCAAATATCTTCGACATTACGAGCCTAAATGATGGAAAATCAAAGGGTTTTGATTACCTACGGCGGTCGCGCCCTTGCTTTTTCAGCGCCGGTGGGCCATGTTGCAGAGCAGTTGCGGAAGACTTTGGGCCAAGCGCGCCTCCGCTGTATAGTGGCGTCGATAACCGGGCATTAACCATGCCGAGCCGGTGACGGCTGTGACACCCCTCGCGGGACCGCGAAGGAGATTTTGATGGCTACCAAGATTGCGGCGGCAAAAAAGCCGGCCGCCAAGAGCAAGATCGCCCCGGCGAAACCGGCGGCCAAAACTTCCGCGCCGAAGGCGAAGGCATCGGCGGCTAACGCCGGCGCCAAGAATTCCGCCGCGAAGGGCGCTCCGGCGAAGCCGGTCGCCGGCAAGCGCATCGCCGCCAAGGCCGCCCCGAAACTCGCCGCCGTCAGCAAGCTGGTCGGCAAGGCTGCGTCGAAAACCGCCGCTGTCAGAAAGGCGGCAGCCAGACCGTCGGCCGAGCCCGCGCTGGTGAAATCCGCTGCGGCAAAGCCCGTCGATCGCGCCGCCGCCAAGCCCGCCGCCGCGCCGCAGCCGCCGAAACCGGCGGCTGCGAAGGCCCCGGCCGCAAAAGCGGCCCCCCTCGCCGTCAAGGCGGTTGAGGTGAAGAAGATCGCCGGCCTCAAGGCCGCAAGCCAGGCCAAGGGCGCCGCCTTCGACGCCGACAAACGCCGCGCGCTCATCGCCGCCGCCGCCGCACGGCACAACAAGGCCGCGCCGGCGAAATTCGCCGGCCCGCGGATTGATCCGATCCGCGTGCGTCCGCCGGAGCCCGTTGAACGCCACCGCTTCGCCATCGGCGATTCGGTGAAGGTCGTCTCGACCTCCGGCATGTGGTTCAAGCACGGCGTCGCCTATCGGGTGACGGCGGCGCTGCCGCCCGCCGCCGGGGGCAAGCTGCAATACCGGATCAAGAATGATCAGGAGCCGTTCGAGCGCGTCGTCAGCGAATCGCAGCTCGCCTCGCTCTGAGCGCCGGCTTTTCTGATCCGGCGCCCATGGCTGACGGATCACGCGCCGACAGCGAGCCCTAACGCCCTCACCGCGGCATGCCAGGGGGCGCTTGCGCCAAAGGGCAGGTAGCTTGCGACCTTGGCGAGGGCTGCTCCGGCCCCGATGAGCGTCGCCGGGTGCAGCCGTCGAAGGACGACGAGGTCAAATCCGGCGATCGCGGCAAGCAACGCCGCATAGGGAATGACGGCGAAGACGCCGTCGAACCCTGAATGCGTCATCAGCCGTCCGAGCGCAGGAAAGAGAATGCTGACCGAGGCCACGGTCATGAAGCGCTTGTGCGCGTCGGGGATTCGGCGCGCCCGAAGCGCTGCGGCGACCAGCGACGCGAAGAGAATGGCGTCGGCGACAGAAAAATAGAAGAACGTTTCCGGCGACCGCCCCGCGACGCCGACGCCGCGCGCCATCGCGTCAGCCCCTGCCGCAAGGCCGCTCGCGGCGACGGCGACCGCGAGAACGAGGCCGGCCGCGCCCATCGCCCGGTGAGCGCCCACCCAACCGCCGAGGATCAGGAAAGGCTGGATGCCGAAGAGCGCGAACCAGAGCGTGAGGATGAGGCCGTGAGCGATCAGAAGGCTCGAGAGCGGCGGCAGGGTCGCGTCGCGCTCATAAAAACTCGGCAAAAAACCCGCGGCGACAAGACTGCCGCAGATCAGGGCGATCCATGCGAAAAAGCGGACGGCTGGCGGGCCGGGGTGCATTGAGAGCCTTTAATGCAGCGATGGAATACGCGCGTGAGGCCGGCGCCGGATCCTGCGCAGCGGCGCGGAGGCTGCTACTTGATCGCATCCTGCGCGAGCCGGCGGTCGTGATCCGAGGCGATCGAGGCGGCGAGGTCGGCGAGCGCGGCCCGCACGTCCGCGCTCTTCGGCGCCTTGCCCGCGAGCGCTTCAACCGCAAGCCGGCGTTCGTGATCGCTCTCGACGCCCTTGGCGAGCGCGATGAGCGCGGACCATGACGGCGAGGCCTCGTCGAGATTTCCGGCGATCGTGTCTATGGCGAGCCGAAGCTCATGCGCGCTTTTGATCGCTTCAGCGCCCTTGATCACGGCGGCGGCGACTTCGGCGTCGCCGACCCGCTTCGCCGCCGCTTCAATGACAAGGCGCAGCTCGTAATCGCTCTTGACGGCGCCGAGGGCTGCAGCGATCACCGTGGCCGCTTCGGGATTGCGAACCGCGTCGCTCGCCAGAAGCGCTTCCGCCGCGAGCCGGATTTCATGATCGCTCTCGATCGCCGACAGCAGCGCCGTCGCCGCGGCGGCGTTCTCCGGCGACATTTCCCAATCGGCGAGCGCCTCGACGATCAGGCGCACTTCGTGATCACTTTTGATCGAAGCCGCCGCAGCGATCAGCGCCTTCAGTCCCGTTTCGGAGGGTTTCTGGTTTTCGAGCAGGGACACGAGCGACTGGCGCTTGGCGTAATCGCTCTTGAAGGCGCCGATGAGGCCGGCAAGGCGGACGATATCGTCGTCATTCAGCGTCGCGAGCCTGGCGAGCGCGCCGATATAGGCGCCCGCCGCATGGCCGCCCGAAAGCGCGCCGATCTCGTCGAGCGCCGCCGCCTTGCCGCCGCTCGCGATGATCGCCTTGAGACGCTGCTCGGCGTTGACGCCGGAGGTGCGGGCGAAAGTCTGAAGGAGCGCGGCGGCCTCCGCATCGGCGTCGGCGCCGTCGAGCGGCTTCTCGTCAAGCAACGCCGTAACAACGATCTTGCCGTCCCTGAACTCGAAGATCGCCTTGCGGACGCTCTCGCCCTCTTTCACCTCGACCTCGAGCGAGCGCGCGAGGTCGGTCAACGACCGCCCGTCGCCGGCGAAGGCGAAGTCGCCCTTCCATCTGGCGGCGACCGCCAGCCTGCCGTCCTTGAGCTGGAAGGAGCCGCTGTCGCCGTCGTCGAAATTGACGACGCTGGCGCCGCCCTTGTCGCCGTCGATCTCGATGAATCGCGGCCCGAGGATGGCGAGCACGCCGCCGACAAGCAGCACGAGGCCGGCCCCGAGGCCGAACGCAGTCAGGTGGCTTCTCATGACAGGTACCCTAATCGCCGCCTGAAGTTTATAAAGGGCCGCGCCTGCCGCCAGACGCCCGCCTGCGGCAAGGCGCGGCCGGCGTGCGGCGAAATGCAGTCAGCCCGCAAAGCCGACGATGTCCTTGACTTCGGCGATCGTCCTGCCGGCGATCGCCCGGGCGCGCTCCGCGCCATCGGCGAGAACGCCAGAGAGATAGGCGGGATCGGCCTCGAGCCGCCGGAGCTCGGCCCCGATGG
This sequence comes from Parvularculaceae bacterium, assembly GCA_046296195.1. Classification (GTDB taxonomy): domain Bacteria; phylum Pseudomonadota; class Alphaproteobacteria; order Caulobacterales; family Parvularculaceae; genus Amphiplicatus. The sequence continues at coordinate 6,871 of JBKBLR010000033.1, read as the reverse complement.
GAACGATCTTGGCGGCGACAAGATCGGCGAGCGCCGGCTTGAAGAGGCCGAACCCCTGGCCGGCGAACTCGGCGAGCACCTCGGCGTCGCTCTTGCCTGAGAGCGCGCCATAAATGCCGACGAGATTGGCGGCTTCGGGGCGTCCCTCAAGTCCCTCGGGCGAGGACGGCAGCGGCTCGGCGTCCGTCTTGGCGCGCTTGATCTTCTTCGCGATCGCATCGGCGTCGTCGGAGAGATAGATCGTCGCCTGCTCGGAAGGATCGGACTTCGACATTTTCGCCGCGCCGTCGCGCAAGGACATGATGCGCGCCCCGGGCCCTTTTATCAGCGGCTCGGGCAGCGGAAAGAAATCGCCCGCTTCGAACTCGCGATTGAATTTCGCCGCGATGTCGCGTGACAGCTCGAGATGCTGTTTCTGATCTTCGCCGACCGGCACATGCGTCGCCTTGTAGACGAGAATGTCGGCGGCCTGCAGCACGGGATAGGTGTAAAGGCCGATCGAGGCGCGTTCCTTGTCCTTGCCGGCCTTGTCCTTGAACTGCGTCATGCGGTCGAGCCAGCCGAGACGCGCGACGCAATTGAAGATCCAGGCGAGCTCGGCGTGCTGGGGGACAGCCGACTGGTTGAAGACGATCGCGCGTTTGGGGTCGACCCCGGCCGCCAGCATCGAGGCGGCGATGTGAAAGGTCTGCGCCCGGAGCTTTTTCGGGTCCTGCCAGACGGTGATCGCGTGGAGATCGACGACGCAATAGATGCAGTCATGCGAGCCCTGGAGGTCGACGAATTTCCGGATCGCCCCGAGATAATTGCCAAGATGCATGCCGCCCGAAGGCTGTATGCCCGAGAACACCCGTTTGGGCCCTTTGTAGCCGGTCATGCCCCAATCCTCAGAAACGCTCGCGATTGCGCGCGTAGGCCTTGTAATCGCTGGCTTTGACCCCGCCAAGGCCGAGGAGAACCGCGCCATAAAGGATCACGCCGAGCCCGGCGATGAGGAAGACGACGATCCATTCCCGCCCGAACAGGAGCTCTGCGAGAAGAGACTTGTAATGAAGCGCAAGGACGACGGCGCCGGCGAGCGCGAGCGTCGCTAGCACGATGCGCGGGAAGCGTTCCTTGAGCCGCGCATCGGGCTTGAACTGACCGCGCCGCCAGAGGCTGAAGGCGAGCTGGAAAACCTGCAGCCACGCGGCGAACACGGTCGCGAAGGCGACCGCGAGAAAACCGAAGACGGGGAAAAGCGCGAGCGCGAGCACGATGTTCACGACGATCGAGACGAGCGCATAATTCATCGGCGCGCGGGTGTCCTCGCGCGCGAAGAAGGCGGGCGCGAAGATCCGTTGCCAGACGAAAGCCGGCAATCCCCAGCCATAGATCGCGAGCGCCCACGCCGTCCATTTGACGTCGTCCCCGGTGAACGCCGACGCGCGGCCGCCGAAAACCGACAGCGCATCGGTCGCAAAGCCGCGGAAGAGCGCGTCGATGAGCGGGCCCGACATCACCGCGAACGCCGCCGCCGCCGGCAGGACGAGCGCCGAGGAGAGCTCGATCGAGCGGTTGATCGCATGCATGGCGCCGGCTTCGTCGCCTTCCTTCACGCGTCGTGACAACATCGGCAGCAGGACGACGCCGAGCGCCGTGCCGATGACGGCGAGCGGAAGCTGGTAGAGCTGATCGGCGTTCATCAGCCAGGAAACGGCGCCCGGCTGCTGCGAAGCGATATTGGTGCCGACGATGATGTTGATCTGCGTCGCGCCGGCGGAGAGAAATCCCGGACCGCCGAGCGCGATGAGGCGTTTCACGCCCGGCGTCAGCCGCGGCACGCGCAGTTTCAAAAGATAGCCTTGCCGGCGCGCGCCCCAGACGAGAAGCACGAGTTGAAGAAAGCCGCTGATCGCCGTGCCCCAGGCGAGCGCCGCGCCCGAGACTTCGAGCGTTCCGTCCGCCGTGAGCAGGATCGCGGCGATCTGGCAGAAATTGAGGATGAGCGGCGCGCCGGCGTAGGCCATGAATTTGTCGAGCGAATTGAGGACGCCCGACAACAGGCCGACAAGCGACATGCAGGCGAGATAGGGGAACATGATGCGCAGGTAGAGCGTCGTCAGCTCGAACTTCTCTGCGTCTTTCGCAAAGCCCGATGCAATCACATAGACCGCCGCCGGGGCGAAGATCTCGACGATGACCGTCAGCGCGAGGAGCACGAAGAGGAGGAAGGCCATCACCTCTTCCGCGAACTGCTTCGCCGCCGCCTTGTCTTCGCCGACGAGCTTTCCTGAAAAAAGCGGCACGAACGCCGCCTGGAAGGCGCCCTCCGCGAACAGGCGGCGGAACATGTTCGGCAGGCGGAACGCCGCCCAGAACGCGTCAGCGACCGGATTGCCGCCGGCGCCGATGACGCCGGCGACCAGCACCTGGCGCGCAAACCCCATCACGCGGCTGAGAAGCGTCAGCCCCGAGACGGTCGCCAGGGATTTGAAAAGATTGCCGCTCATTACGCCCGCCGGGGTCGGCGGACACTCCGCCGATTTGATGACCCTGAGATTAACAGGCCGGGGCGTTACCAGCGTTCGCGCCGCGGTTAAACGGCGGTTTTCACCCTCGGCGCCTGGGACTCGGCCAGAACCGCGAGGAGCTTCTTGCGGATCGCAAGGTGCACGCGCATGTCATCGATTTTTCGTCCCTTCTCGTCCTGCAGGTAGAAGGCGTCGACGGCGCGCTCACCGTAAGTCGCGACATGAGCGGAGCGGATCGTCAGCCCGAGCTCGGCGATCGCCGCGGCGAGGCTGTAGAGAAGGCCGGGGCGGTCGCGCCCCTCGGCCTCGACGACAAGCGCCTCCTGCGAGGCCTGGCTGTCAAGGCGCACCTCGGCGGGGACGGCGAAGATCGCGCGGCGGTCGCCGATCCGGCGCGCCAGCGACGGCGCCGCGGCCGGCCGCGCGCGCGCCGCGCCGAGAAGCCCCGAATGAAGGGCGCGCACGAAATCGGCCGTCGCCTCCGGCGCGGCCCCTTCCGGCGGCAGAATCGTGAAGACGTCGATGATGCGCCCGTCGTCGAGCGTGATCGCATGCACGTTACGAACATTGCCGCCTGCAGCCGCGATGGCGCCAGCCAGATCGGCGAGGAGGCCGGCGCGGTCCTTGGCGTAGACGATCGCCTCGACGGCGCCATCGCGGATCGACGCCGCGACGCCGGTGCGGTCGGCGCTGCGGACGAGCTCGGCCGCGCGCGCGAAAACATGCGGCTCGATCATCGCCAGCGATTGGTCGGAGAGGCGCGCGAGAAATGCCTGGCGCTCATCCTTCGGCCATTCGGCGAGCGCCGCTTCCGCCTCTCGGCGGTTCGCGGCGGCGAGGGCCGCCATGGAGGCCGCAAGCCCTTCGTCGCCGCCCGCGAGCCAGGCCGTCGCGCCCTGATAAAGCGCCGTGATCTGGCGCCGGGTCCATTCATCCCAGGCGCTCTCGCTAACCGCCCGCAGGTGACAGATCGTCAGCACCAGGAGGAGATTGAGACGGGCCGCAGACCCGACTTCCGCCGCGAAGCTTGAAATCGCCCGGGCCTCGGACAGATTGCGGCGCTCGGCGATCCCGACCATGAAGAGCGGGCGCGCCGCGCACCAGGCGATCGCCGCGACATCGGCCTCGCTCGCGCCGAGACGGCGTGCGACGCGCGCCACGAGCGCCTCGGCGCCGTCCGTCGTGCGCTCCTTCAGCGACCAGCCGGCCTCATGCAACAGCACCGCGATGTAGAACGGGTCGAGCGTGGGAGCCCGATCAAGGATCTGCGTCGCGATCGGATGCGTGTCCGCGAGCTCGCCCTTCGCGATGCACGTCAGATAGCCGATCGACTGGAAGATATGTTCATCGAGCGAGAAGCGCCGGTAAAGGCCATACTGGATACGGCCGGTGATCCGCCCGAAAGAGGGAAGATAGCGGCCGAGGAGGCCGGTTTCCGACATCACGCGCAGAAGCTTCACCGGATCCTTCGCGCCGACGATCGAGGCGAGGAAGATTCTGGCGACGGCCGGATCGCGACGAACGTCATTCGTGACCTTCGCCGCCGACCGAGACACGAGCGCCAGCGCTTCGGGGTGGAAGTCGATGTCCGGGCGCTTTGCAAACGCCCTGAAATAGCGAAAGAGATCGAGCGGATTGCGCGCCGCCGCCGAGGCGCTCGCAAAATCGAGACGCCCCGTGCGCAAGCGCAGATTGACTTCCCCGCCCGCCTCGTCTGCGCCGAGCGCCTTCGGCAGGGCCTGCGGCGCGCGGTCGAGGAGCTTTGCGTTCTCCTCTTCGACGCGCGCCCAGAAAATTCGGGTGAGGCGCCCGATCTCGACCGCCGTCACGAAATAGTGCTTCATCATCCGCTCGGCGGCCGTCATGTCGGCGCGCGCGGCGTAGCCGAGCCGCTCGGCGAGCGCGGGCTGGATGTCGAAGGTCAATCGCTCGTCGGCCCGCCCGCGCAGGTCGTGAAGATGGGCGCGCAGCGACAGCAGGAAGCGTTCGGCGCGCAGGAGCGAGTCGATGTCCTCAGGGCGGAAGACGCCGCCGCGCTTGCCCGCTTCGGCAAGCGGCTTGCCATAGAGCGCCCGGTGCAGCCAGCCGATCGCATGGATGTCACGCAGGCCGCCCTTACCTTCCTTGAGGTCGGGCTCGGCGAGGTAGCGCGACTGCGCCGAGCGATCGTGGCGCGCTTCGAGCTCGGCGCGCTTGGCCTTCACGAATTTCGATTTCGTCGTCCAGCGCAGCATGTCGAAGCGCGACTGGAAATCCTTGAACAGCCTGGCGTCGCCGGCGACGAGCCGCGCGTCGAGGAAGGCCGTCATCGCCGTCATGTCTTGTTCGGCGAACTTGACCGCGCTCGCCGGCGTATGCGTCGCCTGGCCGACGACGAGGCCGGCGTCCCAGAGCGGATAGAGAAGCGCGTGGACGAACGCCTTCAATGCCTCCTCCGGCAGGCCGGAATGGAGAATGAGGAGATCGACGTCCGACAGCGGCGCGAGCTGGGCGCGGCCATAGCCGCCCGTCGCGACGACCGCGACCTTGTGCTTGGACGGGACCTGCGCAAGCGCCGGGGCGGCGAGCGCGGCGACGGCCTCGTCCATCACCGCCGCCAGCCGTGCGACGATGACGTCGCCGCGGGCGAACTGGGATAGCGCCGCCTTTCTCGCCTCGGCCCAGGATTTCCTGAGCACGGCGCCGGCGGCGCCGAAGGACTGGCCGGAGCGCTCGCGGTCGAGGGCGTCGGCGAGGCGCGCCGCCATTTCGCCCGATTTCAGAATGCCGCCGGCCTCGCTCACGCGACGCCTCCCCTCGTCCTGCAACTCATCGGCCGTCGCGGGTCCGCACGGCGCGCGCACTCAATCAGGTTCAGCGAGTGCTTTCAATTGATAGAGCAGTTCCAGAGCTTCTTTCGGCGTCATCCGGTCAGGATCGATCGCGGCCAGGCGCTCACGCAGCGCATCGGACCGATTGAGCGCCGGCGCCGGCGCTGAAAACAGCGGCAGGTCTTCGACCGTGACGCTGCGGCGAGAGTCCCTTTCGAGGAGCCTCAGGATCTCGTTTGCGCGGGCGATGACCGTCGGCGGCAGACCGGCGAGCCGCGCCACTGCGACGCCATAGGAGCGATCGGCCGGCCCCGCCTGCACCTCGTGCAGGAAGACGACGTCGCCTCTGTATTCCTTGACGCGCATCGACACGTTCATGAGGCGCGGCAGGCGTGCAGCGAGCGCCGTCAGTTCGTGATAGTGGGTGGCGAACAGCCCGCGGCAGCGCGAGCGGTCATGGAGATGCTCGACTGCCGCCCAGGCGATCGAGAGACCGTCGAAGGTCGAGGTGCCGCGCCCGATCTCGTCCAGCACGACGATCGAGCGCGCGCCCGCCTGATTGAGGATCGCCGCCGTCTCGACCATCTCGACCATGAAGGTCGAGCGTCCGCGGGCGATGTCATCGGCCGCCCCGACACGGCTGAAGACGCGGTCGGCGACGCCGATATGGGCGCTCGCCGCCGGCACATAGCCGCCGGCCTGGGCAAGAATCGCGATGAGGGCGTTCTGGCGCAGGAAGGTCGACTTCCCGGCCATATTGGGACCGGTGACCAGCCATAGCCTCGGCTCGCCGTTCTCGGCGAGCGCGCAGTCATTGGCGATGAATCGCGCCGCGCCGCGCCGCCGGAGCCCGGCGTCGACGACCGGGTGGCGCCCGCCCGTCACCGCGAAGGCGAGCGTGTCATCGACAACGGGACGGACATAGTCCTCTTCCGCGGCAAGCGTTGCGAAAGACAGCGCCACGTCGATTTCGGCGAGCGCCGCCGCCGCGGCGGCGATGTCGGCGCGCCGCTCGAGCACGGCGCGGGCGAGGCGCTGGAAAATCTCAAGCTCGCGCGCCAGGGCCTCGTCGCGCGCCCGCGCAATCCGGCTGTCGAGATCGGCAAGCTCCGCCGTTGTAAAACGCACGGCGCTGGCGATCGTCTGGCGGTGAATGAACCGGGCCTTCATCGCCGGGCCCAGCAGCGCATCGCCCGCCGACGGCGGCGTTTCGATGAAATAGCCGAGGATGTTGTTGTGCTTGATGCGCAGCGTGCGGACGCCCGTCTCCTCGCGATAGCCGGCTTCGAGCCCGGCGATCACGCGGCGCGATTCATCCCTGAGCGCGACGGCGGCGTCGAGGCCCGCATCGAAGCCTTTTGCGATGAACCCGCCGTCGCGCGCGAGAAGCGGCGGAGTGTCAACGAGCGCCTCCTCGAGGAGGCGTATGAGGTCCGAAAAGCCGCCGGCGCCTCGCGCTTCAAGGGCCGCGGCGGCGCGGGCGATCGCTTCAGAAACCCTCGCCTCACCGAGGAGCCCGGCCACCGCGCGCCCGCGGGTGAGCCCCGC